>CAZZKV010000004.1:100465-121038 GCA_964654665.1 uncultured Caulobacterales bacterium | reverse complement strand
TGGATGTGGATGTATGGCAAAATATGTTCGCTCTAAAATACCATCTCATCACCTCAAAAATTTCTAACCAATCCATCAATTGGTTCTAGGTAGCTATATGCGGGAGTTCTCCGGTCAAACGGAAGTTGAAGTTAATGCAAATTTTAATAAGGTAATGTTTGAAGAAATATCCAAACTGGCTATCCGGATCGGATATACCCGTGATAATTTATATTCTTTATTTACGTCAGCCTATACAGCGGACACAATTTGTGATTTGCGCGAAACTTATCATAACGAAAATATAGATAAATTAGCATCGCTTGAGCCGACTGTTTCCCCTATCTGGAAAGATACTGATACAGTCGTTGTTGAGCTTATTTTACGCGGCGCACAGGCTCCTATTCGGTTGTCGGCGAGATAAAACAGACTTGCTAATTATGAGTTGCCAGTTAAACCGGCGCTATGAAACTGATTGATTTTTGTCTTGTCATGGTCTGTTGTCTTGCTTGGGCGGGGAATTTCGTCGTTTCTGCATGGGCGCTTGGTAATAATCCGGTGCCGCCCTTTATGCTTGCCTTTATACGTAGTGCAATCGTTCTTATATGTATGTTTCCTTTTCTTTTGCGCCAACCGCCGACACACTGGAAACGGTTGATGGTTGTGTGTGCCTGTGTCGGGCCAATCCATTTGGCGTTTTTATATACCGGATTACAAACGGCATCAGCGTCGGGCAGTTCGATTGTATCGCAAATGCTTATTCCCTTTGCGACTATTTTGTCGATGATATTTTTGAAAGAGAAAGTTGGTTGGATAAGGGGAAGCGGGATTATTGGTGCGTTCATTGGTGTCATGGTTATGATTTATGAACCCGGCGCATTAGGGTTGGATATTGGGCTTGTTTATATCATTTTAGCTTATCTCGCTATCGCTATCGGGTCCATTATCATGAAAGCTGTCGGGGATGTTGATTGGCGGCAATATGTGGTTTGGATGGCCGCTATGGTTTTTGTGTCCATGGGATCTGCAACGGTATTTTTTGAAACGGGTCATGCTGAAGTCTGGTCAAATAGTAAATGGCCGCTATTGATTGCAGCTGGATATGCAGCCATTGCTGTGACATTAATAGCTCACGGCCAATATTTCAATTTGATCAAAAAATACGATGTTTCGGTAGTCGTTCCCTTAACATTGATGGTTCCGGTTTTTGCCTGTGTGCTGGGCGTAATCTTTCTGGATGAAACGATATTTTTACGATATTATGTTGGGGCGGCGTTAATTTTGCCTTGCGTTTATATAATCGCTAAACGTGGTACGGTCGCACCTGTTCAGGAGGATTAGGAATGGCAAAGACTACGAATAAAACGGTGCCTACAAACCTTAAAGTTGCTGACTATATGGCGCAAATCGAAAAGGATGACCGGCGGGCAGATTGTCAGAAAATACTTGATATAATGAGTGAGTTAACGGGCTGGACACCGAAGATTTGGGGGACGAAACTCGCGAATGGTATTGTTGGGTTTGGCGATTATCATTATAAATATGAGAGTGGTCGCGAAGGCGACTCCTTGCGAATAGGATTTAGCTCTCGGGCACAAAATATCACAATATATATCATGCCGGGATATCAAGATTTCAGCGATGAATTATCTCGGCTTGGTAAGCATAAAATAGGAAAATCATGTCTTTATATCAAACGGTTGTCAGATGTTGACGAAGCCGTATTGAAAGAGGTTTTGATAAAAGGTTTGTCTATTATGGAAGAGAAATACCCCCTTTGAATATTATTAAAACGCCTTCGCCTAATTTTGATAATCGCACACTGCCGGTCTCACTTTTAGTTTTACATTACACAGGTATGGAAAGCGGCGCGGCCGCATTAGAACGTTTATGTGACCCAGAGGCTAAAGTTAGCGCGCATTATATGGTTGGTGAAGATGGCAATGTTACCCAATTAGTTGATGAACATAAGCGCGCATGGCATGCCGGTGTATCAGAATGGCAAGGGGAACGCGATATTAACTCGGCATCTATTGGAATCGAAATTGTTAATGGTGGCCATGATTACCCTGATGCGCAGGGCGCTTTACCATTGTTTCCAGAGGTTCAAATTGACATTGTTATAGCACTATCACACTCTATTATAGCGCAATATGGACCGTTGACACTTTTAGGTCATAGCGACATTGCACCCGACAGGAAAAAAGATCCGGGAGAGCATTTTCCATGGGTGAAATTAGCGGCTGCAGGGCTTGGATATTGGCCCCAAAACATCACTCATGATCGCCGTATATTATTTGAACCCGGGGCTCGGGATAGGGGGATTTCGATTATACAACGCGGATTAGCCCATATAGGATATAGCGCCCGTATCACCGGTGTTTTTGATGGAAAAACACAACACATCATTCAAGCGCTGCAGCGCCGTTACCGTCCAGATCAAATTGACGGGATGATTGATGTCCAGACAATGGAAATTGTTAAAGCTCTGGCTGAGTATCAGGCGATTGCATAGTGATACTGTTTGAACCATGATGATAAAAAGCTTGGGTCTATAGTCTTGGTTTTAATCTTCTCGAAATGTATAGAGTGACATACCGCGGGCGCGTTCATCAAAACTTAACATTTTATTAAGCGGAGCATGAGCGCGCTGGTTACAATGCTGCCGCTCACATAAATAACAATTTACCCCAATTGGAGTGGGCTGTGGTGTTTCCAAATTATATTGCTGCGCATAGATGAGCCGCGGAGCATAAGCGATATCGCAGCCGAGGCCAATGGCAAGCTTTTGTGAAGGGGCGTTATAGGTTCCGTCTGAACGATAGACCATTTTTGCAATTGAGAAATAGGTTGTCTCATCCGGCATTTGTATCATTTGGGTGACGGTTTTCCCGGGGGTTTGAAATGTTTCATGTATATTCCATAGAGGACAGGCGCCACCGAATTGCGAGAAATGGAAACGGCCTGCGCTGAATCGTTTGGATACATTTCCGGCAACATCGATTCGAACAAAGAAAAAAGGAATGCCGCGTGCATCAGGTTTTTGCAGGGTTGTCAAACGGTGCGCCGTTTGCTCAAAACTCGTCCCGAAACGGTGACTTAAAAGATCAATATCATATTTCGTGTTTTCTGCCTCTTTTAAAAATCGCCCATAAGGCATAAGCGTAGCTGCGGCAAAATAATTTGCCAATGAGGTGCGCATGAGACCTTCGGCTTCGCGTCCCGGTAATTCAGCGGATCGGACTATATTATCTATCAGTGGGCGATGTTCCAACATACCAATTTGAAAGGCCAGTTGAAACCTTCGCCCGGATTGTCGGAGTAGTTCCGAGAGGTTGAGACGTTTTGAATGACGGTCAAAATAACGGAGCATTTGCGGCATAATATCTACAGGGACAACCCGGACAGAGAGTTCATGCTTGTTTTTTAATCGTTCTGTTAAGGCCGCGTGAGGTTCGCGTTTTGTCAAACCAAGCTCAGTTGATAAATTTTCGGCGGCTGCATCGAGTTTTGGGAAAAAGTTTTTTTGTTTATGAATGAAACGGCGTACTGTCTCAACGGCTTCGGCCGATTGTTCAAGGAGTTCAACCTTGTCTCGGTCTACAGCAATATTTTGGGCCATGTCAGCATTTCGCCGCGCAAGGTCGCGGTGTTTGCTATATAGTTTTAAAAAGGCTTTGGCGGCAGACGGGCTGACACTTACCAAATCTTCCGCTTCATTTTTTGAAATCGTATCTCCTTTAAATATAGGATCGCGCATGGCTTCAAAAATTTCAGCAACAAGATGGGCATCTCCGGCTCCTGTAAATCCAGCAATGTCAAAATCATAAATTTCAGCCATTTTGAGCAAAACTTTAGCGGAGAGAGCCCGTTGGTTGCGTTCCATTAAGTTAAGGTAAGATGTTGAAATGCCGAGATCTTCTGCCATACGGGCTTGGGTTAAGCCTAAGGTTTGACGAAATCGGCGTAAGCGAGGTCCTATGAGTAATTTTTCGTCTTTTGCGGTCATGTTTACAATATTTACAAATTTAATTTATGTTGTTTTACTTTTATTACAAAAATACCTTTAATTTACAATTGCTTATAGACATTTAATATGATTTGTAAATATCGTGTCTTCAATATTAATTATGGAGGCTGATATGAATGCGCCAGCAGATTCAAACATTTCACCGATACCACGGCACCGTGTTTTGGCGAAAGTTATTGGTAAAACTTCGTTGCGGTTTGATGATGTCTTAACGCCGGATGCTCTGCTTTTTCTGGCAGATTTAGAACGTCGGTTTGGGCCGCAGCGCCGGATATTGTTGGATAATCGCCGTTTACAGCAAGACCGGTTTGACGATGGTGAATTGCCAACACAGCCGATTGAGACCGCGCATACACGCAATTCGGTTTGGGATGTCGCCCCTTGCCCGCCCGCGCTTCAAGACCGCCGTGTTGAGATTACGGGACCTGTTGATCGTAAAATGATGATTAATGCGCTCAATAGCGGCGCAAAAATGTTTATGGCAGATTTTGAAGATGCCAGCAGCCCGACATTTGCGAATATGATCGAAGGGCAAATCAATATGTTTGATTATGCGCGTGGGGCTTTATCCCTGACGACAGAAAAAAAGTCATATACGCTTAACGAAGACATTGCGACGATGTTGGTACGCCCGCGGGGGTGGCATTTAGAAGAGAAAAACATAACCGTCGATGGCAAACCGATGAGTGCTAGCTTGGTTGATTTTGGATTGCATATTTTCCATAATGGTAAACTTTTGGCCGATGATGGTCGTGGACCATTTTACTATCTCCCAAAAATAGAAAGCTATCAGGAAGCTCGTTTATGGAATGATGTGTTTAATTTCTCGCAAGCTGTCCTCGACATTCCAAACGGGACGATAAAATCAACTGTATTGATCGAGACATTACCCGCCGCGTTTCAAATGGAAGAAATTCTATATGTATTGCGTAATCATATTACCGGCCTGAACTGTGGTCGTTGGGATTATATTTTTAGCTATATTAAGACGTTACGGAACCACAAAGACTTTGTACTGCCTGATCGTGCACAAGTTGGCATGGACCGGGGGTTCTTATCTGCTTATGCTGCGCGTCTTGTTGAAGTGTGCCATAAACGTCGTGCCCATGCCATGGGCGGTATGGCAGCGCAAATTCCTGTTAAAAATGACGTAGCTGCGAATGCGGCGGCTTTTGATAAAGTCCGGAATGATAAATTGCGAGAAGCCCAGTTGGGGCATGATGGTACATGGGTGGCTCATCCTGATTTAGTTAGCGTGGCTATGGATGTGTTTGATGCGGAAATGCCATCTAAACACCAGATTCATAAAAAACGCCAAACTCCGCGGATTACAGATGAAGCGATGATATCGCCGCATAGTGGAACGATTACCGAAGCGGGTGTTCGTACCAATATAGAGGTTGGTATTCGTTATATTGCGGCGTGGCTTTGCGGACGCGGTGCGGTGCCTATTCATAATCTTATGGAAGATGCGGCGACGGCTGAAATTTCGCGCGCGCAAATTTGGCAATGGTTACGTCATGGAGCCAGTGTTGAGATGGAGGGTGGATATAAAGAGACGTTAACAACGCGTCTTTATCAGCGCCTCTTTGGTGAAGAAATTGCAAAATTACAAACAGAGCTTGGGGAAACTGCTTATGCAGAGCAGCGGTTCCCTGAAGCGGCTGAAATTTTTACGGCCACGGCCACGGCGGAAGACCTGCCCGAGTTTTTAACAATCCCAGCTTACAATATTTTGGAGACATAAATGACCTATTCACAAACGCTCGCCCAATTGCAAACCCGGTATTCAAAGGGGGCGCCGGCTGGCATAAATCTTGAGGATCTTGCACAACTTAAAACGCAAAATACTTTTGAAACTCATCTGGATATTGCCAAAGAAATGGCGACTGTCATGCGGGCTGATATGACACGCTATGACAATGACAGTAGCCAGTTCACCCAATCTCTTGGGTGTTGGTCAGGCTTCCATGCGATGCAAATGATGCGTGCGATTAAACGACAGAAAGGTACTTTGGATGGTGCCTATGTCTATCTTTCTGGCTGGATGGTCGCGGGACTTCGTAATCGTTTTGGCCATTTGCCTGACCAAAGTATGCATGAAAAAACAGCAGTCGTTGATCTAATCAATGAAATTTATACCAGTTTACGTCAAGCGGATGAGGTGGAACTCAATGATCTTTTTGCTGAATTAAAAGCTGCGGGCAGCCAAGCTGAAAAAGATGCAATCATTGCTAAAATTGACGCTCATGAAACATATGTGCGACCTATTATTGCCGATATTGATGCTGGCTTTGGTAATGTTCATGCTACCTATCTGTTGGCGAAAGAAATGATCAAAGCAGGAGCTTGCTGCTTGCAAATTGAAAACCAGGTTTCAGATGCAAAACAATGTGGACATCAGGATGGCAAAGTAACCGTTCCGCGTGAAGACTTTATTGAAAAGCTCCGGGCCTGTCGCATGGCTTTTGAGGAATTAGGTGTTGATGACGGTGTTATCGTTGCGCGTACGGATAGTCTTGGAGCCGGCTTGACGCAAAAAATTCCAGTGTCCACAGTCGTAGGCGATGCAGCCTATGAATATACCAAATGGCTTGAAACTGAAGCTGTTACTGATCAAAATCCATTAACAGAAGGGGATGTGGCTCTATTCATCAATGATGAATTACGCAAGCCTGTTCGACTTCCCAATGGTTTGTATAAATTCCAAGCTAATACGGGGGAAGACCGTGTTGTCGAAGATTGTATCGCGAGCCTTAATGAGGGCGGTGCTGATCTTTTATGGATTGAAACCGCTACGCCGAATGTATCGCAAATCGCATCAATGGTGAATCGTATTCGTCAAGAAGCACCGCATGCTAAGCTGACATATAACAATTCACCGTCATTTAATTGGACTTTGAATTTGCGTAAGCAGGTTCGCGAAGATTGGATCGCGCAAGAGCTTATTCACGCCTCGTCTTATCCAGATGGAACACAGCTTATGTCGTCTAAATACGATAATGATCCATTGGGGATTGAGGCTGATAAACGCTTGCAGGCATTCCAAACCGATATCGCGCGCGAAGCCGGAGTATTCCATAATTTGATTACGCTGCCTACATTCCACGGAACAGCTAAGGTTATGAATGATTTATCGGAGGGGTATTTCGGTGAAGATAAAATGCTGGCTTATGTCAAAAATATCCAACGCGAAGAAATTCGAGGTGGTGTTTCTGCTGTGAAACATCAGCACGAAGTTGGTTCTAACCTTGGGGATGATTTCAAGGAGATGACTGGCGGGGAACGTGCGCTAAAAGCTGGCGGCGAACACAATACAATGAATCAATTTGAAAACGCGGCTTAAGTTCTATTGCAAATAGGATCATTTTGCCCTGAAGGCAAAATGATCCCTACATTATATTATAATCCGAAGGTGTTTTGACGGCTTCGGGTTTTTTACGTCTGTCTTATGTGAAAATTTGCCAACGCTAAAAAGGCCGGTAATATAACACAAAAAACAGCAATAAGTTGGGTTTCTACAGGAAATCCAATGACCATAAATCCAAGCCCTAAACCGGCCCATGCCAGAATTGCGTAATTGGCAGAGCTGTGAAAAAGCGGCGTTAGTGGTTGAGGGGAACGTTTGTGGCTGTAAAGACGATACCCAAAATCAATGAGAAATGCCGTTATTACCCAGCCTTGAAAGTTTTTGAACGGGACGCCAAAATACTGACCACCGGTTGTCCAAATCCATGCATTTACGTCAGGATGAGACAGAGCTGGGTCAAGCGCCATATCCATACCCGTGGCTACGATTGCTGTAAGAAAAGAGATTATAGCAGAGTGTAATAGTGTTTTAGATTGAGTGACAGGGTGAGCATAGATAATGAGATTTGTGATTACATGCGCGAAATAAACGAGAGCAAACCAGCATAGCGGAATAACCCAGGGAACGCCGCCTATTTTAAAGCCGAGTAAATTTGAATATTTATAGGGTCCGAAAATGCTACCTGTTTGCACCCCCATATATTCCATTGAAAAGCCTATAAGCGCGCCGAGCCCTAGAAAGATAAAGGCATGGCGATACCCAAGGAGTATGGCCGCATTGATAAGGCCAACAATAGCCAAACCAATCATGAGGCCTTTAAACCAGAGTAAATAGGATAATCCCCAAAAAGGTGATACATGAAACACTAAAATAAAAAATACTCCAATAACCATTAACCAAAAAAGACCCTTGGATTGATTGGAATGAGTTTCCGATGTTTGTAATTTCATAATACTTGCCCCGTATGACTAAATTTGTCTTGCACGTGAATTCACGTCATGGTCGTGTTTACGAATCACGTGTAAATATTTTTTTAATGAACGGGGCTGTTTCATGACGCAAAAAGTAACCATTTTAGGCGGCGGGCTAGCGGGATTAACAACCGCATATAATCTTACCAATCCAGATCAGCTGGGGCGGTATGATGTCACAATCTATCAACACGGGTGGAGACTTGGCGGAAAATGCGCAACTGGTCGGAATGAAGAGGAAGGAAACCGTATTCAAGAACATGGCTTGCATGTCTTTATGGGGCAATATGATAATGCCTTTCATATGGTTCAGCAGCTTTATAGTGAGGCAGCCAATGCCCCTTTTGATGATTGGCGCAAAGGATTTACACAAGAACCTAATGTGGCTTTAATGGAAAAAATTGGCGATGAATGGATACCATGGCAAGTACCAGCTCCGATTATGCCGGGTATTCCAGGCGAAGGTGAACCGCCTGATATTTGGGTGCGTATTGTTCAATTTATTGAATGGATGATTGATCAAATTTTCGATATCCATGATCATCATTTCCGCCGGAAATCATCAACATGGCTAGAAAGGGCCTTGGGTTGGATTTTATCTTTATTCGGACGTGCAGCTTATGATGTTGGCCGGGAATTGATTAAAATTATTCGCGCTATCTTGCATGACCTTGGCACTGATTCAGCGGAACATACTTTCCAAGATCATCAACGATTAGCGAAATCTCTAAAAGACTTTCGCGGATGGGTGCAGTCTCATGCCGCGCCGCATTTGGATGTTAATCATGATTTTCGCCGTGCGATGGTGTTGATTGAATTGGGTCTTGCAACACTTATAGGCGGTTTGGAAGATGGGTTGTTCTATGATGCGGATGCACATTTGGACCGGGTTAACCAAATTGATTATAAGCAATGGCTCCGCAATCATGGTGCAAATGAATTTGCAGTTGAATCGGCTCTGATACGCAGTCTTTACGATCTAATTTTTGCTTATCCAGAAGGTAATTGGACGGGCGATGGTAATACAGAGGCGGGGACAATGTTTCTTTCGCTTATGAATACGGCCCGTTATCGCGGCTCTATTTTATGGAAATTTAATACCGCCACAGGGGATCTCATCATGCAGCCAATGTATGAGGTTTTAAAAGCGCGAGGGGTAACGTTCAAATTTTTTGCGCGTGTCGATGAACTTATACCGGCAAAAGACGGAAACTGGATTGATACGGTTAAAATCGGCCAACAAGTAAAAGTTAAAGGCGGCGAATATGATCCGCTCCGTATTTTACCGTCGGGACAACGAGTTTGGCCGGATCGTCCACTTTATGATCGTATCGAACAGGGGCATAAATTAAAAAAATCAGGGGCTGATTTAGAGTCACGCTGGACAACGTGGAAAGATTTAGGAAAACCGATATCTCTTAAAATGGGTAAAGACTTTGACTGGCTTGTATTGGCTATACCGCCGGGAGCGCATCCGGTTATTTGTAAAAAATTGATGGAAGCGCGTCCAGATTGGAAGGCTATGGTCAATAATATACAGACGACAGCAACGCAAAGTATTCAAACATGGATGAGTAAAAATCAAACGCAAATGGGTTGGACAGGAGCATCAGTTGTTGGCGGTTATGATAAAATTGGTTTGGATACATGGGCTGATATATCCGAAGTTCTGCCAACAGAAACATGGCCTGCCAGCCGTGGTATTGTGTCTGAACAAATTGCATGCGGGCCTTTGCCATGCCCGAAATTTCCGCCTTTAAAGACGGACACGACCTATCCGGTAAAAGCCTATGAGACCGTTAAAGCCAATGCTAAGAGCTTTCTGGCCAATGATGCACAATTGTTCTGGCCTCATGCTTTTGGGCCTGGCGAGGCCAATACAGTTGATTCGCTTTATATTCGGCCCAATGTTGATCCATCAGAACGTTATACACTAACAGTTACCGGTTCATCACAATTCCGATTTAAAACGAATGAATCTGGATATGATAATCTAATTCTTGCAGGCGATTGGATTAATAATGGGCAAAATCAAGGGTCATTTGAAGCGACCACTGTTTCTGGTATGCTTGCGTCCAAAGCGCTTTCAGGTTTGCCTAAGAACATCTTCAGAGTTGATGCTGATAAATTAATTGCACCATCATCTAATATACAAAAACAGGGTGCTAAACCCGCATTTGTTAAACATGGGGGTATGACTACATTTCCGGGGCCTATCCATTTTTCTAATATGGTGATGACGACATTTTTGCTCGAAGCAGACCATGGAAAAATGCAACAATTCTGCAAAGAAATATTTACAGATCCCAGCGGCGGCGAAGTCCATGTTCTGCCTCTAACATCCCATATGATGATGACAATTGCCGATATTAAAAAAGGCGTTTTTTCAGAGGCAGAATATATGGGGTGGTCCCAAGAACGAGAACTGGCTTTCTGGATTCCCGCAGTAAGGGTGAAAACCGTGAACGGTCAATTGAAGGCTACACATTTTAACTTTATTATGCCGTATTTGGGACTAGATAATCCGACGGCAATTGCGTCAGGTCGTGAAATTTTTGGATATTGGAAGCAGCGTGGATGGATCAGCTTACCTGGTGAGGATAATAGCGATGGATTTTCTGTCGACCTTTTTTCAACCAAGATGTTTGGAGCCGAAACTATGGAGGCCCGTAACCCTTGGGTAACTCTTGATCCGGCGGGCCAGAAAAAAAGTAAAATTCTGGCATCAATTCAATCTATGGATGATGGGGTTAAGGCCTTATATAAATATCTGGAAGCGGAAAATGGCGGCTGGATGCCTGGTCTTGGCTTTGATTTAAAAATGTTGGGCGAGCTAATGACGGGGCATGTTCCTCAGCTGTTTTTGAAGCAATTCCGAGATATTGAGAATGGTAATAAGGCCTGTTATCAAGCGATAACTGAAGCAACAGGGCGTGTGACTGCGTTTAAATCTCTACCTGATTTTCACTTATACGACATGACAATTCATCAATTAGATAGTTCTCCTGTTGCAACAGAGTTTGGGATTAATCCGAACCAGAAAAACTTACTAGGGGTTAAGCTTACCTTTGATTTAGAAATTCCCCCCGGAAAAGTTGTTTGGCAAGCCTGAAGTGAAGCATTCAGAACTTATTGCTTTGATAAGTAAAGTCTATAATAAGGGTTAGGTTATAGGGGGTAAGGTCGTCATCTTTTCTCTAAACGCTTTAAGTAGTATATTTAAATTATCTGATGAGGGCCCTTCAGCAAAGCTATCTATGAAGGAATGGTTTAACGCATAAGCCACTGATTTATAGACTGCGTCCCCTGCTGGTGTTGTATAGAGATATAATCGTCTTTTATCGGATGGATCGGGTGATTTTTTTATTAGGCCAGATCGGATCAAGGACGATAAAGCCCGACTGACAATCGTCTTATCCATAGGCGTTATTTCCGTAACATGTTTGGCGGTTCGTCCGGGTTTTTCAGCCACAGCGGCCAGTACACGCCATTGGCTGAGATTGAGTCCGGCCTCGCTCTTAACAACACTTAATGTATAGCGGCTAATTTGATCTGCGAGCGCAACAGCTTGATAGGGCCAAAAGTTGTCTAATTCGATTAATGGGGTTTCATTGGTTTTCATACTTTATTCGTGTAAGAAAAATGTTGCAATTGCAACAATAATCATATAGTTGCTATCACAACTAATGTGTCACGTGAATTGGAATACAAATGACTGATATCTTTGATAACCCTATGGGGTTAGATGGTTTTGAATTTATCGAATTTTCTGCTCCTGAACGAGGTCAATTGGAAAAAACCTTTAAGGCTATAGGTTTTACCAAGATAGCACAGCACCGTTCAAAGGCCGTTGATCTTTGGCGTCAGGGCGGTGTTAATTTGATTGCCAATTACGAAAGTCAATCTCCAGCCGGGCATTTCATGCGCGAACATGGCCCATCGGCATGTGGCATGGGGTTTCGTGTAAAAAATGCTAAAATGGCATATGAACGGGCCTTGGAATTAGGCGCGGAAGCTATGGAAACCCATGTTGGACCGATGGAATTATCAATCCCTGCGATCCGCGGGATTGGCGGTGGGGCGATTTATTTTATTGATCGTTATGGGGATGATCTTTCGATATATGATATCGATTTTATTTATCTGGAGGGGGTTAATAAAAACCCGACCGGACATGGATTTAATATTATCGATCATCTGACCCATAATGTTTATCGAGGCCGGATGGATTATTGGGCGGAATATTACGAACGCCTTTTCAATTTTCGGGAGATTCGGTATTTTGATATTAAGGGAGAATATACGGGGCTAAAATCACGGGCCTTAACGGCGCCTGATGGTAAAATCCGTATTCCGCTCAATGAAGAGGGCGAAGACGGGAAAGGACAAATCGAAGAATATTTACTGGAACATCGTGGCGAAGGGATACAACATATCGCTTTGTCATGTGATGATCTTTATGGCTGTGTTGATCGGTTGCGGGCGAGTGGTGTTGAATTAATGACCGCGCCGCCAGATACATATTACACGATGCTGGGTGAGCGTCTTCCCGGTCATGGAGAAGATGTGTACGCTTTGAAATCACGCGGAATTTTACTTGATGGTAGCACAGATGATAATGACCCACGTCTTTTGCTGCAAATTTTCGCGACGCCGGAGATCGGGCCGGTTTTCTTTGAATTTATCCAGCGCAAAGGGGATGAAGGCTTTGGCGAGGGTAATTTCAAAGCCTTGTTTAAATCCATAGAACGTGACCAAATCGAGCGCGGTGTACTTGAAGTTGAGGCTTCTTGATGTCGATTCAGACACAAGGCTTTCATCATGTAGCTTATCGTTGTCGCGATGCGCAGGAAACGGTTGCGTTTTACGCAGATCATTTAGGCATGGAGTTTCAGTTGGCCATTGCTGAAGACCACGTTCCATCATCTGGCGAATATGATCCCTATATGCATGTCTTTTTGGATGCGGGTAACAATAATGTTCTCGCTTTTTTCGAATTACCAGAACAACCTGAAATGGGGCGTGACCCCAATACGCCAAAATGGGTGCAGCATATTGCGCTGCGGGTTGATAGCTTAGATGCGCTTGTAGCGGCTAAAGATAGTCTTGAGGCTGCCGATATTGAGGTGTTGGGACCAACGCATCATGGTATTTTTAAATCGATTTATTTTTTTGACCCTAATGGGCATCGTCTTGAACTCGCCGCCGATATTCATACATCCGATCAGATGGCTTCCTTAAAAAAGGTTGCGCCTGATATGCTTCAGGAATGGTCGCAAACGAAAAAAGCTCCACGCCATGCGGCATGGCTCCATGCGAAAATTAAAAACGAAAGCTAATCCATGAAACTAGCATCTTTGAAAAATGGCCGAGATGGCCAATTGATTGTTGTCTCTCGCGATCTAACACGTGCCGTGGACGTGCCGGATATTGCTCCAACTTTACAAGCAGTTTTGGACGATTGGGACGTATTTGCACCGCAATTAGTGGCCCGTTACGAAAACCTAAATGCCAAAGAGATTGAAGGCTTTGCTTTCAATCAGGCTGATTGTGCTTCGCCATTGCCTAGAGCTTTTACATGGCTGGACGGCTCGGCTTATCTTAATCATGTTGAACTTGTGCGCAAAGCGCGCGGGGCAGAGGTGCCTGAGAGTTTTTATACAGACCCTCTTATGTATCAAGGCGGGTCGGATACATTTATTGGGCCGCGTGACCCGATTAAAGCCTCTGACACAGCTTACGGCATAGACATGGAAGCCGAGATTACAGTTATTACTGATGATGTTCCAATGGGCGTATCGGCGAAGGATGCTGGGGCGCATATTAAATTGGTTATGCTGGTTAATGATGTATCGCTGCGCGGGCTTATTCCTAATGAACTGCGCAAGGGATTTGGATTTGTTCAGGGCAAAGCATCATCTTCTTTTTCGCCCGTCGCTGTGACACCGGACGAACTGGGCGCGGTTTGGAGTGATAATACGATTAATCTACCCTTATTAGTTGATTATAATGATAAACCTTTTGGGCGGGCGAATGTGAAAACTGATATGACATTTAATATGGCGGAGCTTGTATCTCATGCCGCAAAAACCCGTGATTTATGCGCCGGATCTATTATAGGCTCTGGGACAGTTTCAAATAAATTCGAAGGCGGCGAAGGTAAGAAAATCGAAGATGGGGGTGTTGGCTATAGCTGCATTGCAGAAATTCGCATGATTGAAAAAATTCAAACGGGCGACTTTATCACACCCTTTATGTCTTTTGGCGATAAAGTTGGGATTGAAATGAATGATGAGGCGGGTAATTCTATTTTTGGCCGTATTGAAAATCATGTCGAAAAATATATGCCCGGATGATAAAATTATATGGATATTGGCGGTCCTCCTCTAGCTACCGCGTTAGAATTGCCTTGGCCTTGAAGGGGATTGATTATGACTATCATCCTGTGAATTTGAAAATCGGGGAGCAGTTAAGCACAGCACATACAGCCCTAAATGAGCAGTCCTTTGTACCGGTTTTAGAACTTGAAAATGGTACAACGCTGACGCAATCTCTAGCTATAATTGATTATTTGGAAATGGTTTATCCTGCGCCGAGCCTGTTACCCTCTAACCCGGTTTTGCAGGCAAAGATTAGAGCTGCCGCCCAGATAATTTCAGCCGATATAGCGCCTATTCAAAACCTTAAAGTTTTAAAATATATCCGTGCCGAACATGGGCAAGATGATAAAGGCGTTAGAAAATGGGCAGCGCATTGGATAGCGGAAGGGTTTCGAGCCCTAGAAACAATTGTGCAAATGCAGGACGCGCCTTTTTTAATCAATAAAAACCCGGGGTATTTTGAATGTTGCCTTATCCCGCAAATTTATAACGCATATCGTTTTGGTGTAGATATGTCAGAGTTTCCGCATTTGTTATCCATACAAAAAGCAACGCAAAACCGGCCAGCATTTATAGAAGCCGCTCCTGAAAATCAAATAGATGCCCCTAAGCTGGTTAAATAACGCCGCTTGCTCCTTGCCTTATAATTTCACGTAAGGCATCGATTTGTGTTGGGCCTTGCGGGGTTGAAAAATGCCAAAATGTCCATCCATTACAACTGGGGGCATCTTGCACATGGGCACCGACTTGATGGATTGATCCTTTGAAGTCTCCTGTATCCAAAGAGCCATCGGCTCGAACTTGCGCTGTGTGTTTTCCACTTGATGACATTAATATGGTTCCGGGACGGATCAAACCACGCTCTATAAGGGTTCCAAAGGGAACGCGAACGGCATCGCGTTTTGAAGGCGTGACAGTTATAGCATCTGGACTGGCCTCGCTGATTTTTTTAATTCGGCGTTTTGCGTGTATAATATATTCTTCTTCCATTTCGAAACCAATAAAACTGCGGCCTAGTTTTTTGGCAACAGCCCCCGTTGTACCAGTTCCAAAAAAGGGATCTACAATCACATCACCCGGATTAGATGTTGATAAGATAACGCGATGGAGCAAACTTTCCGGTTTTTGTGTCGGGTGAGCTTTGGACCCGTCCGATTTTTTAAGCCGCTCTCGTCCAGTGCAAATCGGTAATGTCCAATCGGACCGCATTTGAACGCCATCATTCATCATTTTCATAGCGTCATAATTAAAAGTTGGTTTTGCATCTTCCGATTTTGTTGCCCAAATTAATGTTTCATGGGCATTTGTGAAACGGGTTCCGCGAAAATTTGGCATAGGGTTGGTCTTGCGCCAAATAATATCATTTTGAATCCAAAATTGCTGATCTTGTAATATTGTACCAACGCGGAAAATATTATGATAACTGCCAATCACCCAAAGCGCACCATTGGGCTTGAGGATGCGGCGTGCCGCTTTCATCCAGTCATGGGTGAAAAGGTCATAAGCATCCATTGTGTCAAATTGATCCCAATCTTCCGTTACTCCATTGACGATTGAATTGTCAGGCCGGGATAAATCACCTCCGAGCTGTAAATTATACGGTGGGTCGGCGAAAATAAGATCAACGCTTTTTTCGGGGAGTGCATCCATTCCGGCGATACAGTCGCCTTGTGTTATTGAATTAAGCGGCAGTGTTGTCACAAAATTATCCTTCTAGCGCTCGCACTGTATTTGGCGAGTCAGTTTGTTATAGAAAGAATCTAGTTAGGTGATTTGCTTAAGCAGAAGTAAATACTTGTTATTATTAATGAATTTAAGGTTTTGTTAGGAAGGGTTAAGAGTTTTTAAAACTATCCGTAATTGGGCCATATCTGGTGGCAAGGGGCATTCAAACCGCATCATTTCGCGTGTTTTAGGATGTTTAAAGCCCAATGTTGCAGCATGGAGGGCTTGGCGTTTAAAGGCTGTAATCGCATCGCGGACGGCAATTTCTTCGGCTGACTTGGCTGTATTGAAAGCACGCTGTTTTCCATAAAGTGGATCCCCGAGTAACGGACATCCCATATGGGCCATATGCACACGGATCTGATGGGTTCGGCCAGTTTCTAATCTGCATTCAATTTCCGATACGCGGGGCGTTCCAACAGCCATACCGGGCATTTGGCCAAAACCTGTTAAGAACTTATAATTTGTAATGGCGTGCCGGCCGTGATCTGATACCTCCATATTTCCTACAGTACCGCGAACAACGGCTTGTTTTTTACGGTCATTTTGGCTGCGTGCAAGACGGCTTTTAAATTGACCATCGCGCGGTTTCGGTACGCTACGGACGAAACAGATATAGCGCCGTTCGACCGTATGTTTCGAAAATTGTTTGGATAGATATTGATGCGCCAGATCATTTTTAGCCACGACAAGAAGTCCGGAGGTGTCTTTATCTATACGGTGAACAATACCGGGGCGCATAACACCGCCAATACCCGACAAACTATTTGCGCAATGGTAAAGTAGTGCATTCACAAGAGTTGCCGAGCGTGAACCCGGTGCAGGATGTACAGTCATACCCGCGGCTTTATGAATGACAATAATTTCGTTATCTTCATAAAATATATTAAGGGGTATGTCTTCGGCCCGGGGAGTGTCGTCGATCGGAGGCGGAACTTGCACTGCATATTCAATAGTTGGCTTAACTTTGGTTGTTACGCTTGTAACGATATTCCCGTCAGCGCGAACATAACCGTTTTCAATGAGGGGGCGCATTCGAGAGCGTGAAATTTGTGTCCATCCAGCAAGCCATTTATCTAACCGCTCTCCGGCATCTTCATCTTTCGCCACGCGGGTTTGCCAATGGCCTATAGTTTTATGATCAGGCATAGGGTTTGTCCTTGGCGCGGGGCATAGCGCTTTTGAATAAAACTGCAAAGTCTTTAATGATTTAGGAGTGTTGCCAGTCTCGACCTATTTTATCTACTGGGGTTTCGCTCCAATCGGTTACTGATAATCCCGATAGCGTTTCAAAATCTGCAAGGTCATCTTTGAACATCTGCGTTAGATAATCCAAATCATTAGCTAATGACGCGGCATGAATGTGCGGTGTTGCTGGGAAAATATTGTGATCTATTGTTTCGGGTAAATCTACTGATACTTCGAGAAATTTATATAGGTCTTTTAACCGAGGCCGTTGCGGTGAGATATCGTCCGACCGTATGCAAAAAATTTGTTCTGGCGGAAAGAGCGAGCGCAAACGGCGTAATTGTGCGCCATAAAACCCGCGTTCGACATAGCTATATATATTATGAATCCCGTTTTCGGCTTCACGAACGCGCTGGCGTCCTTCGCGTATGGCTCGTGAAAACGATAATGTCTCGCGTCCGCGCTTGCGTTCCATAGACCATGCTGAATAGGCACGAAGGGCTGGATGGCGAAAGCTCAAGATAATTTTCATTTGCGGATTATGTTCGGCCATCATTGTAAGTGCGGAGGGCCAATACAGATATATAGGCGTTGCATCGCCCCATAATTGTTCAGGTTTCGCCGTCTTGAAAAACTTTAACATATTGCGTTCTGCGTGCTGCAAACCCTCTGAGCTTCGAAACAAATGTAGTTCTTTATTAGAGGGTAAAAAGATAAGAGGGTGTTGGGTCATATAGCGTGCAAGGGCTGTTGTCCCAGCTTTTTGAACGCCGCCAATAACAAAATCAACGCAATATTTCCCATTTTTTATGGACATATTTACGGATTAACGGGTTGCGCTTTGATGACAAGGGGGAAATAGCGGTTTAGGAGAGGTTATGTTTTCTAAACGGCCAAAAATATCAATAATCATCATCGCTTTTAATATGGCACGTGAAATTCCGCGTACTGTATTATCCTTTTTACCTCCATATCAACAAGGTGTTGATGATGGTGACGTCGAAATTATTGTTATGGAAAATGGGTCTTCTATTCCCGTGCCAATGACGGAAAGAAAGATGTGGCCACAAACCGTACGCTATGTCACTGTCAGCAATCCGAAAGGGTCGCCAGCCTCAGCATTAAATGCAGGCGTGGCTATGGCAAAGGGAGATTGGGTTTGCCCTGTCATTGATGGGGCAAGATTGGTTAGCCCTGGGTTGCTCGGTCAAGCTATGAAATTTACTCAATTATATGAAAACCCAGTCATCGCGACTCTGGGGTATCATTTAGGGGATAAGCCACAGCAAAAGAATGTTGCCTTTGGGTATAACCAAGCCGTTGAAGATGAATTATTGGCAGATATTGGGTGGCCGGATAATGCATATAAATTATTTGATGTGTCTGCCCTTGGCACCTCTGCACGCGGAGCATGGCTTGCTCCGATAGCTGAGAGTAATGTTTTGATTATGCGCAAACGGTTTTATCAACAAATAGGCGGTTATGATGAAGCGTTTGACATTCCTGGCGGCGGGCTTGTGAATCTCGATTTTTTTCGGCGAGCCATCACCCATAAGGATAGTGTCTATGGTTTACTGATTGATGAGGCGAGTTTTCATCAATATCATGGAGGCGTTACAACATCTCGGCCGGTTAAAACTCCGGATCCGGGAGACCCATCTCGCACGACATGGGAGATTTATGCAGCTCAATATGAGGCCATTCGCGGAGAGCCCTTTTCTGTAGTTAAAACAAGTCCCATTCTCTTTGGTCGCCGATTACCTCATGTTGAAAAAACAGCTCAAAAGGCGGCTGCATTTTTAATGAAAGATAGATAACCTTTAACAAAGAAATACGCGGGCTTGCAATTTTATCAGCCATAATCTAGTGCAGAAAAATGCAAGGGAAACCCCGTGAAAATATGATGACGCCATCGTCTACTATACGTCAGGTGATTTTAGTTGTTGGTATGCACCGAAGCGGAACATCGGCATTGACGCGTGTGCTTAACCTGTTGGGATATGGTGTACCAAAAACATTGATTGGTATGAATGAGGGCAATGAATCCGGGCATTGGGAATCACAAAAAATTGCCCGTTTGAATGAAGCGCTTTTATCAGAATTTGGGCTAACTTGGCATGATTGGATGAATTTTGACTTATCGTCTTTAACACCAAGCCGCCTAGCTAAATATCAGGATGACCTTGTTGCAACAGTGACGCGTGAATATGGTGACAATGATAGAATTGTTATTAAAGAGCCGCGTTTGTGCCGTGTTTTATCACCCTATATAACGGCTTTAACCGAAAATTGCCATTATGACATTGCTATTGTGCATCCGATACGCAATCCGCTTGATGTGATTGCGTCATTAGAAAAACGTAATAAAATGCCAAGCGTCCAAGCGGCTATGTTATGGCTCCGCTATAATTTAGATGCCGAACGCGCTTCTCGAGGGCAGGCCCGTGTTTTTACACGTTTTGACAATTTAATAGAAAACTGGCGGGATGTTGTTGGGACTATTGAAAATGAACTGGGTATATCTTGGCCGGAGCCAATTGCGGATGTGGCTCCTCTTATAAATGATTTTTTGAATTTAGATCTTAAGCATCATAATGCGTCTCTTGAAGCTGTTATTCACGATCCCATTACAACGGGTTGGATTGCTGATTCCTATACGGCCTTAATAAAATTGGGTCAAAACCCACATTCAAAAACGGCGATGGCTATATTGGATGATATTCGTGCGGTTCTTGATGATTCAGGTTCGACTATAACACAATTATTAAAACATCAGCAAAAGGGTCACGACCGAACTATACGCCGACAAGACCGTGTAATCTGTAAAAACGAAGATGATATTCAGATTGTCAAAGGACAATTATCAGAAAAAAAAGCTGAAATTGATCGCATCAACAATGAGAATGCGAAACAAATAAAGCGGTTGCAATCCGAAGTTAAACGTTTGTCAGGGCTTGAGGTCAAACATACGGCTTTGCGCGAAGAGGCCA
>CAZZKV010000004.1:0-100365 GCA_964654665.1 uncultured Caulobacterales bacterium | reverse complement strand
TACGCGAAGAGGCCAAAGATGTTCGATCCCAGTTGCGGCATTTAACGCAAGAGAACTCTAACCTGACTGGAAAACATGATAATTTACTTGCGGAAAAAGCTATCCTATCCAGTGAAAAAATGTTTGCAGAACAGAGGCTTCACGATGTTCAAGATTTGTCAAAACTATCACAAAAGCGTATTCGTAAATATAAGAAAAAAACTAAAACGCTTAAAAACAAATTATCCGAAACAACGCGTACATTAAATGAAAAAAATAAGGACGTTCAGAAAAAACAGACTGATATAAAAGAACTGCAACTTCATATTGATAATAATAAAGCAGCTTTAATTACGTATCAAACAGATATAGATGCATTGCAATCCACAATACATTCATTGCAGCAGCATCGTGATGATTTGCAAGCGCAATGTAAAATAGCCGAAGCAGGAGAGGCGAAAGCTGTTGCCGAATTAGCCGTTACGGGCAAAAATTATGTTGCGAAACGGGATAAACTTAAAAAAGTTGAAGATGAATTGCGATCTAAAAATGCAATTCTTAAAGAAAAGCGTAGCCAAATTCGCGGGTTGCAACGCGAAAAATGGAAATTACAAGATAGTCTTAGCATAGCCAATGACTGGCTTACAGCTATTCAGGAATCGACATCTTGGAAAGTCACACGACCGTTAAGGTCTATCTCCAAAACCATGCAGCGGGCGGTTGGAAAATATCATGCGCCAGCGCCAGATATACCGGCCTCTTCTAGCACGGTGCAAATGGTTGATGAAGAGTCACAGCCTTTGCCGAATCTAACCGCAGTAAAGAAGTATAAAGGAGAAGGTAAAGACGCGGCTATTATTGATGCTTCAGGCCTTTTTGATCGTGTGTATTATCTGACGGAAAACCCATCTGTACAAAATACGCATGGCGATGCAATCAATCATTATTGCGAAGTGGGATGGCAAAAACATCTGCAACCTAATGCAAGCTTTAATACGGCCGCTTATTTAGCCGCTAATCTGGAGTTGAAAAAATCAGGCAAAAATCCATTTGTGCATTTTATCCAAAACAACCCTGATATTGTAAAAGCTGCAAAATTGTCATCTCGCCAAAAAACAAAGTCAGGCGAGTTTGGCCGTGTGGTTGTTTTTATGGCTGTCGCTGGGCCTTATGACGACCTTAAAGAACCTTTGATTGTTTCGGATAGTGCAGATTATGTTATTTTTACGGACCAACCCGTGCCCGATGACTCTATTTGGCAAAAGCGCGGTTTTGATTATTTTAATGCGGATACCCCGCGCATGGCACGATTTATTAAATTGCATCCGCATGTTTATTTTCCAAATTATGACTGGGCTATTTGGGTGGATGCAAATCTACAATTAAACGCGATGCCCGAAGATATTATACGAAACCATGTTGGGCAGCATGATATTGCAACGTGGCATCATCCTTTGCGAGATTGTGTTTATGATGAGGCCGAGGAATGTATGAAACGGAGTAAGGATAACGACGAATTGATAAGCGAGCAAATTAAACGTTATAAGGCTGCCGCTCATCCTGCTCATGACCGTCTATTTGAAACGAGTGTTTTTATATCGCGCCCAAAGGAGCAAAAAGTTCGAGATTTCTTTAATGTCTGGTGGCGCGAAATGGAAATGGGGAGTCGCCGTGATCAATTGGGGTTGCCTATCGCTGCCAATGAAATTCCTAATTTAAATATCGGCTACCTCGCGCCGCAAAATATTTGCATGCGTTCGGACCCCCGGTTTATATATTTCAGACATAAGCCATAGGGTAAGATGATGGCGAAAACCGATGACCCGAATGTAGATGTTGTTATTTGTGTGCATAACGCATTAGAGGATGTACAAAAATGTTATGAATCCGTTGGGAAGACAGCGTATCCAGCCGAAAAATTAAGAATTATTTTAATCGATGATGGTTCGGATAAGCCTACGCAATCTTATTTGGAAACGGTGGCATCTGCTCACGCCCAAACGGATCTTATTCGTCGTGAAAAAGCCGGAGGGTATACAATTGCGGCTAATACAGGGTTGCGCGCTTCAAAGGCTGAATTTATTTGTTTGCTCAATAGTGATACGATTGTCCCGCCACCATGGCTTAAAAAAATGACCCGTGTATTTGCCGATCATTATGATGTTGGTATTGTTGGACCATTGTCCAATGCTGCAAGCTGGCAAAGCGTACCAGATCTCTCTGCACCGGAAGGGGGGTGGGCGATTAATGAATTACCGCAAGGTTGGGATGTCGGCTTTATGGATGCTTTCATATCAGAACAGCGTCCAAAAGATACATTATTTCCTCGGGTTCCATTAGTGAATGGATTTTGTTATATGCTCCGCCGCAATGTAATTGAAACAATAGGCCTTTTAGATGAAGAGGGATTCCCGCGAGGTTTTGGCGAAGAAGATGATTTTTGTTTTCGCGCTGCCAATGCTGGGTTTGGCCTTATGATTGCGACGAATACGTTTGTTTACCATGCTAAGTCTAAAAGTTATGGCAGTACAAAACGCAATGAATTGGCGAAGAAAGGGGGGATTACTTTACGTAAAAAACATAGCGAAGCCCGTCTTATGCGTAGTGTTGATTCTATGCGTAAAAATCCGTTATTGGCGGAGATGCGCCACCTTATTCTTAACGGATTGAACGCTAATTAAAGATAAATACAGATTAATTTATGACTGACACATACAATGTAGACTTTAAAGCAGCCTTGAAATCAGGGGATTATGACTTTGTCGATTTTGGGTGCAGCACCGGAGGCTCACTCATTTTAGGGAAAGAAATGTTTGGTGCGAAACGCGGATTAGGTGTCGATATTGACCCTAAGAAAGTAGCAAAAACGCGCGAGGCCGGATTTGATGCTATGCAAGCAGATATTACCAAAATTGGATTAAGTCGTCATAAAGTAAGATTTACGATTTTATCACATTTCTTGGAACATATACCGGATATGAAATTGGCAACTTATTGCATTCAGAGCGCGGCGCTAATTTCGAAAAACTTCATCTATATTCAGCAACCTTATTTCGATGCGGACCCGTATTTGTTTCGACACGGGTTGAAATTATTTTGGTCCGATTGGCATGGGCATCCTAATCGAATGACTTCTCTAGAGTTTTTTACATTCTTACGGACATTGCGCGGTAAAGGATATGTGAAAGATTTTGCGATTTATGGGTACAGAGAGATAAAAGATAGTCAAGACACTGTTGTGCATCCGGTTGAAAGTCCGGAAGACCAGTCATCCTTTGATCCTAAAAAACATCCTCAAAAAAAGAAAAAAACTATAAAATTTGCATTCCCAATCTTCCACGAAATACGTGTTATTGCAATTATGCCGGAATCTGATGAAACATTGGATGATGTTTTAAGACAGGTTAAAATATCAGATATTCTTTATGATAGCCGCAGTTCTGCACTTCAGGAGCCAGGCTATCTTAAAGCGCAAGTAGGTTAGGTAATGCTGCAGGATTTAATTGCCTCATTAAAGCATAGAGATTACTGGATTTTTTCAACGTGGTTTAAATTCGGTCTTAAGCATCGCAAGACAGCATTGGGCCAGTTGTGGCTTGTTTTGGGGGCTGGATTATTTGTATCAGTACTAGGTTTTATTTTTCCGAAAGCTTTGAATTATCCGCAAGATTTTTATGTTATTCATCTCACAATCGGTTTCGTTATCTGGACACTTTTTCATGGGTTCATAACGGGAGGAAGCACAACTTTTTTACGGCGGCGGGCTGATATCCTTATTGGCGGAGTTCGGTTAACTGATATTGTATTTTCAGAAATGTTTCAGGTTTTTCTTAAATTTGCTCATCAGGCCATTTTAATTTTCATTATGTTTGCGGTTGTAAAGCGTATGCCAGGGCCTCAAAGTTATTTGGCATTCATTGGTGTTATTTTAATTGTTTTAAATGGTATTTGGTTATCCATTTTTTTAGGTATGTTTGCTGCGCGTTATCGGGATATTGGTGAAGTTGTGGACTCAATTATGCGGCTTGGGTTTTTCATAACGCCGATTATTTGGATTAACGAAGGACGGGCCGGCGGGGTTCTTGGGGCTGCACTTGTGTTAAATCCATTATTTCATTTTTTAGAAATAGTGCGTGGGCCCTTAATGGGGCATCAGGTAGATCCTTTAAACTGGATTGTCGTTGGTGTTATTACTGTGACAGGATATTGTCTGGCTGCAATACTCTATCGGTATCAATCCCATAACGTAGCTTACTGGGTTTGATGACACATAAAATACTTATAAAGGCCCAATCTATAGGCGTTCATATACCGACTTATCTGCCCGGTGAACGGCGCTTATTAAGTCACCCGCGAGAACTTATTTCCAAATTATATTTTTCTCATACCAGCCGGGATATGAAAACGGTTCTTAAAGGTATTTCTTTTGAACTTCTGGCAGGGCAAAGACTCGGTCTTATTGGCGAAAATGGCGCAGGAAAATCAACATTATTGCGTGTGTTGTCCGGTGTTTATCGCCCAGCCGAAGGGCAATTGACTGTTAACGGGGCCACGCAAGGATTATTTCATATATCATTAGGCATGGATATGGAGGGGACGGGGCTTGAGAATATTTACTTACGGGGTTTGCAGATGGGGCTTAAAATGCCTGATATCCGGTCTATGGTTGAAGGCGTTGTTGAGTTTTCTGACATTGGAGAGGCTATTAACCGTCCAGTCGGAACATATTCAACAGGTATGTTGCTCAGGCTTGCTTTTGCAATTTCGACAATGATTAAGCCTGACATTTTACTGCTTGATGAATGGATTGGTGCCGGTGATGCTCGATTTCGAACGAAAGCAGAATTTCGTATGAACGCACTTGTCGATAAAAGCCGGGGCCTTGTTATTGCAACGCATAATGAAACATTGATGAAAAACGTTTGCACTCATGGGCTTGTATTAGGGAAAGGGAGACAACTCTTTTATGGAGCTGTTGACGAAGCTCTTAAATTTTATAGGCAAGAACTGGCGCGCGGGGCACGGGCAGCAGCAGCGCAAAACACAAATACGTAATAGGGTATTTTTTAAACCTATAACTTTAGATAATCCGGTTGTGTCCATCCGCGGCGGCGGCAAGCGGCAATAACAGTATTTCTTAAAAGGCAGGCAATTGTCATGGGTCCGACTCCGCCCGGGACAGGCGTAATGGAACCGGCAATAATTGCGCAATCTGCATAATCTGCATCCCCAACTAATTTTGTTTTACCAGGTTTTTCAGGATTTGGTACACGATTGATGCCTACGTCGATGATACAGGCCCCGGGTTTTATCCAATCGGATTTAACCATTTCAGGTCGGCCTACAGCGGGTATTAATATATCGGCTGTGCGGCATAAGGCCGGTAGGTTTTGGGTGCGCGAATGGGCTATTGTTACCGTGCAATTTTGTTGAAGAAATAACATTGCTGCTGGCTTTCCAACCAGAATTGACCGTCCAATGATCACACAATTTTTTCCTGTTAAGTTGCTGCCGAGCGCATCTTTTGCGAGCATGACGCAGCCCGTTGGTGTGCAGGGGCGAAGCCCGTCTTTACCAAGGGATAGGCGCCCAGCTGAGGTTTCAGTCAGGCCGTCTACGTCTTTATCGGGATGAATTTCTTCGATAATACGATCTGCATTCAGACCTTTGGGTAGAGGTAATTGTACAAGGATACCATCGACCTCTGGATCAGTGTTTAATTGACGAACAATATTAACTAAATCATCTTCGGCAATATCATGCGGTAACTTATGTTCAACGGACCGCATGCCAGTTTCTATTGTAAATTTTATCTTATTTTTTACATAAACACAGCTTGCTGGATCTTCGCCGACAAGCACAACAGCTAATGTAGGTTGTCCGGGCAATTCGCTAACGGCGGCTTTAAGCTGTGTACGCAATCCCGCGGCATAAGCTTTTCCGTCAATGATTTTATGCATGATGAAATATCCTTACTTTTCAGCTTTCTATAGTTAGAAAAGGCGGATTAAAAGCCTTAAGCTGACGAATAGGATCAATACGGCTGTTAGGCGCCGAACGACAAGTCCAGAAAGCTTGTTTTGCCCAATAAAACTGCCAAAAATACCGCCAATAAAAACCGCTAATATTAAAGGGGTATAGGGGATTAAATGTGGTAATTGGCTGTTAATATCAAGCTTGACTAATTGCCCCGCTAGTCCAGAGAGGGAATTGACGAAGATAAAAAAGCTGCATAAAGCCGCAATTTTACGCGGGGACCCCCATCTAAAACCATATGCAATTGGGGCCAGAAATATGCCGCCGCCAATACCAATAAGTCCGGATAATAAGCCTAAACCTCCGCCAATAATTGAGGATTGATAAGGGGATAATGAGAGGTCAGAGCTGCGAATGTCGGATTTATAATTTCCTAATAGGCGTAACCCTGCGAAAAAAAGCGCTATCGCCAGTATAGCTGTAAATATAGTTTCATTTATCGAAATGCGACCGCCGATAAATGCCATGGGAATAGATAGAATTACAAATGGTAAAAAGGCAGGAAAATCAAATGTGCCGACGCGGCGTGATTGTAATATACCTGTAGCGACTACAACGATATTACAACATAATGAGATCACGGGTATTAGCCGATAGTCTGTTTCGAATAAGATCAGTAGAGCCGTATAAGTTGATCCCCCGCCAAACCCTACACTCGCATAAAGTAAAGCGGTTGATAAAAATAGGACAGTCAGAAAAATTTTGCCTGTTAGCATATTATTTGGCTTTATAGTGCATGTAATCACGCATAGACAAATTCCTATTAAATGGCTATGGGGCCGCTTGATATTATTGGGTGAATTAATGCGCATTTCGTTACAAGACTTATTATCTCAAAAACCTCTTTTATTAGCTGATGGGGCGACGGGAACAAATTTTATGGAAATGGGATTAGAGCCCGGTTTTCCACCTGATTTATGGAATGTCTCGAATCCAGAAAAACCAACGGCCTTACACCAAGCTTTTGTAGATGCGGGTTCTGATATTATTTTGACCAACACATTTGGCGCTAATGCGCCGCGTTTAAAACTCCATGATGCCGCCGATGAAACGCATGCGATTAACAAGGCGGGCGCGCAGATTGCGGGCCGCGTAGCTGAAAGGTCTGATAGACCTATTGTTGTTGCGGGTTCAATTGGGCCGACAGGGGAGTTATTTCAGCCCATGGGCGATATGACTATGGATATTGCGATTGCCGAGTTTGAAATCCAAATACAAGGTCTTAAGGACGGCGGGGCTGATGTCGCTTGGATTGAAACAATGTCGGCGACAGAGGAAATTCAAGCTGCGGCCCAAGCAGCCATTAATGTTGGCTTACCTTATGTTTTTACCGCCAGTTTTGATACAGCCGGTAAGACTATGATGGGGTTGGCTCCCAAAAATATTGGTGATGTGACCCATGGCATTAGTAAAGAACCTGTTGCCTATGGATCTAATTGTGGAGTAGGGGCATCGGACTTACTTCTTTCCGCATTAGACATGACTGCCGCAGAGCCGACCGCTGTGATTGTCGCTAAGGCTAATTGTGGTATTCCCATTGTTAAAGGTAAGGAAACCGTTTATACGGGGACGCCAGAACTCATGGCAGATTTTGTACGCATGGCCGCCGATGCAGGTGTTCGTATCATTGGCGGATGTTGTGGAACCTCCCCGGTCCATGTTGCCGCAATGCGGGTGGCTATGGATGATTATAACGCTTCCAGCCGTCCAACATTAGAACAAATTGTTGAAAACACCGGGCCGCTCGTATCTCCGCCTAATTCAAACCCTGTTCGGTCGCGAGGTCGCCGCCGCCGTTAAGGTATCAGGCCCGTAACCTGTCTAGAAGGCCTTGCAAAATATAACTGGCCGCGAGCTTATCGACAGTGTTTTTACGTTTTTTCCGGCTTATATCGGCTTCGATCAAAGTTCGGGTTATAGCTAAAGTTGACAATCGTTCATCCCACATAAAAATAGGAAGGTCACGTAAGCGTAATAAATTCGTGCAAAAATCGTTTACGGATTGACTGCGTGGGCCATGGCTACCGTCCATATTTAGCGGCATCCCTATGATAAGGGCAGAGACCTGATTATCATCATAAATACGTAAGAGGTGTTCCACATCAAGGCTGAACTTTTTCCGGAATATAGTTTCAAGGGGTGTGGCTATTAATCGCGTTGTGTCAGAAATTGCTAACCCTAAGGTTTTCGTGCCAGGATCAATTCCCAGCAAGGGACCTGATGTGCTGCGTAATTCATCAAGTAATATTCTGGCCATAAGATTAGCTGATGTTATTGGCGACTATAAGGCGCAAAGTAATTTGAAAAATAATATAAAGCAAAGCTAATCCGCCGAGTATAATCTTTACCCACCGGGCTTTTGGAAACCTTCGCCATAAAACGATAATTGCCGCGAGTGCAATAAAAGCTTCTATAGCGCTTACAATTCCCGCATGATGTTCTGTTTCATAATAGGAAAAAGGTGAAATAAACCGCCAATCGGAAATGGGCCAAAAATGCGCATAAGCATCATGATTATGAACCGGAAAGTCTGTCGCGATATGAATGAGGGCCGCGAGGGAAAAAACAAGTAATAATTTTCCCCAAACCTTACCTCGCATTAATAACCCTATAAAGAGTAAACTAGCATAAATTGGGACCGAATTAAAGATTGAGGCGGTGAGTTGCATTGGGGCATCAAAATAGATTTCATCCCAAATTCGCCGTTGCGGTTCTTTGCGGATAAACGTCAACCATAACCAGCAAATATAGATAAAGGCATCGGGAATAAGTGAGCCAGCGAATATAATCCAGTTACGCCGTTTCGCATCTTTCTTTGACAATAGGGCCAAAGCTAGAAGGCTGTGGGTTGGAGAATTCACCCGTTCTCTGCCTTAATGCCGACAAATTTTTTGTCGTAATAAGTTTTGATTTTGCGGTTATCAATATCCGTATCAAAGGTCAGATCAAAGAGAGTGTCGAGGATAACCTCCTTCTTATTGCCATCGATTCCAATAATAAAAATCGGGACATTGGCTGCATAGGCCATGCGAAGATAACCTTTTTTGAAATGGTCGACCTTACTACGGGTTCCTTCAGGGGTCAGGCCAAGCCAGACATTATCATTTTCGGCGAACCAGTTTGCGATTTGTGTTGTAACATCAGTTTTTCGGCTCCGATTAATTGGAATGCCGCCGAGTTTTTTCCAAAGCCCGCCCAAAGGCCAGAAAAAGGCTTCTTGTTTCATCATCCAAGAACATTTTAAACCAACGCGCTGCATAGCGGCAAGGGCAATGATTAGGTCCCAATTTGAAGTATGAGGCGCGCCAATAAATATGCATTTGGAAACATTAGGCAATTGGCCCGTCACTTTCCAACCCATTATATCCAATACTGATTTACCCAGCCAGCGGGTAAAATTATTCCCGGTTTTTGGGCATAGCTCTGATAGATGAGCATTAGCCAAGTTCGTGTTTGTTTCTATCATAGTGATTGCTTTAGATTATAAATGTAATAGCCCGAGATAACTATATCCGATCTGGACTGCAATCAAACAGTTTTGAGTAATACGCTGATTTTACCTCAGTAGCATTGGGCTTACCGTCTGAAAGTTTATATATTATTGCATTTTAAAAAATAATATGTTATAACATATCTATAATTTAAAGGACAGATTAATGACAAACCGTTTTTTACCAAGTTCGATAGGGGCACTTTTCGTGACGATTGGGTTAGGTGTTTTCATGGCGGAGATGATCTCGGTTGAATTTTCACCGCAGACCAAAAGTGATACGGCAAATTTCGAGATTAATCCGATTGTTGAGGATTTGGCTGCGCCGCCACCGCGAAATCCTCCTCAAAAGGATAATGAGATGGAGGTTCCTCCGCCAGCCCCTCGGATTGATCATATAAAGGTAACGCAACCAAATGTGCGGCCAATAGATGTTGAGGGAGCTATACCAGATTTTTCACTGCCGGACATTAATATCGAGCCGCAGTTTCTATTGGTCAATGATGGGGACGCTATACCACATGTAAGAGTGCCTCCGATCATGCCGCTGCGCGCGCAGCGTTCAGGCCATTGCGCAGTTAGTTTTGATGTTTCGGTTGAAGGCGCACCTTTTAATATACAGACACCCTATTGCAGTGATAGTATATTTAAACGGGCAACGGTAAAATCTGTGGCGCGGTGGAAATATAAAGCGAAAATCCAAAATGGTCAGCCGGTCATGCGTCGGAATGTTCGTAATAAGGTGATTTTCAGACTGTTGGATGATCGCGGCAATATTATTCCAGAATAGCAGAGAGATGTTAGTTTATGGTTGCAATTGCGAATGCATATTCAAGTGCTGTTTCTTTCAAGCTGTCGTAACGCCCGCTCTCACCCTGATGACCGGCCTCCATATTGACTTTCAGTAATATGGGCGCATTGCCTTTTTGATTATCCCGCAATTTGGCGGCCCACTTTGCAGGTTCCCAATAGGTTACGCGCGGGTCTGTAAGACCGGCAGTGATAAGGACAGGCGGATAGTTTTGTGGTATAACTTGATCATAAGGTGAATAAGCGAGAATTTGCTCATATGCAGTTTCATCTTCTAATGGGTTTCCCCATTCCGGCCATTCCGGTGGTGTGAGCGGCAGCTCGGCGTCGCTCATCGTGTTAAGTACATCAACAAAGGGGACGGCGCTGATAACGCCGCCAAATAATTCAGGGTCAAGATTTAGTGCGGCGCCAACGAGCAGCCCACCTGCGGACCCGCCATGGCTGACGATTTTCCCACGTGAGGTTACCTTACGGTCACAAAGAGTACGACCAACATCAACAAAATCAGTAAAGGTATTCATTTTTTTTTCGAGTTTACCATCCAGATACCATTGGTAGCCTTTCGCCATGCCGCCGCGAATATGGGCAATGGCATAAACAAACCCCCGGTCAATCAATGATAAAATAGATGTTCGAAAACTCGCTGGAATGGTGATGCCGTAAGAACCATATCCGTAAAGGAGGCAAGGGGCGCTGCCGTCCATTTTTGTACTTGTTTTGTAGATAAGTGTAACGGGGATCTCTATCCCGTCACGAGCTGGTAGCATTAGGCGTTCTGTACTATAATCTTTTGGGGTGTGCCCGCTAGGAACCTTTTGTGTCTTACGCAAATACCGTTTCCGGTTTTGCATATCATAATCAAAAACTTGCCCTGGGGTTTTCGGGGAGGAATACACAAACCGTAGTCTGTTTGTGTCATATTCATATCCGCCTGCCAGACCCAGCGCATATGCTTCTTCATCAAAGGCTATGCTATGATCTTCGCCTGTATTCATGTTGCGGATAAGAATACGAGGCAGGGCGTTTTCTCTAACGAGCTGAACGAGGAAATTTTTATAACTTTCCAAACCCAGAATGAGCCTGCCTGATTTATGGGCTATGTAATCATCCCACTCTTCAGTTTTTGCCTCGATTTTCCGGCGCATGATTTTAAAATCAACAGCATCATTTGCATTCGTCAGAATGTAAAAATAATCGCCTTGTTCATGTAGACTGTATTCCAGTCCATATTCCCGTTTTTTAAAGCAAACGGGGTTTGTTAGAGGTGATGTTGATGGGATTAGCCAAATTTCACTTGTTGTGTGATTATGGGCTGTAATTTCAATATATGACCCTGAATCGCTTTCCGATATTGAAACAAAAAATCCAGGGTCGTTTTCTTCGTAAACCAGATGAGGTTTTGCCGCGCTATCAAAAACATCTTGGCAGTACACTTTTGACGGGCGTTGGTTTTCATCTCTTTCTACCCAGAAAATGGTTCGTGAATCTGCGCTCCATTGCATGCTGCCTGCCGAACGCTCAATGCCTGTTGACTGTATTGTAGTGCTTGCTATGCTTTTTATAAAAATTTCATAATTTTCAGCGCCTTTGATGTCGATGCTATACGCTATGTGCTTATGGTCTGGACTATGGGTGAGTGTTCCCAAATCAAAAAAGGGACCTGCGCTTTTAGCGAGATGTTCTGCATCTAAAATGATATGTTCGGCATTTTCCTGCTCGCCTGCTTTTATTCGAACATAGAGGCCATGTTGGTCTCCTTCGCGATATCTATGATAATAGGCATAAGGGCCATCTGGGTCGGGAACCGTCGAAGAATCAGGTTCTATTCTAGCTTTCATTTCCGCAAAAACGTCATTTCTAAGTTCCATTAAATCGCTTGTGACGGCTATTGTATAAGCGTTTTCGGCATCAAGATGTGCGCGTATATTCGAATCTAACATATGAGGTGCCGACATAACTTTTTGCCAGTTATCATCTTTCATCCATGCATAATTATCAATGCGCATCCTTCCTAGTTGATGCAATGTCTTGGGAATTCGTTTTGCGGTTGGCGGAATTATATTGGGGGTGAAACGGGGCATACATATAAATCGAGTTAAAAATAGGTGAGAGTTTAATGAAATGTAGTCATTCTTGGTTAATAACCTCAATTTAAAGTGTGCGAACCGGATTGCAAGATAAAGGGTAAGAAAATGCAGGCAGATACTGCACTTCAGTTGGATCAAACCTCGGCGGTTATCGATAAGGCTGTAGAAACGCCTGTTCGTGCGCAATTGGCAAAACGTTTGTCTGATGTGATTTGTATTCCCGCTAGTCAATTAACACCGCAAGAACGCCATATGGCCGGAGATGTTCTTGTAGAGCTATTGCGAGATACGGATATTAAGATGCGCGAAAGCGTCGCAAAGCGGCTTGTGATGCTAAATGAGGCACCGCGTACAATTTTGGTGATTTTAGCGAAAGATAAAATTGAAGTTGCACGGCACGTATTAGAAAAAAGCCGCAGTTTGACAGATTCAGACTTAATTCAAATTGCTCGTAAAGTATCTGGCGAGCATCGTAAAGTTATCGCGCAACGCCGGAAGATTTCAGATGCGGTGTGCGATGTCTTGGTCGAGTTTCTTGAAGAAGATGTCGTCGAAACGTTGCTGAAGAACAAGGGTGCCGAGTTTAGCGAAACGGCATTACAGCGTATTTTGACAATATCTCGCCGTCATCAACCTTATGTCAAGCTTCTTATAAAACGAGATGAATTACGTCCATCGCATGGGTTAACGATGTTTTGGTGGGCGGATGGGGACAACCGAAAAAAAATTCTGCACCGGTTTGCGGTTACGCGTAATGTACTCCAAGAAAGCTGTTTTGATCTCTTTCCGAAGGCGGCTCAAGAGGGATGGAGTGACGCTGGCGTGCGTAAAGCTTTGCAATTCATTGAACGCCGGCAGAGAAATCGAGCTGCGATTGAGCGTAGTGAATTCGAACAATTAGAGCAAGCTATTGAAGCAGCGGAACAAACAGGTTTAACCCGCAAGCTCACAGAAGAAATTTCTTACATGGCTGGTATTAAACCGGCAACAGGGGCGCAAATTTTGACGGATCAGGGCGGTGAAGGTATCGCCATTCTTTGTAAGGCACCAGGATTAACCCGTGAGCATATATATAAATTATGGAAGGGTTTGCGGCGCCCAACACTGGATATAGACGGGTCTGATCATCCTGATCTTGCCAAAGTTGTTGCCGTCTATGATACGGTTTCAACAGATAAAGCCCAAACGGTCTTACGTTATTGGAATTGGTCACTAACAGCATCGCTTAATGCGGATGTTTTACGGTATATTAAAGATGGCGTTATCCCGCGTGAGGAAGAGCACGGCGCGGCAGCAATCACAGCGGCACTCGTCTTTGGAAACCGACACGCATAAAAAATGTGTCTTTTGCCGCTCTTTTGAGCTTAGGCGCGTCAATTCATCCCAAAAAAAAATCATAAAGACGCTTGTTTCGTCTTGGATAGCGGGCAAGTTATGGGTAAACCTTCCAGAAAGTTAATGCGTAAATTTAATATACGCAATTGCTTGGGAGGCGACACTGCTGCGTTATAGTTTGATACTCATTGGGGTTATGGCGGCTTATTGGTTGGGGCTTTCGGGCTATTTTAAACCTATGCTGCTGACACTGGGCGCTATTTCTATTGTTCTCGTTATCGGACTGTGCATGCGAATGAAGATTCTCGATAGAGAAACGGTTCCCTATTTAACACTATTGCAAACTATATCCTATTTTGCTTGGCTGGGCCGCGAGATCATCAAGGCTAATGTAGCCGTCGTTCGGACGGTTTTGCGCCCAGATATGGAAATTACCCCAAAGTTAATCAAAGTACCGGCGCCTAATCCGAGTGATATTGGTAAAACAATGTTTGCTAATTCAATTACATTAACACCGGGTACGGTGAGTGTTGATATTGATGAAAATCATATTCTCGTCCACGCCTTGATCTCTGAAATGGCTAACCCGGCTGATTTTAAAGATATGGGTGAACGTGCAGGCTGGGCCGTTGGCGAACTGCCGGGAGGTCAATCATAATGGATCAGATGCTAGCGTATTTTAACCTTGGTGCCGCGTTTTTCCTACTCATTAGTATGATGTTGATGCTTGGCCGTTTATTTGGTGGGCCGACACTGTATGATCGCCTTTTAGCCGTCAATTCCTTTGGGACAAAAACGGTTCTGTTTCTTTGTATTTTCTGTTTTATCATCGACCGTCCCGATGGGGTGGATATAGCCATTCTTTACGCTATGATGAATTTTATTGCGACGATTGCTGTGTTGAAATTTTTTCGATATGCCGCTCTTGATGTTTCGCTCAATGATGAGGGGGTTAAAAAATGACCCTCGCGTCAATCATATTGTTTGCTGTGGAAACAGCGGGCCATACATCTGAATATTCGGGAATGTCTTTGGCGCAATTTGGATATATTTGTGCGGGTATTGTAAGTTGTCTGTCTATCATTGCGGGCTTATTTTTTGTATTTGCCGGAACTGTCGGGGTTTTACGATTGCCCGATTTTTATACACGCCTTCATGCTGCAGGCATGACAGATACACTGGGTGTTGAACTCGTTTTATTAGGCTTGATTCTTCAGGCTGGATTTTCGTTAATAAGCCTCAAGTTGCTTATGGTCGCCTTTTTTCTACTTTTAACAAGCCCAACCGCGACACATGCCGTAGCTCATGCCGCTTATAATGCTGGCTTAAAGCCGAAACTCGGTAAGTTCAAAGTTAAGACCGAAGCTGAGTTGCTGGCAAAACCGGAGGATAATTCCTAATGCCTTCTACGCTTATTCTTGATATTGGTTTAATGACCATTCTTGTTCTTGTTGCTTTTATGATTGTGCGGACACGCTCTCTTTTTGCCATTGTTATGTTGCAAGGGGTTTATAGTCTTGTTTCGGCTGCGTGGTTTGTTTCACTGGATGCTGTCGATGTTGCCTTTACCGAGGCGGCTGTTGGCGCTGGTATCTCTACGGTCTTAATGCTCGGGGCTATGTTGTTAGCTGATCGTCACTCAAAGCCCGTAACGTTATCCAAACATTTTGGACCGCTTTGTATCGTCTTTGTTGCTGGCGCGGCTATGCTATATGCTGTGCCGGATATGCCCGCCTATGGGGATGCGCATTCGCCTGCAAATAGTTATGTGGGAATGGATTATATCGAAAAAACGGCGGAAGATATCCATATCCCCAATGTGGTAACGGCGGTGTTGGCCAGCTATCGAGGGTATGACACTTTTGGCGAAACAGTTGTTATTTTTGCCGCGGGTTTAGGCGTTCTACTCTTATTAGGTCTTAATGGTAATGCAGGGGGGTGGCAGGCTATGCCAAACGGTGTTCGCGTGTCGGATTTGCCAACGCCGCCTAATGTTTTGGAAAAGCCAAAACCGCAGACAAGGCGTGGACGTTCTAAGGCATCGACACGCAAAACAACTCAGAAAAAGGTATCGTCATGAGCCCGCATGTAATTTTGCGTGTGGTGTCAAAGTTTTTGATACCCCTTATTGCCCTATTTGCTTTCTATGTTCAGTTTCATGGTGATTATGGACCGGGCGGCGGGTTCCAAGCCGGTGTCATTCTGGCAGCCTCTGTGGTTCTTTATGCTCTCATTTTCGGGTTGCCTGAAGCCAAGAAAGCTATTCCGCCATCCTGGGTTCGTATAGGTATGACACTAGGTGTGTTGCTATATGGAGGAACCGGTGTTCTGACATGGGTTTTGGGGGGGGAATATCTAAATTATGGTGCGCTATCCCCAGAGGACCCAGCGCATGGGCAGCATTGGGGTATTTTATTCGTCGAATTGGGCGTGCTTTGTACGGTGGCAAGTGTAATGTTGGGTATTTTTTATGCTTTTGGATCTCGTCAGCCTGAACTTTCGGATGAGGATTGGTAGATGCTAACCTTATTTTCCCAATTTAATTATATAGTTGTCATCGTTTTGATGATGACTGGATTATTAATTATATTCTCGTCCCGCAATTTGATTAAAAAGTTAGCTGGGTTGAGCGTATTTCAAACATCCGTTTTTTTACTTTATATTACTATTGGCAAAGTAGAGGGTGGCCAACCTCCCATTCTGGTCGATGATCATGCAGCGATTGAAACCGGCGTAAAATTAGCCGCGGCGGGCAATGAAGCTGTAGCCCACGCGGCCGGGCATAGTGATGTGCTCTATTCTAACCCCCTGCCGCATGTATTGATCTTGACAGCTATTGTTGTTGGCGTTGCAACGTTATCTATAGGGCTTGCCTTGGTTGTCCGTATTCGCGAGACTTATGGAACCATCGAAGAAGATGAAATTGCCTTATTAGATTATCAATGTAACCTTGAGGGTACGCAATCCTTAGGTGGTACGGATTTATGATGGATTTGCTTTCACTATTTCCGGCATGGCTTTTGTTTCATGGACCGGCCTTAATTGTTGTCTTGCCGTTGTTGTGTGGAGCAATTACGGCAATATTGCCCAATCGCCAATCAGCATGGACGCTTTGCCTGATTGTAACGCTTATATGTGGAGTTACCGCTTTTGGACTTATGCTGCAAAGTATAGGCTCGGAAAGCGTTACTTACAAATTAGGCGGGTGGGACCCACCACATGGTATTGCCTATGTTATAGACGCTTTAAATGCGCCTTTATTGCTATTAATTTCCGTTATGGCTATTTTGTGTACGATTTATGCATTGCCAGCAGTGGTTGCCGAAGTACAACCTAAAAAACGCGCACCCATCTATGCTGCTTTTCTTATTTGCATTGCGGGTCTTTTAGGTATGGTGGCAACAGGCGATGCCTTTAACGTATTTGTCTTTTTAGAAGTGTCCTCAATTTCAACATATGCTTTAGTGGCGATGGGATCTAGCCGAGATCACCGGGCTGTTTCTGCCGCCTATAATTACCTGATCATGGGGTCGATTGGAGCCACTTTTTTCGTTATTGGGTTGGGTTTTCTTTATATGGAGACAGGTACGCTCAATATGGCCGATATGGGGCGAATATTACGGGATTTAGATGGTGGCTCACGTGTTGCCGAAGTTGCCTTTGGTTTTATTGTCGTGGGGCTTGGGCTTAAACTGGCTATGTTCCCGTTGCATACATGGCTTGCGGGTGCTTATGCCTATTCTCCTAGCTTCGTTACTGTCTTTTTAGCGTCAACAGCGACTAAAGCGGCGCTTTATTTAATGTTCCGTTTTGTTTTTATCGTTTTCGATATCGAATTTGCTTATGTTGCTGTTATTATTAAATATCTAATTACAGGCTTTGGCATTATTGGTATGGTTTATTGTTCGCTTCAAGCTATTTTCCAGACAGATGCCCGAAGAACTCTCGCTTTTTCTTCTGTTGCTCAGGTGGGGTACATGCTTTTAGGTATTGGCCTTGGAACTGCAGCAGGTCTCGCGGCGAGTTATTTGCATTTGCTTAATCACGCGTTGATTAAGGGAGGGCTGTTTATTGCGCTTGGTGCTTTTTGGTATCGTTTTGGTATCACACGCATTTCCGATTTTAAAGGTTTGGCCAAAACAATGCCGTTAACAATGGGGGCCTTTTCTGTACTTGGCTTATCATTGATTGGTGTGCCTTTTACCGCCGGGTTCGTTTCGAAGTTAAACTTAACAATTGCTGCGGCTGATAAAGGCTGGTGGTGGGCCATTGGTGTAATTGTTGCGACATCTATTCTTGCTATTTTTTATATAGGCCAGATTTTACGATTAGCTTATTTTGAAGACCCGCCAGACGTTAAGGGCCAGATTGCTGGTAAAAATGAGGCACCTCTCATGATGTTAATTCCGCTATGGGGATTAGCACTGGCATCAATCGTGATCGGTGTGAACGCTAGCATGCCTGTCATGGCGGCGGAAGCGGCTGCTGACCTAATGATGCCTGTCTTTGGAGGCGTTGGATCATGACCCCTCAGCTTTCTCTTATTTTACTGGTTATTATACCTTTAATTGCCGCGGGACTTATTCCAATTTTCAGGAGAAACGCCAATCTGCGTGAAGCCATTACGCTTATTGCAGGCGTTACTTTGCTCGGAAATGTTATATATCTTATAGGTTTAGTTGGTTCAGGGGCACGACCGGAATTACACTTAGCTACGATTGCGGGACATTTTGATATTAAATTTGTGCTCGAGCCGCTTGGCGCTATTTTTGCGGCAATTGCCAGTTCACTTTGGATATTGAACTCGCTTTTCGCGATTGGGTATATGCGAGGCAATAAAGAAAAAAACCAATCTCGGTTTTACACTTTTGTAGCAATAGCTATTGCTGGGGCAATGGGAATTGCGGCATCCGGTAATTTATTCACTTTATTTGTGTTTTACGAAGCGTTGACGCTATCAACAATTCCACTTGTAACGCATAAAGGTGATGCGAAAGCCCGGCGCGGCGGTACAATTTATACATTAATCCTAATGGGAACCTCACTAGCATTATTATTACCCGCCGTTATTGGTACTCAGGTCATTGCTGGAACAACCGACTTTCAAGTTGGAGGTGTTTTTCCTGAAGGAACAAGCCTTCTCGCGACCAGTATATTGCTGTTCCTTTTTGCCTTCGGTATTGGGAAAGCCGCGCTCATGCCAGTTCATCCTTGGTTGCCTAATGCTATGGTTGCGCCAACACCAGTGTCGGCATTGTTACATGCTGTTGCTGTTGTAAAAGCGGGTGTATTTTCAATTTTAAAAGTTTCTGTGTTTACATTTGGTCCTGCGGTCACTGCCGCTACGCCGATGAGTACAGTTTTAAGCTGGGTTGCGGCTATCTCTATTGTCGTAGCCTCTCTTATCGCTTTGCGACAAGATAATCTCAAAGCACGGCTGGCTTATTCCACGGTCTCTCAACTGTCTTATATTACGCTAGGGGCTATGTTGGCCGCGCCTGCCGCTTTAATCGGTGGTGGATTGCAAATTGTGATGCACGCATGGGGTAAGATAACCCTCTTTATGTGTGCCGGTGCAATTTATACTGTCGCCCACCGAACGGAAATCAGTAAGCTGGATGGCTTAGGGCGCACTATGCCATGGGTGTTTGGAGCTTTTTTAATTGGATCATTATCCATTATAGGAGTGCCGCCTATGGGCGGAAGTTGGCCAAAGTATTTTCTTATGGTTGGAGCTCTTGATAGTGGTAAGGCTATTTTAATGGCTGCCTTAATTGTTTCGTCAATTTTAAATGTGCTTTATCTAACGCCGATAGCAATCCGGGGTTTTATGAAACCTCCGCAGAACCCTGAGGATGATGCTAATATTCGTAATATTCGTAAACAACACCGTTGGGTAATCATTCCGCCCGTTTTGACAGCATTTGGAGCGTTTATTCTTTTCTTTTTTGCCGGTGAAATTACTAATTTCCTCACACCAATGCTACCGGTAGGAGCGTTCTGATGGTGAAACCAACAAAAAAATCCGCTGAATTGCATGAAGCTGACCTAAAAGAACGTGTTGAAGCGCACCCGCTATCTGTACCGTTTTTATTTTTAGGGCGACAGACAGTTAGCGATAATTTTATTTACATTCCAATTGCAGGATTGATCATAACGGTTGCGTTGGGGTTTGTGTTTCCAATGGCTGAAGGTCATAAAGCGCCGTGGGACTCTATTCCCGTTATAGGATATTTTGCTTGGGCGCTTATTGGCTTCATTGCTTATTCTTTTGTCGTTATTAGTGCAGGTCCTTTATTTAAATTATTAGCACGCCCTGAAGGTTACTACGAAGGGGAAACCTTGCCTGATCCGGATGTGTCCGTAGAAGGAGGACATCATCATGATTGATTTTTTAATGCAAATTAATCCCGGTCTCACCCTTATTTTTGCCGGCATTCTATGTGCTCTTATTCCAGTTAATCAACTCCGCAAAGCTTTGCTAATTATAGCGCCTATTGCATCAGCCTTTATGATTTTTCAAATGCAACCGTTTGGAACGCAGGAATATCTTGCGGGTATAATTCAGTTCGGCCCACAGAAATTGACAACGCTCAGAGTTGATAATCTTTCCAGCGTATGGGGGTATTTATTTTGTCTGGCAGCCATTTTAAATGGTATCTATGGCTTTCATGAGAAGTGTAAAATTACGGATAGCTCGGCCCTCATTTATACGGGCGCAGCGCTTGCAGGCGTGTTTTCTGGTGACCTTATTACATTATTTATTTTTTGGGAATTGGCTGCAATTTCTTCTGTCTTACTTGTTTGGCGTGGCGGTGAGGGGGCTTATAAGGCAGGATTTCGTTACTTAGCGATCCATATATTATCGGGTGTATTGTTGTTGGCCGGTGCTGTATTTTATGGTCGGGCGAATGGCGGGGATTTTACTTTTGGCGCTATCGGGTTAAATGCGGCAGGCGGGTGGTTAATGTTCATTGCGATGGGCATTAAATGCGGGTTCCCATTTTTGCATAACTGGATCCAAGATGCCTATCCAAAATCCTCAATAACAGGGACGGTTATTTTATCTGCTTTCACAACTAAATTAGCTTTATATGCTTTGGCCCGTGGTTATGCGGGAACGGATATTCTTATTTATATCGGTGCCGTCATGACCTGTTTCCCTGTTTTCTTTGCGGTTATAGAGAATGATTTGCGACGTGTGTTGTCCTATAGTCTTAACAATCAGCTTGGATTTATGGTTTGCGGTATTGGTATAGGGACGGATTTGGCAATGAACGGTGTTGCCGCTCACGTTTTTGCAGACGTAATCTTTAAAGGCCTGCTTTTCATGTCGATGGGGGCGGTCATGTTACGAACGGGTACGGCTAAGGCATCTGAACTAGGCGGCTTATTCAGGTCTATGCCATATACAACAGTGTTTTGTCTTATCGGAGCAGGTTCTATTGCGGCATTTCCTTTGTTGTCAGCTTTTGTCACGAAATCGATGATTATCACGGCAGCTCTTGAAGAACATCACTGGGTCGTTTTGGCTATGCTGTTATTTGCATCTGCCGGTGTTATGGAACATTCAGGCATTAAAGTGCCCTTTTTCACATTCTTTTCCCATGATAGCGGGCGGCGCGTTGAAGAAGCACCATGGAATATGTTGGTTGCTATGGGGCTTGCCTCGATCATTTGTATTTTCTTGGCTTTTCCATTTGGTGGCTATCAAATGCTATATAGCTTACTGCCTTATGATGTTGATTATCATCCCTATACGGGCGACCATGTTGTACTCCAGTTACAGCTCTTATTTGCGGCTATTTTAGCCTTTAATGTCCTCAAAAAAATGAAAATTTATCCTGCGGAGCGGCGAGCCGAGATACTTGATTTTGATTGGAGTTATCGGAAATTAGGAATGGATATCATTCGATGGATATCGTCGATGTGGACGCGATTATCCGTTAATTTCGCTGAAGTTAGAACTAATTTTTTAACTATTGCAGGGCAACGGCTATATCATATATTTAGCCCTGCCGGGACTCTTTCCGAAGCAACGCCTAGTGGATTGGCGGCAATTATGACGGCAGCTATGCTTGGGTTTGTCCTTATTCTTGTCTTCATTGGTGCGGCGTGAACACAGATGGCAATGATATTTTAATAAAGGCTGCGATAGATATCGTTGTCGCTTATGTATCACATAATAGTTTGACGCCGGATGAGGTTCAAAAGCTTATTCAATCGACTTATGTAACGCTCAGCGAGATAGCGCAGGGTGATCAAGATAGTGGGTTAGAAGATTACGAACCAGCTGTTCCAATAGATGAGTCTGTGACTGATGATGTGATTATATGCTTGGAAGATGGATTGCCGTTTAAGTCGCTCAAGCGACATTTACGCAGTAAGTATGATTTAACCCCTGAAGCTTATCGCCAGAAATGGAAACTACCTTTAGATTATCCAATGGTCGCCCCTAATTATGCAAAAAAACGATCCGATTTGGCAAAAAAAAGCGGTCTGGGACGTGGCCCTCGGCAAAATTATTAAAATAAAGCTTATTTGCTAAATTCCCGATCTCTCGAATCGGAACCGTTATAAAAAAATGTATTAACAGAGCTTTAACTGTATATTTATAGTTAACAGAACCTTGCAGGGGGCACCCTTTTACCACGATAGTCTGATTCGAGGGAAGATATTAAAGGGGATTAATAGTGTTAAGTGGTAATGCGTTTAGACATCAAATTGTATTGCCACAGCAGCAAGCTATTTATGATTATTGGCGATCAAAATGCCGAGGTGGAAAATTGCCGTCACGACATGATATTTTACCCGAAGACATAAAAAGTCAATTGCCTATGATTAGTTTAATTGAGCCAATTAACCTTGGTCTTGAAGTACATTATAAATACCGTTTGGCTGGTACTGGGTTCTATGATCTTTATGAAGATGAAATTCAAGGACGATTTATAAGTGATTTACCGATCGGTGATCGTTGTGATTATTGGCATCGGGTTCTGTCAGATGTTATCGCAAAGAAACGTCCAACGGCAGGTGTAACACGTCCTGGGACGCCATCACGGTCTCATATGGCACAATTCTGGATTCGCTTACCATTATCTGATAATGGTAGTGATATTAATCTTATCCTCGGTTTTGATCACATGGTAAAACTATCCGATGTACCTAATGTGACACCTAAGCCTGAAAAAATATCAGCATAAATCAATAAGTTGAGTAGTTTTTTGACATTTTATATCCAAAAACGCGAATAATTCACATAAAAAAATAGGAATTTAATCCTCATTTTTAAAAATACTGTTATAATACCCACACATACAGGGCAATATATGACAGTGAAAACAGAAATAGCATCAGACCGAGTGAGAGCGGAGTTAATCGCAGCAGCAGTGGCGCTGGAATTTGGGTTACCACATTTTGAAGCCGCCAGCCCTCTTAAGGGGCCGTCTGAGATTAGTTTTGCTCGTCAAGCCGCTATGTATCTCTTGCATGTAGTTTTTGAGTTAAACTTCTCGCGTGTGGGACGAGCTTTTTGTCGAGACCGTAGTACAGCTGGTTATGCGTGCCGCGTTATTGAAGATAGCCGCGATGATCCTCTTTTTGACCAGAAGCTAGCGGCGCTTGAACTATTCTTGAGTGAAGCTCCTTTGCCAAGTGACGGTGTTTAAAAAAGGGCGATATGATGCTTGAAGCACAGAAGGTATTACACCAACTTATTGCCCATGAAGCGGTTATTGATATGGGGCGTTCGAATGGGGTTTTTCCAGCTTATCCACGTGGAGACCGCCGTAAGCGTCCGATATGTTGGCTTGATAATAATATGCTCAAGCATCTATTTGCCGATGATGTACTCGAACGAAGGGCATCATCTTTCATCGTGAAGTCATCTGCTAAACACCGAAATTCGAATATGAAAAATGGTAGCGGACATGCGGCTCAACACCGTGATATTGAAGATTGTGATGTATATATACCCGATGGCGTTATACGACAGGCGCGTATTAATCGCCGGTCAACAGTGTCTTATAGTTTACGGAACCTACGCAATCTGGACGGTACACTTGTTTTTACAGCGGCAGAGATGAATGCAGCAGATTGCTTACAGCAAGATTTTGCTCGGGCTGGCTATGGAAATATAAACACACAAAACTTTATGACAACGGGAACAGATGGAACGCGCAACCCCGATCAGGCACATGAACGGATGGCGCAGCGTATGGATGCTTCAAAACGTTACAAAGCGGCTTTAGATGCGGTAGGGTCAGGGTTATCGCGAGCAATAACAGCGATATGTACTGAAGGATTAACATTAGAGGAATTGGAACGGGTTGAAGGATGGGCGCGGCGTAGTGGACGAACGATATTAAAATTAGGATTGGAGCGCCTGACCGTATTTTATGGCACTTTATGATAGATTAATAACAACTAACTCTCTTGATCTGTAATAGTTTTAATACGTTTAATCATTGCACGTAATCCGTTTGAGCGTTGCGGACTAAGGTGTTCTTCAAGGCCAAGTTTTGTCAAAATAGCGTCAATATCGACGGCTTGAATCTCTTTAGATGTTAAACCCGAATAAATGGACAATACAATAGCCACGAGTCCCTTAACAATATGGGCATCACTATCTCCGCGAAATATAAACTTTTTCGGAATATCACTGCTTTGGCGATGCACAAGCCAGACTTGACTTACACACCCTTTGACTTTGGTTGATTCATTCTTTTCTTCCGAAGGCATAGGTGGCAATTGTTTGCCTAAATCTATGACGTGCATGTAACGATCTTCCCAATCGGTTAGAAATTCAAAGTCATCGAGAAGGTTTTGCAACGCTGTATTTACCATGAATACCACATAGGTGTAAGCAAGCATGCAATCAACTGTTGGCTAAAAAAGTTATAGTTAAACTCAGAACCTGAGGTGAATCGATAGAAAATAATATCGCCTAACGCGAAACACCTCGCATTTAGGCACGAAATTTCATTGTGTGTGATATAGTTGGATAAAATAAGGGATTCGTCTATTTTTATGTCTCGCCATAAAGGTCTCATATTAACGGCCATCATTTGGTTGATAGCCGTGCTCGCGGCTATGACTGGTGCCCATTTTCGGGGCCTCGACATCAATTCTATTTTTCCATATTTTGCTGCTGCAATATCACCAGCAATTCTTACACTTATATTATATCCGTTAAGCCGTCGAGAATGGGCGCAATTAATTTTAATTTTTGCTTGGTTAGCTCTAGCGATTGCGGCGTGTGTTTCGGTGGCATTTTGGCCAATGGTTGTCTTATTTCTTTGCGCGCCTGCTATGGCAGCCTTATTTGAAAAGGAGAAAGTCGTTGAAGCCATGTTCATGGCGGCTCTTTTGGCAGGACTTTTACATGTCATGGGGCAAAATGATGTGATTCCGCCCTCTATAGCCGATAATGAACAATCAGAGTGGGCACAAAGCACAGGGGTTTTAGCAACTATCGCAATGATGATCGCTGCGATGTTTGGGGCGGCTCAATCACGCCAAGATTTGACAGACAGACAGAATGAGTTGCAACCATTGAATAGTGAACTACTTGATAATGCACCGGGAGCGGTTTTGTCTATAAGTCAGGATAATAGAGTAATTTACTTTTCCAACGGCGCGGAAAAACTGTTCGGATTGACCAATGATTTGGGTATTATCCCAGCGCCGGCATTATTTCCTGATGATGAATTTAATCGCAATAGTTTGCTGGCAATGATTGAGCGTGTGCGCCGTTCAGGGAAAGAGGAAAAAGCAAATTTCGTTATTCGTGAAACGGTTGATGAATTACGTTATATTGATATTCGAGCGATGAAACAACGTAATGCCGATGTCGCATTATTTGCACATGATAGCACATCTCGCCGTAATGAAATTGAGCAATTATTGTCGGAACAAGATGAAGCGGAACAAGATGCTGAAGCTAAGACTTTATTTTTCGCTGGTGTTAGTCATGAGCTTAGAACCCCTCTTAATGCGATTATTGGTTTTTCGGATATGATGCGCTCTCGTCTTTTTGGACCGCTACCAAATAAATATGCTGAATATGCTGACCTTATTCACGATAGCGGACAACATATGCTCGATTTAATTGGGGATGTCTTGGATTTAACTAAAGTTGATATTGGAAAATATGAATTGATTTACAGTAATTTTGATGCTGCAGATGTTATTAGAAGCACCATTAAAATGGTGCAACCTATGGCGGATGCTGCGGAGGTTCGTATCGATGTTATTATTAATGTAAATCAAGATTTAGTCGTGAAGGCTGACAGGAAAGCCATCAGACAAATTTTACTCAACTTACTGAGTAATGCAATTAAATTTACACCAAAGGGCGGACAGATTTCTATAACAGCTAGTTCTGCTGGTAATCAGTTACATATGAGTGTCGTAGATAATGGACGCGGAATGACTGATACTGAAATTAAGCAAATCGGTATACCATTTGTACAAGGAAAGAGCGCGCAAATGACGGATGCTCGAGGCAGCGGACTGGGTTTGTCTCTCGTAAAATCTTTGACAGATTTACATAAAGGGCGTTTTTCAATTGCAAGCCAAGAAGGCGTTGGAACAACGGTTGATATTTATATTCCGCAAGAACCGAGCTATTAGAGTGTTTAAATATGGGCTGTTTAAACCCAATTTTGTAACACCATTTAATGATGACCGCCTAACCGAGAGCTTGGACTAGCAAAAGCTAAAATGAATAAGCCGGAAATAAAAACTAGAACTAATAAAATACCGGGTGTGCTTGTATTACGTTCACTCCAAATGACGGCATTTTTTGCTTCGCCTACAGGGGAGTTTCCAACAACTCTAGCTATATAGCGGCGTAACCCAGATGTTTTTCTTTGTAAGGTATTGATATCATCTTGTAGTCCAAAGTCTCTCCATGAAATTGTTTTCCACTTTGAAAGGTGTTTAACCTTTCCTGCTAATGCAGACCAGTTGACCGTATTATGTACTGAAACCGGTTTGCGTTCAGAAATTGGGCCTCTTAACTTAAGCTGTGGGGTGGGTATAGATTTTAAATTAACCGACCTTATTTCAGCTGTTTTACCAGGTTCTGATTGTTTTGTAGGAAATTGTTGTGGTGTAACTACTGGATTTGTTATTTTCGTACGTTTGATATGGGGAGGTTCATATGCCTTTAAATTGGCGTAAGATGTATTGACAGACTGTGTTTTTGAGGATGTTTCATTGATAAGAAACCCAAGAGCTGCATCCCATTTTACTTTAGCGATATCACCCAGTGCCATTGCTGTATCTGCAAGGTAATTACTTGCGTGCAAGAGCTTAGATTGACCATTTTGAAATATAGAGAGTTTGTTATTTATGGTATTATCTGATGTTATGCGTGCGGAAAGAGCCGTAGGTTTGGCGACTTGAGCCATTAAAACAGTATTTTTGTTCCACCGTGAAACAGACCCTGAAAGCTCGTTCCACTGATTGTCATCGATTAATGCGTCAACGCTACGGTTAAAGGATTGATTACCAGTATTTGTAATGAGGCCAATCATACGCCCATCTTGGATATATAGGGCTGCAACACCGCCGGACTTCACGCGAGAGCGAGTCGATATTTTACGGGCAGCTAGGCGTAACGTCTCATTATTATCAAGACTAGCAACACGGGTTATCGCGGCATTGTCGTCTAGAGCCGCTGTTAGAGCGTGTCCCCGCAAAGCTGTAGTAAGGCTTTTAGGGGCATTCGTTATAACTGGTGTTGGAATATTATTTCTTGGTCCGATCACTAGCAAGTTTTTTGTTGCTGTTGTGGCATCAAAATTACTCGACATAACGAAATCGGCATTAGCCCAACTGTGTCCTGAGACTTTCGCGAGTTGGCCAATAATTTTCAGAGATGCCGCGAGATCAGAAGAAGCCCTGGCGGTAAAAATGACCTGCGATTGATTGCCCGCATTATTACTAAAAGGGGCTCCGGATGATGTGAAACGGCTTAATTCAGTTATAGGTGACGGCGTGTTAGAATGCAGACTAATCGCTGACCGCTTTCTAAGGCTAAGCCCTGGTAATGCCTGAGTAATCCCGCAGCCTATATCCGAATTTTTGGGATGTAAATCGGGGGTGATTGTTAAGGTGTTATCATGGCCTTTTAACGTGCCAACCGGAATGTTAAAGGCAACCGTTTTTCGTTTCTTATCCAGATTGGTTAATCCTAATGCAGTACCGTTTAAAGCCACAGAAACTTTAGAACGTTCGGCTACGTTTTTGCTATTAGAGAGGTGCAAAATAACATTGCCGGATTGATTGCGCGGGTCATCTAGATTGAATTTAATTACCTTTGGATTAGGAGACCAACTATGTCCGAATGACGGATTATCTAATGCCGCTATTTTGGTACGCTGACCAGATTGAATGCGTTTTGTTTTGATTTCTGGTTGGGATTTCAATTCCCCAAAACTGACTGCTTCGCGACGAGTTTCAGGCAATTTACGGCTCGCAAAGGTTTTCGATAATGCTAATAAATCTTGTGGGACATCCGCTGTAATCACGATTTTTGGTTTTGTCCCTTTGTGGACGTATATTTTGGGACCAAAACCATCTAAAATCTCTTGGTCTGTGACTAATCCCTTTAACTTATCGCGTGTTGCGACGATAATTTCCATATCGGATTGTCCAGAAGTTAGGCGTAAATCCGGCATTTCATTCATTCTCATAGCCAAGCCTTGAGATGCCAGAGCTTGAAGTTTGAGAGTATTGGCTCCACGGGTTAGAATACTGACCGTTTTTGGCGCTAAACTTTCAGAATGCAACATATCGGCGACTTCTTTAATACGCAGATTTCTTTGCTTGGCGTGAGCTTTCATGACAATAAAGCTTTGGTTCATATTGACTTTATACCCGCCATCAGACTGGGTAAGACACGCCGCTGTTGCTGGTGCTTGATAGGTAATCTTGATTACATTGCCTGTTGTCCGAAAATAGGAAGCTTTCAGTTTTACCCGTGCATCAAAACGATTACCACGGGGACGAATAACGATAGGTGGTGCGTTATTCAGGGACACGGTTAGGGGAAGGGCTGTGCTAACAGTATCCGTGGGTATGCCAGACAGCAGTAACTCGATGTCTTCAACCCAGTTATTTTCAGGAGCATCGAAGCGTAAAATGGTTTGTGGATTGCGCCAATCAAGCTGTCTGAAGTCTTGCTGAGAAGGGTTTTCAAAGTTCGACTTTATAATTTTTGTAACAGCGGTTGGGGTTTTACGCGGCGTGTATGTAACGTCTGCATTCGCTGTAATCGGGCTTGTCACTGCCAAGGTTAAAATCATCCTAATTGTTGCTTGCGAAGCTGTATGGAGAGATAATAAGTTTTTAAACTGGGACATTAAACATCGCCTCATTGTTAATATGGCGATAACCCAGCAAAATAGATGCCAAATTTGCTATGACAGGCGAAAAAATCAGACTATGTGCCCTTTTAAAGAGAAGGAGAGTTCATTGATTTCGCTAAAGGCTGATATATGGGCCATGGCCTTAATCCGGAGAGCACAAGCGGGGGGAGCTTTTGCGTGTCTTATCCGGCGGGGGGATGGTGACGCTGGTGCTGTTTTGGTGAAAGTAAGGCGTGGAAATGAGAGTTTTTCACTTTATCGAGCGATGCGGAATATGTCAGGGGAGCGCGTATGGTGGTCCAAAGACTATGATAATGAACATGCGGTAGATGATCTCATTAACGCAAGAATTGATGACGACCCCGATCTATGGATTATAGAAATAGAAGATCGCGATGGTCGCCATTTCCTAACCGAGCCTATAGAGCCGCGAAAATAATAACGGACTTTATCTGATGCTTGCAAGCATCGCTTGTACTGATTATGGCTGCCTCAAAGGAAATGGATACATGAGTAAACTTAATCTTGAGGCCAATCGCCGCCGTGTTTTTGCAATTATTTCTCATCCAGACGCGGGTAAGACTACATTGACCGAAAATATGCTCTATTCTGCTGGAGCTATACATCAGGCAGGGCGTGTAGCGGCACGGGGGGAAGCCCGCCGGACACAGTCAGATTGGATGAAGATAGAACAAGAACGCGGAATTTCAGTCTCTTCCTCTGTGATGACATTTGAACATAAAGACCTTATTTTTAATTTACTTGATACACCAGGGCATGAGGATTTTTCTGAAGATACGTATAGGACACTCACCGCAGCAGATTGTGCTGTCATGGTTTTGGACGCGGCGAAGGGTATCGAACCTCAAACTTTAAAGTTATTTGAAGTCTGTCGATTGCGGGATATCCCAATTATAACATTTATTAATAAATTTGACCGGGAAGCGCGTGATCCATTCGATATTTTATCTGAAATAGAAGATAAATTGGCCTTGGATGTTGTACCGATGCAGTGGCCAGCCGCATCAGGGCGCCGTTTTAAAGGCGTTATTGATTTGAAAACGAAAGAATTTTTGTCATTTTTTCATCGAGGACAAGATGGGGAAACCGCTTATGGTGCACCGCGCACTCCAATTGATGATATACGTACCGGCGAGCATTTTTCTGATGGTCAATTACTCGAAACATTTCGGGAAGAGGCCTTATTGGCCGCGGAATATGGCGATTTTAACGAACAATCATTTCGTGAAGGACATTTAACCCCAATTTACTTTGGTTCAGCCTTACGGAGGTTTGGTGTTAGGGAATTAATTGATGCTCTGGCGGCTTTTGCACCAGGACCTGCAGCAGAGAAAGCTAAAAAATCAGGCGTGGATATTACCCTGTCTCCATCTGATAAAGAGGTCGCGGGGTTTGTTTTTAAAGTTCAAGCGAATATGGACTTAAATCATCGTGATCGCGTTGCTTTTTTACGGCTTTGTTCAGGTGAATTTCGGCGTGGTATGAAGTTGAAAACAGCCAATAATAAAACGCTATCAGTTCATAATCCGATTTTATTTTTCGCTCAGGATCGGGAGCTTGCTGAGAATGCTTATGCTGGTGATGTGATTGGTATTCCAAACCACGGTGTTTTGCGTGTCGGTGATAGCCTGTCGGAGAGTGGTAAAGTTAAATTTGCAGGAATTCCTAATTTTGCCCCTGAAATCTTGCGGCGAGCACGATTGGCAGACCCGCTTAAGGCCAAACATTTACGAAAGGCACTAGAAAGCCTTGCTGAGGAAGGGGTCACACAATTATTTAAGCCCGCAATGGGGGCTGATATGATTGTTGGGGCTGTCGGAGCCTTGCAGATTGATGTGATGAAAGAGCGAATTAAGACAGAATATGGTCTTGAAGTTACGTTTGAAATGCCAATGTTTCAAATTGCTCGATGGATTGACTGTGATAATTCTGAAGACTTGAAGGCCTTTATTGATAAAAATCCGGCAACCATCGGTGAGGATATTGATGGCGCGCCTGTATTTTTAGCGAAAACCGTATGGGATGTTGGATATGCACAAGAAAAAAACCCTAATATACGGTTTTTAACAACAAAAGAACGCCGATAAATATTAAAAAGGGAGTGTTGGCCTGAATATTGAATAATAACTAGGAGTTAAAACGGATGAAAGATTACCGATCATGATATATTATTTAGCGCCAGTTATTATGTTTTTGATTACAGTTGTTTTTGCATCCCTTTTTTTTATACCGATGGTTTACTGGCCCCGTAAAAATAAACTTGTAAACTTTTATTGGGCTGGTGTTTGGGTTTTTTTAGCCATAATTACGGGCCTTTCCGGTGGTAATAATACATTGTTATTAGCAGGATTGGATACAATGCTCATTGGGCAATCAATGTTGGCCGGTGTGATAGCCGCATTTGTATTATTTGTTATGTTTGGTTGGTTCCGTTTATCTGGATTGGCTATTCTTTCGATATTTAATAAATTTTATCGTGTTTAGCTCATTACTTTGGTGCACCGGCTAGCCCAAATAATGTTTCTGTTGTGACGGGTTTTGTGGGGACAGCTTGAGTTGTTGCGATAGGAACATTAGGGTTTTTGGTGTCAGAAGGTGTGATCGACCGCGGTACTTGGACATCATCATGAAGTGAGCCGAAGAGGCTTTGTTGCGTTGTCGCGGTATTGGACAGATGGCTGTCTATTTGTTTGCGACGTACATTTTGTTGGATGTATGGACCTCGAGCCGCCTGTTGTGCCGGAATAGTATGCTGTTGTACCCTCTTTGGATTATAGCCTTGTGCAGATTGGGCGACACGACGCGGCGTATTTTGTAGCACTGGTGGGCGATGGTTTGTTTGAATTCTGTGGCTATGTTGTGGTTGAATTTTCGGGACTTGTGGATAGTGTGGTCCATTTTGTGGTATATGCGAATGTCGTACGGGCTGTGCGGAATTATAATCATCTAAATTATGCTGGAAACGTGGCGCGCGCGTGTGTGTTTGGGAAGGAATAGGACGGCTTTTCTGATGGTGTATTGTTGGGGGTAAACCTTGGCGTTGTTGGTTCTGTTGCTCATTCAGGCTTACAGGGGCTGTTTTATGAGCAGATTGTTGCACTTTAACTTGGTTTGGAATGGGCTCGCGTATAATTCGGCGACGCGGCGCTGTATTCGTTATTACGCGTTGCTGTGTCGTTGCATGTGGAGGCGTACCGACGCGAATGACATTTGCCTTTCCTTGATGCACCTTTACAGATCTGGGCGTTTCATAATTTTCTCCGCTAACACTAATGGGGCTTGCGACAGGGGCGGCTATTTGGGAATTAAATTCGCAAACACCGTTACGTGCGGTTGGCTTTATTTTGACAAAATTCCAGCCTCGGCATTGTGCATCTCCCGTACATTGCGCCTCACATATATCCGCTGCTTGGGCTATGATACTGCTATAAGGTGTACCCGGACGATACATCCCGATATCCGCAGCAATAGCAGGTAGGGCCGTAGCTGAAACACCCATGACAATAAAAGTAAGAACTGAACGGTGCATAATTACCTCGATAGTTAACGAATCAACGGAGTGATTATGAACTAAGGAGTCTTAGCTTTGTGTTAACCATAAAGCAGGTAAAATTAATGATAGGACTCGTTAAGCGGTGCTGCCATAAGCATAGTCCAATATGTAGCGTATGTCGTTGTCGGTTCAAAGGTTAGGGCCGCGCCAAATTCTGTGGCTTCAGGTAGAAGAAGGTTAGCATTATGTCCCGGGCTTTTTTGCCAGGCTTCAAAGACTTTTTTCCAGCTTTTTTGACCTGTAGCAACGTTTTCAGCCGCTATCGAAAAATAATAGCCTTGGCGTTGAACGCGATCACTATGCGTTGAACCATCAGAACCTGTATGGGATGCGTCTCCTGATTGTGCGAGGTCATTGGCATGGATTTTTGAAGCTTTGATTAATTTATCGTTTAAAGTAACAGGCGATAGATTGTGCTGAGCGCGGTAGCGATTTAAATCTGATAGGGCAACAGTTAAATTAACTGGAGGAGGGGGAGTAACCTTAAAGGGACTATTTTCGCCTATGCCATTGTTTAGTCTGCATAACATACCGGACTTAGTTACATCAGCCTGATATGTTACCGTACCGCGACATAGGGTTTCACTGGCACAGAGTTTTTTGCACTCTAAGGCTGATTGTACATGGGCAATGCGAAACGTTCCATCATTGTCTTTGAATTGCATGTTTGCCAAGGCAGAACTGCTTGTTGTTCCCAAAATAAAGAAAATTAAAAAGAATATATATTTCATATTTTATCGTCTTCCTGTGATCAACGTGAAGACCATAAGGGGAAGGGTGTTATTGAAAGGTTATGTTGAAATGACATTTGCGTTAGAAAGTGGTAATAAAAAAAACTCTAATTTTGCACTGTTTTACGTCCATTTGCAATATCACGTTCATTCATGAAATCTGCTGTTAAACGTTCATAAAAAACAATAAGGTTACGCGTCCTATCATCTTTTATCAGTGGGTCAGGGGCATTAATTGGACGTCGTTTTTTGTTTTTATGGGCTGCTCGCATATAGGCCTTCCATACATCGACAGGTAGCAGCCCCCCTGTTATTTTTTTCGTCGGTGTATTGTCATCATTACCCATCCATACGCCAGTTGTATAATGGGCGGTAAACCCGATGAACCAAGCATCGCGATAATCTTGAGATGTACCGGTTTTCCCCGCTGCTTGGCGTGTGCCGAGTTGCGCGCCATGCCCGGTCCCTGAGTCAATTACGTCGCGCAACATTCCATTCATTTGTCGTGCATAGGGGATAGCATAAACTTGTTCGGGCGCTCTCTTCCGGCGCTTGTAAAGTTGTGTTCCAGATGTATCAATAATACTTTCTATGAGATAAGGAGGGCGTCGTTTACCTTCATTGGCAAAAACCATATAAGCTGCTGTCATATCCAACAATGTTGTTTCGGAAGATCCGAGTGCTATCGAATAAGTTGGACGCATATTTGTTGTGATCCCAAATCGGCGGGCCAGTTCTGCTATATTAGAGGGGCCGACTTCCGCACCGACCTGTGCAGCTATAGTATTGATTGATAGTTTGAACGCTTCGCGCATTGTCATTGGACCACGATATCGCCGCGTATAATTTTCTGGAGCCCATTCCCCGATTTCCGTGGGTTCATCTATACGCACAGTTCCCGGAGTAAAGCCATGTTCTAATGCTGCCGCATAAACGAAAGCTTTGAAAGATGATCCGGGTTGACGTTTGGCCTGGATAGCCCGGTTGAATTTACTCGAATTATAATCACGGCCTCCGATAAGTGCACGGATGGCACCTGTTTGTGTATCTATAGAAACAAGCGCTCCATTTTGTATTTTTTTCTTTTTGCCATGTATATCGAGCGTTTTCGTTAATGCGATATGTGCTGATTTTTGTAAAGCCGGATTCAAGGTTGTTTTGATTATCAGGTCTTTATGTTTATGCCCAATTAACTCGTTAGCCCGTTCTGTAATTCTGTCATAAGCATGTCCGATATACGCTGGATCAATAGGGCTTTCACCTTGCGCGGCAATAACCGGTTTATTCGTTTCGGCTTCGTTCAATTCCAATACCGTGATAAAATTATTAGAAAGCATACGTCGCAAGACGAGCTTAGAACGTTCATGTGCACCGGCATAGTTTTCTACGAGGTTATAACGCGATGGGGCTTTGGGTAGGGCGGCAAGCATGGCAGCTTCTGCAAGCGATATTGATGTTGCGCTTTTTCCAAAATAACGTTGCGCGGCAGCTTCAACGCCAAATGCACGGTTTCCTAGATCGATACGGTTTAGATAAAGTTCTAATATTTCGGGTTTGCTCAACCGTTTTTCCATTTCATAAGCAAGCCACATTTCTTGAAATTTTCGACGATAATTTTGATCAGGCGTAAGCAACATGTTTTTAACTAATTGCTGGGTTAGTGTTGAGCCGCCCTGTACTGTTCTTCCGGCTTTAGTGTTTTCGAAAAAAGCACGAAAAATGGCTTTTCTATCAATTCCTGTATGTTTGTAAAAACGCTCATCTTCGATCGCTAAAAAGGCTTGCGGAAGAAAAGCTGGCATTTCCGAAAGCTTTAATGGACGCCCTAAATAAGGACCTCTATGTCCGATCTCCAAACCATTCATATCCAATATTGTGGAATTATCTTTTTTATTAAGATCCCACATTGCGGCCTTATCGGGTAGGTTAGGTAAACCTTCAAAGAGATAATTTTTACCCTGCCAATACGTCAAGACGCCGATAGCAAATAACACAAGAAAGGCGACGCCGAAAAACTCTCGTTTTCGTTTTTTTTTGCGGCTAGCACCGCCATCTACTTCTGCACGGTAAGTTTGCATAAGTCTTGCTAGCTTAAAAAAAAACATAATGCTAGATGTCCTCTATGAATCAATCCCAAGAAAGAGCCTTTTGGAAAACCAAAAATATGGCTAAAATGAGCCGTGAAGAATGGGAAAGCTTATGCGACGGTTGCGGTAAATGTTGTTGTATACGGCTAGAAGACGAAGATACACGAGCTATCTATGTAACGGATGTATCCTGTAAATTATTCGATTCTGGAACGTGCCAATGTATGAGTTATGCAAACCGTCAAACATATGTGCCTGATTGTGTTCAATTGTCCCCCAAAAATATTGGGTCGTTGAATTGGTTGCCCATGACATGTGCTTATCGGCTTATATATGAAGGTAAGGATTTACCGGAATGGCATCACCTTATAAGCGGTTCCCGTGATACTATTCATCAATGGGGTTTAAGCGTCCAGGATGCTGTGATTAATGAATCCCTTGTTTCTGAAAATGAGTTACTATCACATATTGTTATATGGCCGGGTGAACCGGATCTTGAATAATCTATCCCCACGTAAAACTTCTATATTATTATAGTGGTATGAAACCGATAGACGCTTTCGCGCTGCAAGATGCGTTAATACGTTTACTGCATGATTCTTCAACGCTTTCGAGTGATATTGAGGCCCGTCCTGAGCAGTTAGAAAAAATAGCGCGCGCGATTTCGGTTCACGTAAAGGCACTAACAGACATTGCCGAATATAATGAAATACTTTCCTATAAAGAGGGAAAAAAGAAATATAGCCGTTATGAAGATATCCCACCCCCTAGCCCCGAGGAGCGCGCCAGATTCGTTGAACGTCTCTATGCTCTCATCGATAAAGTCGACGCTGAATCCGAAGAAGCAGAAGCGTCTGATACAATATTTAGATAGGTTGGATATTTACCAATTTAAAAACAATTGGAGAGAGGTTTTCGCTCGACCTGATCAATTGCCACCTGAAAACGATTGGTTGATTTGGTTGTTATTGGGTGGACGTGGGTCGGGAAAGACGCGAAGCGGGGCTGAATGGATACGGGCGCAAGTCTGTGATTCTGGTCGCCGCCATATAGCCTTGGTTGCGCCTACTTATACAGATGCTCGTGAGGTTATGCTTGAAGGCGAAAGTGGTCTTCTTAATATTGGATACCCAAGCGAAAGACCCCATTACATCGCGTCTAGACGTCGTTTGGAATGGTCCAACGGAGCGGTTGGGCATATTTTTACGAGTGCAGAGCCTGATGGTTTACGAGGGCCACAATTTGACGCTGCTTGGGCCGATGAATTTTGCGCATGGGATAATATTGATGAAACACTATCAAATTTACGGCTAGCATTACGTCTTGGAGAAAAGCCGCAACTTGTCATAACAACAACACCAAGGCCCGTTGGTGCCTTGAAAAACCTTATACAAAATTCGGCTGTGCAAATCAGTCGAGCGCGTACAGCCGATAATAGTGAAAATTTATCTTCTGTGTTTTTGAAGGCTGTCGAAACGGCTTATGGCGGAACCCGATTGGGACGACAAGAACTTGATGGCGAGGTTTTGGAAGATTTTCCGAACGCACTTTGGAGTCGATCACTTATTGATAAGTCGCGTAAGGATCGACCGGATCATTTTGATAAAATTATTTTAGCCATTGATCCACCTATGACAACGGGAGTGCGCGCCGATAGTTGCGGATTAATCGTTGCGGGGCGTAAAGGTCAAGGGCGCGATGCTAAAGTTTATATATTGCATGATGGTACGGTGCAGGGGTGCTCGCCCGAAGCATGGGCTTTAAAAGCGTCAGGGTTATGGGCCGCGTGGGATGTGGATTATATGTTAGCGGAAATCAATCAGGGAGGAGATTTAGTTCGCACAGTGCTGCAACTATCCCACCCTGATATTGTAATACGGACCGTTTATGCGTCTCGAGGCAAAGTGGCTAGAGCGGAACCTGTTGCGGCACTTTATGAACAAGGCCGGGTGCATCATTGTGGACGATTTTCGGCTTTAGAAGATGAATTATGTTTGATGGGGACAGTACACATGAAACATAGTCCCGATAGAGCCGATGCATTGGTTTGGGCTGTAACTGATCTGTTATTACAAACAAGAGCTGTACCGCATGTCCGGAAAATTTAATCTTGAAGAATAAGTCGAGTGTGTTCACTAAAGTTTATGGTCGAAGCGTCTATACTTTCTTTTATTCTTATTATTAGTTTTATATTTTGGAGGAGGCAATTATTCATACGGCCATATACCTCCAAACCTTCGGCAGATATATTTAAAGCTTATGAAAAAGTTGATAGCTTATTTGTAAATAGATCTGAGCAGGTTTTTTATAATATTTTACGTTCGCGATTGCCGTCTGGGTATTACCTTATGAGTAAAGTTCGGTTGGAAGATATTGTTTGCGTCAAACCCACGGTCAAAAATGAAAAGAGAAAATGGTCTTTGCGCGGACGTATAAAATCGCGCCATGTGGATTTTCTGGTGATTGACAGTAATGGAAGACCAAGACTTGTTGTTGAACTGGATGGGGCTTCACATAAAATGAATAGCCAGTCCATTAGTAATGCTGATGCATTAAAAGACGGTATTTTTCATGCGGTGAAAATGCCATTCATTCGTGTTAATACAGGTGACGATTTTTTTGTGTTATCACAATCTTTAGTACGTGAATTTTTATAATTTTTTGCTTTATTAAGAGCTCTTTAACTATAAAGCGGCACATACAGACTATTACGGGGCATAGGACTGGACATCGGATTATGGCTACAGCGTCAGGAAAAGAACTCACTCTTCGCCGAAAATCGGCCAAGGTTACACGTGAATTGGCTGAACTTAATCGCGAGCTGGCCAAGCAGATGATTCTGCTGGCTGGACAAACTGGAGATACTATGCCACTTGTACAAGCGGTTAATACTTTGCGATCTGTGCAAGAACTCTATTCCATTGATACAACGCCGCGCGAAAATGCAGAAGTGCAAAAAGATTTAGGCGATACTTTATTGAAAATAGGTCAAGCGCGCGATGATGTTTCTGCGCTTGAACATGCGATTCGAGCATACCGCGGAGCGATTACTATTGCGTCTATGTTAGGCGATGAAACGATGCGACGAGACCTCAAACGTAATTATGGTATCGCGCGTAATCTGCTCGGATCACGCTCTTCTGATCCATCCCTACGCGGTGCGGCATAAAAGCTATTTTTTTCAATAGCTTAAATTAAAATAACGGAGATTAATCCACACCTCCGCCGTTTCGTGTAATTTCTGCCTATCGTTAGATTTGTGCCTTGATAAGGCGCGACTTCAAAAGCAGAAATATATATTATGAAAAATTGGTTTTCGCGTGCATTTTCGAAACCACCTGAGCAAAAATCATCTCAGCCACTTGTGGCCTTACAGCTTGGGAGCCAAGCGAGTTGGACGCCGCGTGATTATTTAGCATTATCACGTCATGGATTTCAAAAAAATACTATAGCATACCGCTGCGTTCGTTTGATAGCAGAGTCTGCGGCCTCCGTTGAAATTTGTGCACGGCGCGGAAATGAGTGTGTTGTTGGTGATCCCGCGATGCGGTTATTAACAGCAGGCAACCCTGACGGTGTTGCCAGTGACATTTATGAAAAATTTTATGGATACCTTCAACTTAGCGGTAATGCTTATCTTGAAGCGAGCCTCGTTGATGGCGTCCCTATGGCTCTTTACGCTTTACGCCCTGACCGCTTAACCGCTCAAACGAATGATCAAGGTTGGCTTTCAGGATGGGAGTATAAAGCAGGCGGTTATAAAAAACGTTTTAACCGAGATTCTGCAACGGGTCGTAGTGCGATTTTCCACATGCATTTATTTCATCCGAATGATGATCGATATGGCTTTTCACCCCTCGAAGCTGCTGCCCAAGCTATAGATGTGCATAATGAAGGCGGACGATGGACAAAAGCGTTACTTGATAATTCAGCGCGTCCGAGCGGGGCGCTTATTTATAATGGTGGAGCAGGGTCTGAACGGCTGACGGATGAACAATTTGACCGATTAAAACATGAGTTGGACGTATCCCATACTGGGGCAATGAAGGCTGGACGCCCTATGCTTCTTGAAGGAGGATTGGATTGGAAATCTATGAGTTTGTCCCCGGCAGATATGGATTTCATCGAAGCGCGCCGTGAAGCAGCCCGTGAAATAGCATTAGCTTTTGGGGTTCCTCCAATGTTGCTCGGCATTCCAGGGGATAATACTTATGCAAATTATAAAGAAGCTAATCAGGCTTTCTGGCGGCAAACAATTGTGCCGTTGGTTCAAAAAACAACCAAAGGGTTACAGGCATGGTTACAACCCTTTTTCGGGGAAGATCTAAATTTATCCCCTGATCTGGACCGTGTACCGGCATTAACAGAAGAACGAGCTGCATTATGGGCTCGGTTGAATACTGCGTCTTTCTTGACAGATGATGAACGTCGGGCCCTTGCAGGTTTACCTGTGCAGGAATCATAATGACCATTGATCGAAATGTGACGTTGGGTGTTGTCTTGACTATCATATTACAAACAGGCGGCGCTTTGATTTGGGTTGGAGGAGCCGAAGCCCGGCTTGAAGCCTTAGAAGCGCAAGCTGAATTGTCTCCACCAGTTAATGAACGTCTCGCTCGTCTTGAAGAACAAATGCAAATGGCCCGACAATCTCTTATTCGGATTGAGCAAAGGCTCGACGATAAACGCTAAAAGGACTTTTCAATGGAAATGAATTTAAGCGCATCACCAGTGATGCGAATTTCCGGTTATGCAAGCTTGTTTGGGCAGGCCGATATATCAGGTGATATTGTTCGCCCAGGCGCCTTTTCAGCGTCATTACTTTCTCGGGGCAGTGCTAAATTACCTATGTTGTTCGGCCATGAAACGGTTACCCCGATTGGTGTGTGGGACCGTGCCTTAGAAGACAGATCCGGCCTTTTTGTTTCGGGTCGCCTATTTGGAGGGACGGTTCAATCTGATCGTACGCAAACCCTTATTCGTGAAGGAGCCGTTAATGGCCTCTCTATTGGCTATCGTGTTCGGCGATCCATACCCCGAGAAGAGGGTGGACGAACCCTTCTTGAACTTGATTTGTGGGAGGTATCCGTTGTCGCCTTCCCGATGTTGCGCTCTGCGCGGATCACTCAAATTGATGACATATCGATCCCTTATTCACCCTCACACAGGAGATTTTCAGCGTGAGTATAAATCTAAAAAAAGAGACCAAGGCGATTAATCGCTCTGGCGAAATCAAAACCGCTCAAGCCGACTTTGCCGCCACATTTGACGCTTTTAAACAAGCTAATGATGCTCGTCTAAACGAACTTGAATCCAAACAATCTGTTGATCCACTTGTTACTGACAAAGTGGAACAGATTAATGCGGCACTGGACGCCCAACAAAAGCGTATCGACCGTTTAACATTATCAACCAGTCAGCCTGTATTGGGTGAATCGGCTGTTAATAATGAAGTGAAATCAGCTTGGGCGTCTTATATTCGTTCTGGCGATATAAGCGGTATTACGGCTTTACAAGGGAAATCGGCCTCGAGTACAGACGGTGAAGGGGGACTTATTGTACCAATGGAAACCCAGTCGACTATCGAAACGGCCCTTAAAGAAATTTCACCATTACGGTCGATTGCGAGTGTACGTCTTATTGGAGCTGGACATTTTAAAAAACCGGTAAGCGCAGGCGGGGCAAGTGCCGGGTGGGCTGGTGAGACTGAAACTCGAACGGAGACTGAAGCCCCTGTTTTGGATTTACTCGAATTTCCTGTTGGCGAGCTTTACGCTATGCCGGCTGCCACACAAATTTTACTTGATGATGGCGTAGCCGATGTTGATCAGTGGTTAGCTGATGAAGTCCGGGACGTTTTCGCAGCTCAGGAAACTGCTGCTTTTATTAACGGCGATGGTATCAATAAGCCCAATGGACTGTTGAGTTACAATCAAGTCGCTGAAAGTAACCATATGTGGGGTAATTTAGGTTATATTGCGACTGGAACAGATGGCGATTTTGATGCAGATGCACCGATTGATTCTCTAATTGACCTGACTTATGCGCCAGAAGCGCGTTACCGGCCAAATGCAAGTTTTGTTATGAACCGGCGCACAGTGGGCCAAGTGCGAAAATTTAAAGATGCGGATGGCAATTATATCTGGCAGCCAGCCGCCCAAGCGGGTGCGCCCTCAACTTTGCTGGGTTATCCTTTGGTAGAGGTTGAAGATATGCCAGACGTCGCTGCGGGATCAACAGCTATTGCTTTTGGGGATTTTGGACGCGGGTACCTTATTGTAGACCGACAAGGTGTTCGGGTTTTACGTGATCCATATTCAGCTAAACCATTTGTGCTGTTTTATACAACCAAACGCGTTGGCGGAGGTGTTCAAGATTTCAACGCTATTAAATTGTTGAAATTTTCAGCGCCTTAAAATTCACACTATGGGCCGTAAGTGTTGCGGCCCAATTCTTTCATGAAATATAGGAGTCCGTCATGTCTGTGACTGACATAGATCCCCCTGCGATAGAGCCTGTTGATTTGGGATATGCAAAAGAGTTTTTGCGTGTTGATTCTGACGCCGAGGACGGACTTATTGTAGATTTAATTAAGGCTGCACGTATCCGTATTGAAAATATGGTGCGTACAAGCTTAATTGTACGACGTCGCCGTTTTACCTCTGATAAGGTATCACAATCCGGTACGTTCATCAATCATTCGCAAATTAGATCGATCGATACTGTCCGTGTTTTTAACGCACAGGGCGAAACTACAGTTATTGATAACACTGCTTTGCGTGTAAATTTGAAATCTAATCCGCCATCGCTCCGAATAACTTCAGGCCGATGCTGGGCTGATTTTATTGCTGAAGCGGCTTACTTTGAAATCGATTTCACCGCGGGATACGGTGTTTTGGCTACCGATATTCCAATGCCTTTTCGTCAAGCAATATTGCTCTTACTGGCTAATAGTTTTGAGTATCGTGATGCTTCATTAGAGGCATCACCCACAGTGCCCATGATGGTAGATGCTCTCCTAATGCCTTACCAGACGGTACGGTTATGATTGGAAATTTAAGGACACGTCTTGGTATTTATGTACCCCGTGATGATGAAGATATTTTCGGTGGAGCCGTTACAACTTGGGTATTTTATGCTCCGTGTTGGGCTGAAATTTTACCTAAAAACTTACAAGAAACACGTGAAAATGGACGGCTTGCAATCATCCAATCTTATCGGGTTGTGATGCGGTTCCGTGACGATTTCCCAGAACGGGCTCGATTAGTGTGGGGAGAACGCTTTCTACGGGTATTGTCAGCTTCTGACCCTGATAACCGTCGCGAACGTCTTCATTTAATTTGCGAAGAGGAACAACAATGACGGATTTTCTTGCCCCGAATGCTATCGCGCGGGCTGTTCATCTTTTACTATCATCAGATGCACAAATTGCGATGTATCTTGGATCACCCCCTCGGCTGTATGATCATATACCGGAAGATCCCGTTTTTCCTTATCTAACTTATGGTGCTATTCGATCCGAGGATATTGGAGCAACAGGCGCGGATATTAGCCGTCACTTAATAACCTTACACATATGGTCGCGCTATTCTGGACGACTCGAAGCGATGACGATTGTTGCTGCTGTAATTCGTATCCTCGAAAGCAATGATTGGGAAATGTCTGAATCGCAATTGGTATCAGCTAATGTTATTTACTCTGATATTTTCAGAGCGCCGGATGGCCGGACTTTGCACGGTGTTATCCGCTTAAACGTTGTTACTCAAGATTTACAGGAGGCCTTATGACGGCTCAACGCGGGCGGGATGTTCTCGTCAAAATTAATGATGGTGACGGATTTACAACGGTTGCTGGATTGCGAACAAAAGCACTTAATTTTAACACTCGAACGGTCGATATTACACATTCAGATAGCGTCAATGCATGGCGTGAATTATTGCCTGGGGCAGGGGTCAAGACGGCAGAAATATCTGGTACAGGTATTTTTTTAGACTCAGTATCAGATCAATTGGTTCGCGGTGCATTTTTTGAACAAAGTATACCGGAGTTTCAAGTTACTATTCCCGACTTTGGAATTCTTACCGGTATGTTCCAAGTGTCTTCGCTTAACTATGCAGGCAATTATCAAGGCGAGGCCAATTATGAAATAACATTGACGAGTGCAGGAACTCTAAGTTTCGACGCAATTTGATATGGAGTTTCGCCCAGGTGATGTAATCATTAAAATTGAAGAGACTGCCTATACTCTTCGATTGTCAATGTCCGCTCTTATTAATCTAAGTTCGCGTTTATCTATTGCAGGCCCCTTAGCTCTGGCTGACCGTCTCTCCGGCCTGAATTGTAATGATGTGCGTGTGCTGTTGGACTGTGTGCTTATTGTTCCCGGCTGTCCAAGCAAAAGTCCAATAGTTTCAATGTCAGATAAACATATTCAAGCCTTATTACCTGATATTTGTCACTTATTCGAACAAGCATTTTCAAAACTACCATCATGACGAAAGATCAATGGCCATGGGCAGTATGGATTAAAAGAGCCGCACGCGAGTATAATATTGCGCCGTCGGAATTTTGGGCCATGAGTTTAACAGAATGGCGTATGATTACGGGAACGGCGAAAATAAAGGGATTACAGCATGTTGAATTGCAAGCCTTGCGAGCCCGTTTCCCCGATTTAAAAAAAAACGAGATTTAAAAAAGAGTAATATATGACCCCTCAAGATGATGCAGCACGCGCTGTGCTCGATTTTGCATCTGGTCCTGCAATAGATGCGGCTGATGATATTTCTCAAGCCTTTGAACTTGCGGGCGAACGCATAGCTATTGCCTTGACCCGTGCAGCCCAATCCGGTGAGTTTTCTTTCAATTCTCTTGCTGAAACCGTAGCGCAAGATTTAGCGCGAATTGCAATTACAGATATTTTAATATCGCCCTTGCAAAATGCCATTGGGAGCCTTGGTCAATCAAGAGCTAACCAATCCAATAGAGCTGTAGCCAGTTCAGGTAATCCTGTGATCGTCAATATGACGGTTAATGGAGCGTCCGACAGTCAAAGCTTTAAGCGATCTCAAGGACAAATTTCATCCGCTATTACCCGCGCAGTTATTAGCGGTCAACGATATACGTAAAGGCGTAATATGATTGGATTTCATGATGTTTTATTTCCATTATCTGTTGGTTTTGGGGCAAGTGGCGGTCCAACCCGACTTACTGAAATTACCCAATTATCAAACGGGAATGAGGCGCGTAATACCGCTCTCTCTCGGTCTCGACGCCGATATAATGCCGGTGCAGGGATCCGAAGTTTAGATGATGTGCATCATCTTATAAATTTTTTTGAAGCCCGATTGGGACAACTTTTTAGCTTCCGGTTTAAGGACCCTATGGATCATAAATCAGGCTTGCCCAGTTCGGAAATTACGCCGTTGGATCAGTTTTTAGGGCAAGGAGATGGTCTTCAAATGGGTTTTCAACTCACAAAAAACTATACTGATATTGCTGGTCTTTATACGCGTGTTATTACAAAGCCTGAAGTATCTACTGTAATTATTGCCATTGATGGTACTGTGCAGGATACAACGTCATATGATGTCAATGGATTAAGTGGAGAAGTTATTTTTCATACGGCTCCAGATGTTGGAGCGGTTATTACAGCCGGTTTTATATTCCATGTTCCTGTACGATTTGAATTAGAACAATTGGAACTGTCACTGGAAACATTCGGAGCCTGTGAGGTAACTAATATCCCGCTTGTTGAAGTATTTGATCATGCGTAATTTATCCAACACTCTCAATTTGCATCTTGAAAATAATATCACAACGCTTTGTTGCTGTTGGACGTTAACTTTGTCTAATGGAACTGTTTATGGATTCACGGACCATGATCAGGATTTGCTCGTCGAGAATGTTTTATGCAAAGCGTCCTCAGGTTTTCGGGGTGGAGCATCTGAATCCCGGGCCGGTTTTTCAACTGACACAGGATTTATACAAGGTATTCTAACAGATGATAGAATTACCGCGGCTGATATTTCGGCCGGTCATTTTGCGGGTGCAATATTGAAAAATTATAGAGTGAATTGGCAAAATTCATCTGATTTTATTCTAATGGCGACGGGCCGGGCGGGAAAAATTACATCACAAGGTAATAGTTTCAACATAGAATGGATAGGGTTATCCGCTATGTTGGAACGGTCAACTGGGCGGGTTTTTTCTAAATTTTGCGATGCGCAGTTGGGAGATATGAGATGCGGGATAAATTTAGATGACTTTCCGGCCGGAACGATTTGTCCAAGAACCTTTGACGCCTGCGTAAACCAATTTAGTAATTCGGTTAACTTCCGAGGGTTTCCTTATATTATTGGCGATGATGCCTTGCAGTCGGGACCGCAAGAAGGAGAAATCTATGATGGCGGCTCTCGTTATACCTAATGACGGATTTAACTCGGGCGACCATTATCGCAGCGGCTTATGAGTGGATAGATACGCCTTACCAACATCAAGCGAGTGTTAAATATGCTGGGTGTGATTGTTTGGGTTTGATAAGAGGTATTTGGAGAGAATTAATCGGCGAAGAACCTGTTAATGTCCCGCCTTATACACCTGATTGGGCTGAGAAAAATAAACAAGAAACATTATTACAGGCAGCGCAGACATTTCTTTGTCCTGTAGAAAAAAGCCAGACGCAGCCCGGTGATTGTTTGTTATTTCGAATGACATCCAATGCTCCCGTCAAACATATCGCTATTTTATCAAAACCTGACCGTATTATTCATGCCTATTGGGGACGCGCAGTCGTTGAAAGTCACCTTGTCCCTTATTGGTGTCGCCGTTGGAGCCATAGCTTTACATTTCCGATGATAGAAAGTTCTTAAAATATATGTCTACACTCATTCTTACGGCAGCCAATCAAGTCGGATCATCTTTGATACGTACAGCGGGTCAAGTCGCTTTATCATTTGCAAGCCGGACTCTATCCAATGCTTTCGATAACCGTATATTCGAAGGTCCCCGGCTTGATAGTTTTCATATACAAACATCGCGAGATGGCGCACCGATGCCGCGAGTTTTTGGACGAAACCGTTTGGCAGGACAAATTATTTGGGCGTCCAAGTTAAGAGAAACGGCGACTGAAACACAGCAAGGTGGTAAGGGCGGCGGCCCCGTGCAGCGCAATTATAGTTATTCTATCAGTTTTGCGATTGGACTATGCGAAGGAGAGATATTATCCGTAGAACGGCTTTGGGCAAATGGTGCGCCTTTACCAATCGCGGACTATGTGATGCGCGTATATAAAGGTGATGATGTTCAATTGCCGGATCCGGTTATTGCCGCAATTGACGGACCTGATGCTCCAGCTTTTCGCGGGACAAGCTATATTGTTTTTGAAGATTTTCCGCTTGATAATTTTGGTTTTAGAATACCGCAAATTAATGCAGAAATATTAAGAATTCCGCCCACTCTAAGTCATGGGCAGCGTATGGAAGATCTCATTCAAGGTGTTAATTTATTACCATCTTCCGGAGAATTTGCTTATGCGACGTCTATTATTGAAGATGAAGCAAACCCTGGCCAAACACGACCAATTAATTTGAATAATTTATCAGGCAAAGCGGATATTGAACGCGCGATAGACCAGCTTGAAAATCAATTGCCTAATTGTAAAAATGTTTCTTTGGTTGTAAGTTGGTTTGGTACGGATTTGAGATGCGGGGACTGTGAAATAAGGCCGGGTGCTGAACAGCGTATTCGTGTAACGCCCGATGCCGAATGGTCCGTGGGACCTGAAACGCGAGAGATCGCTTATCCTGTGTCGCGTGATAACAATGATCGCCCTGTTTTTGGTGGGACACCATCCGATCATTCAATAATTGAGTCTATTAAAATGCTTAAACAACGCGGGTTTAAGGTTACGATTTACCCTTTTATTTTAATGGATATTCCTCCAGATAACCAATTGCCAGATCCTTATGGGAGGGATAAACAACCGCCTTTTCCATGGCGCGGACGTATTACTTGCGATCCTGCACCTGATAGGGTTGGAACACCTGATAAATCGGTGGCCATTCATGATCAGATTGATACTTTTTTCGGCAATGCTCGTGCAGTAGATTTTTCCGTTCAAGATAACCGGATTGATTATAATGGTCCCAATGAATATGGGTTTAATCGCTTCATCCTACATTACGCGACATTAGCCGAACTTGCTGGCGGTGTTGATCGGTTTATTATTGGAACTGAAATGCGTGGTGTTACGACTTTAAGGGAAAGCGATAGAGAATATCCAGCCGTAACAAAACTTAAAAATCTAGCGGCGGATGTTAAATTGATTTTGGGGAATGCAACTAAATTAAGCTACGCCGCTGATTGGACTGAATATTTCGGGCATCATCCACAAGATGGATCGGGTAACGTTATGTATCATCTCGACCCGCTATGGTCGGATCCAAATATTGATGCTGTAGGGATAGATGCCTATTTCCCTCTCTCTGATTGGCGAGATAATGATAATCATATCGATGCTTTGTCCGGTTTTGACGAATATGATCTGGATTATCTTTCCTCTAATATGCTAGGGGGAGAGGGCTATGATTGGTTTTATGCCAATCAGAATGATCGCGATAACCAAATAAGAACGCCTATTAGTGATGGTGTTTATCAAAAACCATGGGTTTTTCGGTATAAAGATATTCGAAATTGGTGGGACAATGAACATTATAATCGGCTGGCGGGAGTTGAAGATGATATTCCTACACATTGGCATCCGCAATCCAAGCCTTTTTGGTTTCTCGAAGTTGGATGCCCTGCTGTCGATAAAGGGGCCAATCAACCAAATGTATTCTTTGATCCCAAAAGCGATGAGTCGGCGGTCCCTTATTTTTCCAATGGGCAAAGAGATGATCTGATTCAGCGCCGGTATATAGAGGCCTTTTTAGATTTTTGGCAATTAGAAAACCTACATAATCCTTTGTCGCAACTAACTGGCGAGCCTATGGTTGATATGGACAGCTTGCATATTTGGTGTTGGGATGCTCGTCCTTTTCCAGACTTTCCGGCACGTGGAGATATATGGGCTGATGGTAGTAATTGGGAATTAGGGCATTGGCTTACGGGGCGGACGGGAATTGTTCCACTAGCGGATGTTGTTTCGCAATTGGCTCAAAATAGCGGGGCCGTCAATATTGATGTATCCCGCCTCTCAGGCTTGGTTGAAGGATATATAATTGACCGACCAATGAGTGCACGTGCAGCAATTGAACCTTTAAGTACTGCTTATGGTTTTAATTTAATTGAGCGGGCAGGCCATTTGTCTTTTGTAACAATAGGGTCTGAGACCAGTGTTAACTTAACTGCTGCTGATATAGTTTTGAGTATCCCTTCAACAGTGATGCGTAGTAAAGAAGATAGTGAAACAGCTTTACGCGATGTTCGGGTTCATTTCGTTAACGCCGAACAGGATTATCAGGTTGGTGTTATGTCAGCTCAAAACCGGAATGCGGAAACACAACGTATTTTGGATTTAAATGCGCCCATTGTTATGGCCCCTGAATTTGCTCAATCAATTGCCGAGCGTAGTCTTGCGACATCTTTAAATGCCGATGAAACCCTCAATTTTCAATTGCCGCGTAGTAACCTAACTATTGAAGTTGGTGATGTTGTTTCTCTTCCCGATGTAGAGGGGCGATGGCATATAGAAGAATTAGAAAGCCAAGACACGGCCATAATAACGTCGCGGCGTTATTATGTGCATGACCGTTTACCTGTATCTATTTCACAACCAACAAATCTGCCGCCTATCCCATGGATTCCGCGGGCCGAAATTATTGTACTCGATATTCCCGGGGAAATTTCGGCAGACAGTAATAGGGAAGGGCCGTTTGTAGGGGTTGCTATGCAACCTTTCTCGCCCACCCGCTTGCGTAGCCCGGTTGGTAATTTTGTGGATTTGGACAGTCTTGCAATATTGGGACGCACAGAGACATCCCTTTTGAACGGGCCATATGGACGGTGGGACTTTTCCAATCAATTAATTGTATCAATGCCTGGGTTGATGATTGGTTCGCTTGATGGAAATGCACGGTTTTCCGAAAACCGTTTTGCCATAGAGACAAAACAGGGTTGGGAAATATTTTCAGCTCGAAATGCTGTATTGGTCGCTCCAGATACATATGAGTTATCAGGTTTGTTGCGAGGGTTAGGAGGATCGATTATCACAGATGATGTGGCAGAAGGAGCCCGCATCATATGGTTGGGTCAAGGATTTAAAGAACTAGCTGTTCCCGCAGAATATTTGGCAGAGGATTTAATATATATAGCTGAAACTGGTGGGCGGAGTATAACGGGGAAACCATATGAATATTTTGCAAATCATTTGCGTCCTCTCAAACCTGTTCATCTTTCGCTTAAGGGCACAAGGTTAAACTGGATTCGTCAAACCCGCACAAATGGTGATAGTTGGGCTGGATTAGATGTGCCACTAGGCGAAGAAATAGAATTGTACCGCATACAGTTATTTAATGCTGAAGGACTTGTTGCGAGTTATGAAACTTCGGATGTATTTTTTGATATTCTAAATCATGTTTTGTCAGAATTGACTTATATTGAAATATCACAGGCTTCTTCAATAGTTGGATGGGGGAACGTAGGACGGCTTAAGATCAATTAAAAATTATCACATTATGAGGGTAAAGCCCTATTGCGCCAAACAATTTAATATCTAAATACACAGTATGGCGAAAGACCCGTATAAGCTTTTGGGCGTTCCCAAAACAGCAAGCGATGCTGACATACGCAAAGCGTATCGTGCTTTGGCTAAAAAGTTGCATCCAGATATTAATCCTGGGGATGCAAAGTCAGCGGAACGTTTCAAAGAAGTTTCAGCGGCTTATAGTCTTCTGACAGATAAAGATATGAAAGCTCGCTATGATAGCGGGCAAGTGGATGGCAGTGGTCAACAGCACAATCCATTTTCTGGGGGAAATCCATTTGCTGGAGGCGGGTTTCAACGCACAGAATTTATGGGCGGTGGTTCGGGGGATATGAATGACTTATTTGCATCGCTATTTGGTATGAACATGAACAATATGCGCAGCAATGAAGGGCCTGTGCAAAGGCAAAGGCGTTCGAAAAAAGGGGCGGATATTCATTATAAACTAACCATCCCTTTTACCGAATCGATTAGCGGTAGTTCAAAGTTGTTGACAGGCGGTATTAAGGTTAAAATTCCGGCAGGTGTTGAAAATGGCCAAATATTACGGCTGCGCGGTAAGGGACATAAAGGGTCCAATGGTGGTTTAACCGGTGATGCCCGTATTGAGATTACAGTAAACTCTCATAAATATTTATCTCGTGATGGGAATAAACTATATTTAAGATTACCTATCTCTTTGCAAGAGGCTGTATTGGGCGCGAAAATTCGTGTGCCTATGCCGGGGGGAACAATACAACTTGCTATACCTGCGGGATCTAATTCCGAGACAAAAATGCGTTTGAAAGGCAAGGGGATCGCTGGTGATGATTTATATGTAACGCTACTAGTGATGATTGATGACCCTAAGGATGATGCATTACGAGAATGGGCATTATCGGTTGGGGTAGGACAGAATCATCTCCGGTCGGAATTAAAATTAGGGTAAATATGAACCAATTATTCAGATTGTGTTCAGGCGTTCTCTCTTATAAAACACTATGATGTTGACAAAGCGCCATATTATTTTTGCGGTTTTCGTAGCTATATTGCCTTTACCCAGTATAGCCGATGCGGCTCCACGAGCTCTGGAAAGTGCATCTAAACCTGTTTTAAATCAATATTTTGCGTCTGGTTTTGTGCAGAATTTACCACGTGTTGCACAAGCGAAAATTAGCGCTAGCAAAGCCAAAACAATTGCTTTGCGCAAGGTAGGCGGTGGTGAGGTCGTTGATATTGAACGCAAAGGTAACTCATATCGTGTGCGCGTTATCCGGAAAGATGGCCGAGTTATTGATGTTTATGTTGACGCCAACTCAGGACGTGTCAAAAACTAATTTGCAATATAATTATCGCCGAATCAGTTCAAGGGGTTCCTATGCGCATTCTCGTTGTTGAAGATGATCCAGATTTAGCCCGTCAACTTGGCGATGTTTTACGGGATTCAGGTTATGCTGTTGATATTGCGGGTGATGGAGAAGAAGGGCATTTTTTGGGTGATACTGAACCCTATGATGCTGTAATTCTTGATCTGGGGTTGCCAGTGATTGATGGCGTAAGTGTCCTTCAAAAATGGCGAGTTGACGGAAAAAAATTTCCAGTTCTAATTTTGACGGCCCGCGATCAATGGAGTGAAAAAGTTGCTGGCTTTGATGCTGGAGCAGATGATTATTTAACCAAACCATTTCATACTGAAGAGCTCATGGCGCGATTGCGGGCTCTTTTGCGTCGTGCGGCAGGCCATACAACCGATACAATAGATGTTGGCGGCCTAATGGTGGATAATCGTTCCGCGCGAGCTTTTGTAGATGGAATGCCAATTAAACTTACGTCCCATGAATTTCGCCTGCTGAGTTATATGGCGATGCATAAAGGCCGCGTTATTTCGCGGACCGAATTGGTTGAGCATATTTATGATCAAGATTTTGATCGTGACTCTAATACAATTGAAGTTTTTGTCGGGCGCCTACGCAAAAAAATTGGCGTTGATCGGATTGAAACAGTTCGGGGTCTTGGATACCGTCTTGTGGATCCATCAGAGACTAAAGCTAAGGGGTAATTGTGTCGGCGGAACAGCCAGTATCCATTGTGCCGTCCAATCGTAACGATAGTCTTGTTAATCGTCTTATACGCAGTGCAGCCTTATGGGTTATTCCGACATTGTTATTCGCATCCGTTGTATTGATATGGCTTTATCGTAGCTCGACCTACAGGATATTTGATGAATCGTTAGAAGCTGTAGTAACATATTTAATTGCTGCATCTGAGATGGATACATCAGGGGAACGAGTTTCGCTTTCAGCTGAACCGCTTGACCCGCGATATCAACGCGCCCTCTCAGGTCAATATTGGATTATTGGATCTATTGGGGATGATGGTCAGTTACGACCCATTCAAGCGTCACGGTCTCTATCAGAAGAAACACTGACTTTGCCTGATGTCGATGCTATAAAATTATTAACCAATCCGGGATTACAGCTCGCAAGCTATATGGATGGCCCTGACGAAAATGAACCTTTACGGGCGGTCGCGCGATCAATCATATTTGCCCCTATGAATGAAAGACCTATTGTGGTTGTTGCGGCAGCAGATCTGCGTCCGACGTCTCGGGCTATTCGGAACTTTGCTATTTATGCATTTGGTCTTTTGGCGTTACTGTCTGGCGGTTTACTATTTGCATTATTCAAACAGGTTAGTATTGGTTTGAAGCCTTTATTTGATCTTCGTGATAGTGTTGCTGATGTTCGGGAAGGTATCCAAGCTAAAGTGATAGGGGAATACCCAGCGGAAATTCAACCTTTAGCGAATGAATTAAACTCTCTTATACAGCATAACAAAGATGTGGTGGAACGGGCTAGAACACATGTTGGCAACTTAGCCCATGCGTTGAAAACACCGTTAGCTGTACTTAAAAATGAGGCTGATAGTGAAAAAAGGATTTCATCTGATGTTGTGACACGCCAATCAGATATTATGAAAAACCAAGTTGATCACCATTTACAACGAGCCCGAGCTGCTGCTCGTGGTCAAGTCATCGGTGTTTCTACCCCTGTGAATGAAGTTATTGACCCATTAGCCCGAACATTACCCCGTATCTATCGAGAGAAAGATTTATCGATTGATATTAACGTATCTGAAAATTTAATGTTTCGCGGAGAAAAGCGGGATTTAGATGAATTAATTGGTAATCTCATGGATAATGGTTGCAAATGGTCTACTTCACGTGTTCGTGTCACTGGAGGGGTGGATAATAATGAAACCGGTATGATCTGGCTTTCGGTTGAAGATGATGGGCCAGGGCTTAAATCACATGAATATAAACTGGCGTTGAAGCGCGGTATTCGCCTTGATGAGGCAACCCCCGGTACCGGGTTTGGCCTATCGATTGTGAGCGACCTTGCCCGCGCTTACAAAGGCAATTTGATTTTAGGTCGATCCACTTTAGGTGGACTTGAAGCGACCTTACATCTTCCAGGCAGACAATAAATGCATAAAAAAACAGAGCATTTGGAAGACCGTAATTTCGTTGGTCTACGTCAATATTCACCGACAGCGGCTCGTAATAAAGGGCCAATTGCGGATATATTGGCAAAGACTATGCGTCTTCCTGCACAGGTTCTAGAAATTGCATCGGGTAGTGGCGAACAAGGCTTATATATTTGTCAATCTATTGACGATGTTATCTGGCAATATAGTGATATTAGTGAGCAAGCTATCGCATCGCAAAACAGTTGGGCTACGGAATCTGCAGTGCCTATAAACCCTAGTTTGTATTTGGATGTTTGTGAAGAACGATGGTGGGAAGGCCTCGGAGAGTTCACGGCTATATACTGTTCAAATATGATTCACATAGCGCCTTGGGATGCGGCTTTAGGTCTTGCTAAAGGTGCCGGTGAAATTTTGAAAACTGATGGGCAAATTTTTCTCTATGGGCCTTTTTTAGAAGGTATAGTGACGGCAGAGTCTAATTTTCAGTTTGATGCAGTGCTGAAATCGCGAAATTCGGCATGGGGCGTTCGAAATTTAGACGACGTTAAGCATATATTTGCAGATGCAGGGTTTAATCTGACGGGCCGATTTGTCATGCCGGCCGAAAATAGAATGCTTATTTTCACAAAGGCATAGCATTTTGGCTTAAATGACGCTTTTGTCATGTTTTGGACAGAATAAGGTTACATACGAAGCGTCAGTCTTGTAACGTCGAATGGAGTCGGTTGTGCGCTTTACACAAGTTAAAATTATGGTGGCCATAATGAGCGGCATATCTATGCTATCTCATTCAGGTGTATCTATGGCTCAAATAGATGAACTGCATGATAAAACTGTTATTCCTGTCATTAATGCAATGCCATTGAATGCCCCGCCGGTGAAGGCGGCTAAACCGCTACGTGAGTTATCCGAACCATCAATAGAGCAGCCCCAGTCACCAATTATCCAATCGGCCCCTGTTAGAGGGGAGCTAGATGTACCACTTAACGAATCCGGGATGCGATCATCTCAACAGTCGATAATATCGCAATCCGTTGTTGCCGACCTTGTTGAAGATGTGAGTTTGGGAGTCGTTAATATTATCGTGACGACAGATACTGGCGAGACAACATCGGAAGGCCAAGGATCAGGGTTTATCATTACTTCAGACGGTGAAGTCGTAACAAATTACCATGTCATTGATGGCGGTACAAATATTGATATTGAGTTTAATAATGGCGAAAAATATTCAGCAAAAATTCTCGGCATCGATCCTGAGACAGATTTGGCTCTCCTCAAGATTCAAGCTAATCGTCAGTTTAAATCCGTTTCTTTTTATCAAGGTAAAAAACTACGTATTGGTGATTGGGTTGTAGCAATCGGGAATCCTTTTGGAATTGGTCAATCCACAAGCCTTGGCGTTATTTCGGCTATTGGACGCAAACGTGTCGATAGCGGGGCTTTTGTCGAATATATTCAAACGGATGCCACAATTAATAGAGGTAATTCTGGTGGGCCTTTGTTTAATTTGAATGGTGATGTGGTAGGCGTAAATTCTGCCATATATTCGCCCACAGGCGCCAGCGTTGGGATTGCATTTGTTATTCCACATAAAACGGCCGCAAATGTTATTTCATCTTTGCGGCGTAGTGGCCGTGTGCAACGTGGATATTTAGGCGCGGGTTTGCGAACGGCGACGTTCGAATTAGACAGTCGTCCGGGTATATATAAAGCGGGTGCAACAATTAATAATATAGCGCCTGGCGGGCCAGCAGAACAATATGGCCTGCAAATCGATGACATTATTTTAAATATTAATGGTCAGGCTGTAAGAAGTTCTGTCGAGGCCACACGCGTCATCGCTGCGCTTCGTCCAGGGGAAATTGCCCATCTGATTTATGAGCGTGATGAGAAAACTTACACAATAGATTTATCTATGGGAGAAAGACCTGAAAAAGAAGAGGTTGAACGCCTCTCGGCAGTCTCTCAGGGTTTACCCGCTCCGGCTAAAAAGAATAAAAACAAACCGCGTATTAATATTGATACGGGTCTGAATATATTAGACCTTAGTCCAGAATTCCGAAAAGCCATTGGTATGCGCCCTGACCAAGTTGGCGTTTATGTTGAAAGTGTTACAGCAAATAGCGGAGCTGAAAGAGGCGGGTTCAAAACAGGTATGGTTTTACTCGAAGCGGATGGTGAGCAGATCGCGGAAGTGCGTAAATTTAAATCGATTATTTTAAATGCGAAAGAAGCCAATAAATCCAGCATACTGATTATGCTGCGTCAGAAAGACGGGCAAGAAACTTATTATACATTACCGTTATAAAGAAACGGGTGGGGCCCTTTAGGAGAAAAAAATGAGAATTTTAGTTGTCGAAGATGATGATGTGGCGGCGGAATACGTTCGAAAAGGTTTAATGGAAGCCGGGCATGTTGTTGATTTGGCTAATGACGGTGATCTGGGCCTAGAAATGGCTCGGGCTGCAGATTATGATGCGCTTGTCCTTGATAGAATGCTTCCAAAACTAGATGGATTGGATTTATTAGCGGCTTTACGCGAAGATGGCGATGCAACGCCTGTACTGATCTTGTCAGCGCTTGGCGAAGTGGATCATAAAGTTGAGGGCCTTCGCGCTGGTGGTGATGATTATCTTGCCAAACCTTATTCGTTTACTGAGCTTTTAGCGCGTGTTGAGGCGATAGGTCGCCGGAGTGATCCCAATGCGGCCGTTACCAAATTAAAGGTTGGCGATCTGGAAATGGATTTATTGGCACGTACGGTTAAACGGGCCGGTAAGACTGTCTTGTTGCAACCACGGGAGTTTCGTTTGCTTGAATGTCTTATGCGTAATGCTGGACGGGTTGTTACACGAACAATGCTCTTGGAAAAAGTATGGGATTATCATTTCGACCCACAAACCAATGTGATTGATGTTCATATATCGCGGCTCCGTGGGAAGATTGATAAAGAATTCGAAGAACCGTTGCTCCATACAGTGCGTGGTGCAGGCTACCGCTTGCAGGTCTAGGCTTAAAGGCGTATCGCTGCGCCATGATTGGCTTTTTTCCGAAACTCTATCGAAATACGCTCTTTCGTTTGACGCTTCTGGCAGCGGGACTTTCGGTTATTTGCACATTTATCAGTTTGGGTTATGTTTATTACGCCACAGTAATTACAGAATTACGGGCTGTTGATAATGAGTTAGTTTCTGAAATGACGGAACTAGAAACTCTTTATCGTGAAAAAGGCCCCGTAGCTGTTAACCGAGAAGTCGTTTTACGGTTTAGCTCGCGCAGCGGACTTTATTTGCTACGACATAGAGATCTTTATGCGGGTAATTTGGCGGGCAATCCGGCCTTAGAAACGGAACCTCCGAAAGGATTGCTTGCTCTTCGCTCTACGGGGGGGTACACGCGACGTGAACTTATTTATAGTCCCGATACAGGGGACGGTTTGCCGCCTGTTGATCGCCGAGTTAGGGGCATTTCCGGCCCCCTTAAAACAGATGGACAGACGACGGGGTTTATGCTCGTAGCCCGCGATGTTGAAGTTACAATGCGCAATGCAGAACGCGTAAAAAGCGCAATTTTGACGTCTAGCCTTATTGCGTTGATTTTAGGCTTACTCTCGGGTGTATTTGTTTCGCGTCGGTTTTCCCAACGCGTCGAAGCTTTAAACCGACTTGCGGATGATATTCGGGCGGGTCATCTTACACATCGTGCGCCGCGTAATTATTCGGAAGATGAACTCGATTTATTAGCTGAACACCTTAATGCCATGCTTGACCATATTGATAGGCTCATGAAGGCTATGCGTTATGCCGGAGATAGTATTGCGCATGATTTGCGATCGCCTTTGACTCGGTTGCGGACACGGCTGGAGTCAGCGGCAACAGATATGAACGATCCGCAAAGTCAGGGTGTATTATTTTCAGCAGCCGACGATGCATCCGAGTTGTTACGAACATTTGATTCCGTATTACGGATTGCTCGGCTTGAAGCGGGAGAGCGCCGTGAGTTATTAGTTGATATTGATCCAAAATTAATTCTTGATGACATCGCTGAACTTTATGAGCCATTATGCGAAGAAGCCCATATTGCGTTTTCAGCTAATATAAGCTCGGGACTATCAATTTTAGCGGATCGTGGATTGCTTTCACAGGCTGTATCAAACTTAGTGGAAAATGCTATAAAATACACCCCTGCAGGAGGACGAATTGAGGTATCTTTAGCGAAAAACAAAATTGGGCGTGTTGAACTTTCTGTTAGTGATGATGGCCCAGGAATTCCGCTCGAAGATAGACAACGCGTGAAAGAACGGTTTGTAAGGTTGGAAAAAAGCCGCACTCAACCCGGTAGCGGGCTTGGATTGACAATGGTTGATGCGATTGCCGATTTACATAGGGCGGAGTTTGTTATTGGCGATGGGTTTGCCGGGCCAAATGAAGGTTTTGGTTTGAAGGCTTCAATTGTATTCCCGCGCCGACGACCAAAAAAAAATACAGGTAATAATTAAGCCGCCGAATTTTGCTCAATGTCTGTATTAATATCACTGGAAGCATGATTTGAATTTTCTTGATGGACTGTTGGTTGATTTTCTAAAGGCCGGACTTCTTGTACATTTTCATAATCAGTCGACACTTCAGAATTTTGGTCTGTTAAAACATCTGCAATATCTTTAGCCAAACGAGAAATTTCATTTCCGACTTCGTTCTCACTAATAGTTACTTTGGTTTCTGGCGGTCGGTTGGGTAGGGTAAAGGTTACTGTTGTGCCTTCGCCTAAAACGCTTTCAATGGTGAAATTACCACCATGTAACTCAACTAATGATTTAGACAGGGCCAGACCTAGGCCTGTCCCCTCATGTTGCCTAGAATGTTCACTTTCTATTTGTTCGAATGGTTTTGCAAGGCGGTCCAAATCATCTTGTGCAATCCCAATACCGCTATCCGCAATTTTAACTATAATACCTGCCGAATTTGCATGGGTTTCAATACTGACGACACCGCCTTCTGGTGTGAATTTTATAGCATTAGTTGCGAGGTTCAAAAGAACTTGTTTTACGGCTCGCGTATCGGCTTCGATTTCCGGTAATTCATTGGCATTGTAGACAAGTTTCAAACGGTTATCTTCGGCTCGTCCTCTTACAATACGGATAATTTGCTGAATAATATCATGAATATGCATGGCTTCAGTATTAAGTGTCATTTTGCCCGCTTCAATTTTGGACATATCAAGAATGTCGTTAATTAAAGAGAGCAAATGTTGTCCAGAAAATAGGATGTCATTGATATATTCTTTATACCGCGGATCACCAAGCGGGCCGAACATTTCCTTTTTCATAATATCAGAGAAACCGTTAATAGCATTTAGCGGCGTACGTAATTCATGGCTCATATTAGCGAGGAACTCTGACTTTGACTGATTAGCTTCTTCAGCTCGAATTTTTTCCTGTTCATAATTTTCGGCAAGTTCAACGATACGAACCTGAGATTTACGTAGCACGTTAATCGTTTTTTCTAATGCAGATTGATTGGTTTGTAATTCTTCTTCGCGGGCTCGAATTGGCGTGAGATCCGTACCAACACTAAGGCGTCCCCCATCTGCTGTTGTAGTTTCCCGATATCGAACCCAACGCCCATCATTGAGTAAAATATCATAAGCTGTATCGTTTTCACGCTCTACAACTTCTGCAATAGCCTGCCGCATGTAGTATTCAATTGTTGTGTATTCCAGTCCAGGCTGTAATTGTCCCGCCGTGAAGCCAAAATAGTTTTCAAATCGGCCATTCCAAATTACGAGACGGTTCATAGCATCCCATATAACGAAAGAGTCGGTCATAGAGCTTAATGCATTATTCAGGCGATTTTCTGTTGCTTGTAAACGCGCCTGAGCCCCGCGATGTTCCGTAACATCCATTCCGATGCCGATTACAGCTTTGTTTTGATTGTCTCCGCGAAAGGATGGTTTGCCACGGCAAGACATGGTTATGGGGATACGGGCTACACGTAAGTCAATTTCGAAATCACCGGTCATATGAGCCCGCCGAATGAGGCCATAGAGTTTTTCGCGATCAGTTGGATGAAATAGTCCTAAAAATTGAGGAATGGGGAGGGTAGTTTCGCGCCCACCTAATCCTACAAGTTGGGATAGTGATTGGCTTAGAAAGACTTCATTTCTCGTTAAGTCAATTTCCCATATACCACCACCTGTACTATCAACCGCAGCTTTAAACCGTTGTTCTGATATTTCGGATGCACGGCTGGCTTTTTGTATATTTTGAATTTGTTCATACATATTACGCATTAAAGTCGCAACTAATGCGCATGTTGCTAAGAATAAAGTAAGAAAAAGGATCAAACTTTGTACCCATTCTGATGATAGAGTACGGGGATTGATAGATAATATAGTCAGGGAAGAATCTGGAATTCTATTAGCCCCGAGCCAAACCTTTTTTCCGTGAGATTGGTGAGAATCGACTGAATTTACAGATGCTGATTTGGTTATTTGATCAAGTCTGCCATCTGTTAGGCTATAAAAATTTAATGGGGCCGCGATTCCTAAAGCTTTAGAACCATCAATGGCTCGTCCAGTCGGAGTGACAATACCGATTGAATCATTTCCTGCCCCGGTAAGACTGTTCGGGGTTAGAGCTACTGTTAGATAACGGTCTCCTATTCGCCTTACAATAACAGGATTAATGGATCCATCTTTCGCTATGATGGAGGTAATTCGCATGCCTGATTGGGGGAAATTGCTCACATCAACCTGTGAAAGAATATCCGCGCCATTGGAACGGGCAATAAGTTGACCATCGGATGTAATAAGTGCTGCACCAACAATATTATTTCCACGCATGACAAAATTAACAATATTATTGGGTGTGGTATTGGCTAATAATGCGGCATCTATCCATCCTGATTGTGCTTGTAAAATACCGGATGCTGCTTGAGCACGGGATCTCATTTCTGATTGAATGTCGGTTGTTATGCTGCGTTGTGCTTTATTGTGATCAGAATATAGTTTTGACGCAGAAAGGACAAAAAACATAAAAAGAAAGGCGAGAGATACCATCAAAAGGGTTTTATTTGAAACGTCGCCGACTTTTTTGGAAAACTGTTCAACAGTATTGATTATAGATGTTTTTTCTACTCTCTCGGGTATGATTTCAACATGGGATTTTTTGAGTTTCTCTGTTGTATTTTGGAGCGCAGTAAGGTTTGAACGGTCAAAAGGCGGGGCAACTGTAGGTGTTTGTTGCCCTCTAACAGGTTGAGCTGTATAAATCTTAGTCTTATGTACTGGTTGGTTGTGCAAAAGGAACCCCATAGGCGAATCGCATATTCAACTTAAACAAGCTTCGAATCGCTTGTCGAATGTTCATATGTAATTAGAGGTATAAAACCGCATAAATCGTTAAGATATACGATTTTCAGGTAAAGGTTTGCCAAGAGAATAGCCCTGTGCTGCATCAAACCCAAGTTTGATAGCAAAATTTAGTAATTCGTCGCTTTCAATACCTTCTGCAATGAAGCGGCAATCTAGGGCATCTCGCAATGATAATATCGCTTGAAGGATCGCACGTTCACGGTTTGAGATAAGGGCTGCAGCAATAAATCCTCCGTCTATTTTAAGCCAATTGGCCGGTAAAGCGCGTAAATATCGGATGGATGCAGCTCCGGCTCCAACGTCGTCAAGACAAATAGGATGGCCGCGGCGACGTAATTCAGATAAAAGCTGCTCAGCACGCCCAAGCTCTTGCATATCCCAAGTTTCTGTTAACTCAATGATTAATTTCGTAGGGGAAGCTTCATAAGCAGATAGGCATGCTAAAAGTGAGTTGGCAAATCCATCCTTATCGAGAGAAGCGCCAGATAGATTAATGGCAATGCTAGCACTATCGGGTTTTGCGTTAAGAACAAGAATAGCTTGAGCCAGCATAGACAGGTCCAAGTCTTTAATAACGCCACTGATTTCAGCAGGCCGCAATACACCTGCAAGCCCAGCTTCATGGTCAAAACGTACTAGCCATTCATAATGTAAAATTTTACGTGTTTTAATATCCACAATAGGTTGTGCCAAGACGGAATAAAGCTGTTCGGATACATGAGTTCGAAATCCCTGAGCTGTTCTTGGGTCTGGCATCTGAGTTTCTTAGCAATTTTGGCTAAAGAAAATCTTACTTTTAAATAAAAGAATGTTTGATTTGTAATCAGGAATTCAAGGTTTTCTCCGCGATTTCCCGTGTGTTTTTTGACGGTTTCGCACGGATAATTCGCGTTAATTGTTCCGTAATGAGATTTTGTCTTTGGCCGTCTAATTTGGGCCAAATATTATAAGCTCCAAGTAATCGTGCCGCAATCTGAGGATTGTAATTATCGATAGTGAGCACTTGGTTTGAGAAAAAACTATAACCAGATCCGTCGAATTTATGAAAAACATCGGGGTTGTTCATAGAAAAACTACCGAGAAGTGAACGGACACGGTTAGGATTATTAAGGTCATAAGCCGGGTGTTCGGTTAAGGTTTGTAATGCTGTGATGCCTTCAATATGGGGACGGCTGGCTTGCAACATGAACCATTTATCAATGACTAACGGATTATCTTCCCATTTTCGGTAAAAATTGTCTATCATTTGATCCAACCGTTTGCCGCCTAAACGGATGAGGGCAGATAAGGCACTCAATTCATCGGTCATATTATTGGCAGAATTAATTTGTTCTATAGCAAGAGGCGCGGTTTGCGTGTGTTTTGATATCGCTAGCAAGGCTAAAGCTTGGTTTTTGAGTGACCGTCGACCTGCCGCATCAGGCGATGGGTTAAAGTCGGAAATAGTGTTGCGGTTGTGATATGCCTCTAATAAATCGTCGGCAAGATGATCTCCCATCGCACGTGCGAGCCAATGACTTGCCCCGGATACGGCCATGGGATCCGTTGGTTTTATGGATTGTTGAATTTCCATTCGTGTTGGCAGGGTTAAGGCTAACGCTTTGAATGCATCGTCAAGGTCAGGGTCATTAAGTGTAATTTTAAGAGCTGTTGTAAATTGTTCTAAAGCTCGGCGCTTTGGCGGTGTCTTGCCCGATTGAATAAACTGGCTCATGGTCCCCATAAGGTCGCGTGCCATAATTTGCCCAGCTTCCCATCGATTAAATGCGTTGGTGTCTAGGCGCATCAATCGTAACAGATCGGCTTCAGTCTGTGATGATCGTAAAATCACCGGTGCTGAAAAATCTTGCAATAAAGAGAGAGAAATATCTGTTTGCGATGTTTTAAAGGAAACAGTTTCAGAGAGTGTTTGTAATATTGTCAATTGTGGATCATTTTCAGAACCGGTCTCTCCAAAGGCTTGCCAGAGAATGGGTATTATGCGTGCAGGTTTCTCACTTTGATTGGGGGTCGGCGGTGTAAACTGCGAAAATTTTATATCAAACCCGTCTTGAGTCCGTTTTTTCTCCACGGTGATGCGCGGTGTTCCAGCATCCGTATACCAGCGCATGAATTGCGAGAGGTCTTGACCTGAAGCTGTTTCAAAACACTCAATAAACTGCTCTATTGTCGCGGCTGTACCATCCAGTGTATTGAAATAAAGATCGCAGGCTTGACGAAACGTTTTTGGTCCCATGAGTGTTTTTAGCATGCGAATAAGTTCAGCCCCTTTTTCATAGATAGTTGCAGTGTAGAAATTATCTATTTTTATATAGCTATCGGGTCGTACGGCATGAGCAAGAGGACCGTTATCTTCAGGGAATTGCCGCCCGCGTAAAGCTCTAACATCCTTAATACGCTGTACACTAGCGCCGCGCTCGTCGGCTGAAAACTCTTGGTCTCGAAAGACAGTAAACCCTTCTTTCAGGCAAAGCTGGAACCAATCGCGACAGGTAATTCGATTGCCTGTCCAATTATGAAAATATTCATGGGCAACAACACTCTCAATCCGTTCAAAATTTAGATCTGTAGCACTTTTGCCATCAGCAAGTAAAAGAGAAGAGTTGAATATATTCAACCCTTTGTTTTCCATGGCTCCAAAATTGAAATCCCGAACAGCGACAATCATAAAGCGATCAAGATCATATTCACGGCCAAAAGCGGTTTCGTCCCAGCGCATAGACCGTTTAAGCGCATCCATTGCAAACTCGGCTTTGGAAGCATTACCGGGGTCAACATAAATGGTTAAAGGAATAATGCGTCCGCTCATTGTTTCGAAAGAGTCTTCGAGGATATCAAATCCGCCTGCAACGAGCGCAAAGAGGTAGCAAGGTTTAGGGAAGGGGTCTTCCCATATGGCAAAGTGACGTCCATCCGGCAAATTTCCGGTTTCAATTTTATTGCCATTAGCTAATAGATAGGGATAACGGTCTTTTTGAGCTATCATTTTAACACGATATGTCGACAATACATCCGGTCTATCCATAAAATAGGTAATGCGGCGAAATCCTTCCGCTTCGCATTGCGTGCAGAACCGCCCTCCTGATATATAAAGACCCATTAAGGCTGTGTTCTGTGTAGGGTTACAGGTCGTCTTAATCGTTAATGTGAATGCATCCGGTGCCTTTAAAATGATTAATTGTGTTTGTGTTAACCGATAGTCTTTTCGGGCTAATATATGGCTATCAATTGCAACCGATATTAGATTAATATTCTCTCCGTCTAAGGCCAGTACTCCCGCTGCTAGGCGTCGGATTTTGAGAGTGGCTTTAACCTGAGTGTTTTCAGGGTGAAGGTTAAAGTCAAGTTCGGTTGCATCAATTGCAAAATTAGGGGGCGTGTAATCCTTTAAAAGTGTTGGGCTTGGTGCAGTATCAGTACGCATATTATTTCTTTCACTAATCGATTGATATGTTGCCCTGAACGGCGTGAAATACAAGCTATTCTCAGATAAATTTGTCGATTTAGGATATAGCTTATAGGAAAGACCAGAGATAACGGGACTTTACGCAAGTTTAGCCGATGACCCCAGTTTTTACTTATGTCTAATAGCGTTAAAGCGGCATTTCTATACTGTATTAGAGCGTTGATATGCGTATTTTATAAATCATGGAGCGTATTGAAGCTTTCTCTTTACCATATGTTTTTCAATAAAAATTTATTGAAAAACGATAATGGCTATGCTATTGATTCTGATACGCCGGTGTGCCAACCGGAAAGGAGGCTAATTATGCATACGATATCGCAAGTGCAAAACCCTGAAATGTCTGAGGCGAAGGCCGTTACAGACCCCCGCAAGAAGCGAAAATTGCTTATTTGGCGGATTATTGTGTTTATCTTACCTATTCTTGTCCTCTTTGGGGCTATCGCAGGTTTTGCCGCAATGGGGGCATTAAAGCCAAAACCGGAAGAGAAAGAGGACGTGGTTAAAGCTATTCCTGTCCTGACAGCTAAAGCTATATCCGATGATGTTACGCTGACTGTTAAGGCTCAGGGAGAGGTGCAACCTCGTACGCAGATAAATATTGTCCCGCAGATTTCTGGCCGTGTGACATATTTATCGCCTAAATTTATCGAAGGTGGGAAATTCTCAAAGGGGGAGCGATTACTGGCCATTGAACCGGCCGAATTTGAGCTACGTGTTGTTCAAGCACGGGCTAATGTAGCCCAAGCGGAAACGGCTTTGGCGCGTGAACGATCGGAAGCCGATATTGCCCGGCAGGATTGGGCTGATATTGGCCGAGGCGGAGAGGCAACGGATTTAACTTTACGTAAGCCCCAAATGGCAGAAGTTCAGGCACAATTAGAGGCGGCTAAAGCGCAACTCGCGGAAGCCGAGTTACAGCTGACGCGAACAGTAATCTATGCGCCTTTTAACGGGCGCGTTATCCAACGAAATATAGATCAGGGCGGATTCGTCTCGACAGGCATGGTTTTAGGCGAAGTTTATGCTGAGGATATTATGGACGTGCGGCTGCCATTGACTCATAATGAACTACGCCAAATTGGACTAACTGTGGGATATCACGCAGGTCAGTCGGGCGGTATTCCTGTAATATTATCCGGTAATGTTGCAGGGCGTTACAGCGAATGGTCTGGTCATATCATGCGTACAGACAGCCGTTTTGATAGTCAGTCCCGCGTTTTATATGCCTATGCAGAGGTGCATGATCCCTTTGGAAAAGGATCTGATAATGGAACGCCAATGGCGCCAGGCCTCTTTGTGGAGGCCGCAATAGAAGGTGAAAAACTAACGGATGTTGTTATTATTCCGCGTGCAGCCTTGCGGGGAGAAGATAAAATATATCGTGCCAAACCCGATGGGACCTTAACGATTGAAACTGTAACCGTCATGTCATCGACCAGAGAGCGCGCAGTGCTGGATGGTGGGATTAATGTCGGTGATGCGGTTATTACATCACCCATCCGGGGAGTTGCAGAAGGTATGAAAATAGAAGTGGTTAAGCCCGGAGATGCAGGTGCGCAGACGCTATCTGTAGGAGAGAAACCATGAGCCGTATTATAAAATGGTGGGCTAGTAACCCAGTTGCGGCAAATTTATTGATGGTTATCTGCCTGATCGGTGGTTTGATTAGCTATGTGCAGATCGAGCGTGAACTTGATCCTTATGTCGAATTTCCGGGCGCGCGTGTCTTTGTTGCCTGGCCAGGCGCTTCACCGCAAGATGTTGAAGAACAGATCATCGTTCGCATGGAAGAATCTTTGTCAGAATTGCAAGATGTTAACCGAATGTGGGCTTTTGCGGGCGAAGGGGGTGGATCTGTTACCGTCGTTGGGAAAAATAAAGTCGATGAAGCAAAACTCGTTGCCGATGTAAAACGCAAAGTTGACCAGATTAATTCTTTCCCGCCAGCGGCAGAACAACCGCAAATCAACCTGTTTAGAAACCGGGATGAAGTTATCCGTTTAGCCGTTTCAGGGGATGAAACTGTGTCGGAACGCGATTTGAAGCGCTTTGCTGAAAAAACCCGCCGAGAGATTGCTTTGTTAGGATATGTTCCTGCCGTCGAATTATTCGGTACGCGGGGTGAAGAGGTCTCCATTGAAGTTTCTGAAGATAGTTTACGGCGTTATGGTCTGACCTTGACCGAAGTTGCCAATGCTGTGCGCGGGACATCGGTTAACAGTTCATCAGGACGGGTACGAACTGAAACGGGGAATATGCAGCTTCGTACGCGAAAACAGGCTGATACAAAAGAAGACTTTGAAAATATTATCGTTCGACAGGATGCGGGCGGAGCAGCGATACGCGTCAAGGATATTGCAACAGTTATTGACGGGTTTGAACAGGTAAACCTCTTGGCCACTGTAAATGGTAATCGTACAATTTTGGTGCAAATTATGAGCGGACCGCAAATGGATATTATCAAAATGTCCGAAAATGTGACCGAATATATAGAGACGCTGCGGAAAGATATCCCAGATGGGATAAGCCTAACAGTTTGGGAGGACGATTCCGAGGCTTATGCGGGCCGGATTAAGACAATTGCGAATAACTTTTTCACCGGATTACTGCTTGTTTGCCTAACGCTTATGTTATTTTTGCGCCCTAAAATTGCTATTTGGGTCTCTATTGGGATTGCAACAGCTTTTGCTGGAGGTTTGGCTTTGTTGCCTCTTTTTGGTGTTTCTTTCAATATGATTTCCACATTTGCTTTTTTACTTGTCATTGGGGTGATTGTTGATGACGCCATAATTGTCGGAGAAGCTATTCATTTTAAAACCGAAGAAGGAGAGGTGGGGTTAGATGCGGCAGTTGGCGGAGCCAATATGGTCGTCAAACCTGTTATATTTGCGGTTTTAACAACCATGATTTTCTTTGCACCTTGGATGTATTTATCAGGCGGAACGAGTGAATTTACTCGAGCTATTTCACTTGTCGTCATTTTGGCGCTTTTCTTTTCACTTGTTGAGTCCTTGCTGATATTGCCTGCGCATTTAACACAGTTAAAACCAATAAATCCCAAAAGCCGTATCATGCGTATGCAGAATAAAATTGCACAGAGTCTGCAATGGGTGGCTACGCAAGTCTATACGCCAGCGATTACAGCGGCCTTGCGCCGCCGTTATTTGACGGCGAGTATTTTTATCGGATTAATGATATTGACGATAGGATTAGTGGCTAATGGTCTTGTGAAATCGACCTTTTTCCCTGAAAGCGAATCTGATCAGATCGAAATATCTGTCGAGCTTCCAGAAGGGACGCCCTATACGCGGGCGCTCGAAGTATTGGCGCAATTGCAGCACGCTGAAGAAACATTGCAAAAAGAAATTGCTGAAAAAGACGGTGATCTTATTGAAAATTGGTATACGCGATCTCGAGATAGTAATATTTTAGCCTTGGTTAAATTAGTGCCGCCCGAGACTCGGGCCTTAACTGCTAAAGAAACAGCAGAACGGCTTCGGGCACTTATCGGTGAGATACCGGATGCCGAAAATATTAATGTTAATTATCAGGATAATAATAATGGCCCGCCCATTCAATATGTTTTGAATGCAAAGAACTTTGAGGATTTACAGGCTGCGGCTGATGAGTTGATGGGACAATTACGGAGCTTTGAAGGCGTGTTTAATGTTGTCAATGATATGGAAAGCGCTTCAGAGGAAGTTCAGTTTGATTTGCGACCCGGAGCAGAAAGTCTTGGGATTACAACAGCCGACGTTGCCCGCCAAGTCAGACAAGGGTTTTTCGGCGAAGAAGTTCAGCGATTGCCGCGTGACGGGGAAGATGTACGTGTTTATGTCCGGTATCCGCGTGTTGATCGTGAATCGCTTGATTTCCTTAATGCTATTCGCATTCGGACAACTGATGGGCGGGAATTACCGCTTGGGGCAGTGGCTGATCTTCGCTTTGAAAGGGGAACAAACCAGATATTACGCCGTGAACGGCAGCGCGCTATTATTGTGAGCGCTGAAGTGGTTTCAGAGCGGATTGAAGAAATTCGAAAAGCTTTGAATGATGATTTCTTTACGGAGTTTGATCAACGACACCCGCAAGTTACGCGCGGCAATATTGGACGCGCGCAAGGCGAAGCCGAATTTCAAGCTGAATTATTGACATTTTTCCTTATTGCCATTGGGACAGCTTATTTTCTGGTAGCGATCTCTTTCAAATCCTATTTCGAACCGATTTTGATTTTATTGGCGGCTATCCCATTTTGTTATTGCGGTATGATTATCGGACATTTGGCTATGGGGCAGGCCATGTCGTTACTCTCGATATTAGGGATGTTTGCCGCTGCCGGTGTTGCTGTAAATGATAACCTTGTTCTGCTGGATTATGTTCACCGTTTGCGTGATCAGGGTATGGATGGAGCTCAGGCTTTGATCGAAGCGGGTACGCGGCGTTTTCGGCCTATTTTACTAACATCCCTGACGACCTTTATTGGCCTTATGCCGCTTCTGACCGAGCGCTCTTTACAGGCACAATGGCTTATTCCGATTGGTATTAGTTTGGCTTTTGGGGTCTTGTTTGCCCTTTTTGTCACCTTGTTTTTTGTACCTGCCCTTTATGGTATAGGGGCTGATATTCGGCGTTTCTTTATCTATCTGGTCAAGGGGGTCGAGCAGCCGCGCTTTACATAAGGAAGATGTCAAATACGATTGGAAAAGAGGGCTAGCCCTCTTTTTTTGTTAATTTACGAAAAAGACCTTCTTGGGCAGAAGAGGCAATTAATGCACCATTTTCCGTATAAAAACTCCCGCGAGAAAAAGTGCGGGCCCGTCCTGATTTTGGGCTATCCATATGATAGTAAATCCATTGATTGACGCGAATGTCGCTATGGAACCAAAGTGAATGATCGAGGCTGGCTCCCATAATATCTCCAGAGAGAAAACTGACAGGATGGGCGCGAATGCCTGTTCCCATCAGCCGTTTATCGGACACGAATGCCAATAATGTCCGGTGTATAATCGGATCATCTATATCAAGGTCTTTTATACGAAACCAAAACCCGTCTATTGGTTCACGAGGTTCGGGTTTGAAGTAATTACGCGGTTCTGGGGTGCGCAAATCAATGACGTCAGATGGAAATGTAAAGGGACGCGGAGCGTCCGGATATTGCTGTATTAATTTATCAAGAGCGATATCATCAGGTTCAAATTGATCGGGAGGTGGTGGGGGGAGTTCCCATTCCATTTGGTGCTCGAACTGATCAGTTTCTAATTTATGAAATGATATAGAGCTATTAAAAATAGCTCTGCCATCTTGCTTGGCAACAACACGGCGGGTAGAAAAACTGCCGCCATCACGAATTGGGTCTACATCATAAATAATTGGTTTTTCCGCATTGCCGGGACGCAAAAAATAGGCATGCATAGAATGAGGTCGCCGATCTTCGGCTACGCTGCGATTAGCTGCATTAAGAGCTTGCCCTAAAACCTGTCCGCCGAAAACACGAGGTAGATTAAAAATGATCGACTGCCCCCGGAACAAGTAAGTATCTAATTGTTCAATATTTAGGACATCAGTCAGCATTTTTAAATTTAACATATTGGCGTTTAGGCCATTTTATGACGATTAAATCAAGCATCTATCGTTATAGTTTTTCGGCGAAAACAACATAACGTAAAGGCCCGTTAAAACTAAGGGCATCGAATGGGTAACAGGTTACAAGAGCTAATATAGTTCCGTTTTGCCTTGGTAAATTAGCCTTGCGGGTATCAATGATTTGACTGTCAATCATACGGTATGCTGTGCGCTGGTCTTGGGGCGTTTCCAATATGATTTCATCGCCTTTGGTTAGGGTTTTAATGCCTTTAAAATGTGTATTTTTATGGGCTGCAATTCCGGTCATGTCGTCATTTGCCAGCGTGGTGCCTGTAATAAGACCCGGTCCGAAAGCGAGGGCCTGACCACTATCGGTATTGAGTACAATATGGGTGTCTCCGCTGGGCATATATAGTTTTGCAACAGGGTAAGCATCAAGCCATTTCCATGGTAACGATATATCCCCTGTCTCCGCCGTTTTATCCCAAGCGCGGGTCATAAGATATTGTGCAAGCTTGGCTTTGACGGGAATATAGGCGCCATACAAAACTGTGATTATGCCAATTAAACCGAGACTATATGTTAGTATTTGGCGAATCATAATGGTGATACTCTTCTACGGCGAAAGAGGCAGGCTATCCCTAAAAAAACCGATCCTATGAGTGTAAGGAAAATATGCGAACTCGCGGTTCTAGGCATGTTAATGCTATCCAATTGTCCGGTGTTCGGTGATGACTGTGCAGGCGATGCAGACCTCGTTTTGGCCTCGGACATTGCGGTTTTACCAGAAAGCGTGGCAAAGTCCCACCCTTTGGGAAGTTGCGTTGGTATTTTAAGGGATGTCAACGGATTGGATATGTCCCGTGACGGCGTAATATCAACAGCGACCAATGAGGTCAGTCGGCTGACAAGATGATGCTCTAGGGCTGTTTCCAAGATAGCTTTATCGATTGAAGCTGCGTTGGCACGGTTAAAGCGGCGTTCCTCCAGATCAGCAATCTTACGCCGAGCCCAGAGACTAGATAGGCCTGCAGCGTCTGTGGCATCGCTTACAGCAAAGCTGTCTTGCCATGGGTGTTCTGGATAAAGCCCTTTTATTGAAAGCGTGCCGGGGAGTTTGGCTGTGGCAATTTTTGCAACGGAAATAACGGGTTCCCCGTCATAAAGGTCAGGCAGTAGGGAGGGGTAGGTTTCAGCGTCGTTTTTAAGAGATATCTGTAGGTTCGTTAGAACCGGATTGTCTAATGCGGCAAACAGACTACTCATTTCATGTCTTACATCAGATATATCCCCAATAATCACGGATGTTCCACGGCCAAATTTTGCGGCCCGTGACATAAAAAATCGGTTCGGCGCGCTGCCGATTCCAACTGGAAAGAGTCGGGCCGATCGCAGCTCGTCCTGTATGATGGCGAATAATTGCTGTTCATTTCCAATGGCACCATCCGTAATAAAAATAACCTGTTTTAATGTGCCTTCAGGGGCATCGCCTGCGAGCGCGCGGGCCATAGCAGGGGCCATATTGGTACCACCATTAGCTTGTAATCGGGAAACCCATTGCAGTGCCTTTTGAATGTTTGCGGGGCTTGCTGGTTTGGGGTCAAGAAATAACCCGGTTTCTGTATTTGCAAAACGGATAACATTAAACTGATCATCCGGTGCTAGGCGTGATAAACCAAGTTTGAGCGCTTCTCTAGCTTGTTGAATGGATGTGCCGCCCATAGAACCGGATGTGTCAATTACAAATATAGTCTCGCGTTTATGCGAAGCTACGTCTTCTACAAAACTTATTTTCGGAGGGGTCAGCATTGTCATTAAATATGTGTCGTCGCCGAGAGTCTCTTTAAAAATAGACTTTTTTGGTGCTCGGTTTAAGCTTGCAGTCCATGTTAATTTAAAATCTCGGTTTGCAGGAATTTCGCCGTCCATTAAAGTTATAACGGCACTATCATCATCAATACGGTTAACATCAATTGGATGATATGGACTATTGATGGTTTCGATACTGAAACCGGCATCTAGGTTAATTTGGATTGAAACAGGGAGGCGTTGATAGTCTGCGGGTTCGTCTTTGGGATCCATAAGCGGCGGTGAAATACGAGCGCGGTCCAAAACAGGATCAAGGATGACAGGTATAATATGGCCATTTGCATTGGCCATTTGGACTGAAGCGGGCGGAGGGGAATACCGCGGTGCGACGGTCATAGGGAATGCTAACGAGGCGGCGCCATGTTTAATTACGGCTGTATCCTGATATTCTATCTGAATGGAAACAGTTTCGTGTGGGCCGATATTAGCAATGGATGTTGTGAAAATATTAGGACGGTTTTGTTCAACAAGACTGGCTTTACGACCTTGGGCTTTTGCCGCAGCGTAAATTTTCTTTGCCAGTTGTTTTTCTTTGATCTGACCTTCGATAAAACGACCTCCGACTACAATCCGCAAGCGGTCAACAGCTGCATTTTCAGGTAAGGGAAATACGTAAACTCCTTCGACCCATTCATTACTGATATTTTCAAAGCTCTGCGAGAGAACCGTGCGAATAACAGGACCTGCAATCCGCATTTTTACATCTGTGGAAACCGTGGGAGCTTTGATATAACGTCCCAGCGTATCCGTTCGAAAGAGAAGCGAGCCATCGCGGGCATCTCCCAATCCTATATTGGATAAGGTATTCGTTTGCGAGGCAGTGGGTTTTATAGCTGTTGTCGTATTAGCCGCCAATGCGGCTGACGGTAAAAATATTGCGGTTGATAATAAAATAATATAGCGAATTGACATGTGAACCTCCTTGAATGGTAGGGATCACATGCTTTATTTTATGGGCAGACAAAGGGCTGCGCCGTGTTCAAATCAAGGCTCTTTAAACAATTATGGCATTGCGACGGCAAAAGCATGCCCAAGCTATGCCGACTTATTTCGATTAGATCTATAAGCCTTTCAATATATTATTTTATGAGATCAGAATTGGGATAGGTTGCATGCCAGCCAAACCAAAAGGCACGATGATAAGGCAGGCGTTTTAATTCTCGGCCATTGGATGTGGTCAAACGACTTTCACTAACAATCCATTTGCCTCCCGATAAATCTGTGGCCTCTCTATTTCCATCAAATTGTGTGAAGGTGATGTCCTGCGGATCATAGACGCGGTTAGCTCCTGTTTCATCTGTCAATATTACAAATTTTTGTTTGCCAATTTTTCCAGAATAGACAGGCTTATCTTTAAGAAAATCAACTGCAATCGCTAACGGTGTGTGCGGGGCGTCTTTGAAACGCAAGGCCAAGACTTCTTGTTTGTTTTTTAATCGCCGATCCGAGAAGGGCGTATTGAACATTAGGCGATCATCGGCAAAATAATCATGATAGGCAACACCCTCCCCATAATCACGGCGGTGGCCTGTATCGAGCGATAACACAGTTGTGTCGGGGTGTAGTTTTTTCCATTTCCCCCATGTCGTTGTGACAACACTTTGATGGGATAGCGCTATATTTTTATCGGCAAGCGGTCCTAGGACGGGTTCGCCTTTAATTGTATTCCACAGGGATTGGGTGTCCTTGTCATACATAAGCTTATTGGAGCGGTATAAAAACCCGCTGGTTCCCATTGTGTGGTCAATGCCTGCATGCCGAGTTTCATATAAGATGACGGTGCCGCATAGAGTACAATAAACGCCAGCAAAATCAGTGCCTCCGACCGTGTCGACAAACATTTCATGCCACGCTAAAATTCGTTTTGGATAGGCACGAACATCCCCATTTACTGAAATGCCGAAAATAACATTATCATCTTCAAGATATGTTGCTTCTGATGCTTTGAGCATTTTGGGTTGCCGTAGCGGTGGAATGCCGTCTTGACGTACGCCGCCCCAACGTATTTCATCAAGTCGAATACGGGCGCTGGCACTGCGGTCTTTAAAATAACGTTCAAACCTTGGATCGATTTCTTTATAAAATTCGGCTTTGAAATTATCATAACCCTTTATGGATAATTCCTCTTCATTCCATAGCCATCTGTACCAACTATTGATATCTTCTCCAAAATTTTGTCCCGTTGTGTCTTGAAGATTGGTCATTATTTGCCGGCGAATTTTGCGAGATGGGATAAAGTTGAAAATTTCCAGAGCTGGGGGGATATAAGCCTGTGTCCAAGCGGCTTCAAGTGCATCGATTTGCGCCTTTTCGATTTGCTGCGGGGCGCGGACTAATAGTGATAAAAGAAGGTCTTGGTCATCTGTCGTGAGGGACAAATGTGACGATGTAGGCGTAGCAGTTGAGGGGGTAAGTGTTCGGTTTAACTGGGATTGCGCATTAGCGGTGTAAATTACACCAGCTACAAAAAATGGCAGCGTTAATAAGAGTATTTTTTTAAGCATATTATCCTCATTGATAGGCTATCAATTTAGGATAAGTTTACGCATTATTCTTGATCTGTAGTGTCACGAAAACGCTAAGCCTCCTCACATCTATGTGAGAGGGCTTTAGTAATAATTGCGGATTTACCCGGCTTCGATTAACCCGGCGTTGCCGGCGGCTTTTAACATAGCCTCTTGAAGTTTTTCGAAAGCGCGGGCCTCAATCTGGCGTATCCGTTCACGTGAGACATTGTAGATACCGGCTAAATCTTCAAGCGTCATCGGCGTATCAGATAAGCGTCGTTTCGCTATGATATCTTGTTCCCGCTCATTCAGTTCAGCCATAGCATCGCGCAATAATTCCATACGCGAGTCATATTCTTGCGACTCGCCCAGTGATGTTTCTTGGCTAACAGTATCATCTTCCAGCCAATCTTGCCATTCAGCAGACCCATCCTCGCCGCCAATAGTTACATTGAGTGAGGCATCGCCGCCGTGTGACATACGGCGATTCATAGAGGTTACTTCTTCTTCTTTGACGCCGAGTTTTGTAGCAATTTTCTTAATGTGATCAGGCGTCAGATCGCCATCTTCAATAGCCTTCATTTCGCCTTTGAGACGGCGAAGATTAAAAAATAGTTTTTTCTGCGCCGCAGTTGTCCCCATTTTCACAAGAGACCATGACCGTAAGACATATTCTTGTATGGCAGCGCGAATCCACCACATTGCATAGGTTGATAGTCGAAATCCTTTGTCAGGATCAAACTTTTTGACAGCCTGCATAAGGCCGACATTGCCTTCGGAAATAACTTCGCCAATGGGCAAGCCATAACCCCGATAGCCCATGGCAATTTTAGCGACTAGCCGCAGATGGGATGTCACCATACGTTCCGCTGCGTGGGAATCTTGATGCTCCACCCAGCGTTTAGCTAGCATAAATTCTTCGTCTTTTTCCAGCATAGGGAATTTACGCACTTCCGCTAAATAGCGGTTTAGTCCTTGTTCCGGCGAAAGCGGTACCGAAAGACTCATATTGCCTGAATAACTCACATCTTTTTTTGATGCTGCTTTTGCTTTGGCTTTAACCGGTAATGTCGTGTTTTTATCTGCCATTATGGGCCTCCGACTGCATTATATAAGGTGTGCAATTGGGTTTTAAAGGGGTTGTGGCCATGATGGGCTTAAATTTTAGTCACAGAACCGTTATTATTAAAGGTGTTAAGTTTATAATGGTTTCGTTCCTGATATTATATGGCGTTCAACGACATTAGGCGCATCTAAATAGATTGGCCTGTTTTTTCCCAGTCTTTTAGAAAAGCCGCTAGACCTTTATCCGTTAAGACGTGGTTGGCGAGGTTTTGGATAACGTTCGGAGGCGCTGTCATAACATCAGCCCCGACAAGAGCGCATTCTTTCACATGATTGACACTACGGATGGAGGCCGCGAGAATCTCTGTTTCATAGCCATAATTGTCATAAATTGTGCGAATGTCTTCGATAAGTTCCATACCATCTAGTGTAACGTCATCAAGCCGCCCGATGAACGGCGAAATATATGTAGCCCCAACTTTCGCCGCGAGCAGGGCTTGGTTAGGGGAAAAACAGAGTGTAACATTTGTGGGCGTACCTTCGCGTGATAATGTATTACAGGCTTTGAGGCCATCCATTGTCAAAGGTAGTTTAACACAGACATTATCTGCGATATTGCGTAAAATGCGGCCTTCTTCGATCATTTTATCCGCTTGTGTTGCCACCACTTCCGCAGATACGTGACCCTCGACCATAGTGCATATGTCTTTGATAACAGTTTTGAAATCGCGGCCTGATTTGGCAATAATAGACGGGTTTGTTGTTACGCCATCAACCAGACCAATATCGTTTAACGCGGCAATGGCATCTAAATCAGCACTATCAACAAAAAATTTCATATCTCTCTCCAAAAGGGCAGGCGACTCGCTTGTGGCTCTGCTATCATGAATCATGACTTTGCAAAACGGGCGAAATAGAGTTCAGGTTTTATTTCCTGTGAATGTTCCGGGCGCATTTGATTATGGCGTTCCCGAGGGTATGTCGGTTCACGAAGGGGATTTTATTTTTGCCCCTATAGGCAAGCAGGTCAAACTGGGCGTTGTTTGGTCTATTGGACTGAATGATACAGCTATTAACTCTGATAAATTACGCCATATTGTGCAGGTAAAGAAAACGAAACCGCTCTCGGGTGATATACGAAAATTTATTGATTTTACGGCGCGTTATAATTGTGTTTCTCAGGGGCTCGTTTTAAGGATGGTTCTTCGCTCTTATAAAGCCCTTGATCCTAGCGCCGTTATAAAGACATTTTATCCTTCAGGCACGCTACCGTCCAAAATGACGCCATCGCGGCAATTAATATTAGACCATGGAGGACCTTTTCCAGCCCGCGCCAGTGATATCGCGCAGCGCGCAAGCGTTAGCGCTGGCGTCGTCCGAGGATTTGTTGAATCTGGTGGATTATTGATTAAAAATTCACCTATAGATCAGCCGTTTGAAAAACCAAACCTTTTGCTCAGCGGACTTGATCTTACGCCTGCTCAAATGCATGCGGCAGAAGATTTGAAAGCACAGGTGCGGGCTCATAAATTTAACGTAACATTACTCGACGGAGTCACAGGATCCGGTAAAACGGAAGTTTATTTCGAAGCTGTCGCCGAAGCTATTAAAGATGGCGGGCAGGCCCTTATTTTGGTCCCCGAAATTGCTCTGACACAGGCCGGGCTTGCGCGCTTCGAACGCCGATTTGGGACGGCTCCCGCGCCTTGGCATTCTCAATTAGGTGATGCGATGCGTCGCCGTGTTTGGCGCGAGTCGGCGCAAGGGCGTGCACAACTGGTTGTTGGAGCGCGATCAGCTCTTTATTTACCGTTCCCGAATTTACGCTTGATTGTCGTCGATGAAGAACATGATACGAGTTATAAACAAGAGGAGGGGGTGATTTATAGTGCGCGGGATATGTCTGTTGTTCGCGGTAAAATTGCAGGTCATTCTGTGGTGCTGGCTTCAGCAACGCCGTCTTTGGAGAGTCTCCATAATGCACGTTTGGGTCGTTATGCACATGTCATGTTGCCAGAACGCCCCGGCGCCATCACGCTTCCGGATATTGATTTAGTTGATTTAAAAGATGATGCGCCGGCAGCAGGTGATTTTCTCTCGGAGCCTTTAATTACAGCAATAAAGGATGGTCTGGCGCGATCAGAACAAGCCATGTTGTATCTAAACCGAAGAGGCTATGCTCCGCTTATTATATGCCGACAATGCGGTGAAAAGCTTAAAAGTCCAGATACGGATAGTTGGTTGGTCGAGCATAGGGCCGCTGGCCGAGCTATGTGTCATATGACCGGGTTTTCTATGCCTATTCCGCGGGCCTGTCCTGATTGTAAGACGCAGGATAGTCTAACATCGGTTGGGCCTGGCGTTGAGCGGGTTGCTGAAGAAGCGACCCGGCATTTTCCAGAAGCCTGTATAGAAATTCTATCGTCCGATACATCCGGAAGCGCAGGGGAATTGGCTGATCGTATGGCGCGTATGGAACGTGGTGATATTGATATTCTTGTTGGGACGCAAATGGTTGTAAAAGGACATAATTTCCCCAATCTAACATTTGTAGGTGTCGTTGATGGAGATCTGGCTTTGGGCGGTGCTGATATTCGCGCTGGCGAACGGACATATCAGACATTGGTACAGGTTGCGGGCCGGGCCGGACGGGCGGATAAACCGGGGCGAGCCTTGATACAGACTCATCAACCGGATCATCCGGCTCTGACAGCTCTTGCAGCGGGTGATCGGGAACGGTTTTTGAAGGCAGAATTATTAAATCGTGCAGATTTGATGTTGCCGCCTTTCGGTAAACTGGCCGCCGTTATAATATCGGGGCCGGACGTTAAGACAACGGAAGCCTTAGCCAAAACATTTGTGGCTCAGGCTCCGCGGACAGATGGTATCGATATTTTGGGACCAAGTGAGCCGCCTATAGGACGATTACGCGGGCAATTTCGACGTCGTATTCTCATTCAAGCCGATATGGGGGTGAATTTATCCAAATATATGAAAAATTGGCGTGATAGAGTGAAAATTCCAAATAAATATAAATTGCAAATCGATATCGATCCCCAGAGCTTTATGTGATTTCACGGGTTTTTATTGCTATTTAGCTCATTCCATGATGTTTTTCCCAATTTTGCCCTTTTTAGGTTCTTATTGGTACGCAATTTGCTGCGTTGCTAACTGAGTTTTGAAAATAACCATAATAGAACGGAATAATGATGATTTTTCAAGATTGGACAGATGAACATACGCAAATGTTCCAAAATGACATGTTTAAAGTGAAACACAACTTAAGCAAGACTGGTCTGTTCACAGATGTGGCTTTGGCGGATTTACTCGATCGCCATCCAAAAGATCAACTTGATGTGTGTACGCTAAGTGATCATCCGATTTATGAATATAAATTCAGAACAGGTGATGTCCGCGGTGTTGACGGTAAAACCTTGATGGAGGCCGTCAAATATGGGGCGATTTGGATGAACTTACGAAAAGTCATGAATTTACATCCCGAATATAAGGCGGTTTTAGATCAAATGTATGGTGACCTTGCCGATTTAACCGGCCAAAAACCTTTTCATGCACGGGGCGGAATTTTAATTTCTTCTCCAACAGCGAAAGTGCCATTTCATTTTGATGCGACGGAAACGATCCTTTGGCATATCAGAGGCCATAAACGTATTTATTTATATCCTCGGACGGAGGCATTTTTGCCTGATTCGGCCTATGAAAAATTGATGTTTAGCCAATCTGAGGATTATTTACCTTATAGATTGGAAATGGAACATGAAGCGCGTTGTTTTGATCTTCTGGATGACGAAATGATCACATGGCCTTTAAATGCACCGCATCGTGTGGAAAATATGAGTTTTTGTGTGTCGGTTACAACAGAGTATTCGACGCCTGAAAGTTCATTAAAAAATTCTGTTATGTATGCTAATGCCGTATTGAGGAATAAATTGGGCATGTCTCCGGACTGGAACTCGGCTTCGCATGTCGAGAAGGTTTTTAAAGCTGGCCTTGGAAAAGTATTGCGAAAGTTTGGCGTACTGGACGCCATGAATCCGGCTGATATGGTATCATTTACGCTTGATAAAACTGTTTCAGGATTTATTCGGGATGTTGAGCCCTATAAACGGGTGTTTTAGATGTGGAATCGTATCAATAGCGTGTGAGTATCCTCTGCAGAGGGTTAATCTAGCCTATGCCAGAAAGTCGCACTGCATTGTGGGTTGGCATTTAAAAAGGGCCATGCTAAAGCCCGCGCGAGTTTGGCGGTTCAGTCTGATTTCTGTACCGCTTTCTGTGTGTTTTAGCGGCTAATTTAACAATTGGTTTAGCTCCAGTTACGGACCTAGATAGTGTCAGACCAAGATACCATTACCGGCGAATCTGCTATCCGTTATGCGCGGGCTCTTCTTGAATTGGCAGAAGAGTCTAAAGCTTTGAAAAAGATAGAAAAAGATGTGAAAATCCTCAAATCTGTTTTTTCGAAGAGCGCAGATTTAGGGCGTATGGTGGGAAGTCCTGTTATTACAATTGACGATAAGGTTGCAGCGCTGACGGCGGTGGCTAAAAAAGCTAAGATTAGTCCGTTGACAACACAATTTATTGGTACTGTTGCAAAGAATCGCCGCGCTGCCGAAATTCCACATATGTTATTAGCCTTTGAAGATATTGTGGCTCGCGGTAAAGGCCGTCAAGTTGCAAAAGTTGTCAGCGCCGAGATATTGAGTGCCGCGCAACTCACATCTTTGAAGTCGAAATTAAAGAAATCCCTTGGCCGTCCGGTTGAGGTGGAAACAAGTGTTGATCCTGATTTGCTCGGTGGTTTCATCGTGCGGATTGGGTCCCGACTATATGATAGCTCTCTCAAGACCAAGCTTGAGGACTTAAAAATTGCGCTTAAAGAAGCATAAGAGGTATATATCATGGATATTCGTGCTGCGGAAATTACCAATATTCTGAAGAAACAGATTAAGGGCTTTGGTTCTGAAGCTAAAGTGTCTGACGTCGGACAGGTTTTGTCGGTCGGGGATGGTATTGCTCGTATTTATGGTCTGGATAATGTCCGCGCCGGCGAAATGGTAGAATTCCCTGGAGGAATTAAGGGGATGGCCCTTAATCTGGAAGCGGATAATGTTGGTGCCGTTATTTTTGGCGATGACCGCGGTATCAAAGAAGGTGATACGGTTAAACGTCTTGGCGAAATCGTTGACGTGCCTGTTGGCATGGGACTTTTGGGTCGTGTTGTTAATCCTCTTGGCGAGCCGATTGATGGGAAGGGGTCGATTAAATCATCTGAGCGCCGCCGTGTTGATGTTAAGGCGCCGGGTATTATGCCGCGCAAAGGTGTGCATGAGCCTGTGCAAACCGGCATCAAAGCGATTGACGCGCTTATCCCCGTTGGCCGTGGGCAGCGTGAACTTATTATTGGCGATCGCCAAACCGGTAAAACAGCCGTGGCTGTTGATGCGATTTTGAACCAAAAAGCGGCTTTTGACGAAGATCGTGAAAACGACAAGCTCTATTGTATTTATGTTGTTATTGGCCAGAAGCGGTCCACTGTGGCGCAACTTGTTAAAACGCTCGAAGAAAACGGCGCGATGGATTATTCCATAATTGTAGCTGCGACAGCCTCCGAGCCAGCTCCGTTGCAATTTTTAGCACCATTTGCTGGGTGTGCGATGGGTGAATATTTCCGCGATAACGGCATGCATGGTTTGATTATTTATGATGATCTATCCAAGCAAGCCGTAGCGTATCGTCAAATGTCCCTTTTGCTACGCCGCCCGCCCGGACGCGAAGCATATCCGGGTGATGTATTTTATCTGCATTCCCGCCTGCTAGAACGCGCTGCGAAATTAAACGAAGCGAATGGGTCTGGTTCACTAACAGCGCTGCCGATTATTGAAACGCAGGGTAATGATGTGTCGGCCTTTATTCCGACCAATGTGATTTCCATTACAGATGGCCAGATTTTCTTGGAAACTGATTTGTTTTTCCAAGGCATTCGTCCGGCGCTAAACGTCGGCTTATCGGTTTCTCGTGTTGGATCATCGGCCCAAATTAAAGCAATGAAACAGGTCGCAGGCCCGATTAAGGGCGAGTTGGCGCAATATCGTGAAATGGCGGCCTTTGCGCAATTTGGTTCTGATTTGGATGCATCAACGCAGGCCCTATTAGCACGCGGCGAACGCCTGACTGAATTATTGAAGCAACCACAATTCTCTCCGCTGCAAGTAGAAGAACAAGTGGCTGTGATTTATGCAGGTACGCGTGGTTATCTTGATGGTATTCCTGTGAAATCTGTACAGCAATATGAACGTGAGCTTTTGGTCCATTTGAAAGCCGATAATGCGTCTATACTCTCTGATATTGCTTCTGAAAAAAAGCTAACGGATGATATTGAGGGCCGTCTCAAGGCTGCGCTTGATAAATTTACAGCGAAGTTCACAGCCTAAAGGTCAAACTCATGGCGTCTTTAAAAGACCTTCAGAACCGGATCAAAAGCGTTAAAAATACGCAGAAGATCACTAAGGCTATGCAAATGGTGGCGGCAGCGAAATTGCGCAAGGCGCAAGATGCGGCAGAAAAGGCACGCCCTTATTCTGAGCGTATTGGTGCTGTGATCCAAAATCTTGCGAGTTCTATGACTGGGGCAGGCGATGCGCCTGAATTACTTGTAGGCAACGGTCAATCTGATACGGTTTTGCTTGTTGTTGCGACCGCCGACCGTGGGTTATGCGGCGGGTTTAACACCAATATTGTTCGTAAGGCCCGTGAAGAAATTGTTTCGTTGGAAAAAGCTGGTAAAACTGTGAAGCTTTTTCTCATTGGTAAAAAGGGCTATGATCAGCTTAACCGTCTGTATGAAGACAATATTGTTGATTATATTTCACTTAAAGAAGAGCGTAAGCTTCATGCTGGTATCGCGCAAAATATTGGTGAAAAAATCACAGCTATGTTTGAACGCGGTGAGTTTGATATTTGCAAGCTAGTTTTTTCTGAATTTCAAAATGTGATGACGCAAAACGCCGTTGCTAAAACACTCATTCCGGCTATGGCTGATTTAGAAACTGTCGTTGATACTGCGGCAGTTACGCCGGATTTGAACGGAGCAATTTACACATATGAGCCGGATGAAGCGGGTATTTTGCGGGTTCTTTTGCCGCGTAATATCAACACGCAAATTTTTACAGCCTTATTGGAAAACCAAGCGGGCGAAATGGGCTCAAAAATGACCGCCATGGATAATGCTACGCGCAATGCCGGCGACATGATCGATAAGCTGACATTAACATTTAACCGAACACGTCAGGCTCAGATTACATCTGAACTGATCGAGATTATTTCAGGCGCGGAAGCGCTCTAAGCTAGAGGACAAGACCCATGGCTAAAGCAACAGTAAAAAAATCGGTAGCGAAGAAAAAAGCTCCGGTAAAAAAGAAGACGCCTGCAAAGCGCGCGCCAGCTAAACGTGCAACAGCAAAGAAATCCGCTGTAGCCAACGCAACAGGCCGTATTAGCCAAATTATTGGCGCGGTTGTTGATGTAGAATTTGATGGTAATCTGCCGACAATTTTAAACGCGTTGGAAACCGATAATCAAGGTAATCGCCTTGTTCTCGAAGTTGCTCAGCATTTGGGACAAAACACGGTTCGTACTATTGCTATGGACGCGACAGAAGGATTGGTTCGTGGTCAGGCTGTCACTGATTTAGGCGCACCTATTACTGTACCGGTTGGGCCGGGTACATTGGGCCGTATTATGAACGTTATTGGCGAGCCTGTTGATGAAGCCGGACCGATTAAGACATCTGCTAAAGCACCTATTCACAAGGAAGCGCCTCCATTTGTAGATCAGGCAACTGAGTCCGAAGTGCTTGGGACAGGGATTAAAGTTATTGATTTGCTTTGCCCCTATGCCAAAGGTGGTAAAATTGGCCTCTTCGGGGGTGCCGGTGTTGGTAAAACCGTTCTGATCATGGAGCTTATCAACAATATCGCTAAAGCCTATGGCGGTTACTCTGTTTTTGCTGGTGTTGGCGAGCGGACACGGGAAGGGAATGACCTTTACCATGAGATGATCGAATCTAATGTGAATGTCGAAGGCGGCGGTGGCGATAGTCGCTGTACGCTTGTTTATGGCCAAATGAATGAGCCTCCCGGAGCGCGTGCCCGTGTCGCTTTGACGGGTCTATCTCAAGCGGAATATTTCCGAGACGAAGAGGGTAAGGACGTATTATTCTTTGTTGATAATATCTTCCGTTTCACCCAAGCTGGTTCCGAAGTGTCGGCTCTTTTGGGCCGTATCCCGTCTGCTGTGGGGTATCAACCGACATTGGCTACTGAAATGGGCCAAATGCAGGAACGCATTACATCAACAACCAAAGGGTCTATCACATCTGTGCAAGCGATTTATGTTCCAGCTGATGACTTGACTGATCCAGCACCGGCTACGTCATTTGCCCATTTGGATGCGACAACGGTTTTGAATCGAGCAATTTCCGAAAAAGGCATTTACCCAGCGGTTGACCCGCTCGATTCAACATCGCGTATTCTAGAGCCGCGAACCGTTGGCGAAGAACATTATGAAACAGCACGTATGGTGCAGGAAATTCTACAGCGGTATAAATCCCTGCAAGATATCATCGCCATTCTGGGTATGGATGAGCTATCTGAAGAAGATAAACTCACTGTTGCGCGTGCGCGTAAAGTTGAGAAATTTCTATCTCAGCCGTTCCACGTGGCGGAAATTTTCACAGGATCTCCGGGATTGCTTGTCCCGCTTGAAGACACGGTTCGTTCCTTTAAAGGTCTGTGCGAAGGTGAATATGATCACCTTCCAGAGCAAGCCTTCTATATGGTTGGCGGTATTGAAGATGTGATTGAAAAGGCCGCCAAAATGGCGGCAGAAGCGGCGTAAGCTTAGGATTATCATGGCTGATAAACTAACATTTTCACTTGTATCGCCCGAAGCGGAATTATTCGCAGGTGAGGTTGATCAGGTCGATATTCCGGGGTCTGAAGGTGATTTGGGTATTTTTCCTAATCATAGTCCGCTTATGGCTGCAATTCGTACGGGTGCGATCACGGTTTATATAGATGGGTCGGAGACTCAATATTTCGTTCAAGGCGGGTTCGCCGATGTAACGCCCGCCGGATTGACAGTGCTGGCGGAAAAGGCCTCTCTTTTATCAGAGATTGATCGCGATGCGCTGCAATCCGATATTAACACGGCAACAGCGGCTTTAGCCGAGCTTGAAGGCGAAGCCGCTCTGGCGATGCAACAAAATATTGATGGGTTGAAAACCATAGCAGGCGCTTAAGAATGAGTGTTGCGACGGTTATCGCCGTCGCATCAGACAACAAACATAACTCTTTTAAAATAATAATCCGCGATTACCTTGGTTGTGTGTATTGGTTTTAAAGGGGATGTGCATTTGGGCAAAATCGTCAAGTATCGCTCACCAGTTGCGAAAGACCCAAGCCTGCCCAATTTGCGACAAGTGCATTTGTTCTATCAAGAATTATTCGATGACCTGTTCGAACAAGGTTATGAAATCGTTGCAGGGCAGATTGGGGGAGAACATACTACGGTATTTCGCTTTTAAACTTGCCAGCAGTTACCAAACTAGGAATAGGTGAAGCCGTGATTGAGATAACAGGGCTGAGAAACCCCTGTCACCAAATCAATCAAATTACGGATGGCTTGATGAAGAAATTGGTTTTCAAAGATGAAACCGGGAATTTAGTACGGCTATGTGGGGTAATGGGTGTCATTCTTCCTGATAAGCCGTATATAGCTCTTCAAACAGTATAAGGTTTTAAAATGGAACAACCTAGCGTAATCGCTGTCGCCTCTGATGCTGAGCATAATTTTATAAAGTTGCCGCAATCTGCGATTACATTAATTGCGAACTTTGGTGTGCAGGGCGATGCCCATGCAGGTAAGACTGTTCAACATCTTTCGGATAAAAAGAAAAATCCCGAGGCTCCTAACCTGCGTCAGGTACATTTGATGCATGAAGAGCTTTTTGCAGAATTAGCTCAGCAAGGGATTTTTGTTTTACCGGGACAAATGGGCGAAAATATTGTGACGCGCGGTATTGATCTTTTGAATTTACCGCAGGGAACGAAACTTTATCTGGGAGAGGCCATTATTAAAATAACGGGTCTGCGTAGCCCCTGTAAAAAACTGAATAAATTACATCCGGGTTTGTTAAAGGCTGTTGTTGAAAAGCGACCGGACGGCAGTGTGAATAAAAAAACAGGAGTTATGTCCGTAGTCATTAAGGGAGGGCGGGTGCAGGCTGGCGATAATATTAAAACAGAACTGCCTGATGGAGAGCATAAACCATTAGAGTGTGTGTAAAATTGGGTTATTTATAAGAGCAGGAATGAGACGATTAATTTCGCGCTGCGGGATTAAAAGGTTTGAAATTATATGCAAATGGGTATGATTCACTCTGCCGGTTCAGGGTTAGGGTTATAACGAGCTTGCCTGTCGGCTTTTGTTGTAATGAGGCCATAGAGACCAAAGCTTAACAGTGCGAGCAGAGCCGCCATTAGGAAAGGCGCGCCGGGAACATAGGGGGTTTGTCCCTCTGCGATTATATGTTTAGAAATCCGTATAATGCCCATCGGAAACCCTTCGAGACCAAAGCTGGCTTTATTATTATTATCGCCGAAGTAATAAAACATACCGGCCATGGCAAACGGGCCAATCATCATCGCAAGGCCTTGGGCGGCGCCGATTGCGCCTTGTAACTCGCCTTGCTCGGACTCTGAAATACGGCTACTCATCATATTGGTGAGGGCCGGGCCATATAAGCCAGCAAAGGCCGCAAAAGGACCGGCTGCATAAATAACCCAGCCTTTATCCGCGCTGCCCATCATTGTATAGGCGATGATTGCTGAGAAAATTCCCATAGTTCCAGCCCAAAACAAGCCAACTTTAGGGATGATTATCCTAATTAATCCGCCTTGGACAATAATGCTGGCAATGCCGAAGGCTCCGAGCGAAAGGCCAACATCACCTGTACTCCAGCCCAGCCCCTCTATAGTCGAAAAGGAATAGGTTGTTGGGTAAACAGTATGGGCTGTTGCAAGCAGAAAAAGGATGAAAATCAGACTTTTGACGCCTTTGATGCGGCCCAGTGACTTTAAGGCACCGAATGGGTTGGATCGTTTCCAGCTAAAGGGGCGGCGTTTATCTTTAGCCAGTGTTTCGGGCAGGAAAATGAGGCCATAAATAACATTTAATAATGAAATAATTCCGGCTGCAATAAACGGAATACGCGGCCCATATTCCCCCAGTAACCCGCCGATAACGGGCCCAAGCATGAAACCAATGCCAAAGGCTGCCCCCACGAGGCCAAAGTTTTGCGCCCGGGTTTCTGGTGGGCTAATATCGGCGATATAAGCATTGGCAGTGCTAAAGGTTGCTCCAAAGGCTCCGGCTATGATGCGGCCCAGAAAAAGAAAAGCCACGGTCGGAGCAAATCCCATAATAAAATAATCTAATCCAAGACCGAATAGGGATAACAACATGATTGGCCGACGCCCAAATCGATCTGATAAACCTCCAACAATTGGCATGCAGATGAATTGAAACAAGGCAAAAACAAAAGTTAACCACATACCCCATACAACAGCTTCGTTATTGGGCAGTTCTGTAAGTGCTTTCAGAAGTTCCGGTAAGACGGGTATCATAATCCCAAAACCGATTGAATTGATCATCACAGTGATCAAAACAAAGAGCATGGCATTTTTACTCTGTGGTTTCTGCGATGATTGTGTCTCGGCCATAATTGGGCCTACGCTATTTTATGGGGTATGCAAAGCGTTCAAATTCGAGCGTTAGCTGTTCATAAACATCTCGTTTGAACGGAATAATTAGAGCGGGGGTATCAAAAAAATTGGCCCATCGCCATTCGGAAAATTCCTGTAGTCCATGAGATTTTAAATCAATATTTGATGTATGGCCATGAAAGCGAAAAGCAAACCACTTTTGGCGCTGCCCCCGCCAGTTCTTTGTAATACTTTTACCTGTATATTCAGGCGGGAAATCATAATAAAGCCAATCTTGTGTGCCTCCGATTGGTGTGACCATATCTAGTGTCATACCTGTCTCTTCAAATAATTCACGTGCGGCAGATGTTTCAGGAATTTCCCCGGCATCCATACCGCCTTGAGGCATTTGCCAAGAAAAGGGCCCATCGTGATTCATGCGTTTTCCTAACCAAATTTGACCGTGTTGGTTAAAAACCGCTGTGCCAACGCATGGCCGATAATGTTCCGGATCCCGTTCATTTTTAAAAGCTGGAGACATGCTAGCGAAGTACAGAGGACGCAGGGGCCAGATGGATAGATTTACCCTCTAAAGTATTCGTCCAAATTTTGAGGGCTGATATTGTTTCAGGATAAGCAAAACCAACCCCGATAGGGCTAGTGTTGTGGTTTGCAGCCGTCTCAAGATTAGCCAGAGCCTGCGTAATCGCTTGAGAGTCAGCCGTTTCATCAATTAAAGAAAAGGCCTTTGCATATGGAATATTGGCGCTTGCGGTTAATGTACCAAGCGTAGGAGCCTGCACCGAACCATCAAAGATGAACCCGAGGCCTGTATCTGTCAAATGTGAAAGCATCGGGGCGAGGGCATCTGCACGGGTCAAAAATCTATCACCATTGTAATTCATAATACCAAAATACCCTTGTGCCCGTGACAACATCCAGTCAAGATTACGGATATTGGCCGCAGCATTGGCACTGGCGCGTAAAGTCCGTTCGGCCCCTGTTTCTGAGGGGGCCGTGTTAGATGACTCCATTGGAAGTTCTAATAAAACTTCATGGCCATACTGGCGGGCTTTATCAATCCAATTTTGCAAATCCGGGGTATGGGCCGCAAAAGACAGTGTGATAGACGGCGGTAAGGTTTCAATCGCTTCTTGCGTGACGCGGCGGTTGACCCCTAACCCGCCAAGAATGATCGAGACCGGGGCTCCCACCCCTTTAACGGGAGTGCGGGCATATTCACGGGCTGGACGTCGTCCATCCTCTGCAATTCTGGGGACGGGGCCAAAGGGTGTTAGCCGTGTCAGCCCTGCAATAGGAGCCGATGGTAGCGGAGAATAAGAGGTTTGAGAATTAATGGGTTTACCGTCAATCAATACCGTAGAAGGGCCAGAGGCGCTAGAAACCGGACGATTAGCAGATGGTTGTGATCCGCCGCCAACCAATTCCGTATCAGGGGATGAATTATTCGGTGATTTGGAAATTGGATTACCCAGTGCATCAAGTTCGGCTGGAGGGTGGACAGTCGGGTTTACATTGTCAGGGATAATACCGGCAAGAAGGTCTGGCAGCGCACGCCCGTTCCCATCAAGGCTATCTGCCATTGGCGGCAGAGGTGCAGGATCCAGAGTAACTGACCCGACTTGAAGGACATCGGATGCCTTCCCGAATGAAAATGTAAAGAGAGCGAGCGTACTGACGATTATCACAAGGCTAGCGATTGCCCAAAATAGATGTGACCATAAAGATGGTAATGCACGCGTATTTCGGCGAATAGCTTGTGATTGTTTTAATTGAAGCGTGGCACTCATGCTGTGAGGCTTAACCGATATTGTCGTTTTTCTCTACTGATTATTGTATTTGGCAATCAAGGTTTTATAACGTGTACTTTTGAGTAATTCTTTTGCTTTTTTAAGTTGATAATCCTCTGTTGGTTCCCAATTTTCGGGTGGATAATCAATTAATTCATACTGTTCTTCAAATGTATTGGTGTCTTCATTTTCTATAGAGTTGCGTAAATCATTCTCGCGTATGCGTTTCCGGATTTTACCGCTATCGGGCCGAGAGGCGACTAGGACATCGGGTAATATACCGCGGCCCTGAATGGATTTTCCCGATGGTGTGTAATATCGGTGCGTTGTCATACGCAGAGCACTGCCTTCATCCATGGGAATAATAGATTGCACAGATCCTTTACCAAATGAACGGCGGCCAATAATGAGGCCACGCCCTCGGTCTTGTATGGCGCCGGCAACAATCTCTGCGGCCGAGGCGGAGCCGCTGTTTATAAGAACAACAAGCGGCACATCCGGGAGAAGTTCACCGGGTTTAGCATGAAACCGTTCTGTTTCTTCGGGTTTCCGATTGCGTGAAGATAAAACTTCACCGCCGTCAAGAAAAAATCCTGAAATATTGACGGATTGATCCAGTAATCCTCCTCTATTGCCCCGTAAATCCATAATTAAACCGGGTATGTTGCCATCCAACTCGGATTTTATATCGGCAATAGCCCGTCTAAAGTCACGGTCTAGAAATTTATGTGTAAATGTTTCGATAAAGATATAACCAAGGCCGTCCTCAACTCTGTGTCTGACGGCTCGGCCCTGAATGACTTGACGGACAAGTTTAACATCGCGGTCAGCTTGACCCGGACTGCGTACTGTAAGTATGACCGGATCACCGGCTAATCCACGCATACCTTCAACCGCTTCATCCAGTGTCTTACCCTGTATATTTTTACTGTCGACAGCGGTGATTAAATCACCTTTTTTAAGGCCGGCTTCATGTGCAGGTGCATTTTCATTGACATAATTGACCTTTACAAGGCCACTTTCCATTGAAACTTCAATGCCAAGGCCGCCATATTCACGGCTTTGGATTTTAACAATTTCTTTTTGTTCAGCCGGCGGAATATAGACCGAATGAGGGTCCAATGTTTCTAGAGCCCCGTTAATAGCGGCAGTTATGAGGTCTTGATCTGTAACCTCTTCAACATATTGATCGCGTACTTCGGAAAAAACAGTGGCAAATAGCTCTAGTTTTCTGAGCATTTCGGCATTATCTGGCTGCGCAGGTTTTGCCCATAGCAATGGCGCGCCAATGATAAAGGTAGCGGCTAGAACGCTGGATGATAAATACCGTTTCATGTATTTCATTAAATGCAGTCTCGCAGGTTAAATTAGCGTGAAACTTCGGCTAACTTTTTCGCGTAGCTACCATTTTTTAAAATTTCAATCGCTTTTTGAAGTTGATAATCATCTTCAACATCAAAATCAGCAGGTGGATAATCGATGACAAGTTCAACAGTCTTATCGTCAACTTCGTTTTCAATGGAATTGGGTAAATCGGATTCGCGCAGACGTTTATTGCCTTTCCCATCATCAGCGATGGCGGCAATGGCAATATCGGGATCAATCCCTGTGCCCTGAATAGAGCGGCCCGACGGTGTGTAATAGCGTTGTGTTGTTAACCGCAACGCTCCATCACGCCCGCCGCGCAGAGGAACAACAGATTGAACGGAGCCTTTCCCAAAGGATGTCATACCGACGATTAAACCACGTCCGTGATCTTGAATGGCGCCGGCAACAATTTCTGAAGCCGAGGCCGAAGCTCCATCGATTAACACAACAATAGGGACATTTTTTGCAAGTTCGCGCGCTTCGGCATTATATCGTTCAGTATCTTTATTATTGCGTCCGCGAATAGAGACGACTTCATCGCCATCTAAAAATGCACTAGATACTTTAACCGATTGGTCAAGAAGACCACCGGGATTTCCGCGTAGATCAACAACAAGGCCCGGAATTTTTCCGTCAAATTCTTGCCGCAATGTTTTTATGCTGCTTGCTAAAGACGGAAATGTTTTTTCATTAAATTGAGAAATTCGTAAATAACCCACCCCGTCTTTCACTTCATGACGGACCACTTTACGCTCAATAATCTCGCGTACCATAGTAATTTCCATAGGGTCTTCACCCTCACGCACAACAGTCACTGTGATGGGTTCGCCGGGTTTACCGCGCATCTGGCTCACGGCTTCATTTAAGGGTAGCCCAATAATGCTTTCACCATCAATTTCCGTGAGATAATCACCAGACTTAATACCTGCTTTTTTGGCAGGTGTGTCGTCAATGGGCGAAACCACTTTTACGACACCTTCTTCTTGGGTGACTTCCATACCCAACCCGCCATATTCACCAGAGGTCGTTACTTGGAGGTCTCTGAAATTTTCTGGGCTTATGTAGCTGCTATGCGGGTCCAAAGATTGCAGCATTCCATTGATGGCATCTTCGATCAATTCACTATCATCAACTGTAACAACATAATCGCTACGCACGCGAGAGAGAACATCAGCGAAGAGTTCAAGTTGTTGAAATGTTTCTGTATGCGTTGGACGTTCAACCGCTATTGCTGTTTGATTGTTACTTGATAAAGCAAATAATCCAATTGCACCAATCGTGGCGATTGAGGGTAGAAAATATTTCAAAGTCATCTCCAATTACTTATACGCGAAACATGTGTCTTGTATGGATTGACCTTATCGCGGTTTTTGAGGACTGGCCAGTCATAAAGCTCTAAATTTTTTGTCATCAACACATTACTATCCATGTTTACCCTGATGATGCAAAACTGGTGCCGAGCCAGGGGGTTGGATTGATCGGAGCACCATTTTTACGAAATTCGATATAAAGCTCTGTCTTTTTAGGTGTGCGTGGCATTAGGCCAATCGGTTCGCCCGATACAACATTTTGACCTGTCTGGGCGTAAATATCCCCAAGCCCTGTCATTAAAATAAAATAACCGTCCCCTACATTTAATATTATTACATTATTATAATTTTTAAACGGGCCTGAAAATTCAATGCGCCCACTGTAGGGCGCAATAACTTGCGAGGCCGGGCGGGATGAAACGATCATGCCTTCATGGCCTTTGCCAAAGCTTTTCCGTAGCTGTCCGGTTACTGGTGGCCGCAAGCGTCCGCGAGCATCAGCAAAACGGCGGGTGTCAGGGGGTAATTGCAAAGGTTCAGGGGCGAGCTTTGGTTTTGGTTTTAACCGTGGTCTATTCGATAAGCTATTGTTGGTATGCGCCGTGTCCGGTTTAACGCGAGGCTCGATTAATCGAGCACTCCGTTCAAGTTTAATAATCAATTCGCGCAGAGATTTGGCATCAGCTGATAGCTTTGCAATACGGTCTTTTTCTTTTTGTTGATTGGCATAAATATTTTTCTCAAGCGTTGTTTTGCGTGCAACCGTTTCTTTTATTTTTGATTGTTTTTTAGCGAGGTTTTTTTCACTGTTCTCTAGTGATTTTTGTTTGCTTTTTTTGGTTGTTTCCAGTTGATCAAGAATTGCTATATCCGCTGATAGCGTATCTATCCGTTGGTTTATACGATTCGACAACCCGGCCATAAGCTGTGCTGTCTGTGTTTTTTTCCGGTTTGAGTTTCCTGATGATAAAACCGTAGGGAGGGGCGCTTTTAGATTTTGCAGGAGTCCCAATAGGGTTGACAGAGACTTCCGATCCTTGAAAATTTGATCCAACACCGCGCCGCGTTTTGCTGTGATAGTTTCGATTTCGGCCGAAAGTGTTCGGGCTTGTTTTTCAACGGTTACAGCCTCCGCTGCGGATAAAACCAATGTGGATTGTAATTGTGAAATTTCGCCTAGAACACGTTTGCGATCGGCATCTAATTGGGCGGCTTTTTTGCGAGCCTTTTGGCGTTCTGCTTCAATTTTAACAAGCGATTGAGGATCTGAAATTTGAGCTTGAGCGTATGGCGACGACTTTGTGCATACGAATAAGAGCCAAAGCAATATGAAAATGCACCGTATCATAGCGATAGCCTTACCGTGATTTCAATCTCGATGGTAGGGTGTTGATGACATTATTGAAAGGGCACGGTAAATCTGTTCAGCAATCATCACGCGGACGAATTTATGGGGCCATGTTTGCGGTCCGAAAGACCATTTTTCGACGGATTTCGGTAAAGCTGATGGCTCAAAACCATCGGCTCCGCCAATTGCAAAAACAATATTGGTATGACCATTATCACGCAGAGTTTCGAGGCGTTTTGCTATATTTCGTGATGTTAGGGATTTTCCGCGCTCATCCAGCACTATGATATGTGCAGACCCAGTATTGCCTAATATAGCGCGTGTTTCAGCCATACGGTTTTTGGAAGATCGCAAGTCAATTTGAACTTCTTCAAGTGTTAAAATACCATGGGCCCGCGCCAAGGTCTTTGCGCGGGTTATGTAATCATCGATTAACTCGCGCTCAGGACCTTTTCGGATTATACCGCCAGCGCGCAGCGAAATACGCATTAACCTTGGCTATTCATACGAAATGTCGCCTGCTAAATGCTGGATACTATCTGGTAACGGGACAGACCAGATTTTCTCCAAATTATAAAATGCGCGCACTTCCGGCCTAAAAATATGCAAAATGACATCACCGACATCAATCAGAACCCAATCAGATTGATCAAGGCCTTCAACGCCTAAATCTTTATGCCCATCGTCTTTCAAGGCTCGCATCACATAATCGGATAATGCGCTGACATGGCGATTGGAACGGCCAGATGATACTATCATAAAATCAGCAATAGAGGATTTTTTGCCAATATTGATGACAAGTGTGTCTTGAGCTGAATTTTCGTTGAGCGTATGTAAAATAAGGTCTTTTACCGCAGTCGCAGTTGTAAGATCTTTGGGAGGCGTAACAACAGCCCCCGCTTGGGGTTCTATAGTCAGGATGGTCTCCATGATTTTTCCAGACAGTTTATAATAACATTTAGCGGTCGGTTTGGCTATGCCCGTTTTTAATGTTGCGAAGTTTTGTTGAAGACAGCCCATTAAGGGGCGGCGTTAGATATGTCCATGCTGGGGTTGAAGAATATTGTAGGAAACTGGCTTGGTTCTCATCCATGCGAGCCTGAGAAAATTGACGCGCTGCCCGTCCTAGGCGCGGCCGTATTTGTGTGCGTCCGGCCATGCCCGGGCGAGCGATAACCGCGATGGGCAGTCGCTTCATAATCATTTGCCAGTCTTTCCATTGCGGAAGTTGTGCAAAATTATCGGCTCCCATAAGGAAAACAAACCGCGTATCAGGCATACGGTTTTGTATCGTTCGAATGAGGTCGATTGTATAATGCGTGTTAAATTTGCGTTCTATATGTGTTAACCGCATGCGATAGGGCAATCCGAGTGCAGTTACGCTTGCGGCGCGTTTTTCATAAGCAGGCTGCGCTTTTTTTAGAGGGTTTTGCGGGCTAGTCATCCACCATATATGGTCCAGTTGTAATTGTCTTAATCCGCATAAGGCAACATGCATATGACCTTTATGCGCCGGATTAAATGATCCGCCTAATAACCCTATAGATTGACCTGCATAAAGGGTCATGATGCAGGTTTGCTATAGGGGGCGGATATGGCCATTGCCTTGCACCGTATATTTATAGGTTGTCAGATGCTGAGCCCCGACAGGGCCGCGAGCATGGAGCCGTCCCGTGGCTATACCAATTTCGGCTCCAAAGCCAAATTCACCGCCATCAGCAAATTGCGTGGAGGCATTGCACATGACAATCGCGCTATCCACATGCTGGAAAAATATCGCTTGTGCCTGACCATCCTCCGTAATGATACAATCTGTATGACCGCTGCCATATTGGGCAATATGGCCTAGGGCCGTCTCAATATCTTTGACTATCCTTATGTTAATTATTGGGGCTAGATGTTCGGTGAAATAATCTTTATCGGTTGCAGGTTTGATTGTCGAATGCAGGGTTTGACTTGTTTTATCCCCCCGTATCTCGCAGCCGGCTTTGTCTAATTGCGCGGCTAGATTCGGAAGAAACCTTTCGGCTATTGCTTGATCTATTAAAACAGTTTCGGTTGACCCGCATACACCGGTGCGGCGCATTTTGGCATTGATAATTATCTCACTCGCCATGCCCAAATCTGCATCCTGATGCACATAGCTATGACAAAGTCCCTCCAGATGAGCTAATACGGGGACACGCGCATCGGATTGTACGCGGGCAATTAGATTTTTCCCGCCGCGTGGAATTATCATATCGATGGCCCCATTTATACCGCCGAGCATATGACCAACCGCCGCGCGGTCAGTTGTGGTGATTAACTGTATGCTGTCAACTGGGAGCTTAGCCTGCCGCAAACCCTGTGTCATTGCCGCGTGGATAGCTTGGTTTGAGCGGGCGCTTTCCGACCCCCCGCGTAATATACAGCCATTACCGGCCTTAAGACACAAGGCTCCGGCATCAGCGGTGACATTGGGACGGCTCTCATAAATCATCCCAATAACCCCTATCGGAACGCGCCGTTTAGAAAATTTTAAGCCATTGGGCTGTGTCCAGTTTTCATCAATTGTGCCAACAGGGTCAGGGAGGACGGCAATGGCCCGCAATCCTGTGGCCATAGATTTAATACGGCCAGAATTCAGTTTGAGCCTATCAAGCATAGCATTTGACAAACCTTTGTCTGCGGCTTGCTCCATATCCGTTATATTAGCGGATAAAATGGCCTCTTCTGATGTTTCAATACCATTGGCCATGGCAATAAGAGCCTGAGATTTTTGATCACTACTGGCTAGTCTCAATATATTTGACGCCTTGCGGGCACGGTGTCCTATGTTGGCCAAATAGGCTTCAAGATCATGAATGGGGATGGGGGTTTGTTTGTTCATCGTATCATCACTAAATTATCACGGTGTATAACAGCACTGCCATTATCATAACCGAGCACCGATATTATGTCGCTTGATTTAAGACCCAATATTTTATGAGCATCTTCATAGCTATAGGCTGATAGGCCGCGCGCAATCTCAATGCCGTCGGGCCCAACTACGCGAATAGCATCCCCTTTTTGGAACGGCCCTGTGACAGTTTTGATACCGGCGGCCAGTAAACTTTTCCCAGTACTCAGCGCTGTGACGGCTCCGGCATCGATATGCACAGCCCCGCGGGCTTTCAAGGCGCCTAATATCCATTGTGAGCGTGCGCCAACCGGATTGTCTGCGGCTTTAAACCAACTACATTGTGCGCCTGCTGCAAGCCGTTGTAGTGGATTAGCAGGAGCGCCGTCCATAACGCACATGTGACACCCTGCATCAACCGCAATATGTGCAGCCATTAATTTTGTAGCCATGCCGCCGGTCCCAACATTGGACCGGCTATTGGCTGTGCCGCCCATAGCCATAATGTCTGGGGTTATAGCTTCGATTATTGGCAAATGTTCCGCTGTTGTATTGTGCCGCGGATCAGCCGTATAAAGCCCGTCAATATCGGAGAGCAAAATGAGGGTATCAGCCGCGAGCATTTGGGCTGTCCGGGCGGCAAGGCGATCATTGTCACCATAGCGGATTTCGTCAGTTGCTACCGTGTCATTTTCATTAATCACAGGGATGCAGCCAAAACGTAGTAAGGTTTCTAATGTCGAGCGCGCATTGAGATATCGCCGCCTGTCTTCTGTATCATTAAGCGTGAGTAAGGCTTGGGCCGTCATAAGATTATGGGGTTCCAATACCCGTTCATAGGCACGGGTAAGTAGGGATTGTCCAGCCGCAGCACAGGCTTGTTTTTCGGCAAGGGTGATGGGTTTATGCGGCAGGTTTAATCGTTTCTGGCCTAAAGCAATCGCGCCCGAGGATACAATAATAACATCAATACCGGCACGGCGTTGCAAGGCGATGTCAGCGGACAGGCTTTGCAGCCATGTTCCGCGCAACGCACCAGTTTCGCCATCGACAAGTAGCGCCGAGCCTATTTTCAAGACAAGCCGCTTAGTCTTTATAAAAGGGTTTATGGATGCCATCCGGTTTTTTCTTCTATTTCGCCGCGTTTAACGGCTTCGGCTGTTTTTCGGGCGACCCGCTGGGCCTCTTCATCGGCACGGCGTGCTGCGATATGATTATAGACTTTGGATAATACAGGACGCAGGCCTTGGTCAGCCACGCTGGATATGGGCAAGGGACGTTTCCCGGCAATGGTTTCGATTGCATCACAGGCGGAATTAATGCGGTCTATATCCAATGCGTCGCATTTTGTGAGAACAATGATTTCCGGTTTGCTTTCAAGACCTCCGCCATAATCGATGAGTTCCTGCCGGATAATACGGTAATCTTCCGCGGGATCATTAGCAGAGCCGTCCACAAGATGGAGAATTGCAGCGCAGCGCTCTACATGTCCTAAAAAGCGATGGCCCAGACCTGCACCATCCGCTGCACCTTCGATTAATCCAGGTAAATCCGCCAGAACAAAGCGTTCTGTTGCACCGAGCGCGACGACGCCTAAATGAGGGTGAAGTGTTGTGAAAGGATAGTCCGCTGTCTTGGGCTTTGCCGCTGTTACAGATGATAAAAATGTTGATTTGCCAGCATTAGGTAGACCAACAAGACCGGCATCGGCCAGTAATTTTAACCGTAGCCACACCCAGCGTTCTTCCCCGTCTTCGCCTGGATTAGCCGTGCGCGGGGCTTGGTTGGTTGAGGACTTAAACCGGGCATTGCCCCAACCGCCATTACCGCCTTTGGCTAGCAAGGCACGCTGTCCTTCATCGGTCAGATCAACCAGCAAAACATCGGTTTCGGCGTCAATAACCTGCGTGCCAACGGGAACCTTTAGGACAATATCATCTCCGGCGGCGCCCGTGCGATCGCGCCCCATGCCGTGAACGCCTGTGCCAGCTTTGAAATGTTGTTTATAACGGTAATCAATTAGCGTGTTGAGGCTGCGTGTGGCTTCGACCCAAATATCGCCGCCTTTCCCACCGTCGCCACCATTCGGCCCGCCAAAAGCGATATATTTTTCGCGCCGAAACGATATAGCCCCGCCGCCGCCATTGCCAGAGCGCAAATATATTTTGGCTTGATCGAGAAATTTCATTGCATCGTCCTTTGGAGGTCTCTTACGCCGCACATAGTGTTTTGGCGAGAGTTTTTAGCGATGCTGACATCCCCGCCCCGAAACGATTATTCGGGCGGGGGGAAAAGCCCAGGCGGGTATAAAATCCGTCCTGCCCCTTTGCGCTCATAAGCCCAAGCGTGCAGCCGGGATAGTTGTGGATTACATCTTTGATCAAACGGGTCATCATTTTCTTGCCTATACGCTGACCGCGCATTGCGGGATGAACAACAACATCTTGGATATAAATATTCAATATGCCATCACCGATTACGCGCGCCATACCTATAAGTTGGTGATCATTATAAGCGCAGACACCGCATAAGCTATTACTCAGAGCTTGCGCAGCTTGAACCAAGGCAATATCGCCCCATTGGGCTGTATTGCGTAGTGCTATAAAATCCTCTGGGCAGGGCAGTGTTGAGTGGATGACGATCGTCATGACACGGCACTTATCATTGCCTCTGTGGATATCATGCGGGAATTCGCGCGGGCTTTGGATAGATTAAGCGAGAGGGTTACGCCTTTGGCTTTTTCCATCCGGGCCATTGAAAACCATTCGGCATAGGTTTCATCGGACCGAAAACCAAGCTTATGCAAAAGCCGGATACTGGCCAGATTATCAGTGAATACCCCAGCTATCAACCGGTCAATCTTCAGTGTGTTCTGGACTTCGGTGATAAGGGCCTGACAGGCTTCGAACATGAACCCTTGCCCCCAATAAGGTTTGGCAATGGAATAGCCGATTTCCCAATCCTGATCTGTTTCGCGCCTGAAAACATCCAGACTTCCAATAAGTGTATCATCCCCCCTTTTTGTGATACTATAGGGATATGTCAAACCTTGATCCTGTTTGGCTAATTTTTGCATGATCCAAAACTCGGCTGAGATGACGGGGAAGGGGTGAGGGAAACTGCCCGTCATACGGGCGACATCCCAATCACCACCCATTGTCGCGAGCGCGGCAGCATCACCGAAGCGAAGGGGGCGCAATACGAGGCGCTCTGTTGATAATCTATCGCGCATAATTGTCTCCAATTGCTGGGCCGAATGGGCCAATCATCATTTTGGGAAACAAAAAAGGGAAACCGGCGGTCCGGTTTCCCTTTAAACTTTCGAACCGCCCGTATTCGGGTGCGGTTCAATATGGTAAGAACCGCTATTCAGCTGCATCCGCGAGCGGGGCTACTGATACATATGTTCGCTGGTTACGTTTGGTCGCAAATGAAACACGGCCTTCCGTTTTAGCATATAATGTATGGTCTTTGCCCATGCCGACATTGGTGCCAGGGTAATATTTTGTTCCGCGCTGCCGGATAATAATATTGCCGGGAATAACGGCCTGTCCGCCAGATTTTTTCACGCCCAAACGGCGGCCTGCACTATCGCGGCCATTATTGGATGAACCACCTGCTTTTTTATGTGCCATATCTAACTCCTGCTTTCGAGCGGCGCTAGCGCGCGCTTAACCTTTAATCGCTGTGATCTTGACCACAGTTTCATTTTGACGATGGCCTTTTTTACGGCGATAATTCTGGCGGCGTTTCTTTTTAAAGACGAGCACTTTATTAGCTTTGCGCTGCTCTAAAACTTCGCCCGTAACAGAGGCCCCTTTAACCAGCGGAGCGCCGACTTTAACATCGCCGTCTTTTCCGCTCATCAGGACATCGGAAAAATCGACTTTTTTACCGACCTCAGTCTCAAGTTTTTCGACAATAATAATATCGTCTTTGGCAACTTTATATTGCTTACCGCCTGTCTGAATAACTGCAAACATGGGTCTTTTCCTTAAACCAATAGCCATCTCAGCCCTATAAATATGCTGCTCTGGCAAAAATATCTAAAGGCCGCACACAGGGCGGCCAGTTCGGGGCTCTTATACAGATGAGTCGGAAGGTGTCAATGTGAGATTGATAGTAAAATAACCGCGTTTCAGACATAGGGCTGTTGGGCAATCGGGATACGATAACCGTATCGGAATATCCGCTTGGATACATACTATCATAGGCCGTCCGCTTCTTGCCAGTCTCCCATCTGTCATCCATATATGGGTTATAGGCTCGCACTCCCATGCGTCATACACCCATGCGTCATCCTTGGAGCACGCCCTCAGTGATGGAGC
>CAZZKV010000003.1:130220-154195 GCA_964654665.1 uncultured Caulobacterales bacterium | reverse complement strand
CTGACGTTAGATAGGCTTATGCGTGTCTTTTTTCGAGTAAAAAACAAATTTGGAAACATAAGGCAGGTGAGATACAGTTATAAATTTTAAGGCCTTAGCCAGAATTTCCAGATTGTCTGTATTGTAAGGCTTCCGTCTGCTTTTGTGAAATGTGTTGCGCCAGGTATTTGGCGTCTTTCCATACTCCCCATATGAAAGAAGAACCTCGCATAGATAGCCACGGTAAGCCGAGAAAATAAACACCGGGTTCAGATGATATACCCCGCTCATGACGTGGCCGACCTTGTGCGTCAAAAGCATCAACCTTCAGCCAGCTAAAATCTTGTCGGTAGCCCGTTGCCCATAGCACCGTTGAGATGCCTTCTCTTTCAAGATCAAGTTTTAGAATGGGGTTAACTAAGCAGTCAGGGTCCGGAAGCATGTTTCTGGCATCCGGTTCTTCGGGAAAGTTTAACGCGTTTTTGGCAATATAAGCGTCAGCCTCATCCAGCATAGAAAGATAGTTTTCATCGCCCAACCTGATATTGTCTTGCAAGTCCGGGGCGAAGGTAAGCTCACCTTTTATAAAGTCACGGGTCATACCCATAAGTGTTATACCTTGGGCGGCAAATCTACGAAAATCTATCGTACGGCCCCCTTTGGCCCCGCTCACAGCTATAGTAACATGCTCACGACCTGACGGAGGTGTTTTGGCTTCCCATTTGCCAAGCTGCCCTAACCACCAGACGAAATCTTTTCCGCGGTAACTGCGCGGGGGTTTGTCATGAGGGCCAATGGACAGATAAACTTTTCTGCCCGACTGCACGAGTTCTTCTGCGATTTGAGCCCCAGAAGATCCTGCCCCAACAACGAGAACGGCCCCCTCATCAAGAGAGCCGGGATTACGGTAAAATTTTGAATGTAATTGGTTTACCGCGGCTGATTGAGGGATAATAGGTGGAATAAAAGGGTCATGAAATGCCCCGGTTGCTACAACTACGTTTTTGGCGCGATAATGTCCATTGGACGTCTCAGCGATAAATTCGGCCCCAGATTTATCTTTCTCAAGCTTTTTGACGTTAACGCCGCATTTGATGGGGGCTTTGATTTGTTTGGCAAAGTCTTCAAAATATGCCGTAACCTCCTCTTTAGAGGCAAAGGCATCAGGATCAATATTGTCAAATAATTTTGTTGGAAACCGATCATGCCATACTGGGCCATTGGCAACAAGAGAATCCCACCTTAAGGTTCGCCAGCTTTCCGCTATACGATTACGTTCCAATATAATATGTTCCACACCCTCTTCACCTAGATGTTCGCTCATAGCAAGGCCAGCTTGCCCCCCCCCAATTATAAGTGTATCAACACGGGTACGCGGCATATGAAGAACCTCTTTATCATACCCCGCTAGTTTGAAAGGGTAATGCTCTGAACTACAACAAGCTTGCTATAGAGATTGAGTTTAAGACATAATTTTTTATTTAAGCGTTGATTGGGTTGCGTCTAATTTGATTTGAACGCAAATGTATTATGTGAACTAAGTAACATATAATCATAGCCTTACTTAGAAAAAAACGAACCGACACATATAAAGATTGATATTTATACTTATTAGTTTTCTTTGCAATGTTCCCTCGAAATTATTCAAAGGGAACCAATATGTATAAAAAACAGCTATTTAGAAATCTTCTGCTTAGCGGTGCGGCTTTCACTGTTGCTCTTATGGCAGTTAATACATCGGCTTACGCTCAAAATTCTGAGAGAGCTAATGTTTTTGACGATGAAATTGTTGTTACAGCCAGACGAAAAGAGGAAACCCTTGCCTCTGTTCCGATTGCTGTCAGTGCGTTTAATGGAGAGCAGCTTGAAGCCCTAGGCGTTACCAATAGTGGTGACGTTGCGGCTTTGGTTCCGAATTTAACATGGAACACTGAATTTGGACGGGCGACGCCCCAAGTCTATCTGCGAGGCGTTGGTTCTAATAACTTTGCTCCGACAAATGCAGGTCCGGTAGGTATTTACCAAGATGGAGTGATTATCGGCCCTAATATTGTACAAGGCTTTGCCGCGTTTGATTTGGATCGTGTAGAGGTTCTTAAAGGTCCGCAAGGCACATTATTTGGCCGTAATTCTACTGGTGGTCTAATTAATTTCGTATCCAAGAAACCTGTTATTGGTGGTGGAAAGGATGGTTATATAAGCGCTGAAGTGGGGAGTTGGGGCACATTTAACTTCGAAGGCGCCAGCACATTCCAAATCGGCGACAATGCAGCTGCTCGACTCTCGCTTGTTTCCAATAATGCCTCGGGCGAATACTCTAATGTTAATCCGGATTCAAATACAGGTAGCGCAGGCGCGGTCAGCGATTATTCAGGGCGTTTGCAACTTGCCTATGACAATGATGAAAATTTTTCAGCTCTTGTAAACATTCATGGTTCATTTGCTGATCCTGATGTAACCCCCTTTATTGTCGGAGGCACATTTGGATCCCCGTCATGTGCCAATAATGTCGTATTTGGCGAATGTGCCACAGCATTTGGCTTTGTAAATGATCCGGACCCCAAGGTTACGGCCAAACAGGATGATCTTGAACAAGTCGAAAACATTGGCGGTTTTGTCGAACTAAAATATGATTTCGGAGGTTTTGATGCCACGTTATTGGCGGGGTATGATGAATCATCTATTGCCCGTTTGGACGATGTTGACGAATCTCCTGCGTCAGATGAATTTGATCATTATGTTCAAGATTTTGAAACCTTTAGTGCCGAACTGAGGTTTTCAGGTGAAACAGACAGGCTTGATTGGCATCTCGGCGGATATTACTTCACGCAAAGCAGTGAAGGCCTTCTGGTTTTTGATTTTCCGACTGATACAAGTGTATTCGGCCCCGGAACAGGCTTCGGTGTCGGCAATCTTACCGAAATTGATACGGATAGTTTTGCAGTTTTCGCTCAAGGCGTTTGGACGCTTACAGACCGTGCACGATTAACAACAGGTATCCGCTACACAACGGAGGAAGTTGACGTTCCGAGATATGTCGGTTTCCTAAACCGTACGGACCCTAATCAAACAACGATTTATAGTACGGAAACAGATATTGATATCGCCGGCGGTATTATTGAATTTGATGTTACTCAAAATGAAACTTTTAACCGTGTAACGGGACGGCTTTCATTGGATTATCAGCTAACGGATGACTCGCTAGTATATGCCAGTTACGCCCGTGGTTTTAAAGGCGGTGATGTAAATGGTGTGGCTGTAGCAGACCCTCTTGCTACGCAAATTGCCCGCCCTGAAACTGTTGATAGTTTTGAATTGGGTATTAAGAGTAGCTTCCCTAACGCCAATTTGAAATTTAATGCAGCCGCGTTTTATCTTGATTATCAAGATCAGCAACAAGCTGTTATTCTGGCTGGTGATACTGCGGCGGGTGAACCGGCTCTGACAAATGCTGCAAGCTCTAAAATTCCAGGTTTTGAGGCTGACATCACATGGACACCAACAGATGCGATCACAATTCTGGGCGCCATTGGTTATATTGATGCTAAGTTCAGTGATTTTGTCACAATAGATGGTGATTTTAGTAATAATCGGATTCCGCTTGTTTCAGACTTCCAGGCCTCACTTGTCGGAAAATATGATTTTTTCTTGGAAAACGACTCTGTAATTTCAGCTCAGCTTGACGGTAGTTTCCAATCAGAGCAATTTTTCACGGCTCAAAATGATCTTTTCCCAGAGGTCGCTGCTCTTCGTGAAGGTTCTTATATACTAGGCAATGCATCGCTATCATATTCAGCGCCCGGCGATGACTGGAGTGCAAAAGTTTTTGTTCGTAATATTGCAAATAAAGAAGTTCTTGTTTCAGGGTTTGGGATTGGCGGGTTTATCTCAGCTGCCAAACCTGGACCTGGTCGCTATATCGGCGGAGCGCTTACTATAAATTTTGATTAATCTTTGAAATTAAATTTAATCACTTAGGTTAAAATAACCCTCAAATGCATATCTTTTGGGGGTTTTATTACGAGTTCTAAATTATCGCGCCGGGAATGGTTTTTTGGGTGATATGTTGTTTGCAAAAATCCTCGAAAGACCTTTGCAAACGTGTCGTATAGGGTCGGTGAATAGTGGCAAGCCCCAAGGTAATCGCTGTTTTTTCTCCATGTAATAAAGGGATACTCCGCAGTTTTTTTCCATCTAATGCATAATGGGATTTTGGCTTTGTATTTATCAAGCTGTAACCAAACCCATTGGCAACCGTTGACCGGATAAATTCGATATTAGGCGATCTGTAACGGATTTTCGGTTTGACATCATTAGCTTTGAATACGGATATGAAATATTCATAGCTTAAGGGCAGATCGAGCATAACATAATCTTCATCGGCGAGACTTGCCAAATCAATGGATTCTTCTTTTGCTAAATGGTGATTATCAGGCAGTAAAACATGAGGCGGTAAATCGATGAGTTTTGTGAATCTCATATCGCCATGAAGGCTAATATCATAGGTTAAAGCAAAACTGATTTCAGAGTTAAATAATTTACGCATCAACTCGTCTTGAGCCGCCTCAACGAAAGTCAAATTAATATCAGGATGTTGTTTTACAAATTTTGAAGCGAGTTGAGGCACAACCGTGGCCGCTAATGTTGTCATCGCGCCAATAGAGAGTGGTCCGCTTATTTTTTCACCTAAATCTCCGGCAAGTTGCGGGAGGTTCTGCGCGCGTTCGACGATAAGCTTAGCTTCTTTAAGAACCTGCCGACCTTCTGGTGTGATCGACACACCTTTGGCGTGATGACGAATAAAAAGCTGAACTTTTAATTCTTTTTCAAGGGCTGAGATGGCAGCCGATATAGACGGGGTTGAAATTCGTAAAAGCTCACTAGCGCGAGTCAACGTTCCCGTTTCAGCGACCATAACAAAAAATTCAAGCTGTCGTAATGTGAACCGCATTTCACCCCTTTATTTATCCACCAAAGGTATTGTGTAGTCATTAAAGGAGAAAAAGAATATCAATATTTGAAACCATATAATTTCAATTATATGGTTTGATTGGGTAAAGCGATCAATATTTTATCCATGTCGTCTTCAGAGCAGTATATTTATCCAGCGAATGCAAAGACAAATCACGGCCAAAACCAGATTGTTTAAAGCCTCCGAATGGAGTTTCAGCGCTCAGCGCGTCCACAGTATTAACCGATACAGTACCCGCCATAAGCGCATCGGCTACCCGGTGCGCGCGGTTGAGGTTATTTGTCCAAACCGAGGCAGCCAGACCATAAGGCGTGTCATTAGCTATGCGAATGGCGTCCTCTTCGGTCTCAAAACTTGTTACGGATAAGACAGGGCCAAAAATTTCCTCGCGGTTAATCGCAGCGTTTTCACTCGCATTGTCAAAAATTGTCGGTTGAATGTAACACCCTTTATCATCAATTTTAACCTGCTCTCCGCCGACAATGAGATCAGCATCCTTTTTGGCCTGATTGACATGTTTCATAACACGGCTTGTATGCTCGGCATCGACCATCGCGCCCATAAGACTATCAGGGGATAGAGGGTTTCCGGGTTGGCGTCCTTTGGCGCGTTCGACCAAGCGCGTAATCATTTCGTCTTTAATATCTTTATGGACAAGAAGGCGTGAATTGGCTGAACAAATCTCGCCTTGATTAAAGAAGATACCAAAGGCGGCCATATCTGCTGCAGTGTCCAAATCATCACAGTCAGGGAAAATAAGATTTGGGCTTTTACCCCCGCATTCTGGCCAAATCTGCTTGAGGTTGGATTGTCCGGAATATTGCATGAATAATTTCCCAATCGCCGTGGACCCCGTAAAGGCTACCGCGTCAATATCATTATGCAGGCCAATGGCCTTGCCTGCCGTTTCGCCAAATCCCGGCACGACATTCAATACGCCTTCAGGCAGTCCAGCTTCTATGGCCAACTCGGCCAGTCTGAGCGCGGTCAACGGGGATTGCTCGGCCGGTTTGAGGACGATACTATTACCGGCGGCGAGTGCTGGAGCACATTTCCATGTTGCCATATCCAATGGGAAGTTCCACGGGACGACGGCGCCGATGACCCCGAGGGGTTCTTTCGTGACCATGGCAAGGTTTCCAGAGCCTGTCGGGGCAATTTCATCATAGAGTTTGTCTATGGCCTCGGCATACCATTGAAAAAAGGCCGCCGAGCCGCCGACATCTATGGCAAGAGCTTCATGGGCGACTTTACCCATATCCTGACTTTCTAAAATCGCTAATTCCTGAGCATTTTTTAAAATGAGTTCCGAGAGCTTTAAAAGGACAGATTTGCGATGCTTGGGGTCAGCTCTCGACCAGTCTCCTTTTTCAAAGACGCGCCGCCCAGAACTGACAGCTAAATTAACATCAGCCTGATCGCAAGCGGCAATATCGCCAAGACTAGCGTCTGTTGCAGGATTTATACAGGCAAATGTTTTCCCGGACTTGGCGTCACATGATTTCCCATTGATGAAAGCTTGCGTCGGAATAGTTGTTTTTTGGGCCAGAATTTCCCAATCTTTTTGCGTAAGTTCAGACATATCTACCCGTTCAATCTTTTCATAAATTACTCATCGCCCGGCACACCGTAAGACGGCGCGTCAGTCGGATTTATCGCTCGTGTAATATAGGCGTCCATTTGCGGGGCGTAATGCCCCCAAAGGACTTCCAACTCTCCGATTGGATCATTATCAGTCCAATCTACTCTAAGGTCTGCAATTGGCCAATTGGCCTTGTGATAGACTTTCAAACCCACAGAATGTACGGGGCCCATTTCGCCGCCTGCCGCAAGCCCAGCCTGCATCGTCTTAATAAGGCGCTCTCCCATATGCAGATTATTTGTTTTAAGGTAGGCTTCCGACATTTTTTTCGGAACATCGGTATTGGCCAATAGATTGCCGGCGGTAACGACAAAAGGTTTTTCACATGTCGCATGAATACCTAATGTATTTTCACCTGAAAATACGGCCGTGACGCCCTGCATATCGACAAGAGCAAGTTGGCGAAATTCTATAAAATCTGTTGTACGGACTAAAATATCCCGCGCTTCTGCCGCACTCGCGCCATGCTCCATCAAATCAAGACCGCGACGGCCCAAAGTTGGGTCTGTCACATTCTGCGTGGCCACAACGCCAACACCTGCCCGAGCATAGCTGCACCGCGCCGCTACAGCCGGCGAAGAAGATGAAATCGCCAATCCAATCATCCCTGTTTCGGGGCAAACAGCGCAAATAGAAAATGTCATGATTTATATCCTTCGGGGATGACGGCAATAACATCAATTTCCATCAACCATTCCGCTTGGCCTAACCCCGCCACGACCAATCCTGTTGAAATAGGAAACACACCTTTGAGCCACTTTCCGATTACTTTATAGACAGGCTCGCGAAAACGCGGATCCGTAATATAAGTTGTTGTTTTGACGATATGGCTGAGATCACTTCCGCATTCTTCCAGTAATTGCTTGACGTTTTTCATAGCCTGTTCAGCTTGGGCTCCCGGATCACCAAGCCCCACAAGATTACCGTCAAAATCTGTCCCGATTTGGCCGCGAACATAAACCGTATTTCCAGCAACAACCGCCTGACATAAATCATTGTCGAGGGTTTGATTGGGGTAAGTGTCTTTCGTATTAAACATACGAATGCGTTTATGTGTTGGCATTATTCTCCCTAATCGCGCTATGGCAAGCGAGCTGTAAATTAGAGCCCGTTACGTCCCATCAATCTTTTAGATGAAAATTTCCGTAAATGTAAATCCGGAATCAAAAAGCCTTGCTTAAAAGGTCCCTAATCAAGATCGCATTATGCGTGTAGATAAGCTGTGAGGCGGGCCATAAATTCATCACAAACCTTTAATTGAGCCCTCTGAATATATTCATCCGGTTTATGGGCGACTTTGATACTGCCGGGACCACAAATAATAACCGGAATATCAAGGGCCTCCTGGAATAAACCGCCTTCGGTTCCAAAATTAATAGCGCCGTGATTATTGGTCTGCGCGAGAGATTTTACAAATGTTACGGCCTCCGCCTCAGCAGGCGTATCAAGTCCGGGATAATCCGCCAGCTTCTCAAAACTGATATCGCAATCGGGAAAATCAGTCTTGTATCTCCTCGTAATGGTATCCGCCTTGTCTTTAATGGTCTGTATGATTTTATGTTGGTTATCTGAGCTTAGGTTTCTCAGTTCAAAATCAAACGTGCACATATTGGGAACGATATTTAAGGCCGTCCCTCCATTTATTATGCCGACATGTAGGGTAGAATAAGGAATATCATATTTATCATTGTGTCCCGACTTGGTTTGAAGCTCTGATTGAATATGTCTGATATCCGCTATCAATTCAGTTGCCAAATGAATGGCATTGAGCCCCATTGGAGCATATCCCGAATGTATTTCCTTGCCGGCGCATATTACCCTGTAAGCGCATTTGCCTTTATGGCATGTTGCGACCTCCATCATTGTCGGCTCGCCAATAATGCACAAAGAGGGCCGGAGTTTATGTTTGGCAAATACGGCAATCATATCCCGCACACCTAAACACCCCACTTCTTCATCATAGCTAAAGGCCAAATGTAATGGCTGCTTTAATGGCCGGCTGACGAGGGCGGGGATAGCGGCGAGCACACAAGCGATGAAGCCTTTCATATCGGCAGTTCCTCGTCCAAATAAGGCATCGTTGTCTTCCCACATATCAAACGGATCTTTTGACCAATTCTGCCCCTCTACAGGCACGACATCCGTATGCCCCGACAACATGACTCCCCGTATATTTTTAGGACCGATTGTAGCGTAAAGATTGGATTTGGTTTTTTCACTATTTTGAACACGCGCCGCCGCAATACCAAAGCTTGAGAGGTAATCTTGGATAAAATCAATAAGCTCAAGGTTGCTTTGCGAACTGACAGTTTGAAAGGCGATAAGTTTTTTGAGCAATTCAGTGGTCGAATAATGTGTTGGCTTAAATTTCATAAATGTGATGACACAAAAAATGGAAGATTATACTTGCTTGGTTACGGGACAAACTAATTTGTTTCATAGATATTGAAAGCCTTATATTGACGATGAGTGGTATAGGCTAAGCCTAATCAAAAGTGAGAAAAACAGGCATTTATCTTCGAAGCATCTGGCCTAATATTAACAAAAGGGGAGTTTTGTGAACATGAATTTGAAGAAAGTTCTTACATTTCGCCAATTGCTCGCAATTGCCATCGGGCTTGTCGTCTCACAAGGCGTCATGGTTATCATGTTACAAGGCGTAGGTTTGGGTGGATTAGGCTTCTTCATTCCCTTGGTTATTGCCTATTTTCTGGCCTTATCATATGTAGACTCCTTTTCAGAATTATCGCTTATGTTCCCGTCGGCCGGCTCGGTCAGTAATTATACCGAAGCGGCTATCGGGCATTTCCCGGCAATTGTCGCCACGCTATCAGGCTATCTGATTGTCGCTGTTTTTGCTCTGGCCGCCGAATTTCTTCTCGTCGATCTCTTATTGACGACTTTATACCCCTTCATTCCGAAATATCTGGCAGGCGGGGTGATTTTTACTGCCCTGACCCTGCTCAATATCCTAGGGGTGGATATTTTTTCAAAACTACAAACCGTTCTGGCTTATGTTATGATTTTGGTTTTGTTTTTTATCGGGCTTTCAGCCTTGGGGCAGTTTTGGCAACCACATACACAATCGGTTCATATCGGACAACTTGTGACTGACTTTTCAGGCTCTAACCCGCTCGGAGGAAGCCTCTTTACCCTTATCGCCATTGCGATTTGGGGTTTTGTCGGAGCCGAATTTGTTTGCCCTATGATTGAAGAAACGCGCGAGCCGAGGAAAAGCATCCCGCGCGCCATGTTTGTTGGGGTAACAATTATTTTTATTCTTTATGTGATTTATTGTTACGGGGCTTTGAAATATTTACCGCTGGACCGGCTCTCCGGTGACGCGCTCCCTCACCTAAGCTATTTTGAAGCTGTAATGGGTAAAAATGGCCTTATTCTGCTGACAGTAGCCGCCATCACAGCGACAGCGAGTACGACCAACACATCTTTTGCCGCGGTTCCGCGCATGCTTTACGGTATGTCACAAAATGGCCAGATATTTAAAATATTTGGCAAAATTCATCCCAAGTATAAGACACCTTGGGTCGCTATTTTATTTGTTGCCTTTTTGACGATATGTCCAATTGTCTTCTTTGGTATGGATGCCAGTGAAGTCGGGATATTACTAATCGGAGCGTCAATGGCCTGGTTGCTGGCTTATATTATTGTCCATATTGACGTGATTGTTTTGCGGTATAGACAAGCTGACAGAGAGCGCTCTTACCGGAGTAAGTTTTTCCCATGGGCACAGATTATCGGCATAGGCGGTATGGCCTATGCGGCTATATTTAACACGCCGTCACCCGAATTAACAAAACAGGTTTTCGCAACGGCTGGTGTTGTCATTCTAATATTTGCTATTTTTGCCGCCATTTGGGTTAAATTTGTGATGAAGAGAGGTTTGTTTACACCGGAAATAACTCATCAACATATATCAGATGACGATAAAAAGATTGAAAGCAGGTAAGGCCAACAGGCTGAATTATAACATAATAATAGACTAATTTATCCTCATTCTGATGCGTGATAAATTTTAATATATATGACAAGGAGATATAAATGGGTTCAGGGAAGATCCTTAACGATAAGCAAAAAATATGGCAAAAAGACATTGACCATTATGTTCATCCTTGGACAGATTTTTCTACGTTTAAGGATACAGGCTCGCTTGTTGTTGCTGAGGCCGAAGGAGCCTATGTTTATGATGCGGATGGGCGCCAGTATCTTGATGGCATTGCCGGGTTATGGTGTGTTAATGCCGGATATGGTCGCGATGAAATCGGTCAAGCTATGGCCGATCAAGCCAAGAAAATGGTCTATTATTCCTCCTTTGGGGCCCATACATCCATTCCTGCTGCAGAGCTTGCTTCTAAACTGGCGGAGTTGGCGCCCGGAAATCTGAACCGTGTTTTTTACGGCACGGGCGGGTCAATGTCGAACGATACGAATGTACGGATGATCCATTTCTATTTTAATCAATTGGGCAAGCCGAAGAAAAAACAAATTATCACCCGTCATGATGGATATCATGGCTCGACCTATATGGCGATGTCGCTTACGGGCGTTGCCTTTGATCATGATGGATTTGATATTATCGGTACAGAGCTTATCCATCGTATCAACGCCCCGAATATGTATCGTCGTCCCGAAGGTACGACAGCAAGTGAATATTGCGATATTTTAGTCGATGAGTTCAGAGCCAAAATCGAGGAGATTGGGCCTGAGAAAGTTGCAGCCTTCTTTGCTGAACCTATCATTGGCGCGGGCGGCGTTTTAGTGCCTCCACCCGATTATCATAAACGCATGCTCGCTGTGTGCTGTGAATATGGTATTCTTTATGTCGCGGATGAAGTCGTCACTGCCTTTGGACGTTTGGGTCATTTTTTCGCCTCCGAAGCAGCCTTCGATATTGTGCCTGATTTCATTACCGCGGCCAAAGGGTTAACTTCGGCTTATTCACCTCTGTCAGCATCTATTTTCTCTGAGGAAATATATGACGTGATTAGCATTCCTCAATCCAAAGGCGGTATGTTTACACACGGCTTTACCTATTCCGGCCACCCCGTGAGTTGTGCCGCTGCTCTTGCCAATATTGCAATTATGGAGCGTGAGGATATTCCCGGACACGTAAGACATATTGGCCCGTATTTCCAAAAGAAACTAGAGACCTTAATGGACTTACCACTTTTGGGTGATGTGCGGGGCTCGCATTTTATGATGTGTCTGGAAAGTGTAGCCGACCGTAAAACCAAAGAGCTGATTAATCCCGACGCTCAGGTTGGAAACCGCATTGCAGATGCTTGTGAGAAAAGAGGTCTGCTAGTGCGACCTCTCGCACATTTAAATATATTATCACCGCCCCTTGTTCTTAACCACGAACAAATTGACTGGATGGTTGAGATTTTAAGAGAGTCTATTGTTGAGGTCATGATGAGCTTGAAAAGAGACGGGTTCTGGACAGGCTAAGCTTAGGAGGGGCGTATCGGAAAGCCTGCCATTATCCTTTGCGCCGCAAGTTATAAGACCCTCGCGGCCATGATGCCCGCCATATATCCTAGGGAAAAGTGCGGAACTGATAATATTATTTTGAATGCCTAAACAGCTTTATGATAAAAAGGCCTAACCATCACGAGTTCTATCTATTGATCGGCCATGCTAATGTCCTGTGTGGATGGCTCCAATTTTGCTAAGTTAAATTTGAGTAATTTTGACCGAAGTTGGATACCGTCCTGTTCGGGCCTGTTATTGTGGCCTATAACGTTTCCTTGTCCCTTAGAACTGGCCCATCTTTTACTGAGTAGCTGAATGGAATTATAGCATCGACATGTAGCCGCCGCACGAAGCGATGAGTGGCTGCAGAATGCGGATAGGGACGGTATCCGGTTATTACAGCAGATAGAGGTTGCACTAGCATCTGGCGTAACGGTCAGCGCGGTGTGCCGGTCAACCGATGTGAACGATGTGACTTATTATAGCTGGCGTAAAAAGTTTAGCGAGATGAGTCCGTCCAAGGTTAAACAGGTGAAGGTTCAAATTTTGCACCTGCATGAGAGACACATCACCTAATATTCTACCAAAGCCGTAACGGTGTGAAGAAGCGCGATAGCGCTTGAGGTGACGCGAAATATCGACCTATGTAATAGGCCCCACGAACACTTTCATTAAAAGTCCAAATTACATAACGTACAGATAAAGACAAACGTGATGACCATCACGTTCAAAGATATTAACCACATGTTAAACACCCTTGCTGGTTTGGAAATAACTTAGAAATAGGTTGCAAAAAAGCCAGCAGCGATACGGCGCGCGGCAATTAACGTACACCGAGGGCAGTGTACAAACACGAAACATGATTGAGGAAATATTGATAGAATTTATGATGGCTGATATTCAAAAACGATTGAAGTCTGCGGGGCGCACAGAGATTTTCAGTCCGTCAGCTAATAAGTTTTGTGTCTATAAGGTACCAATATGGTCTCTCTTAAAATGATACAGTGTATGATTGCCGCGCCCGTATCATACGGCTTACAGACTGGTCTGATTTCAAAATATCTTAAAAATTTAATCAATTTGATGAATAGATATAATTCCAATATACAGTATTTTTAACCTTCACCGACAGAACCAAACCTGAGTTAATGCCCAAGACCCCACCTCATTCCGCTCTCCGGTCTTATGACGCGGCTATGGCAAATCTTGAGCGCACACCTAGCGATATTGCCTTGCAACATCAGGCCATATTAGCTCTGGCTCGGGCTGGATCAACTGATTTAGCAATCTTAGAATATACGCGTTACGGGTTTGATAGTTTCAATGCTCATGGCGACCTAACCCTTTTAGAGGATATTTTGTCACTTGGGGGACGATTACAAAAAGATCTATATTGGCGTAGCACCGAGAAAAAAGCCCGTGATTATGCTCTGAATTCTGCTGAACGTTATGAAACGGCCTTTCGCAAAACGGGAGGATATTATTCCGGCATCAACGCCGCAACAATGTCACTGCTTGCCAATGTCCCAACCTCAATTGTCGAAGATCGTGCGCGCAATATTTTAAATAAATTGCCCTCTCCCGAAACGCCTTCTCGCAATGAACTTTATTTTATCGAGGCAACACGCGCTGAAGCTTTATTGTTACTCGGAGATGATTTTCTGGCGCATAAGGCCCTATGGACTGCCGTCCGCCATGATCCTTTAAATTATACAGCCCATGCCAGCACGCTCCGTCAATTTCGAGCGATTCTAACAATGCGCAACGAAGATTTATCATGGCTTGCCCCATTCACACCACCTAAATCTGCCCATTATGCCGGTCACATCTTTAGTCTCGATCCAGATAATCAAAACAGATATCTCAGTCCTGCGTATCAAGACAGCTTAGAACGCGAGATTTCGGATACAATTCAACGCGAGGATATTGGTTTTGGTTTCGGAGCTTTAGCCGCAGGATCTGATATTTTAATTGCAGAAACACTACTTTCCGAAGGCGCCGAATTAAATATCGCTTTACCCGTGAATATAGACAATTTTATAAAAAGTTCAGTTACCCCTTTCGGATCAAACTGGAAAGCTCGGTTTCACGCCTGCCTCGACAAGGCATCAAGCCTTGATATTGCTGTACCAGAAGCCGAATGGCCTGATAGGCAAACAGATAGTTTTACCAGTGGGTGCGCGATGGGAATGGCCATTATGCAAGCCGAAGAACTCTGTTCGGAAGCCGTCCAATTTGTCATTTGGGATGGCTTGAAAACCGAATCTTCCACAGCCAATGACGCATCGCGTTGGATTTCATCAAACCGTCGGCAATTTGCCTTGAATTACCCCGGGCAAAGGGCTGTAAAATCAGAACCCTATATTGATACTCCAGCCACTTTCAGTACGCATATGACCTGCGACGGTGATAATCCCAAATCTTATGACGCTATCGAAACCGCTCTGGAAACCGCCCAAAACCATTTAAAGGACCATAATAGTCGTGCCTGTTTTGGTATCGATATTTCCCCAGGTCAGGCTTTATCTAAACGCCGTAGTGCCGCTCTTGCAGCTCATGCTGTTCCAGGCAGTATTTTATTATCTGAAGCCGTTGTTAGCCAAGGATTGCTCGAGGGAAAAGATAGCCAACGATATCATTACCTCGGACGAATTAAGGATGCGGCAACCATGATACGAGCGTTTGCTTATTGCCCATAATATAGTGTTTTGCATAAAGGGTTATTTCATTCGTCGTTGTAAAGCTTCTGGCTTATGAATCAGCAAAGCTCCCGGTTCACGCGAGAGAATACCACATTTTTGCAAATCACTGATTGTACGCGATACTGTTTCACGAGAACTTGATACACGGCAAGCGAGTTCAACAAAAACAGGATTAGGGCGAACAATTAATTTATCTGGATCAACACCTACGGGGCTAGCAAGGCGTAATAATTCTGCACAAACACGTCCTGGTGAGGACATAGACACTGCTTCAATCAAACGGTTCGTCATAATATGAAGACGGCGTGCAAGGTCTTTAGCTAGTGTAAGCGATAAAACGGCATCACCCGATAATAATTTATCAAAAACTTTTGCCGGCACCATAATCGCTGTGAACGGTGTATCCGCCATAATTTCAAAATCAATCGGTTTATCAGTCAATAAAGCAATATGCCCAAAAAAATCTCCGGCTTCAAAATTTTGAATCCAAACATCTTGCCCACTTTCCGTAGAAACGGAAGCACAGGCCCTCCCAGAAACAACAAAACCAACATATCGGCTTTTATCCCCCTGAAAGACAACAGACTGTCCGGCTTTAATATTTTTAGTGCCACCATGGACGCTTAATATTGCCGCCCAATCAACCATACCGATACCATTATTCAAAATACACCCCACTTTACTTTAATACTTATTTCAAATAAATATAGCGACGTCAATTTTTTTGAATGAAAAATATGGCTTGATATAATAGGTTTATTTCCGATTCTGACCAATATAAGAGATCAAAAATTAATATTTTTAAAGGCTGTTTTAGAATTATTACCTATAAACGTAAGGCCCATAAACTCACTCTTAAGTCTTGCCAATTATAGCTTCTTTATGAAATCACATCTTGTTATTTTTGACCGTTGGGTCGAACGCGTTAAAACACTGGCTCGTCATAAACATGCTGAAGCCGTACTCGCGTTTATTGCGTTTAGCGAAAGTATAATTTTTCCGATCCCTACAGCCGTTCTCATGGTAGCGATGGCGCAATCTGAAAAGAGCAAAGCCTGGCGCTATGCCTTTATAAGTGCCGTAATGTCGATATTGGGCGGGATTGTCGGTTATATTTTGGGATGGTTCGCCTATGAAAGCCTCGCTTTACCCATTTTAGAAAAACTGGGAAAAGTTGACAGCGCAATGAAATTCAAAGACATGACCTCGGAATATGGAGGCCTAGCTGTCTTCGGCGCAGGCCTAACACCGTTCCCTTATAAGGTAATAACCATTTTAAGCGGTGCGCTTAAAATCAACTTTTTTGTTTTTATTATTGCCAGTGTTTTTGCTCGTTTTGGACAATTTTTCCTGATCGCGGCTCTCGTTTGGAAATTTGGCGAACAGGCCGAAACTCTCATAAAAAAACATCTCGCTAAATTCACAATTGCTGGTTTCGCATTCGTTGTTATCGGGTGGCTTACTTATAAACATTTTACAGGGCATTAAGGCAAAAGCGCAATAACACGGTCAAATCCAAAGTGTTTGAATGTTTGAATGCGGGCGGCTGATGTCTTTGGCCCCACTAATAAAGCTATATCATCTTTCGGTATATTTGTTTTTTGAGGCTTTAGCGCCGCTAAAACATTTTCAACACGACGGGCAATAGCAAGGCCGCTATCGATCCATTGAACGGATTGTCGCGTCGCCTTTTTCAATTCATCGCGCAAGAGTGGAAAATGCGTACATGCCAATACGACAACGTCAATATCAGCCCCAAACCGGCCATGAAATAACGGAGATAACTCAGCCTTAACCCAATGCATATCAACTGGATGACCAGCAAGTTTTTTTTCGGCAATATCTACAAGATTAACCGACCCTTGCAATATAATATGACAATCTTGCGCAAAATCAGAAATTAAACCATCAACATAGCGTCGTTTTACCGTGCCCGGCGTGCCCAAAACACCAATCGTTCTTGTTCGACTGGCCAGAGCCGCTGGCTTAATTGCCGGGACGACGCCAATAACCGGCACAGATAATATCGCGCGAATGTCGTCCAAGGCTGTTGTCGATGCCGTATTACAGGCAATCACCACAACATCAGGGCAAACCATTTCGCAAAGTTCCCACAGCAATTGCGGTAAACGCGCTTTAAGCTGACTTTCGGTTTTTTCGCCATATGGACGAAAGATATCATCCGCGGCATAAGTCAACCGCAACCCGGGCAGGCGTTTTCGAATTTCTCCAACCACTGACAATCCACCAACGCCAGAATCAAATATAAGGGCGTGCCCTGTTTTTTTATAACTCATAACCCTTGCTCGCCCATCTCAGTTACTAAAGCGTTAGGCTGACAAAAATGACATGTAAATTGAGTTTATTTTTAGGCACAGCAGAGGCATAGCCCTGTTATGACAGATTTCACGCTTGCCAGTCACCACGAACCGGCTGTAAACTATCACAAACTAACCTTATATCTTATTGGTTTCTTGCTGGTTATACGCTTGGCATGCCTCTTGTTGTCGCCATGGGGGTTACATGGGGATGAAGCACAATATTGGGCGTGGTCAAAAAATCTGGATTGGGGTTATTTTACAAAACCTCCTCTGATCGCTTGGATTATATGGAGCACAACAAACCTTTTTGGAGAGGCTGAATGGGCTGTTCGCCTGTCGTCTCCCCTATTACACAGCATAACCACCTATGTAATATTTCGGACGGCCTTATCTTTATTTAACCCAAAGACCGGATTTTGGGCCGCTAGTTTATATCTTTTGATGCCGGCTCTTTGGTTATCATCAGGCATTGTTAGCACAGATGTTCCTTTATTGCTCTGTTGGGCTTTAGCTCTTAACGCTTGGGTGCATATTCGCAATAAAATGTCATGGGCAAGAGCTGTCCAGCTTGGCATAGCCGTTGGCATGGGTATATTGGCCAAATATGCCATGTTATTTTTCCTTCCCGCTCTAGGGTTAGCATTTTTGTTCGATGCGCAAAGTCGGCAAGGCCTTAATACTATCAAAGGTTACGCCGCGGGGATTTTGACCTTTTTAATTATCCTTCCCAATATTCTTTGGAATATTAATAATGATTTCGCGACACTTACACATACAGCGGCCAATGCCAATTTAGGAGCAGACGTCCCATTTCATCCCGCTGAGCTTGCCCGTTTTCTCGGTGATCAATTCGTTGTCTTTGGTCCCATATCATTTCTACTTTTAACTATAGCCTGTGTGGCAGCATTGAAAGGCCATTTAAAGACGCCCGCTTTTTGGTTAACACTCTTTGTTTTAAGTCCATTATTTATTATCTCCATCCAAGCCTTGCTGTCGCGAGCCAATGCAAATTGGGCTGTCACCGCTTATGTGAGCGGATCAATTCTAACCGCACATTTCGGTGTTGTTTTTTGGTCAAAAGCGCGCCCCTGGTTAATTGGCGGAACGATGATGCAATCTATAATTTGCGGGATTCTTGTGGCCTTACTTTTGGTTCCGAGTTGGCTTGACGCTGCCGGTTTATCCAATGCTGTAAAGCGGCTACGCCAATGGCCCGAAACTGTTAAGCAGATAGAGAATGTGTATACAAAGGGTTATAAAGGCCAAGCTTTTACGGATATTGCTTTTGATAAAAGGATTATTTTTTATGATAGCTTATATTATGGGCTTTCGAATACGGCGCCCATAAAAATGTGGATGTATCGCCGGCATCCTGAAAACCAAGCCGAACTACAATACCCTCTGGCGCCGCAAAAAGGGCCTGTTCTTGTTGTTAATTATTATAGTGATTACGAGGATGAGCTACGCACTGATTTTACCCGGCTTGATCGTTTGCCGGATATCGATATTGCCCTAGGCGGCGGAAAGCGGCGTGTGCTGCGTCTCTGGGCAGCCTATGGGTATCGCCCAACACAGACACGATAACAAACTCTATATTAAACAGGGATACCTTCGCTGAGGCAAAATTCGCGTAATATACCGCGCACAGACGATAATCGTGAATGGATTGAAATATTTTCTTCAAGCCGGGATCGTAATTTTTCGGCATCTAAATGCAGCAACGCCGCCTTGACCGGGCCTATGCCTGTGACGGGCATAGAGAGTGTCTCATATCCTAATGCAACAAGGCATAAAGCCTCCATCGGACGGGCTGCAATTTCGCCGCAAACCGATACGGGAACATTATTACGGCGGCATCCATCAGCGATAAATTTCATAATCGATAACGCAGCAGGATGAAGCGGGTCATAGCGATCCGCGACACGAATATTATCGCGGTCTGCGGCAAAGAAAAACTGCATGAGATCATTAGCGCCAACAGACACAAAATCGGCATGATCACAGACCGCATTAATTTGCCAGGCCAATGCCGGAGTCTCGAGCATAACGCCCACCTCAATCTTCTTTGGGAGCTCACGGCCCAAACGCGAGGCCCGAGCCACTTCGCGGTCCCAAAGTCCGCGGGCCTCAATAAATTCATCCACAGTTGTGACCATCGGAAACATTACGCGTAAATGTCGCCCTGCACCAGCATCTATTAAAGCTCGCAATTGATACCGCATGAGTCCGGGGCGATCCAAAGCAATCCTGATAGCCCGCCATCCAATGGCTGGATTTTCTTCGGGCACGGGGTCCATATAAGGTAAAATTTTATCACCCCCTAAATCTAAAGTTCGGAAGGTAACTGGCCGATGCCCCGCCGCATCCAATGCTTTTCTATATAAATCGGATTGATCTTTTAATTTCGGCATAAATTCCGATACCATGAACTGGAACTCAGTCCGGAACAAACCAATACCATCAGCGCCAACCTGATCCAGTTGGGGTAAATCAACCAGAAGTCCTGCATTAAGCTGTAACGAAACCCGGCGATCATCTTTGGTGACAGCCGGGGTAAATTTAATAGCATCCAAAGCCTTAGTCATCTCGCCGCGAATATTGAGCCGCAAATGAAAGGCAGAAATTTGTGTTTCAAGTGGGCGAATATGAACCGTTCCCATTTCTCCATCGAGCAGAACCGGATCACCCGTTTCAATCATGTCAAGAATACCATCGCACCGCCCAACTAATGGAATGCCCAACGCCCGGCAAATAATGGCGGTATGGCTACTGGCCGCCCCTTCTTCGAGAACAATGCCACGGAGCTTATTTCGGTCATAATCCAACAGCTCCGCAGGACCAAGGTCGCGAGCAAAAATGATTGCATCATTAGAAATATCTTTATTACCCGGCGTAATTGCCTCACCCGATAAAGCTCGTAAAAGGCGGTTAGCCAAATCTTCTAGATCATGAAGGCGCGCCCTTAGATAAGGATCACGGGCTTTCATTAATCGGGCCCGATGTTCGTTACGGACACGCTCGACCGCCGCCTCTGATGTCAACCCGCTATGCACGGCTTCGCGAAGGCGCCCAACCCATTTCCTGTCATAGGCAAACATACGATATGTTTCATAAATATCCTTAGACGCCCGCGATATTCCGGCCGTTTCTCCGGCCACCATAGCGTCGACAGAGGCCCGCAAGATCGTAATTCCTTCTTCAAGCCTGATCTCTTCAGCCGCAATATTTTCGGCCAACATATTCGCCGGAGCCACAGGCGGTACATGTAAATAAGCATGGCCTTCCACAAGGCCATCGGCAAAAGCCTTACCATCAATTGTTTCAGGCTTAACCGGTTTAAGGGTAATGCCTTTAAGGGCCGCTTTTTGTCCACCTATCCGCTCATCATCAATGATGATTTCCGCTAGCACCATGGCCACTGTCAAAAGATCTTCGACCTCTTCTTCATTAAATTCGCGCGCCTCCTCACTCTGAACAACCAAAACGCCGAGAACGCGGCCTCCGCGTAATATCGGTACGCCCAAGAATGATTTAAACGCATCTTCCCCCGTTTCAGGTCTATAAGAGAACAAAGGATGGGACGGGGCATCAGCTAAATTCAGCGGGCGGGCCGTTAAAGCAACATGGCCCACAAGCCCCTCACCCGGTTTCATCCGGGTTTTATGAACCGCTGATTTTTTTAGGCCCTTGGTCGCGGAAAGCTCAAGATCTTCGCCCGCCCGCAACAGGTAAATTGAGGCCACTTTAATTTTCATGGCCGATGAAATCGCGGCAACGAAATCATCCAACCGTTCTTGAACAGACTCTGTACCGGCCATCGCCTTTCGAATAGCCCGCATCAATTTGGGCGGCTTGGCCTTTATATTCGGATCCACACTCATAGGCTACCTATAGCAGAGAGCCGCCTTTCTTCACAGTAATAAAGCAAAAACAGAGGTTACTTTTTATTTATACGACCTTGCCAGTCCGCAACCTGTTCAGCCACACGGGTTGGCGATGTTCCCCCATAAGACAGCCGCGAATGCGCAGAGGCAAGCGGCGACAAAACGGTGAACACATCATCCGTGATATGCGGTTCCACTGTTTGCATATCAGATAGAGCTAATTCATGCAGAGCTTTGTCTTGCCCTTCAGCCAAAGCCACAATCGTGCCCGTCACATGATGGGCGTCTCGAAAGGGCATATCCAATTTACGGACAAGCCAATCAGCAAGGTCTGTCGCAGTTGAATAAGCGGCGCCGGCCGCGGCGGCGAGCCGGTCTTTATTGGGCCGCATATCAGCAACCATACCCGCCATTGCTGCAAGGCTGAGGTCCAGCGCGTCAAAAGCATCAAAAACAGGCTCTTTATCTTCCTGCATATCTTTGGAATAGGCGAGCGGTAGGCCCTTCATCACAATTGTCAGGCTTGTTAAAGCCCCCATAATCCGTCCAGCTTTAGCACGAATTAACTCCGCGGCATCTGGATTGCGTTTTTGCGGCATGATAGAACTGCCTGTTGTAAAACTGTCCGATAGACTCACAAACGCGAATTGCGCTGATGTCCAGATAACAATTTCTTCGGACAATCGAGACAGATTTACCGCGCAAATTGCGGCGCAAGAAAGCGCTTCAAGTGCAAAATCGCGCGCCGATACCGCGTCCAAAGAATTGCGCATAGGCCGGTCAAAGCCCAAAGCGGCAGCCGTCACATCTCTATCAATTGGATAGGGAGTACCGGCTAAAGCGGCAGCCCCTAATGGACTTTCATTTAACCGGTCTCGGCATCCACGGAACCGATCACGGTCTCTGGCAAACATTTCCAAATAAGCCAGCATATGATGGCCAAAAGTCACGGGTTGCGCACTTTGCAAATGGGTGAACCCCGGCATGATTGTATCCGTATTATCCTGTGCCTGACCCAATAAAGCTCGCATAAGCGATGTTAACTGCACGTCAAATTGGTCCAACATAGCGCGAACCCAAAGCCGAAAATCTGTCGCAACCTGATCATTGCGTGAGCGCCCTGTATGCAGCCGCCCTGCAGCTTCGCCAATTTTATCCTTAAGGCGTGCCTCTATATTAAGATGTATATCCTCAAGTTCATGCGAAAACGGAAAGGTCCCTGCTTCAATTTCAGTGGCAATCTCATCTAACCCATTATGGATTACATCGCGATCTGTTGCCGAAATAATACCTTGCGCCGCCAACATATCCGAATGCGCCTTGGATCCGGCAATATCTTGCGCCGCCAACCGTTGGTCAAAATCAATAGAAACATTAATCGCCTGCATCAAATCACCCGGTGATGCGCTGAAACGTCCACCCCACATGGTCTGGCCTTTTTCAAATTTTTTGTTATCAGATTGCGCCATGACTGGGCCTCGTATATTCTCTTTAGACAACGCCATCCGTGTGATGGTGCTATTCGGCCTTGTAACGGTCTTAGGGGTTATATTGCAATCCTGCGAACGGCCAAAAACAGGCATAGATCAATTTGCTAAAGGCAGTCTTAAAAAACTGGTAAAATTACAAAACCCTCCGACTCAACCACGCAGTTCCTTTGTGACCGAGGCCGGAGAGACAACAACATTGGCGGATTTCGAGGGTAAAATTATTATAGTCAACATATGGGCCACATGGTGCCCGCCCTGTATTGCGGAAATGCCAACACTCGATAGGTTGCAAGCACTGCGCGGCGGATCTGATTTTGACGTCGTCACAATCAGCATTGATAACAAATTAAGCCAACCCAGTGCATGGATGGCTGAGAATGGCCTCACTCACCTCACACCGTGGTTTGACGCCAATTTCACGCTCCCCGATACAATCGATCTGCCCGGCGTACCATTATCCGTCCTTTATAACCGACACGGCCAAGAGATTGCCCGCCTATCCGGAGAGGCCAATTGGTCGAGCCCAGAGGCTCTCGTACTCATAGACAATTTGCTGCAAATACGGTAATTTCGGATATGGAAACATATCAGACAATTTATAACAGAGCCGCGCATCGCCATGGCGGCGAAACAGCCTTGCATGAAAAATTAACCCAACGGCAAATCCCTGACTCTGATCAAAACATTTCTGCTCCTAAAAGCGATTCTCGGTGGCTGGCTGAATTTACCCGGCGGATTTTCCAATCCGGTTTTAATTGGAAAGTTGTTGACGCTAAATGGGACGGATTTGAAACCGCCTTTTGGAATTTTGATATTGCACGCTGCGCTCGTATCGATATGGATGACATGGAACGTTTGACTGCCAATAAGGCGATTGTCCGGAATCCCATCAAAATTAAAACCGTGTCCAAAAACGCCGAAATGATTAAGACCATGCAAGCCGATGCCGGCAGTGCGGATAAATTTATCCGCGGTTGGGCGCAAGATAATTATATTGGCCTTTTAGATTATCTTCAAAAAAATGGTTCACATCTTGGTACAAATACCGCCAGCTATGCTCTACGGTTTTCCGGCATTCCCAGTTTTATCCTCTCTAAAGACGTAACCGCTGCCCTTATTCATGCCGGCGTTATAGATAAACCTGCTACATCTAAAACGGCGAAACGCGCCGTACAAAATGCATTCAACGACTGGCGCATGCAAAGCGGAAAAAACCTATCCTACATCAGCCGCGTACTGGCTCATTCTATTGAAGGATAACCCTAAAAGATATGTCAGCAATAATACTGATGCAGCGCGCACATTATGATTTAAAGGGTTTATTGGATTCATCGAGCAAACTGTCGAGCCGTTCTGCCAAATCATCTTTGTCTAAAGCTTCAGACGTCTTTATATCGCCCACACCCGGGTCATCAGACTGGCGGGGCGGAGCAATATCACCTTTTTCGTTTATATTGTGCCCGTCTATGGCCCCGGCTGTATTCCCGGCTGTATT
>CAZZKV010000003.1:110625-130120 GCA_964654665.1 uncultured Caulobacterales bacterium | reverse complement strand
CCCGGCTGTATTCCCGGCTGTATTATTGTCAGATAATTTAGCACTGACCGAAAGCCGCGACGAGCCGGCTTCGAAACGCGGATGAATCAGCTCCCCCTTTTCTCCATAAGAAAAAACAAGCCGCCGCCAATCCTGATCTGTATAATCAAAAGCGTCACCTTCTGGATCCATATCCGACCAATCAGCCTCAGCAGGCGCGCTGGCAGCCCGTTCCAACCACACGCGGGCATCAGCCGCATTGTGCAGCGCTCCCTCAATTTTCGCGGCCAAAGCACAGAGCCGTGCACTCACCGTTTCACCTTGTATCAACGGGGAGAGCGCTCCCCATGCCTTTACCGCATCACCATTTAACAAAGCTTCCTCTGCCGAAAGAATTTGGCTTTCGCGATGATGAGGGTTGGATTTTATAAAATTGGCAAGGCGCTTTGCCCGCTTACGTCCATCGATCCCACGCAGTAAGTCCTGATAAGCCAATGACAAGGCTGGATGCGGGCCATGCGTCCACGCTTTCTCTAATAAAACCGCTGCGCGTTTATCATCTCCACTATCGCGGCACAATTTGGCCGCCAGAGCGGAGGCGGGGGCAAATCCGGCCGAATCCTTCAAGGCCAAAATAGCTTGCTCTAAAGCAGGCTGCGTTTCGCCATTATCCGATAGCCGGTCCGCTTCAGCCGTTAATAAGACAGCACGGCGGCGACGAGCAGGGTCTTTTTGAATATGTTTGCGGGCTTCGGCTCTGGTTATAGTTTCGGCCGCATCCGACCACCGTCTATCTTGCAGTTGTGCCTGAAATAAAATATCAAATGCCCAGCGGGCATTTTTATTTTCGTTATAGGCTTTCCCCGCATGATCTATCGCGCCGTGAACATTCCCTATCGCTAATAATTGTTGTGCCAGTCCGCGCTGTCCTGTGGCATAGGTTTTCTCATTTTCTAACATAGCAGAATATTGTGCAATGGCCTCTTCACTATCCCCGCTAGCTTCGGCAGCATGAGCAGAAATCATCTGGCCCAAAGCTGCACTGCTGATAAGACTCCGCGCACGTTCGGCTTTCTTACGCGCTTTGGCACTATCCCCCTCTGCTCCAGCAATTAACGCCTCTTCCATGGCATCCAAAGCTTGCGTACGGCGGCGCAGGCCCAAGCCCGATTTCATCCGGGAAGGCAAGCGTACCAGCCAACTGGTCAAAGACCACAGAGCAAAAAGGGTGAGCAGACCTAACAAACATATGACAATAAAACCCTGCCATGTTGGTTGCCATGGCGCGAAAGCCAATATACCGGTCTCAGCTGTTGAACTGATAACAATTCGAGCATCATCCCCAATATAAAGCAGCACACCTGCCAGTACGGCCACCAGAACAAGAATAGCAATAACATATTTGGTCATGGGTTAACGTCCTTTCGCACACGCGGTTGCCCTTGATCAATTGAGCGGGCAGCCTCTATCCAATCGGCTCCGGCCAAGCGGGCTTTCTCAGGTAGCTGCTCAAATAGCTTTATGGCCGTTTTAAGGTCATGTTTCGCTATCATAGCTTCAATCTCAGATATGACGTCATCTTCACCAGAACGGCGGATATCAATATGTTTATAAAGTTTACGGGCAATCCATCCCTTATTATCTGTGTTGGCAGCGTCAATGATTGTGCGTAACGTTTGGGCCGGGAAAACAGGCAAAGCTACAACAATAGGACTGGCTGACTTTGCGCGTACCGTTTCAAGACGGTCTTCAATCAAGGCGACTTGATCTTCTAGGGCTTTCATGCGCGGTTCAAGGACCGTTTGCTCCGTATTATTTGGTCGGTTTTCTAAAGCTTCAATCCGGGCCGATAATACAGGTAAAACCTCCCCTTCTGGTCCATCCATTTCCGCCAAAGCATCAAAACGAGATTCCAGTGTAGCTAACTGCGCCTGTATCGCAATCATTGTTTCTGTCGGAATAGAGGTATTTGTTTTTTCCCGGGATTTACGATCAAGTTGGGTAATCATTGTTTGTAATGACTTTTGATCCGCTTCCAATCCACTCAGCGCGGTTTCTAATGAAGCCGTGTTAAAAGGCACAGGTTTTGGGAAGAGGGTATGCATAATGCCGACGCCCCCTAAGGCTCCCGTTATACTTGCCACGAAAACAGCCAAGCCTACAACACCATATCCGATATTTTTACGCATTGGAACATGATCAATCTCGGTAACACCCTCAGGCGTTGGGACCATGCTTTCATCAATTCGGGGTGTTTCAGTCATGCCCCCAGTGTAACGCGGGGCTGTGACCGATATCAAGCCGGATTATAACCTTGAAAACAGCGCCTCTTGCGTAGGCTCGGCGGCAATAAAACGGTTTAGAAAAACACAATCGCCCAATGCCTCATCTGTTGCTGTGCTGATCGACACAGCAGTTACATGGGACGCATCCTTGTTAAAACGCGTAAAACAAGCCGCTGCCTTGGGTGAATAAAACACAATATGGGTGATCTCGGCGAAATTAATTTTAGGCCAGCGTATTACAGCTTCGGACGCATAAAGAATATTGCGACGAGCCTTATATCCGTGTGCACATAAATCCTCTATAATACGACCTCTTATATGTGTGCCCGCCATATGAATGACCGGAGTTGTTTTAGCGATTGTTCGTTTTACAAGCCGCGTGACATCCGCAGATGTTCCGCCAGCCGAGGCCACACTATGAAAGCCAAGTGTTCGCGCAAATTCGGCTGACGCATCCCCGGTCGTGATGACAGGCCAGCCACGATAATCGGTTAAAGATGCAACGGCGCTGATTCCATTTTTCGATGTGATAACAAGCACCGCCCGTTTCGGCGGTATAAAGGGCATATGCGGCGGCGGTGATATTTCCAATAGCGGCACTGCAATCGACCGGCGGCCCATAGCCCGCAAGCGAGCAACAGAGTCATCGGCAGCTGGCTGTGTCCGTGTCACCCAGATCACTTAAAGCTCATCCCATAAAGGTTTATCGCCAATTTCATATTTTAAGGCTCTGCCAGCAGCCAATCCCATATCAAAAGCCGTTTGCATTGTGGGTCTGTCTAAAACCCGTTTGATACGAAAACACTGGCTGCCATCCAGAGACAAGACTTCGCCGCGAAACCTTAATGTATGTTTGCGCAATGTCGCCAATGCAGCAATAGGCGTACGGCATGATCCGTCCAGCGCGCGTAAAAACGCGCGTTCCGCCATTATTGCAATATGGGTTGGTCCGTGATCCAAAGCCCGCACGGCTATTGAGGCCTGTTCATTATCCGTACAAATTTCAATACCAATAGCCCCTTGGGCAGGGGCAGGCAACATAAGGCGGGTTGATACTTTTTGGGTAATCATTTCTGATTGACCAAGACGGTTTAACCCCGCACAGGCCAAAAATGTCGCAGCACAATCCCCGCGTTCAAGCTTATCCAGCCGTGTACCGACATTTCCACGCAAGAGACAATACTGAATATCAGGCCGGAGGCGAGAGAGTTGCGCCCGCCGCCGAATAGACGCTGTACCGACAAGCGCGCCGGGGGGCAAATCTTGCAACCTTAATATCTTATGAGACATAAAAGCATCGCGTACATCTTCGCGGCGCAATACTGCTGCTATAGTTAAAGTCTCTTGCGATTGTGTCGGCACATCTTTCATTGAATGGACCGCCATATCAATCTCACCTGCAATCAACGCTGTTTCCAACTCTCGCGTGAATAAACCTTTACCGCCAAAATCTGCCAGTTTTCCAGTCAGCCTATCTCCCGTTGTTGTAAAAATTTTAATCGGAAATCGGTCTTCAATAGAGGGCCCCGACACGCGGGCCTTACGGGCAAGGCGGCGTTGAACAAGCCGCGCTTGGTAAAGCGCTAACGGAGACCCACGAGTTCCAATAACCAGGGGTAGTGTGCCGAGCGATTTAGCCTCTATTGTTTTGCGTTCTTGGCGTTGCATAGACCTCATTCCCGCGTTATCGAACTGCCATGGCCATAGCCTCTCACATATACTCTGCGCAAGCCTCGCCTGACCCGCAAAGCCCGCTTATCTTGGGCATTGAATCCTCTTGCGATGAAACAGCGGCGGCCATTCTGAGATTGGATAAAAATGGAAACCCTGAAATTCTGTCCTCCATCATTGCTTCCCAAGATGACATACATCGCCCTTACGGCGGCGTTGTACCGGAAATCGCAGCCCGTGCCCATATGGGCAAAATTGACACGATCATTAATCAAGCCGTATCGGAAGCACAGTGTCACTATACAGATTTATCAGCTATAGCGGCCACATCCGGACCCGGCCTCATTGGCGGCGTCATTACGGGATTGCTTACAGCGAAAGGTTTGGCCCTGTCACTGGGCATACCATTAATCGCTGTCAATCACTTGGAAGGCCACGCACTTTCGCCGCGCCTTGCTGCGCCGTGCCCTTTTCCTTATTTGCTCTTACTCGTATCAGGCGGTCATACTCAATTATTATCCGTCAATGGGCTGGGGGATTATAACCGATTAGGCAGTACGATTGATGATGCTGCGGGCGAAGCCTTTGACAAAACCGCTAAAGTCATGGGGCTTGGATTTCCCGGAGGCCCCCATCTCGAAGCAATAGCCGCAAAAGGGGATGATATGTCTATATCTTTACCTCGTCCGCTGTCAGGCAAACCCCATGCAAATTTTTCTTTTGCTGGCTTGAAAACAGCAACTGCGCGAGCTTATGAGGCAAGTGATAAAAGCCTGAATGCAAAGCAAAATATTGCTGCCAGTTTCCAACGCGCTGTCTGTGATGTATTTACCGAGCGTACTGCAAAGGCGATGAATATGTTCATAAAAGCCCATAGCGTTGAAGATGAGAAACGCTTTGTTGTCGCTGGCGGCGTAGCGGCCAATAAAACAGTACGGGCAAGTCTTGAGGCGTTATGCACCGCGCATGGATTTACGCTCAATGCGCCGCCGCTAAAATTCTGTACGGATAATGCCGCTATGATCGCTTTGGTGGGCGCCGAAAAATTCGCGGCAAAGCAATTTAATGATCTGGCCGTTCCTGCCCGTCCCCGCTGGCCCCTTGATAATAAAGCCGCACAAACAAACCCAACCAGTGGTTCTGGGCGAAAAGGTCCCAAATCATGACCCCAATAGACAATATCGGAATTATTGGCGGCGGCGCTTGGGGCACAGCCTTGGCCCAAGCTATGACGCGTGCCGGGCGCAGTGTAACCCTTTGGGCACGAGAGATAGACTGCGTAAACGCCATTAATACCCACCACGAAAATAAAATTTTTCTGCCCGGCATTACACTTTCGCCGGCGATCATAGCCACATCCGATATGGCCATAATGGCCCATTGCGATGCCATTTTATCCGTAACCCCGGCACAACATACCCGAACGGCCTTGAAAGCCCTCGCCCCGCATATTCAACCCGGTTTACCCGTTATTCTTTGCTCTAAAGGGATAGAAATCAGCAGCTTGTCTTTTATGACCGACGTTCTCGCTGATGTATTACCCGAGGCGATGCCAGCGGTTTTGGCAGGCCCCAGCTTTGCGATTGATGTTGCGAAAGGCCTGCCTGCAGCCGTATCATTAGCTGTTGAAAATGAAATACGCGGGATGGAAATATTATCGGCTATTTCCTCTACCACTTTCCGGCCTTATTTATCAGATGATTTATTAGGCGCTGAAATTGGCGGGGCTGTTAAAAATGTTTTGGCAATAGCCTGCGGTATTGTTCTGGGCAAAGGTCTTGGCCGCTCTGCCCATGCAGCCCTTATTGCCCGCGGGTTTTCAGAAATGACACGGCTTGGCATGGCACTAGGCTGCAAAGCCGAAACTTTAACGCATTTATCTGGATTAGGTGACTTGGTTCTAACCTGTTCGTCTGAAACATCTCGAAATATGTCTTGCGGCATGGCTCTCGGCAAAGGGGAAAGCCTCAGCTCTATCATGTCGGGCCGAATGGCTGTCACGGAAGGGGTTGCAACAGCACCGGCTCTTAAAAGCCTGTCACAACGCCACGGCGTTGACATGCCTATTTGTTCCGCTGTCTGTGATATTTTGGACGGAAAACAATCCGTTGACAGTGCCATCATAGCACTATTGTCGCGGGTTCAAAAAAAGGAAAACTGATATGAAATTTATGATCTATACAGAAGATAAAGATGACGGTTTGGATATTCGCACAGTCAACCGCGAAGCCCATTTAACCTTTCTCAAAGCCGGTAAAGATGTAGAGGTTTTAACAGCAGGCCCTTGGCTGGATGAAGATGGTACAATGCGCGGCAGCTTGCTGATTGTCGAAGCCCGCGATATCGCCAATGTTCGTGATTGGGCCAATACCGATCCCTATAAAATGGCCGGATTGCCAAAATCCGTGACAATACATCCGTTCATATGGGCTATCGGCGCTCCGGGGGCATAATAAAAACCCCAGAGGCGGAGGCATCGTCGTGTGGGTGACGTCGCCCCCGCCAAGTTACCCACCCAAAGGCAAGCAACCAAGTCTTTGTATCACTTATTGGCCCAAGTATCAAAAGTGTTTCGCAGTTTGCGAGACTGACTTATAATTTACCCACGCCTGACGGGAAATACATATATTAAACAAGAATAAGGCTTGGATCACTGGACACAGGATGACATTTGACACAGCATATCATTGCACGCGCTTTGCCCCCTCGCCTACGGGTTTTTTGCATCTGGGCCATGCCTATGCCGCGCAACAAGCCTTTAATTACGGAATGCCTTGTCTTTTACGGATCGAAGATATTGATCATAAACGATGCCGCCCACATTTCACCGAGGCCATTTTCGAAGACTTAACATGGTTAGGGTTTCATTGGCCCGCCAATGTTCGCATACAAAGCCAGTATAAAAAAGACTATGCCAAAGTGATTGAAAGTTTAGCATCCCGCAATCTAATCTATCGCTGTTTTAAAACGCGTAGAGAGATTCAGGCCGAAATCATGCCACCTGAAACCGTTTATCGCGGCCCCTTATCTCCATTAAGTCTCGACGAACAACACAGCCGTATAGCCCAAGGCGAGTCCTTTGCTTGGCGGCTCTCTATGACCGGAGCGCGCGAGTATCTGGGAAATGACTTTAACACGCTCCGCTTTATTGAAACCGGACATGAAGATTCAGAATCGCCTGGCGAACGATTGGTCAATTTGATGCAATTTGGCGATGAAATCCTCGCCCGTAAAGATATTGGCACAAGCTATCATATCGCCGCCTGCCATGATGACTGGGCGCAAAATATAACCACCGTTGTGCGCGGCGTGGATTTGGCACCGCTCACGCATTTCCATCGCCTCTTACAAGCTTTAATGGATTGGCCCGAGCCGCATTATCATCACCACCGGCTTTTGATGGATGATACACAGAACCATAAGTTATCTAAACGTAATAAAGATACAACCATTCGAGATCTGCGGGCCGCAGGCCATACAGCCGAAGCCGTGTTAGATATGGCCAACCAGCATTTGAGCCGCTAAGCCTTATCTATGAACCCATTCGTTTTGGATATATGGTATTTCGTTGGTCTGAGCACAGATCTGAAACCAGGCACGCTCACACGCAAGGAAATCGCGGGCGAGCCGATCACCTTAGGCCGGCATAAAGACGGCACAGTCTTTGCCATGCGCGATATCTGCCCGCACCGCGCCGCGCCGTTATCATCTGGAAAAATCATCGACGATACGGTGGAATGTCCTTATCATGGTTGGCGCTTTCAAACGATTTCGGGTGCCTGCACGGCAATCCCTGCGCTCTGTGCACCGCAAAGTTTTGATACAGAAAAAATTAGACAAAGAATTTTTCCTATACGCGAAATAGGGTCGTTCATCTGGATTTATATAGCCGAGGATAAACGATTTTCCGGAAAGCCACCCATAGAGCCGCCAACTCTACCTATATCGGGACGTAAAGCCCTGATGGATGATCAATTGATACTCAATTGTCATGTCGACCATGCGGTTATTGGGTTAATGGACCCAGCTCATGGCCCCTATGTTCATCGCCAATGGTGGTGGCGGTCAGAAAAATCTATTCATGAAAAAGCCAAAACCTTTGAGCCGCGAATACGTGGTTTTGCCATGATACGTCATACTCCCTCATCCAATAGTTTCGCCTATAAAATATTGGGCGGAACCCCGCAAACTGAAATCACCTTCACCCTGCCGGGCATTCGTACCGAACATATTATCGTTGGAACTCGGGAAATACTCTCTTTTACGGCTGTCACGCCTATCAGCGAAACCCGAACTCAAATTCGACAGATTTTCTTCTCAAACCATAGCTTGTTTCGCACGCTAGCCCCGCTGCTTGGCCTCTTCGCCCGCGCCTTTTTGCGTCAGGATGCCAATATGGTCGACTTACAGCAAATGGGTTTAAACCATACGCCTAATCTCATGCTGGTTGATGATGCCGATACACAAGCAAAATGGTATTTCGCCATTAAAAAAGAATGGGCTGCGGCCCATAGGGACGGACGGGATTTCGTCAATCCGGTCAAAGCTAAAACTCTGCGCTGGCGGAGCTAGACCCGGGTTCGTATTTCCAGCCTATAAACCCCTGCACAATTGGGCATTATTGGCCGCCTTGTACCCATTTAACAGGAATTTCCTCACCCGTATCGGGATTAATATAATATGGAGCCGATTCGGTGACATCCACCGCTTGGCCAGCCCGGCCCGTCGCATAAGTTTCAATACCGTCAACGGCTGCATTCGCGCCAGAGGGTAAATTGCCGCCCAAGGGAGCATTTTGTAAAATACTGGGTAAAGCCCGCTGACTAACACGACTAGAGGGAGCCTCAATCGTGCCTTGAGGCACAAAGGGGATTGCACCAGATTGGGATCCTGTAAGCACTCCGTTTACAGGCGCGGAATATGACGGCGTATGGGCTGGGGCTGCAACACTCCGTGTACCCCGCTCACTTATCTTAACATAAGACACCACCTCGCGTGTCCCGCGTGTTGTACTGGCAATTTGCGCTGCCCGTTCCAATTCTTGCTTACTCCGCGCAATCCCTAAAAGGTAAACCGTACCGTCATGGACCTCGATATTATAATTCCGCGATTTGACATATTTATCGGCCACCATTCGGGCGCGTACGGACTGGCTCAGCACCGCATCTTTCGTACCGCGAATGGCGCCTTTTTTACCTTTAACTTTGATCTCATTTCCAATGCGTTCAACATTAGGGGCGGACCACGCGATCCGTTCAGCTTCTATCCGGTCTTCATCACTATCAACATTGCCGGACAGCACGACAATGCCTTCGGCCACACCTACATTAACACCGCCTAGCTTAATATCCGGTGCCCGCATCATACGCGCCTTGATAACCCGCCCTGCCGATACATCATTCATCGAGCGGGCGAAATTTCGTTCATCCCCTTTTTTAATCCCGGCCGTCGTAATAGCACAGCCAGACAAAGCAATGACAGAAGACACGGTGATAAAGATAGTAAATTTTTTCATAATAGACGCAAATTACAGCGCAAAGCTTAGCCAAAGGTTACTAAACGGCAGTCTTACGAAGCCTTAATATATTTGCCATTTTAATATCCTTAATATCCGCGCCAAGCATCCGGTAAATGCAATATCCGGCCAAGCCCCCATCGCCGCCCGATCACAAAAATAATATCATAGCGACACCCGAGTTTTTGCACGGCCTTATTACGCCCAATATAAATATGCGCAGCAGCCATAATACGAGTCTGTCCTTGCCGTGTTATCGCGGCCTGCGCAGCCTCTAATGTCGCCCGCTGTTTAACCTCTATGATAGCGAGTGATTGACCCCTCTGTGCGATGATATCAATTTCGCCGCGCCGGGTCTTATAGCGCCGCTCTAAAATATGGTAACCTTTAACCCGCAAATATAAAGCGGCAAATCCCTCGGCCCGCCGGCCAGCTCTTTCATTTCTGGCTCTATTGCTCACGTTTCACAGCATAATTATAAATTTCGCGTTTCGGCCAACCCGATTCTTGCGCTAATATATTGGCGGCAGCCTTGACGCCCATATCGGGCCGTAGCCTATCAAGACCAGCATCAATCTCGGCTTCGCTCCACCGTTGAACGGCTGTAACCCGGTCAATCAAGAGCACGATTTCCCCGCGCGGCGGATGCAACTCTATGCTTTGTAATATCTCTGAAAGCGAACCATAACGCGCCGCTTCATATGTTTTTGTCAACTCCCGTGTCAAAGCCGCGCGGCGGTCCCCCAACACATCTATCATGTCCCGTATACTCTCTCTTATTCTTTGCCCGGTTTCAAAAAAAACTAATGTTCCCGGAATTGTTTTCATCGTCTTTAAGGCCGTTATCCGCGCCGCCGATTTGGCCGGCAGAAATCCGGCAAAAAATACGGCATCACTTGGAAGGCCGGATTTTACAAGTCCCGCCAGCAATGACGATGCCCCCGGTACTGGAAACACATCCAACCCTGCTGCAATCACGGCACTAACCAACTTATACCCCGGATCAGACACCAACGGCGTTCCCGCATCACTGACAAGCGCCATACGTTTACCGGCTTGTAAGTCTTTGATTACGCCCGGCACACGTTTTGCCGCATTTTGGTCATGATAAGGCGATAACTGCGAATCTATGGAAAAGCTTTCCAATAATTTACCGGTTCGGCGCGTATCTTCCGATAAGATAATATCGGCAGCACGCAAAACATCCAACCCGCGCAATGTGATATCCCTGATATTACCAATCGGCGTGGCCACAACATATAAGCCGGGCAGAAGACTATTGAGCGGGGTTTCCGTCTTTTCAAATGACTTCATATGCATTTTCTCGCCAAATGAGTATTGCCCCGCAGGACACACACCCTTAGGACTATCCGATAACGTATCTTTAATGGCCAGTCATCACGGACCTTCTTGCTCATGGCAATAAAAAACTTTTCTACTTGCGTCAAAACCCTTCTGACCGGCAGCGCGCTTGCCATCTTGTCGGCCTGTTCAACAACGCAATTACCCCCGCCCCCGCAGCACCCTATTCCCGCCCCGCCTGTTCCGCAGCCTAATGCTGAATTACCGGAATTGGAGGATGAAAACCCGACTCCAGCAACCCAAACACCTACCGAAATAGATATCGCACCCGAAATTAAAAAAACCTATATTCGCAATGGGTTAACCCCGCCGCATATGGATGGGCGCGACATAAAACGTCTGGCCCTTCTCTTGCCCTTTTCCGCAAAAAATACGCGCCTGCGCGAAGAGGCAGCCTCAATGCTCAAAGCCGCTGAACTGGCTGTTTTCAACCGTAGCGAAGCAGACACATTGATTATCGCCCTAGATACGGGCGGAACCCCGAACGGCGCTAAATCGGCGGCGAAAGCGGCTATCCAATCCGGGGCCGATGTCATTCTTGGCCCAATATTATCAGGGGCTGTAAAAGCGGCCAGCAATGAAGCTCGGCGAGCCAATACGCCTATACTGGCTTTTTCAACAGATCAAAAAGCCGCCGGCAACGGGACCTATCTCTTATCCATTCCACCAGAAGCCGAAGTTGACCGTGTAGTAAGTTTTGCTGCAGGAACCGGAGCATTGCGCTTTGCTTATTTGGGGCCCGATAGTCGCTATGGCCGCCGGGTGCTATCCGCATATCGGACCGCCGTGGCCCGTATTGGCGGAGAGATTACCGTATCTGAGAGCTATAAAGGGAATGATATCACAGTCATGCAAGCCCCTGCCCGTAAAATTGCGGAAAGCTTTGAAGCAAATGAAGAGCTCACAGGCGGAGAGGGCCCTATGGCATTTGATGCCATTTTATTACCGGAAGGCGGGACGGCGCTGCTCTCTCTAGCACCACTACTCCCCTATTACAGCGATAGTATTTCTGAAGTGCAGTTTATGGGAACGGGCTTATGGAATCGCACGGAAACCGTCCGTGAGCCCGCATTATCTGGCGGGATTTTCGCCGGACCCGATCAAGAAGCCCAGCGGCGCTTTATCGATAGCTATGATCGCAACTATGCTGCAGATCCATCTCGGCTAGCGTCTCAAGCTTATGACGCTGTGAACTTTGGTGTCTTTATTGCGGATGGTGATCCCAAAGAACGTCGCCAACGAGCCGAAGACCCCGCTGGATTTTACGGTGTTAACGGCCCGGTACGACTGAACGTCAACGGTACACCGGATCGCGGTTTGGCCATCTATCAAATACAAAATGGACGATTTGTTATCATTGATCACCCGCCACAAACCGGCAATGAGCCCAGCTAGGCTAAAATCCCGCTGCGCCTTCCAATTGTCTTGAAATTAATGCTGCTTACGCCCACATATTCGTCATGAGTTTTTTGTCTCAAAATCTGTCATTAACAGACCTTGATAGCCGTGCGCGCAATATTTTTCGTAATATTGTTCAGAGCTATCTGGAAACAGGGCAACCTATCGGCTCGCGCAACCTTTCCTTATCGGGCGGACTCACTTTATCCCCTGCCACTATTCGCAATACAATGGCCGAACTCACGCGGTATGGATTATTAGATAGCCCCCACATCAGTGCAGGCCGTATTCCAACACAATCAGGATTACGGCTCTTTGTTGACGGACTTTTGGAAATTGGTGATTTACCAAAACGTGAGCGCTTAAATCTGGAAGCCCGTATTGCCGCTTCGGGCCAAAGCCCTGAACATATGTTAGAACAGGCCTCGGCCATGCTCGCCGGGCTTGCTGGCGGGGCTGGACTGGTCTTAACCCCTAACACGCCAGCACAACATACCGAACCCCTTCGGCATGTTGAATTTGTCAATCTTGACGATGATCAGACTTTGGTTGTCCTTGTCTATACCGATGGTCATGTCGAGAACCGATTGATGCCGCGCCCACCCGGATTGTTACCGGCCTCTATGGAAAGGGCTGGAAACTTTCTTTCGGCCCGCCTGAAAGGCCGACGTCTGGACGAAGCCCGTATTGATATTCTTGCTGAAATGGATCATGGCCGTGCCGAGATTGATAAAGCCGCAGCCAACTTAATTAAACAAGGTCTTGCCAGTTGGTCTGGCGAAATCGGGCCAATAGGTAAAAAAAATAACGATTCGCGCTCATTAATCGTCCGAGGGCGTGCGCAGCTTCTTGACAATTTAGAAGCACAGACCGATTTGGAGCGCATACAAATGTTGTTTGAAGATTTGGAACGTAAAGAAGAGCTTATAGCCCTGCTTGACCGGGCCGAAGATGCTGACGGCGTTAAAATTTTTATTGGCACGGAAAACCCTTTGTTCTCCTTGTCTGGAAGCAGTGTTGTGGTCGCACCCTATCGCGACTCAGCACAAAATATAATCGGGGCAGTCGGCGTGATTGGCCCCACGCGGATTAATTATGCACGGGTTATTCCAATGGTGGACTATACCGCGCAACTTGTCGGGCGTTGGCTCGATGATTATAAATAAACAAGGAAAGCCATGGCTGACAAAAAAGACACACGCCCGCCCGAAACTGACGGCAGTTTGCCCAGCGATGCGGAACTTGATGCGCTGCAAAAAGCAATCGATATAGAAAAAGAGGCTATGGCCCAAAGACAGGACGATGGCAGCATAGCCAATAAAGACGAGGACCAATCGGCTGACGATATCACTCCGCAGCAAAAAATTGAACAATTGGAAACCGAGCTGGCAACACTGAAAGATCAAGCCTTACGCGCTATGGCTGATGCTGAAAATGTAAAAAAGCGGGCCGAACGCGAAGTGGCCGCGTCTAAAATTTATGGCATTGAACGATTTGCTGTCGATGTTTTATCCGTCCATGATAATTTGTCCCGCGCATTGCTAACGCTGGATGGTAAAGCCAAAAAAGACATGGGAGATAATGCTAAAAACCTGCTAGACGGAATTGAGTTAACCGAAAAAGATCTCATTATGATCTTGGCCCGTCATGGAATTAAAGCCGTCGCCGGTGTTGGTTCTAAATTTGACCCAAATGTGCATCAGGCCGTTGCGCAAATTCCATCGGATGAAGAAAAAGGCCATGTAGCCACGGTTATGCAAACAGGGTTTACATTGGGCGATCGAACATTACGGGCCGCTATGGTTGCGGTTTCCACGGGACCTGCTAAAGTCTAAACGCCTCAGACTATCGGTCAATAAGGCCAATAAAAAAGCCGCCTAAAAGGCGGCTTTTTGTTTATCTGAAAATAAAACCTAGAATGAGTAGCGCAGCGATGCGCCATATGTGCGCGGCTGGTTTGGATAGGCATTAATAACACCTGCCTGTGCCACGCCCGGAAAGACCGAGAGGAAATATTCATCATTGAACAGGTTCCGTGCATAGACATTCAACGCCAAGCCATTAGCAAAATCAATACCGGCGGCCGCGTTAAATGTTTTCACTTCGCGCTCGACATCAAATGTCGTTCCTGCCGTCGTTGTCGCCGTGGGAATACCGTCAACAATTTGAACGGCACTTTCATATTGAAAATCACCGCGTAAGAAGCCAGACATACCATTAGCAAAATCATGGTTATAGGTGGCCCCAACAGATAAGGACACTTCGGAAACACCCGCAACATTTTCACCGGATAAATCTGTTGGAACCCCGCCAATAGACGCGCCCTGTTCCGCTGTAAATTCATCGTATTTTGGATCCAAAATCGTTCCGGCAAATGTCAATGTCAATGGATCAATCGGTGAATAAGCCCCGTCAAATTCAAAGCCTAATGTTGATTGTTGACCCGCATTGAGCAGTGTAAAGCCCGTACCTAAGAACACATTAGACTGGAAGCCTTCCAGAATTTGGTCAAAAGCTGCGAGATTCAAATAACCCCGCTCGAACCGAGCTTTCACACCGAATTCGATAACTTCGGCATCTTCTGGACCCGCAAACCGTGTTCTAAACACTTGATTGTTTTGCAACAAACCTGCCGCCGCTAAAGCCGCTTGATCAGATAAGAACGGACGCGAGTCCCGTGACAAATTCCAAGATGTCGCCTTAAAGCCTGTCGAATAGCTGGCATAGACATTGAAAATATCATTAACCTCATAAGCCAGCCGCGCCGTATAAGTCAGTTGATCATCATTGGACCGCCCGCTTTCAACCGAATTCGGGAAGTTTACAAATTGCGGCTGGAATTGCGTTGTTTGTACACCCGCGATTAAGGCATTGGCTCCAGCTTGAACAGCGGCTGAGGTGCCGGGGGCCAAGCTTTCAACAAAGGCGATATTTTGCGGTGTTGGCGCAAGGCCTCCTGGTGCAAATGCCGCCGTATTGGCTGTAAATATTTGTCCAAAAAAGACTTGTGGAGCCGTGATGCCAAAGACTGTCGGATCATTAACCAAATCAATGCTGGAGAAAATATCACCATTCGTAACATTGCTCTCAATCCGTTTTTTATCTTCGGTATAGTTAAGCCCCACAGTAGCCGTTAAACGGTCCGATACATGAAAGTCCAATGTCCCGAAAAGAGAATAGGCTTCGTTATCCTGCGTAAAGGCTTCGCGCGTTTGCGTGCCCCCGCCCAAAAACGTGCCTGGCGCCGCACCGTAAAGGCCTTCAAACGTATTCAGAAGGTTCGGTAATCCTGTCGCCTGTTGCAGCAACACATTAATGTACGGCTGTAATTGATCCCCAAATTCAAGGCCGCCGATCTGCTCAATATCCTCAGTGAAATAATAGCCGCCGATCATCCAGTCAAACTGTTCGCCGCCATTTGATGTTAACCTTAATTCTTGCGTAATTGTATCAATGGTCTGGTCTTGGTTCACACTATTGAGAAGACGTAGCGTGTTAAAATCGGCGTCTTGATCAAAATTACTCCGGTTATTCCGATAGGCCGAAATCGACGTTAAGGTCGCCTTACCAAGATCGGCATCTACATGGACGGAGAACCCAAAGTCATCAACTTCATTTTCTGAATCCCGATTGAAAAATGTCTCATAGGCAAACGGGTCTGTGTCATCGGCAAATTGTCCGCCCAGAGCGGCAATCGCCAAAGCCGCGCCTTGGTTCTGGATGTTCGTAACGCCGCAACAAATTTCATTAATACTGCTATAATCAGCAATAACGCGCAAAGACAGCGCATCAGTTGGCTCATAAAGGGCCTGCCCGCGGACAGAAAACCGATTACGGTCATTAAAATCGCTCACGCCGTCAATACCAACATTTTCATAAAATCCGTCGCGTTTATTAATGCCGGCGCCGATGCTTACCGCCAAATCATCTGTAATACCTGATGTATAATAGCCCTTAAGAATACGTTGGTCATAATTGCCAATACCGGCTTCAATATAGCCTTCGGTTTCAAAGGATGGGGCTGCCGTTACAACGCTGATAACACCGGCTGATGCATTTTTACCAAAAAGCGTTGATTGCGGGCCCTTAAGAACCTCGACACGGTCAAGCTTTGGAAGATCACCAATTTGTGCCGCAGACCGTGACCGGTAAACACCATCAATAAAAACACCAACAGACGGCTCGATGCCGGCATTATTGGCCCCATTACCGAAACCCCGAATAACGAAATTTGTATTTTGCGATGTTTGTAATTGGTTAACCCGTAAGGAGGGCACAACAGATTGCAAATCTTGAATATCAAGAATTTGCGCTTTTTCAATAACATCAGCGCCGGTAACAGAAACCGCGACAGGGGTTTCTTGCAATGTTGTCACACGTTTAGTTGCTGTAACAATAATTTCATCATCTAATTGCGCAGCAGCGGGTATCGCAATCGATAATGCCAGCAATGTAGATGAGCCGATAAGTAGAGATTTTTTGAGCATAATTCCCCGTGTCCTTATTTGTTTAAAAATGACGTCCTTGAATGGACGGAATGCACGTATGAATGACAGCTACAGTGCAAATTGTTGCATATCAAGCGCCCCGACAGGAAACGCTGCACAATCGCTATAACTGTGGCTATTTGGCCACAGGCCATAACAAGCCGCTTTTCGCTCTTGCAATCAGAGTGAGTCGCGCTATGACCCGCGGCATAGAAATACGCGCAGCTAAAATGAGACCTTAGAATGGATATGTCGAAAGTTCCCGCCGGAGAAAACCCGCCCGAGGACATTAATGTTATTATCGAGGTTCCTCTTGGTGGAGAACCCATTAAATATGAAATGGATAAAGCCTCGGGCGCCATGTTTGTTGACCGGTTTCTCTATACATCCATGCGCTATCCTTGTAATTACGGTTTTATTCCGCATACACTCTCTGATGATGGCGATCCAACCGATGTTCTGGTTGTGGGCAACCGCGCGCTTATGCCCGGATCCGTCATTCGTGCGCGGCCCGTTGGCGTGCTCATGATGGAGGATGAAGCCGGTATTGATGAAAAAATCGTTGCCGTGCCGCACCCTAAACTCACCCGCTATTATGATCAGATCAAAGATTACACCGATCTACCGCAAGTTCTACAAGACCGTATCCCACATTTTTTCGAACATTATAAGGACTTAGAACCTAATAAATGGGTCAAAATTCTGGGATGGGACACTCGCCAAAAAGCCTTTGACTTAATTAGCGCGGGCCTCAAAGCCGCTCAATAAATCATAAATCATTGGGCATATGGTTTTGCGGTTATAGCAATTTTTGCTACGCTGTCCTTATAGGTAAAGGGCTCGACGAAACTACCTGCTTTATCAAATAGATAAATCAGGCTGACATGATCCACCGTATAGCCAGCCGCACTGTCTTTATCCTCTACTTTGGCCGCATAAATCCGGTAAACCGCTTTTGCCGCCTCAACCTGTTCCCGTGTTCCGGTGAAGCCTTGCAGGTTTTTGGGGAAAACGCTGGCCGTGACATATTGCTTTAGGCTTTCAGGCGTGTCGCGCTCTGGATCCACACTAAAGAATACATAGTTGAACAGCGTACCGTCCGGATCAATTTTAGCCTGTACCCGGCCCAGTTTTTGCAGTTCCGTCGGGCAAATATCCGGGCAAAAGGAAAACCCGAAATAGGTCAAAGTCGGCTTACCGATCAGACTTTTCTCAGTGACCGTCTGCCCGTCTTGATTAACCAGCGTGAAAGCCCCGCCCACGGCGGCGGTTCCCGAAGAGGTCACGCGACCGCTCGTCCCAGCCGTATCATGAGGCGGGTTACAAGCCGCCAGCATCAGAAAAGCCGCAACACTTGCGATCCCGGTCCGCATCGAAAAAATATTGATACGCATAATTCTACTCGCCTTTCAAAGGGTCTATGCCTTAGGGTAAGACCATAGGACAAACAGGGCCCCGAGACTATGGACATATCGCCGCGAACTTCGCCCCAATCTTCGCCCCAGCTTTCATCCCAGCCTTCGCGGGCCAAATTATCCATAGCAAAGGCAGATCGTGAAAAATTAGCCCGCATTTCCCGTCATACGGCTGGGCGGCTACGCCGCTCAACTCTTGTTAGCCTGCGCTGGATGGCGGTAACGGGTCAGGCCATTGCGCTTTTACTGGTCTCGCAAGCTTTGGGATTTGATGTGCCGCTGATACCCGCGCTCGGCTTTGTGAGTTTAAGCGTTTTGGTGAATATCATTGTCGGCTCTGCCTTTGTACTTGACCGGCGGGTGAGTGACCGCGAAGCTGCGCTGCAATTGGGGTTTGATTTATTCCAGCTTGCCGCTTTACTCTATTTAACCGGCGGTATGGGCAATCCTTTCGCCTTACTATTTCTGGCCCCCGTTGTAACCGGCGCAACAACCCTGAGTCGGCCCGTTCTCGGTATATTAGGTTTTATGGCGGCTGGCCTGTCTCTAGCTCTTGTTTTTTTCCATCTGCCACTACCTTGGGCGGATGAACAATCCATTACGATTCCGTTCCTTTTAACTATGGGGGCTTGGGCTGCGCTGTTAATCGGCATGGGCTTTACCTCACTCTATGCATGGCAATCCGCCTCTGAATCCCGCCGGATGTCCGAAGCATTATCAGCAACTGAAGCCGTGTTGGCCCAAGAACAAAAATTGGCCGCGCTGGGCGGACTCGCCGCCGCCGCCGCGCATGAATTGGGCACGCCTTTAGCCACGATACAGGTCACGGCCAAAGAAATGAGTCGCGAGCTACCGGCTGATACACCGCTGGGCGATGATGCCCGTCTTATGCTCTCCCAAGCCCAGCGCTGTCGCGAAATTCTGACCCAGTTGTCCCGCCGCGGCGATGAAGGCGATATGGTGCATGATAGAATGCGCTTGGAAGATTTGATGAACGAAGTCATCGCACCGTTTAATATCGGCGCAGATTTGGCCGGACTGACAATCACCTTGGAACTGATCGGCGATGCCCCTATGCCGGAATTTAGCCGGCAAGCCGAGTTGATATATGGCTTTAAGAACCTGATCGAAAATGCCGCAGATTTTGCAACCTCCAAAGTTGAGGTCTTAGGCACGTGGACATCCGATTTGGTCACAATAACAATCCGCGATGATGGTCCGGGATTTGATCCGTCCATTCGCTCGCGTCTGGGCGAACCCTATGTATCGCGCCGTAATACAAATCATTCCGCTGGCGGGCTTGGTCTCGGGGTCTTTATTGCCAAAACCCTGATCGAACGCACAGGCGGTACAATCCATTTCCGGAATGTTTCTGGCCATAGC
>CAZZKV010000003.1:109116-110525 GCA_964654665.1 uncultured Caulobacterales bacterium | reverse complement strand
GCCATAGCGGCGCCGTGGTCGAGTTAAGCTGGCCGCGCGCAGCTCTGCAATAAAACCATCTATAGCCTGTAAAACGACAGGGCACATATTTTAGTAAAATCAGACCTTAATAAAATTATGTTCATTGCCGGATAATAAGCTTATAAAGTGCCCAAAAGACCCCATGCTAGGAGACCCTATGCCCGATATGATGGATGAATATAACCTTCCAGAGGACGCCACCATGCTTATTCTGGATGATGATGGCCCTTTTCGCAACCGGATTAGCCGGGCTTTGACCCAGCGCGGCTTTACGGTTCAGCCCGTTGAAACTGTTGCCGAAGCCAAAACCATTGCCAAAAACAATCCCCCGGCCTTCGCCGTGCTCGACATGCGGCTTGAAGACGGTAATGGGCTCGATGTTGTTGACGTTTTGCATGAGCATCGACCGGATTGTAAAATGGTCATGCTGACAGGCTATGGCAATCTGGCCACCGCAGTCTCTGCGGTAAAGCGCGGCGCGGTTGACTATCTGGCCAAACCGGCTGATGCTGATGATGTCTGCAAAGCTTTGCTGGCACCGCGCGGCGAAGCTCCGCAACCACCCGAAAACCCGATGTCGGCAGACCGTGTTCGCTGGGAACATATACAACGCGTCTATGAGCTGTGCGGCAAAAATGTATCGGAAACCGCTCGTCGCCTCAATATGCATCGCCGGACATTGCAACGGATTTTGGCCAAACGCGCCCCGCGCTGAGCCTAAGCCCTGCTGCCCATAGTTTACGGCACCTTGTTTTAAGGCGCGAAATCAATCATGGATAAATACCAGTCCTGCTTTTCGCGTTGCTGTACCTGTGCCCAATAATCAATCTTTGCGGTTAACCGCGCAACAAACCGCGCCCGATCTTCGGGACTGGGCGGCGGAATATCCTCGTAACGCGTATAGCAGGGCTGCGGTTTTGGCAGATCAGCCTCAAGCTTGGCCAGTTTCGCGGCTTCTATTTTCAGTTTGATCTGCGCCAATTCGCCTTCCAGCCTTTGACGCGTTTCAACAGGTTTTGTGAAAACATTATGACCCCGGGCCATAAGGGCTCCTTTCCAAAATCTTATATGGTCTCAATATAATTGTGTATTCTTATGTATGTTACAGCCATGCGCATAGGCAGGCTGGCCGCGTAATCATGCACAGCACCAAAGAGGGCTATCCGCAGGGACGGTGTCCATACTGGAAACCGACTATCTATTATTTCGCATGGGCCTGACCCTGCGGCGGTACGTTCAAAACCTGTTTTAGTCTCTAAGACCGGCCTTATCGCGCCCAGTCATCCCGCAGTGACAGCTGCGTAGAAGAGGCATATGGCTCCGGCCTCGATGCCCGGCACAGCCTTGGTACGTAACCCCAAGATGCTCAACATCATCATACCGTCCAT
>CAZZKV010000003.1:0-109016 GCA_964654665.1 uncultured Caulobacterales bacterium | reverse complement strand
CCGGCACAGCCTTGGTACGTAACCCCAAGATGCTCAACATCATCATACCGTCCATCCCCTAAAGCCTACGTCGACAGAAGCCCTCTGGGGATTGGAATACACACACTATAAGGCCCGTATCACAGGCGGGGATAGATTTTTTTAATTCAAGCAAATGTATATATTTATTATCATAGAAAGTATTTATAATTATTACTGATAATTCAAAAAGAACACATCGTATTTAATTCTAAAACGATAGTCTCAATTAACGTGCGTCAACTTGACTCATGTTTAGTTTCTAACTATTATTGATTCGATAAAATTGAACCTCGCGACTGGCAGGTCACGAGGTTCGGTTGAACCGCAAATTTCATAGTCACATTTGCCCGCGGTTCTGGACTTAGTGCAAGGGATCTTATCCTAATTGGCCTAAAAATCAAGGTAAATGTGACGTGTTTCTGTAAAGGAGATTGGCCTATGGCACTTTCGTCTTCGCAGTTGCGAGCTAGGATGAGGCAAAACCAGTCTCGTCTACGTTCCGCACAGAACCGTCTTAACTCTAAAGTGAGACGGTTAGAGCGAGAACACCGCTTAGCGCTGCAACGCCTACGCAATAAGCATTAATAAAGCTTATATAACAAAATATGGAAGGTGGTTATGTCGCCTTCTACTTTTCTAAATCCTATGCATTTCAAATGTTTAAACTTTTGTTCTAGAAACAGTTATCAACCGACATTGGTAAGTTTATGTTTTACTAACGCTAAAGTATGTTGCCACTGGTAATTTGACCTTGTGTAATCAGAAAACCCTATTCACCTCCTCCCGACCATTATCGTGACTCGCATCACAGACTGTATCGAAACAGTTATATATCGTTGTAAGCACAGAATAATGTGGAGGCGCAAATGGTGAGTACAGCTGAATTTAAAAACTATATTTCCAATCAAGGCCGTTCTATCGGCAAAGCTAAAACGGGGGATGCCCTCTTAGGCCCCTTTGCACAGCTTCCGGGCGAATGGACAAATGGCGACGATCTAAAAGGGCGGGGATGGAATATGATCGCGCTGCCTTTTGTCAAAAGAGGTCGCCCGGCGAATTATAGAATTCTCGTCAATCAATATAACGAAACCCTTAAATTTACGACAGTGGATAAAGGTGTTCCCAATCGCGGCATAAAGACAGCCCCGGCCCAGAATAAAGATCAGCTTATTGTAACGCTGGACTATACACAGGAAGTCACTCAGATGGCGGCAGCAGATTTCCCTGAAAGTGGCCGTCTTCCCCCGACAGATGTTGCCGGAATACATCATGAGCCCGGATTGTTCTTGCATATGCGAAACTTCGCGGCCAATGGCTTGAATATCGCCCGGTTAGGCAGTGTTCCCCATGGCGACACCCTGCTGGCATTGGGACGATATTCCACTGCAAAAGTAACACAGGGCGGGCCAAAAATTCCTGACGTCAGCGCCTTACCGATCGGCGGGCCGAGTAAAAATATCGAACATCCCTATCTAGCCCCATATAAACATTTCCACGATAATCCCTTTAAGCGGATTTTCGATGTCACCAATCCATCGGCTTTATTGCGCGCGGCAACACCGCCGGGCGTAAAACAAACAACGACGCTGCATTTTTCAACAAATAATCTGACAGGCGGTATCACCAATATCCCGTTCATTGTTAAACATGCTAATGCTTCCGAGATGGAGTTTACGATGTGGATATTGGAAACGGATACGGCGGTCTTTATCCAATATATGCAAATCGTCATGCTCGACTTTTTTGATCGCTCTGACAATATGCCGGGCCAGATTAAATGGCCACATATCAGCTTTAATACAATGAAACGGCGTAAAACCCAGTAAAGTAACCGTGCACACTAATACGCTGCCAAATGGGTGCTCGCCGGCTTATAGTCGGCGAAATGTTCCTATTATGCCATAGGTAAATGGCCTGTTTTCACATAGATCAAGCATCCGGCATCACTAAAGGGATGGTGTAGGGATAGATGCGGGCTGCGCATCCATGTTCCGGCCGGATAATCGCCATGCTCATCTTGGAATATGCCTTCGATAACAAAGATCTCCTCGCCGCCCCAATGGCGGTGCGGATTAAACCGAGTGCCCGGTGCCCAGCGCACTAACGCACAGCTTTCACCGCCAAAACTATGTAATGGTAAAACGGTAAGCCCCGGCACAGCGCCCGGCGAAAAAGCGGCGGCGCGTGTATTGACTGAAAATTGGTGGGTGTCATCAGCGTCAAATTGATGGAGCTTAACAAAAATAACGCAGCCCGTTTCACTATGGGGCTTATGGGTGCTGCCAATCGGATTGCGCACATAGGTTCCGGCCGGATAATCACCGTGCTCATCGGAAAACACGCCCGAGAGAACAAAAAATTCCTCACCGCCGCTATGCGTGTGAGGGCTGAAATAAGACTTGGGATCATATTTCACCAAAGAGGTTGCCCGTGCCACCTCATCCCCAATACGGTCAAGCTTGCGCCGATAAACACCCGCCATAGGCGAGGGTTCCCATGCCATATCTTCTGTCTGTATAACAACGGCTTGCGTAAAATCGGCATTGAGGTGCATGGCCTATCCTTTGCAGCTATCACGCGCCGCACAACGCGCGCGCCAAGCTACCAGATTAACAAGCCCCGCATCAATATCAACCGCAGCAAAATCAGCAAAGGCCAATCCGGCAAAAGCGGTGATATCCGCCATTGAAAATTCATCTCCGGCTATATAGTCTTGAGTAGCCAAAACAGAATCAAGATACGCCATAGTCGATTGGGCTTTATGTTTCTGGGCTACGCCCCAAGCCTGGTTTTGATCGGTTTCCAAATCAGGCCCCAATCCCGGCGTGGCATGGTGGAAATAAGCCCCGACAGCATCCAGCAATCCTGCTTCGGCGCGCCGGTTCATCATATGAATAATCGCGCGGGCTTTAGGATTGCGGCCCGTTAATGTCGGCTCGCCGTAATGATGGTCTATATATTCGGTAATAGCCGTACATTCTGCCAAATGTGTGCCGCAAGGCAATTCCATAACCGGAACTCCGGCGAAGGGATTTTTAGCGAGAAATTCGCTGCGGCGGTGCTCCCCACCCATTACATCCACAGGAATGAACTCGACCTCTGCAAGTGCGTCTTTTTCGGCTAGAGCTATGCGCACACGGGCAGGATTAGGAAATCCTTCTACATCATATATTTTCATGGTTGATATCCTCGTATTTTTACCTATCTAGTAGCAGGTAGATATCATATATAGTCTGGTTTTCAACCCCAAAAAGACATAGAGTTGCCAGAGCAAATACAGTAGTCATCCCCATGAGCAGGCAGAATGAGTAGTGCAGAACAAATTTTAGAGGCGGCAGAAAACCGAATGCGCGCACAGGGCTATAATGCGGTGAGCTATCGCGATATTGCCGCGGATGTCGGGATTAAAAGCGCAAGCCTGCATTATCACTTTCCCAAAAAGTCGGATTTGGGCATCGCACTTGTTGCACGTTATGCTGCCAATTTTCAGGCATCATTGGCGGCTGAAACCGCCAACACGGATGATCCGCGCGCCCATATTGATATATTTATCGATCTGCACCGCCGCGCCTTGCAGGATCAACAGCTTATTTGCCTTTGCGCTGTATTGGGTGCCGAAGCCCCGGGTTTGCCCAAAACCGTAGTTCAAGAAGTGAATGCATTTTTCAACGCGAATATTAAATGGTTGAGCGCGGCCTATAAAGCCCAAGATATTCCCAATCCCGCTGAGCGGGCTAAAGCGGGTATCGCTGCGCTAGAAGGGGCTTTGATGATGGCACTGACACTGGATGATGCCTCTATTTTCGAAGCCGCAGCCAAGAGGGTAGGCGTTTAACCCTTAAAATGTTTGGACAGGCGCAAGCCTTGGGCTTGGTAATGAGACCCGCCTTGGCCATAGAGGGTTTTAGGCTGGGCGCTCATCGCTTCGAACACTAATTTAGCAACGGCTTGACCATCGCGCAGGATAAATGGAACATCGCGCCCACGTACTTCCAGCACAGCACGTGCACCAGACCCGCCCGCTTCGGCTACGCCAAACCCCGGATCAAAAAATCCGGCGTAATGCGCTCGAAATTCCCCAATTTCAGGAGCAATCGGAGCCATTTCCGCAGCTTGGCCCCGCGGAATGGCAACGGATTCTTTCGAGGCCAGAATATAAAATTCGTCTGGATCCAGCACAAGCGTTTCATTTTTGGCCCGCAGCGGTTCCCAATAATCCTGCGCGGCATGGGCCGCCACGCGCGAAATATCAACAAGCCCGGCATGGCGTTTGGCCCGATACCCAATGACACCCTCTCCTTTCAGATCAATACTCACCGTTTGCGTTTCCACAGGATTATGCGCGCCGCGGCGAATACGTAATTGCACAAGCCTGTCCCCCGTTCGCGCAAGAATGCTGAATGTGCGCGGGGCAATCTCGACATAAAGCGGACCATGATAACCCGACCCGATCGCATCAAAGGCTTCGGAGCTATTCCCAATAACGCGAGTAAAAACATCAAGCCGCCCGGTAGAGCTTTTCGGATTGGCGGCTGCCGAGAGATCGGGCGGCAAGGCCAGACTTTCCTGCAAGGGTACCAGATAGACGCAACCTGTTTCCAAAACAGCCCCGCCGCGCAGGTCCATCTCATGCATAACCAGATCAGAGGCCAACATTGCATCAATATTACGCCCATGGCCGGGCAGAAAACTGGCGCGCAACCGGTACGCCGTCATCCCCAAACGCAGATCAAGGCTAGCAGGCTGTATTTGCCCCGCCTCAATAACGTTATCACCGATAATAGCCTTAGTTTCAATCAAGGCCGTAATATGGTGCTCGGGCAGAATACCGAGGCTGGTTTGGGACTGTTTTTCCATGTTCATAGCCTGCCGGATTACCACGGCCCTCGCCTATAGCAAGAATGAACTGATATTTTATCGTTATCTCGGTTTAAAAGGCTTGCGCTTTGCCGCCAATCCTAGGATGCTAGCTCCAGAGAGCGTATTTGGGATCAAACGGCTATTAAAAATCGTATCCTATATGCGAAGCCCTTTGGGCAATGGAGAGATGGCATGCGACATATCCAGACTTATGAACAACGCACAGGCGACGTTATTGTCCGTGTTGAACCGGATTATCTGGCTGAACAATCCTCCCCCGATGATGATCAATTTATCTGGGCCTATACGGTTGAAATTGAAAATCAGGGCGCACAGGACTTGCAAGTTATGGAACGGTTCTGGAAAATCGCGGATAGCCGCGGACAAGTCCAGGAAGTACGTGGCGCGGGCGTTGTCGGCGAAAAGCCGGTGGTTCGCCCCGGTGAGACCTTTCGCTATACCTCCGGCGCACCCTTAACGGCACCATCCGGCGTTATGCTCGGTAATTATTATATGGAATCGCCCGATGGCGAGCGTTTCGAAGTCGATATTCCGATCTTCAGCCTTGATAGCCCCTATGAGCCGCGCATCCTGAATTAAAACACCGGCCATCAGGCCAGAGATACAAGCTAAGGTCCATGATTCCAAAATGACCCAAGATCTCTACCGTACCGAAGCCCTACGTCACCGTAACCGTAGCCTTTATGGCGATATTGTCCTGCGCAGCCCCCCGCCGCTCTGGTGGATTACGCTTATTATCCTAAGCCTGTCTGCCTTTGTGCTCTGGGGCCTTTTTGGCCTCAATATTAATGGCCAAGCTCTTTGGCATTGGCTGGTGTCAGGCGGTCAAACCTAGTGGCTATAGGGGGGCGCAATAAACGGCTTCCTGTGATCTTACAGACCGAGGCCACCGAATGCGGATTGGCCTGTATAGCCATGATTGCCAATTATCACGGCCATAAAATCGATCTGAATATTCTGCGCAAGCGCCATCTTGTCTCGCTCAAAGGCGCCACGCTGAAATCCATTATGGGGGTTGCGGGAGATTTGGGACTCTCTACCCGTCCATTGCGGCTGGACCTTGACCATATGAGCGAATTGCAATTACCCGCAGTTTTGCACTGGGATATGAACCATTTTGTTGTCTTGAAAAAAATCAGCCGCGGCAAAGCCCATATTATCGATCCCGGCATTGGCTTGCAGGTTATGCCGATATCCCGGTTATCCCGCCATTTTACCGGCGTCGCCCTTGAGATAAGCCGACCCGCAGAGTTTAATCCCGTTGACGCTCGGTTAACCCCGCATATCAAACTGCTCTGGAGCCGGCTTAGCGGGCTCAAACGGGCATTGTTTCAAACTCTGATTCTTTCCATCGCCTTGCAAATTATGGTTTTAGTGATGCCGTTTTACTTGCAAATTATTGTCGACGGGGTTTTACCGCGTGGTGATTATCACTTACTCACAACCGCGGCGCTGGGGTTTGCCGCCCTTGCGGTTCTACGCGCCGCAACCGAGGCCACACGTAGCTGGGCTATTCTGATTTTCGGCAATCAAATGAGCCAACAAATGATCGGTAATGTCTTTCGCCATTTGATCCGCTTACCTGTTAGTTATTTTGAAAAACGCCATATTGGCGATTTAATATCGCGTATGGGCAGCACAACGCCGATACAAGAGGCCCTGACCCAATCGGTAGTCGCGGTGCTTATCGACGGATTAATGGCCCTGCTTATGCTGGCTGTGATGTTTATCTACTCACCGCTACTGGGCAGTGTTGTGCTGCTTTCGGTTATCTTATTAATGATAGCCACAGTTCTAATTTATCCGCATATGCGCCGCACCCAAGAAGAAGCGATCTATGCCAAGGCGCTGGAAAATAGCCATGTGATTGAATCAATCCGTGCCAGTACATCCGTCAAACTCTTTGGCCGCGAAACCCAGCGCGAAGCCGCTTGGCGCAATCTTTATACCGATTTCATCAATGCCAATGTTGATTATGGCAAATATGTTATCGGGCAGAAATTTGCCGAAACCCTGTTGACCGGTTTGCAAATTGTCCTTGTTGTCTATCTGGCTGCAAACATGATGATCCCGCAGAACGGAACATCCGAAGGCTTTTCTCTGGGTATGCTGGTTGCCTTTCTTGCTTATCGCCAACACTTTACCGATAGTATGGTGCAGGTGATGCAAAAGGGAATAGAGTTTCGGTTATTAAGCCTGCATCTGGACCGCCTCTCCGATATTATTTTTACCCATCCCGAACCCATTGAAAACAAAGGCCAGACCCGCGCATGGGACTTTAAGGGCCATATCACCATTGAAAATCTCTGGTTCCGCTATTCAGACAATGACCCTTGGGTGCTGGAAAATGTGTCAATGGATATCACGGCCGGATCGATGAGCTGTCTGACAGGTCTATCGGGGGGCGGGAAAACAACACTGCTTAAATTAATCCTTGGCCTCTATCGCCCCAGCAAAGGACGTATTTTAATCGATGGGCAGAATTTGGCCGATATTCCCTTGGCCCAATGGCGACAGCATATTGGCGTCGTCATGCAGGATGACCGGCTACTATCGGGAACAATTGCTGATAATATCAGCTTCTTTGATCCTGAAATGGATATGCAAAAAGTCTATAGGGCAGCACAAGCGGCGCATATTCATGAAGAAATCAAAACCATACCGATGAATTACCTCTCTATGGTCGGTGATATGGGCTCGATTTTATCAGGCGGCCAAAAGCAGCGCGTGCTGCTGGCCCGCGCGCTTTACCACAGCCCATCTGTCTTATTTTTGGACGAAGGGACCGCCAATCTGGATAGCGAAACTGAAAAAGAGATTGTATCTGTGATTGCACAATTGGATATAACACGCGTTATAGTGGCGCATCGACCCGCCTTTATAAAAGCTGCAAATCAATTATTTACGCTTTAAAGATGCAAAATGCAGGATTTTCTTTAAATATTTGTGAAAACTGAAAATCTTTGTTGACCTTGGCCTGTTTCCCGCATTGATTGTGGTGTGGTTATAATTTTGTAACCATGATCATTAGGAGTTTATTATGCGTGAACTTACTCTTGAAGAAGTCGAAGTTGTTGCTGGTGGTGGACCCATCATCATTGACTATTAAGACAAACCAATAGTCGTGTGGGCGCCCGCAGTTCTGCGGGTTTTTTTATGACAAAACTTACCCCTTATTAAGACTATCCGGCCTATGCTGTCCCAAAGACGGGATCAGACATGATCAGAACAATAAAAACCATACTCCTGTCGAGTATTAGCGGGATATCTCTCTTTTTTGGCGAGAGCGTAATCGCCTATGCCGAAATGCCGCCTGATGTTAGTATATCTGCAAAAGCTCTTGCTGATAAAATCAAGTCCGATAAGTTAATTGTTGATAACACCCTATCAACCAATAATGAATGTTTGCTAGACACTATCGGCAATAATATTAATATTGCGCGGCGCTGCCTCTTCCTAAGTTTTGAAAATGCTAATACAGCAGACCTCAATATCATTGCTGATCAATATAACACAATTGCCACTCGGCAATCTGTCGAACGCGATGTTATTCTTGCCCATCTCATGGCAGAGATAATTCCTTTGTTTGATAAAAAAGCGCCCGATAAAAACCTCGCAGCGCTTGAAGCCATCATTACCCCATATACGCATAATGACGACTGGTTTATCACCGTCCATGCCCATTATCTGCTGGCCCTATTAAACAGCTATAATAATCAATTGGAGCAGGCCCTACAACATGCCAATAAAGCCGTAGCCTTACTGCCCATTGAAATTTCGCCTGATAAAACCGCAGCCGATATCTTGCTAACCGATCATATTGCCTATCTATATAACCGGCTGCATAATCCGGAACTAGCACTGAAAAACACACAAAAACTGATCGCAAAACAAATTACCGCCAAACAACCTGTTGACGGTGTGACCTTGATTAATAATCTGATTTTCTCTTTTTCCCATTGGCGGGATCATGAGACGGCCCTCTATCTGGCCGAAACCGTGCAAACCATTGAACAATCACAAAATTCCGGCACTCCCGGCCTGACCGAAACACGATTGGCCCAAGCCTATATACAGGTGCAGGATTACCAATCCGCGCTAAAAGCGGCCAATAGCGGATTGGATAAGGTTAAAATTGAGGGAATTAATCAATCCCTGACAATGCGCAAAACCATCGCTTTGGCTGGCATTGGCTACATTGACCAAGCCGAAGGTTTGCTGGCCCGGTTCAACCGTCAATATGGAGATAGTGATAATATCTCCCTGACCTTGCAAAGTGATTTACTCTATGCCCGCGCCCTGATCGCTTTTGGCCGGGGGAATAACCGTCTGGGTCAAGGCCTGATGAACCAGCGGATGGATAAACGTATTCAAGGTTTATTAGACGCCAATAATGCCAGTTCCGCCCGCATGATTGCCGCACTGGAAAACACAAAAGAACGTCAGGACGAACGCAAAAAAGCCCTGATCCGTGAAAATAAGTTAAAACAGGCCGAAATTGAAAAACAAAAACAAGTCTCGCGGCTGCTTCTCTTATTGTCAACGGCCATGGCTCTGGCGGCTATCAGTGCGGTTTTATTTGCCCGTTACCGGAACCACATTAGCGCCGAATTGGATGTGGCCGCCACCAAAGCGCTCGCCGCTGATAAAGCCAAATCCGAATTTCTTGCGATTATGTCCCATGAATTACGTACACCGCTGAACGGAATTATCGGGATTGCCGATCTCTTGGAGATGACAGCCCCGTCAAAAGACTTGCGCAATAAATCCCGTATAATTTTAGATTCAGGACATGACTTACTCACACTGGTCGAGGGCATATTGGACATGTCGCGTATCGAGGCCGGCGAATTAACCTTACATGCTGAAATGACAGATATTCGGAAGATTGTCCAAAGTCTAGATGGTCTATGGCGCCCGACAATCGAGAAAAACGATATTATCTTTACAACCTATGTCGATGACAGCGTCCCCGCCCTGTTCTTTGCGGACCCGCTACGGCTACGCCAATGTCTGGGTAATCTTATTTCCAATGCAGCAAAATTCACGGAAAAGGGCCGCATTCATGTCCATTTAACGGCCATGCCGTCCGATACAGATAATGAAATCACATTGACGGCTGTTGTCGCAGATACAGGAATTGGCATACGCGAGGCGGTTCAAAAGCGCCTGTTTAAACCTTTTGTACAAGCGGATAGTTCTATGACCCGTAAATATGGCGGCTCAGGGCTGGGGCTGGCAATCACGCAAAGTCTAGCCAATATGATGAAAGGTAATGTTAACCTAACATCGCGGGTCGGGCGCGGGTCTGAATTTGTTCTCACCCTGCAAGGAGCCTTTAAACATGCTGATATAAGCCTGTCGAAACCGGCTATAGTCGATATTGAAATACCAGAGGATAAAGCCGAACCCGCATCCAGTCCCAAACCCATGTCCTATCCAGCACGCCCGACAGCCTCGCTCACATCTGACACAGAAATTGCTTATGACGCAGACACAAATACAGTCTCCCTGCCTGTCAACACATCCATCACGCCGCGGCTTCGCGGAAATACAAGACGCCCGTCCCCTCAAACGGGTGATGTCCACACGGTACAAGCCCGTTTTAACACAGCTCAAGATCCGTTGCGCGGCCTCAAAGTTTTGATTGTTGATGACATTATTTCCAACCAGAATGTGGTCAAGGTCTTTCTGGAACCCGAAGGCTGTGAAATTGCATGTGTTGAAGATGGGGCGCAAGCACTGGCCATACTCGATGTCCAGCCCTTTGATGTTATACTCATGGATGTCCGTATGCCCGTGATGAACGGTATCGAAGCCACACACGCCATTCGTAATGGCACAGGACTGCATAAAAACATCCCCATTATAGCGCTAACAGCAGATCTGGAATCAGAGACGAATGCCGCCTGTATGGCCGCCGGGGCTGATATTTTCCTAACCAAGCCCATTATGGCTGTTGATCTGTTCTCCGCGCTCCGGTTTGTCATGCGCCGCCGCGAACGTCTAAGCCGTAAACCGCAGATAACCGCAAGTCCCGCTTTGGAAAACAAAAGTACCGCCTTGGAAAATACTGGATAGCTCTGATAGCTCTGATAGCTCTGGCCAAATTGGCGGGCCTGTAACCACACGCCAGCACAAAACAACCGCCCCTTTACAACCGAAACTATAACCGCCTAGCCAACGTCTATGCCGCCTGTGTCCCCGCGCATTTATGGCCTGTTCGGACGTTAAGTACTTTTAGAGGCGTGTTGATTACGGCTGGCTGAGACCGCGCTGCTGATAGGCGGGACCCGTCGTTGAAGCCGGCGAAATCCGGCGCAACAAACCGCGGGCCGAATCTTGGTCAAATTTCAGGCGGAATTGTAAATATAAACCTTCGCGGGAATATTCAGACGCTTCAAAATCATCATCAGTATAGCCGGAAATATTATACCCCGCGCTAATCCAAACATTGTCCACGGGCGAGACACCGATAGAAGGACCAAAACTATATTGTGCGCGTTTAAATCCGCCATCGGCCAAGAAAGAGCCGCGCAGGCCAATATCAATCCGCTCATTAACATCAAAACGTGCTTCACCGCCCAAAAGATGTGTCCAGCCTGATATCGACGTATCGCCAATATCGGAACGCGCATATTTCGCGCCCCAATTCCCGGTCACTTGCAGACGATCATTCACTTGTGTATTCACGGCAACATTATTGACAATCTTGGTACTGCTCGTCCCGTCCAGACGTTTATTATGGCTGATATCCAAACGGTCAAAAATAATTAAATCTTCGTCCCGCGGACGCCACGCGGCGCCCAGGCGCGCATCAATAAGGCTCTCATCATCATCGCTATTATCCGGCATATTACGGAACCCGCGCAGCGCGCCAGCCAAAGACAATTCTTCGGATAGCTCGCGGGCAATACCGGCAGAGAGTGTATAGTTATCTCCGGCCGAGCTGTTGCGCCCTTCAAGGCGGGCCGTGGCTGTCATCACCTCTGTGCGATACGCCGCGCCAACATAAGCGGATGTGAAATCCTCATTGACTTCAAGCGGTGAGATCGCCGCATCCGGCGCAACCTCGACAAAGGTCCCCTGTTGATCCAAAACTTTACGGTTGCGCAGACCCGCCGATAACGACCAGCGATCTGATAATTTAACCTGTTGATCCACGCCGATCGTCGCGCCTAAACGCCGGCCCAAATCATTGGTCAAAAGATCGGTTGCTGCCGTGATAGACGTTCCGTTCCACGGCGAGGCCGAAAGCCCGATTGTTGTATTGTCACCCGAAGCATTCGCCCCATCGAGGATTTCATGGCGCAGCGTTACCGTAGCAATATCGCCTAATGTTTTATCAACGCCCAATGTCGTACGCTGCGGGAAATTTGTCACAGCGTCTTTACCGCCCAAAGGCTGTTCATGCGACGCTTGAACCGTCAAGCCATGTTTAGGTAATTGATAAGAGCCGCGCAGAACACCCAAAACGCTTTCGCGGTCATCTTGATCGACAAATTCATCGCGCGATGCCCGCAAACCGGCACTCACAGACAAACGTTCGCCGTGATGATGCCCTAAAACTTCGCCTGTAGTCCGCTGATTACCCGTTTCCAAATTTTCCTCGCGGTAAACGGTTGCATCAACAGAACGCGATCCGCGGCGACCCGTTTTTTCATCTTCGAATTCGTGGAATTTATAACTCCCCGAAGCCCCATAGCGGCGAATACGATTGGTGTTGGAATTACGCTGCCCGAGGCCAAAACCGCTATCTTCTTCGCGGAAATAAGCCTCGCCTGTTACAGTCTCACTCGTATGGATAACTTCGGCTAAAATCGCATCAGAGGTTCCCCCGCCGATTGATTGGTCATCCGTAATGGCATATTCAGCACGCAATTCTGTATTTTGCGTGACCTGAGCCACGGCATCCACACCGACCATAATTTGCTTGGCACCCGCCACTTGCGCGCTGCCATCTTCCTGAACAAAGGTCGAGCCGATTTGAACTTTGCCGTCTGCAATTTGAGCCTGAACTCGTCCGCCAAAGGTAATGTTGCGTTCTGCGTCCTGAGCCGTTTCATAATCAGCCACAATAACATTTGGATTAAAATTAGCATCGGAGACATCAACCGGTAAGCGGAAAATCAGCTCTCCGGTTAAATAATCCAGCGTATAATCCAGATAGCGCACCAACACGCGGCGCTCGAGAATAATATCAGGGCGGTTTCTATCGCGTGTTTCAATCGCAACCTCTTCCGATTGAGCCAAAATATGCGTATTGGAGAGTTGATAGGTTCCGCTTGTACCATCCGCAGGCAGTTCATCTTTGGCGAAACCTTGATTAGTTTCGGCGGCAAATCCCAGAACTTGGAACGTATCACCCAAATATTCGGCTTTTAAGCCCGATAAACGGCGATTATAGGCCGTTAAACGTCCTTCGGTGACATTGGTATCAAAATCACCAAACATCGCATAGGCAGACCGTTTTTCGAGCTTTACAAAAACCGGATAACGGCTAATGCCCTCAAATTCCTGATAAGAGCGGTCTCCATAGAGTGTATAATAAGCATTCGGATCAATTTCACCTTCGAAATCTCCGTCAATATCGCCGCGGCGTTTATCCGTATCCACGGCCAATGTCATCAGCCACTCGCCTTTGATCAGGCCTTTAGCGAAAAATGCGACACGGCCATCGGTGACTGTGTCACTCTCGCTATTGGATGTGAGATCAATGGCCTTATCTTTAACCGTTTCATAGCCTGCTGTCCCCTCGGCGAGACCCACAATAATCCAGTCGCGTTTTTCTGGTTCCAGATACATATAGATCGGAATAATCCGGCCATTATCCAGCGTCACATGCGCCGTCACCTTGCCGGTTCGTAGCGTCGGTTCCAATTGAAGGCGCACAATCCCATCCGGGCCAACATTGGCCCCTTGGCGCGCGCTAAACGGGGCAATAACGTCAATACCGTCTTCTTGCAGGCGGCGCTCGCCCGTTTCGTCATAGAGCCGGTAAGGCGGTTCAACATCAATTGTTGCAATCCGGCCGGCATGTACCGGACGGCCAGCCTCATCTTCAAGACGGATAGCCAAGACAGGAACCGTTCGTCCATCCGCCGTCAATTCGCTTTGATTAGGAATACCGTAAGCCCGGGCAATGGTTTTAACAAAAGAGATTTCCTGACTAAAGCGGCGTAACTCTTGTCCATGTGTGTTTTTAATCACAACATCGAAAACATTGCGCCCTTCAAGCAGGTCAACGCCGCGCCAGCGTGAAAGCTGTGCAGAGCGATCATTATTTGTAATCTTTTCGGCAAAATTCGTACTGGAAACAATATGGCCATTACGGATAAGTTGAACAACTTCGCCCGGACCATGTTTAATTCCGATATTGATGGATGATTTCGACGGCGTACGCTCTGGGCTTGGATAGACCCATTCAGTTTGGCCTGTTTGCGTTTCAAGCCATGTGACATCGTAATCTTTATATTCCGTCGCATCGTTGAAGACTTTGTCTTCGGCAATATCATCCGTTACACCTGTGCGTTTCAGATAGAAATTTGTCCGCCAAACCCCGCCGCCCTGCACATCGACAAAGGCCGATGTCGCCTTGCCAGCATAGCGCGTGCTCTCTTCGCAAACCATTGGCGTATAGCCTTTTGGTAATGTCTCTTGGTCAATCTGGACGACATGGGTGCCTTCGCTAACACCTTCAAAATGATAAAGCCCGTCAAGATCAGATACAGCATAAGCCCCATTTTCCATATAGAGGCGAACGCCTTCAACGCCGTCCCCTTTGCGAATTTCGCGAGCCCAGTCTTGGTTTTCATCACAAGCATTTTCCGCAATCCGGCCCACAATCGTTGATCGTGAACGGAGCAAGTCTTCACGCAAACGAATAGAGGCTCGCGCAATATTAGACACCTGTTGATCATTGCCGTCTACAACAACGGCCCGGTTAATTGCATCCCCCATAGGCGCGCCCGGGCCAATTTCCAGCGCATAATTAAGCGTCCGGATTTCCCCAGGCGCCAAAGTCGCAAGCGGAAATGTCAGCAAGGTTGCATCGGCAGACACCAAGGGATCGCTCACATGTTGACGCTCAATACGCGTTGTCCCCTGAATATACCGAAAGCCGATTGGCAAAGAATCATTAAGGAGAATAGGCGCTGAATTACGCCCGCGGTTTTCAACCGTGACCGTATAATTAATAAAATCACCAACATCGCCAAAAGACTGATCGACTGATTTACTCAAAACCAGATCCGTTTGCGGGTCCAGCGGAATATCAAATCGCAAAGGCCCTGACTGAGTCACTGTAAAGGGACGACCATAAGAGGCATCCGTCACGACAAAAGGTGTTTCCACCCGGCCGAAATTATTCATTTCCAATACAGAAGCGAATGTATAGCCTTCCGGCGGGTCGACGTTGACAAAGTATCGGCCACTTTCCGCATGTGGGAAACGGAACCCCCCTGTATCCACATCATAAAACAGGTCACTGGCATCGCTAACATCTTCACCGCTAGTCAATACTGATGGAAAAGCGGAAAAGCCATCGACGCCAAAAACACCCGCTGTTTCGCCCGTATCCGCATTCACAAGCGTAATAACCGCACCGTCAATAGGCTCGCCTGTTACAGAATTAAACACTGTGTTTCGCGGATTTACTAAAGCCGTATCAACCGTGACATTTGTCGAGCTGAGTGTATTTACATAAGTGGCGGTAATTTCGCTATTCGCGCCTGTTGTCAATTGCGAATCATGGTCAGAGGTTGCTGTTTCCGTCGACGGTAAATAAGCATAAAACAGACCCGTACTCGGCCCGCTTTCGTAAAGCCGCAACACAATAATATCGCCGCTATCGGATTCGATTTCGATAACCACCGTATCAATGACATTACTGTCCTGATTACCCAGTTGATCCGTCACGCGCAAAAACATGACTTCGCCAGTCAAAAAGGTTGTGGCTGGAATTAAGGGTACGGGTGATGAAAGATCAATGATTTGCCCATTGGTATTACGCGCCGGACCTATCGCGGTAAACGTTCCGTTCTCATCGCCAGAGGGGCTAAAGTCTGATCCATTAATGGCTACCCGATCAGGGTTAGGAGCATTCGGGGAAAACCGGAAAAATTCAATATTAATCGGTGTTTCCGGTGACTGAATTGTAAAGACCGCCTCATTGGTCAAAATTTCTGTCGTTAGAACACCCGATGTATAGGTGACGTTGGCAACGTTGACAATTTCATCGCCTACCTCAGCAGATGCCGATGTCCCAGCGGCCGTCCACGCGGTTGCTGTGAGGGCCAGAAGGCCGAAGTTATGGCGGAGGGATTGAGACATTGTCTTGGGCACAATTCACCTGTCCGCAGCCCTTAAAGGCTGCGGTTGGTTTCTTATGCAAACGGATTCCTATTTAACGATCGCTCGAATAACGATGGTTCCAACGGTCTCCGATGACCCGCCTGTCGGAGCTGGCAATGTACCGCCCGTAAAGCTAATCGTACAGGCAACTTGGCCCGTGCCTGTGCCGCAATCTGCGCCATTGGCAGGCGTTCCCGTAAATGTACCAGCCGTAAAGCCTGTGGATGTGACCGCTTCGAACTGTAAGTTACCAGAGACAGCAATATCATCGACAATATCGATCGCTGTTGCCGCTTCAGACCCTTCATTGGTCACGGTAATTACATATTCGACACAAGACCCTGGAATGGCATAGCCACCCGTTGCTGTACCTGGAAATGTTGTACAATTAGATCCATCTTCAGTGTGAACATCAACGGTTTTAACGGCATTAATATCAGCCGATGAGATTGTATAGCTATTCAACGCAGAGTGATCACCCGCGCCAATGCCTTCTTGCCCTGTCCCGCTTTCGTCAGCCAAAACATTTTCCGCCGCACCGGTCAGGCTATTTCCATCATTATCGGCATCAACAGCTACATGCGAAACAGGATCAAGCGTATCAGCAATTAGAATAATATCGGCTTGCTCACCATCCGCCGCAGTGCCGGGGATATCTTGCGTAACGACAACCCAAAGCACGTCATCAATGCCCAGATTTGGCGGTGTCGCCGGATTATAATCGATTAAGGCGCCATCGCCTGTTCCATTAGGTTCATAAACACCATCGCCATCGTCTATATAATAACGAATGACCTCTAATGTTGCCGGATCACTTGTCTGGAAATCATCAGTTGTTTCCTCAAAAATGCTCAAGGCATAATCTTGGCTATCGTTACCATTATTCGTAACAGAATAAACAAGTTGCTGGTCGGTAGCCCCTGGCGTTGTCGGTGTCGGTCCATTATCCGCAACAGTCAAATCAACCAGACGGTCAACTGTGAAAAGCGTTGGTGTATTGGTACCGGCCACACCTGTGTCAATAGTGGGTTGCGTTGTGCCATTCACCTCATAGTCCAATGTGAATGTATTTGAAACCGGGGTTCCCGCCTGGGTCCCTCCTGCATGGGCTGTGCCCGCTGTGAAAACTGTTAGAGCAGTCGCCCCAATCAATCCTTTCACAAGATATTTTGTGTTAGTCATAACCTACTTCCTTTAAAAGCTATGACCGAAGCATAAGGAAAAGTGGTTAAATCACCCCTTAGAGTTATGGTTAATAATAGAAAAAAATACCTATAATGCGGTATTAATTATATCAATAATTATCAATTAATTCAATAACTTATAAAATTAACGCTGTTTCTGTATTCATTGTTTTTTAACGTTCATTTCATTTTAAATTTGACGATAAATCATAAAAAAAACACCCGAGTTACCGGGTGTTTGCATTGAAAAACTATCGTATTTAAGTGTTATTTTAAAAGGCCCTTAAAAATTAACTCACCGTTTGAGCCGGCTTGAACAGGCCCCGGAACCGTCCAGCGTATATGCGAAATATCAGACCCATTAGCGCGGCGTAAATTACCTTGGGCATCTGAAACTCTAACCCCGTCGCGCGGTGAAAATATGCGACCATCCGTTGAATATGAAACGGTTGCCCCTTCGGTTGTTGCAGTATTATCCAGATAAATGACTTCGCCCGGCACAGGCATTGTCAAAATAAGATTAGTGGCCGGTTCGGTTTTATCATTTGTATAAATAAGCTTATAAACAATCTTTTCGCCCGGCAGAACTTTGTCAGCCGGGGACCTGACAACCGTTTCACTGCCATCAGCATTTTTAACAAGGGTTTCTTTTTCAACAAACTGCGTCGCGGTTAGCGCTGATATAGCCGGAACATAAGTCATCCCAAGGGCAATAATAGCAGTTGATAATAAATAACGCATAGAAATCCTTTCCGGTTTAACTCACCTTTATAAAAACAGCGATGATTATAATCTGAACAATAGGCCCTTACGGTTAATGCATTACAAACATCTCAAAAAAAATACAGACCCGATCCAACAGATGTTAACAAATTGTAAAAAACTAATTAATTGTAAATTAAGTAAATCATTAAGGTTTTTTTAAACCGCGTTCCTTCACGAAACTTTTTCTACTTCCCTGTATCCCTTGTCTCAAATGAGATGAAAGGGCGTCGGGATGCGTCTCAATACGATTGTAACATTAACAGCTTCTGCGGCCTTCGGCATTATGGCCGTTGTTCTAGCGCGTGGGTGGATTGATGACGCCGTTTCTGATGAGTTGCGTGCGAATATTCCAGCGATAAATACAATATCTCCACAAGCAGAGCGCGATTCACGCCAGGTTTCCATCGTTGTTGCCGATGCTGATTTTAGCTTTGGTGATGAATTGACACCTCAAGCTTTACGCCTTGTTGACTTTCCCCAAGATGCCGTACCTCAAGGCGCATTCACGTCACTCGACGATATGTTTCCTGATATGGACCAACGCACTATTGTGCTCTCGCGTATTGCCTATAATGAACCTATTTTAGATTTTCGCATTAGCGGTCCCGGTGGCCGCGGTACACTGTCCGCTTTGATAACTCAAGGCATGCGAGCCGTCGCTATACGGGTCAATGATGTAGCCGGTGTTGGCGGTTTTGTTATGCCGGGTGATTATGTTGATTTGATCTATACTTACGATCCTGAGACCCGGCGAAATGGCAATAATCTTGCCTCTGTCGTTTTATTACAAAATATTCGTGTTTTGGGCATTGATCAAAACCTAAACACGGACGGCGCGGCCCCTGATGTGGCCAAAACCGTCACGGTTGAAGTTAACAATAACGATGCACAAAAATTAAATCTGGCTATGGATAGCGGTAAGCTGAGCCTGACATTACGCCGCTCAGGAGAGACCGAGGTACAAACGACGGCCCTTATATCGGCACGTAGCCTGATTACAGCTCCATCCAAAAAACAGCGCGTGCGCCGACCTGTTGTTAAAAAACACCCGGTACAATCGGACATATCTGGAACCGCGCAAGTCACAATTATTCGCGGCGAAACCCGCGAACCGGTTAATGTAGTCTCGGAAGCCAAATCCACTCAAGATGTATTGGCGGGGGGGTAAAATGAACGATTCATATCCGATAATGAAAGCGTTAAAAACCGCGTTAAAAACAACAGTGCCTCTAGCCTTGATGGTTGCACTTACAACGCCTGCCGCAGCGCGGTCTTGGGTAGAAAGTGCCAGTTCTGATCTTCGGTCTGCTACCACCGTTATTAAAGACGACACGATCATCATGCGGTCAGAAGACGTCTTTAAGGAAATCCGAGTGGCCAATGCCGACATCGCGGATGTGGTTGTGTTAACCGATAAGTCCTTTCACGTCATGGGAAAAGAAAGCGGCAAGACAAATGTCATGCTTTATGATCACAACGGACGGTTAATTGACATAATCGATATCACGGTTGGTTTTGATACAGCAGGCCTAAAGCGCAGCCTGTATGAAACTTTCCCCTCCGAAACGATCGAGGTGCGTAAAATGGCAGGGGGTATTTACCTCTCCGGTGACGTAGCCACGAGTGCCATTGCGGACCGCGCTGAAAAAATCGCACAAGCCTATGCACCTGATAAAGTTACAAATGGCCTGTCCATTCGCGATAGCCATCAGGTCCAGCTAGAAGTGCGCTTTGTCGAAGCCACACGCGATGCCGTCAAAGAGCTCGGTATTGGCTTGCTAACCCAGCAAGCCGGAGATTTTGCCTTTCGCGCGGGATCCGGCTTGATCTCCGGAAACAGCGTAGCAGCAACAGGCACTGTTTTGGGGAGCCTTGGTAATGCCTCTCTGGATGTCCAGATTGATGCCCTGGAAGAAAAGGGTATCATCCGTACATTGGCCGAGCCTAATCTTGTCTCTATGTCAGGCGATACAGCTAGCTTCCTTGCGGGCGGGGAATTCCCCATTCCTGTTCAGGCCGATCAGGGTCAAATCGCTATCGAATTTCGTCAATTCGGAGTCGGGTTATCCTTTACGCCAACCGTGTTAGATGATGGTATTATCAACTTAAAAGTCGCCCCCGAAGTCAGCCAGATTGATAATACAAATTCTGTCAGAATTGCTGGTATTGAAGTGCCTTCGCTACGCGTTCGCCGAGCCAATACAACGGTCGAGCTGCGCAATTCTCAAAGCTTTGCCATTGCAGGCCTTCTTCAAAATACAAGTTCAGATGCCAAGGTTCAAACACCGTGGTTGGGCGAGCTTCCAATTCTCGGAAGTCTCTTTCGGTCCAGCCGTTATCAAAGTGCGGAAACCGAATTGGTCATCATAGTAACCCCGCGTCTGGTTCAGCCTGTCTCGGATATTCGTCAATTGGCGAGTCCCCTTGATAGGCTGACACGACCGGCAGAAGCCGATTTATTCTTAAACGGTACGCTCGAAGGCTCTCTCACTACTGCGCGTACCCCTGTACTGGCGGCGCCGCCCCACTCTGCGCCGCCAGTTCAATCTCAGACTGCAAACCGGGACGTGCCAGCATCGTCTCAGTCTGAAACATTGACATCTAAAACACCGGCCTCTGGCGGTCTCTCCGCCCACTATGGCCATGCTTTGCAATAAGAGAAAGACCATGAAAAGTTTTACACCTCCGAAAACCTTCACCTCTTGGCTTTCCCTTATGGCTCTAACCGCTCTGTCGGCTTGCGCGACCTCTGTTCCAACCGCGCAAGATCACTCACCGACATTTGGCGCGGCTGTGGCTCATAATACAGCCGCTCAAGCCATAGCGCCAAGCCCGGAACAAAAGGCCGATACCTATATTCCGGCCAATCGCGCCCGCCGGACTCTCGCAAAAAAGCGATATGAGGCCGATGAGGTAAAAGAACCACAAGCCTCGCAAACCACGCAATAAAGGCTAAAAGAGGGAGACACTGATGCGCAGATCATTGTTGGTAAGAAATTTATTTGTGACCTATTGTGCCGCAACAAGCGGCGCAGCAGCACTATGGGCCGCTATTGGAACGCCGGTTCTGGTCGGCGGGGCCGCCTTGTCGGTAGATACATCACGCATGTATAATATGGATCACGACCTGCAAGCTGCATCCGATGCTTTGGCCCGAGCCGGCGCAGCCGAGCTGGATCAACGCAGCGACAGTCTGCAACGCGCCGCGCGCGCAGTGAATAATCTGGTTCGTAACGATCAAAAATTTGGCGATAATGGTGGAACGCCTGTGGTCGTCGATAGATTACGCTATCTAAAATCCATTCCCGATAAAGATTATCAGGATTTCAGTCCCGATCAAATCACCGTTAACCCCGCCGAAGCCCGCTATGTTGAAGTCTCTGTACGGCCTGAGTCTATTTCAACCTTATTTCCGCCCTCATTGGTGCGCGGCATTGCCAAAGTCGAGCTGAGCGCCAAATCCGTGGCGGGATTTGATCAAGAGATTTGCGGCGTTGCTCCTGTCTTTATTTGCAACCCCTTCGAAGGTGAAGACAAATCCATCTATGAAGCCGTGAATGATCCGGCTTTTCGCCGCCGCCAGATAAAATTTGTTACGCAAAGTGGACATAATAAACAATATAGTCCGGGTAATTTCGGATGGCTTGACCCTTTTGCCGGAGCTGGCGGGGCTAATGCGATCCGGGATGCCGTCGCCATCGATAGGCCTGATATCTGTATGTCAAAATCACGCGGCGTTCATTTGCGGCCTGGAAATATTGCGTCCATGCGGTTTGGGATAAACACCCGATTTGATATGTATGATGGCCCGTTTAAATCCAAACGTACCGACCCCGCCTATGCTCCGGCAGCCAATGTTGTCAAAGGTACAATTGCAACGCGCCGCGGCCGCCGTGTCGATGTTTGCAGCCCTGTAAATAACGATTATGCCCAAGCTCTGCCGCGTGATAATTGCCATAATGATAGCACCTGTGCCCGCGTTGGTGATGGGGATTGGGACTTTGTACGCTATATGAAAGTCAACCATAATTATATGCGCCAAATTACATTAGAAGGCGTGACATATCGGATTGATTATAAAAATCACCGGTCTTATCCTGCAGAACCGCCATCGCGCTATGCCTTGTACCGCTGGGAGATTGAGACCAATTGCGTACCCGGTAAATTGACTTATGGACGCTATGCCAGCACCCCAGAAGAAGGACGCCCACAATGCCATGCTTATGGCCCGTCAACAAATGTAGAAGATCGCCGAGTCATCCATGCCGCGGTTCTAAATTGCGGCGAGATTGAGGAAAGCGGCGAGTCCATGTCAGGACGTACAGACGCATTACCGGTCGAAACTTTCGTCAAGGTCTTTCTGACTGAACCTATGGGTTCAGGGAAGGATAATACGCTCTTTGGCGAAGTAACCGGACTTGTTGTCCAAGGCCAAGATCAGGTTTCGCGCGATCAAGTTGCCTTGTCTCGATAAGGGTTATGATGATTTTAAAAACAGCCTATCGATGTTTCCTACGGGATAATAAAGGCGCCTTCGCTGCGGAGGCTGCCTTTATTGTGCCTGTTGTGCTCACCCTTGGATTTACGGCTATCGATACATCATATCTGTTGCTGCAAAATCATAAAATGGAGCAAGCCCTCGTCACGGCGGGGAATTATCTGGCAAAAAGCGACCAACCCACACGTTTTGCGGCAAGGGCCCGTCTCTTGGCTGTCACTGGCGATGTATCCCCCGGACAAACCCCGATCATAAAAAACTGGGCCCCAAGCGACATTCGTCTGCAAGTTCGCTTTATCAATAATTCAAACGGGGCTTATCGCGGTGGGCGGACAGTCAAAGTCATTAAAGTGTCTTCGGAAATTACCTATGAAGGTTTGGGGTTTATTAATGCCTTTGCTGGTGGTCGGTTAACCATTAAAGGGGATTACGAAGAGCGATTAACGGCGGTTAATCTCTGATATGCCTGCAATCTTCACATCTTTCCGCCGGAACCAACATGGCGGAGTTTCAATAGAGGCCGCTTTTTTATCCATGATTATGGTTGCTATTACCGGCGGCGCTATAGAGGCGGGTCATGCATTTTTTCAATGGAATAGCGCCCAACAAGCAGCCCGTGTGGGTGCGCGTATTGCGGCAACCTCCACGCCGGTTGCCAATCATCTGCAAAACTGGACTGGCATTGGTGGGGGTGTCAATGCTGGTGATCCTATGCCAGATTATGCTATCCAATGTTCAGGCAAAACCCACAATTGCACCCAAGGGGGTTTCTATGCTCAGGCCATGAATGAGATTGTCTTTGGCAGCGATAATGACGGGGATTGCTCTGCGACTACGCGTGATCGGCGTGGGATGTGCGATATTTTAAACGATATTCAAATATCTAATGTTATTATAGATTATAAAAATTCAGGTCAGGGCCGCGCCGGTAATCCGGCAGACCCCGCCCCATTAATCACGATTACCCTGACTGATTTACAATTTGATTTTGTTTTTCTCGATCTTTTTACTCCACAACCCCTGCGCACTATGCCCGATGTCAGCGTCACTTTAATGGGCGAAGACTTACGATCTGGCGCTTAAAGGACTGGTCATGCAAAACGCAAAACACAATACAGCCATAAAATTATATTTAATTGATTCAGAGCCTTCATTAGACGCTTTACCTTTAGAATCTCATACTAATAATGTTGATGATGGTCTAGCCATTCCTACCATAGAGGATGAAGTCTTATCCCCTGAAATACCTTTGTCATCCCCGACTATAACGCCCCCTAAAACCGTGGCTGAAACAACGGGCGGTGATACGGGCGATAATGGCGGAAAATGCTATGCCATTACGGGGGCCTCCGGCGGAGTCGGCGTAACAGGCTTCGCCATACAGCTCGCCTATGACCTAGCGATGACCTATAAAAACAGCCCTACACATGATCGTTACAGTGAGCCGAAAGTGTGCCTTATAGATTTGGATTTCGAGGGCGGCTCTTGCGCCCATTATCTCGACTTGCCCCCATCGCTGCAAATCAGCGACTTGCAAGACAGTCCGAACCGCATTGACCGCTCGCTCACCACGGCCCTCATGAGTACCCATGACAGCGGGATTGCGCTTTTGGCCGCCCCGAATGTTATCGGCGGAAATGACAAGGTTAACCCTGCTACCGTTTTAGCCCTTTTAGATGTCGCTTGCGAAATTTATGATCATGTCATTTTAGATGTCCCGCGGTTTTGGCGGCCATGGACCCATGCCGCAATCGGAGCATCGGACCATGTTATTATGCTAACTGAAATGACAATTCCGGCACTGCATTTATGCCGTAACCGAGCGGAAATGATCGAAGTTGCGACAGAGCTGGAACGACCGATTGATATCATCATCAATAAATTTGAACGCCGAAGTTTGAAAAACTCTATCCGCTTACCAGATGCACAATTGGTCTTAAAACGAGATGTATTCGGTACCATTTGTATTGATAATGAAACCACTATAGAAGCGGTTAATTGCGGCGAACCCGCAAGCGTTGTTAAACCCGAAGCACGCTATGTTAAAGATCTACGCAGACTGGCCCGCCAGATTACCAATCCACAAGAGGACGGGCAAAACCAGGTCGCTCCGGCGCGCATTTTAGGATTTAAAAATCGCCGGAAAACCCCGTCCAAAAGACGGCGAAAAAAGCAGGGGTAAAGCAATCCTTAATCATATGTCCTAACTCCGCCTTAGGGTGCATTTGCTAGGTCATTACTATGGGACGGTTTTCAAAAATAATTAACGCAGCAACAGCACCAGAAAATATAGCGCGAGACACAATGGCGCAACCCCGTGCAGGCGGAGATACAAGTGAATTAATTCAGCTTGTTGATAAACCGGTTGCGCCCATCGCCAAATCCACGCCCAAGAAGACTAAAGACGCCGAATGGCTGGATACTAAAGTACGTATTCACAGCCGGCTTATTGATACGATTGACCTCTCGGCGTTGGAGGGGTTGGACACACCAACACTAAAAGCCCAAGTGCGCGCCATTGTTCAGGAAATCGCCGCGCAAGATAAAATGAAATTAAATAAGCGCGAAGTCGATGATTTGGCCAGCGGCATTTATGACGAAATGACAGGGTTAGGCCCGTTAGAGCCGTTATTGCAAGATGAAACCATTAGCGATATTTTGATCAATACCCATGAACAGGTTTATGTCGAACGCGGCGGAGAATTGGAATTATCGCCCGTTCGTTTTGCCAATGAAAAACATCTCTTGCGGATAATCAACCGTATTGTCGCTACCGTTGGTCGCCGGATCGATGAAAGCCAGCCCATGACGGATGCACGCTTGCTTGACGGCTCGCGGGTTAATGCCGCCATCGCACCGATTGCTGTAGATGGCCCACTCGTCTCGATCCGGAAATTTTCAAAAAAACCGCTCACGCTTGATAAACTTGTCGAATTTGGAGCCATACCCGACATTGTCGCGCAATTCCTTTGGGCGGCTTGTAAGGCGAAAGTCACGATTTTGATTTCCGGCGGTACGGGTTCAGGGAAAACCACCTTGCTTAATGCTTTGTCTCAATCCATTTCCCATAAGGAGCGATTGATCACTATTGAAGACGCAGCCGAGCTGCAATTACAACAACCCCATGTTGCGCGTATGGAAACCCGGCCTCCCAATATTGAAGGTAAGGGCGAAATTCGCCAAAGAGAATTGGTAAAAAATGCTCTCCGTATGCGCCCGGATCGTGTAATTCTTGGCGAGGTGCGCGGCGAAGAAGCTTTTGATATGCTGCAAGCCATGAATACGGGCCATGAAGGATCGATGGCTACGTTACATGCCAATACGCCGCGCGATGCCATTACCCGGCTTGAACAAATGGTGGCTATGGGCGATATGAAAATCACGCCCGAAGCCGTAGCCGGACAAATTGCATCAGCTGTGGGTATTATCGTGCAAGCCACCCGCCTCTCCGATGGGCAGCGTAAAATCACCTCTATTGCTGAAATTACAGGGATGGAAGGGGCTATTATCCAGATGCAGGAACTCTTTAATTATACCCGCACAGGCACGGGACCCGAGCATCAGGTTATTGGTGAATTTCGGGCCACGGGCATTCGTCCGCGCTGTCTCGATGAAATTGTTACCCGTAACATTCCACTGCCTGATAATCTGTTTGAACCCAAAGCCCTGCCAGTGGGGTCAATATCGAATAAAACCATTAAAGACCGCGTGGGATAGTCATGACACGGGGCCCGGAATTATTGATTTATCTGCTAGCCTTTTGTGCCGCATTTTTAGCGTTTCAGGTTTTTATCGGCGCAGGGCGGCAAGCGGCGGTCAAAGTGCGTATGGTCAATGAACGCCTGCGCCGTATGCAATCGGATTCTCCGCAAACACAAATCATAACCAAAATCCGCAAATCCCGCGGGCTTACCGCAGAGGGGCATATCCGCCAAGGCCTAGATTGGTTAAATACAATGGTTCTACATTCCGGGCTTAAACTCGGGGCCTATGGTATTTATGCCGTTATCATCGGGTTTGCCCTCTGTCTGGGGGTGACATTATTTTTATTAAAACACCACATTATATGGCTGGGTATTGGCGGCATAATCGGGGCTTTATCCCCCATTGCCCTGCTGGTTTTTCTGACCAATCGCCGCCGTGATAAGGCTGTGCGACAACTTCCCGAGGCTCTCGACGTTATTATACGCTCGCTAAGCGCGGGCCACCCTGTCCCGGTCGCGATGAATTTAGTCGCCCGCGAAATGCCCGATCCGATTGGGTCGGAATTCGGGATTGCCAGTGATGAAGTCTCTTTCGGCGCCAATATGAGCGAGGCCATTCAGCGCCTATCGGATCGCGTGGGTCATGATGATTTTGAATTATTTTCGGCCATGATACGGCTGCAAGAACGCACAGGCGGCAATTTGGCCGAACTGTTGAAATCCAATGCCAAGACCATACGGGATCGCCAGAGAATGCGGCTCAAGATTAAAGCAGCTTCAGCCGAAGGACGCATGTCCGCCTTGATATTAAATGCTGCCCCTATAGGGCTTTACCTGATCTTAAATAAAATGGCGCCGCAATTTTATGGCGATGTGTCTGATAACCCGATAGTGGGTTATGCTCTTTGGGGCGTTGTTATCTGGATGTTCATAGGAAATTTGGTCATGCGCCGCATGATTAATTTCAAGATTTAGAGCACAATATGACCGGTATGTCTCTCACGAATTTCCTAACCATCACCGTTGCTTTGGTTTTTCTGGCCGTCTCTATCGGACTTGTTTTCATGGCTATCCGCGGGGCCTTGCAGCATAATACACAAATTAGCCGGCGCCTTGCTGGCGGCGGCAGTTTCGACCTATCCGAAACACCGCACCGCAAGACAGGGCTGTTAGAAACCCTCGGCAATCATCTGACCTTGCCAGATGCCGATGAAATATCACGTATTCGTTTTACGCTTGCTCAGGCCGGATATTATGATCCGGCTGCCGTGAAAACATTTTATGCCGCCAGAGTAATATCCTTGCTAACGCCGCAATTTCTCATGTTACTCTTTTGGGGACGATTATCTGCTTATCTTAGTCTATCGGCCATCATTGCAATTGGCGGCATCACAACCCTTATCGGTCTTTTAGCACCCACCTATTTCATTCGCTGGAAACAAAGTAAGCGCACACAACAGGCAAAAAACGGTTTTCCAGATATGATGGACCTAATGGTTGCCTGTATCGAAGCCGGTCTGGGTCTAGATAGCACTCTTGTACGTGTGTCCCATGAACTTGGTGGGCGGTATCCGGCGCTCAAAGTTAATCTGGATTTGATGAACCTTGAGCTGCGGGCTGGACGCGACCGACACGAAGCCATGATGAATTTTGCTGAACGTATCAATCTGGACGAAGCCAAAGCCCTTGCCATTATGCTGCGCCAGTCCGAAGAAATGGGATCTAGCCTCGGAACAGCCTTGCGCACATTTTCCGAAGATATGCGCGCTAAACGCATGTTAACGGCCGAGGAAAAGGCCATGGCTTTATCGGCCAAATTAACTGTCCCACTGATCCTTTTTATCTTTCCAACCCTTATGGTCATGTTACTCTTGCCTGCTGGTATCCGCATTGCAGAAGGATTTGTCGGATGAGATATTATCTTTGCCTTTGCTTGATCGCCGGCCTCGCCCTGCCCGCTGCGGCGAAAGATGCGCAAACGCCATTGCCGCGCGCACATGATATTCGCCCCGTTGTCAGCTCATCTGTGGACAATTTTTTAGCGCCCGCCGCTCTGGTAACGGCACAGGCTCATTATGATGCCGAAAACTTCCCCCAGGCCTATGTCGGCTTTCGCGATATTATCTTGCGCGACCCTAACCATAGGGATGCCCGTATTGGTCTGGGTAATAGCGCGCTAGCCTTGGGACGGACCGCGCAAGCCTATGGTCTTTTCACCCAGCTTGCCAAAGACCCTTACACTCCCGCGCAAAAGGGACCGATCGTGGCTGGACTGGTCTTAACAGAAATCGCCCAGCGTACCGATATCGATGTTGAAGTCCGGATTAATGACGCATTGGAAATCACCTTGGATGACCCACGGCTCTGGAACGCCCTAGGCCGGTTTCATGATACGGCCGGTAATAGCCTGATTGCACAAGACGCCTATGTTCGGGCTTTGGAGACAGGGCGCGCCGCCTCCAGCGTAGTCAATAATTTGGGCATGTCATACCTCATGCGCGGGGACCTCGCCCTCGCGAAAGCCAAGTTTGAACAGGCGATATTGCTCAATAAAGATAAGAAGCTTTATGATAATAACCGCCGGCTTGTTCTGGCCTTAGAGGGCCATTACGAAAAAGCAGCACAAGGTTTAGGCCACACCCGCACAGCCGATATTTTAAATGATGCGGGCTATATTGCCATGCAACGCGGTGAAAACCGGACGGCCGAAATCCTCTTTCGTAAAGCCGCCGATATTAGTCCGGCCTTCCACCTTAAAGCCAAAAGCAATTTAGAAACCCTCAAACACCGAATGCGTAAAACTCCTGCCTAATATTAAGCACCGAACGCTAACGGCTTAACACTCAATAACATTAACAGCGAGGCCGCCTTGGCTGGTCTCTTTATATTTTTTGGACATATCCAATCCCGTCTGGCGCATGGTTTCAATGACCTGATCAAGGCTCACTTTCATCTGATCGGCAGCATGCAATGCAAGACGGGCCGCATTCACCGCTTTAACCGCACCAATCGCATTGCGTTCGATACAGGGTATTTGCACCAACCCACCTACTGGATCACATGTAAGGCCCAAATTATGTTCCATTCCGATTTCGGCAGCGCTCGCGACTTGCTGCGGGACAGCATTCCAAACGGCCGCCAGTCCGCCCGCTGCCATGGAACAGGCTACACCCACCTCGCCCTGACAACCCATTTCCGCGCCCGAAATTGACGCCCTCTGTTTATAAAGCAGGCCAATCCCGCCCGCTGTTAACAAAAATTTCCGGCGGTTAGCCGCCCGCGCCTTGTCACCAGAGCTATCGCCTGCCGTGCCGCAATAATGGCGTAATACCGCCGGTATAATCCCCGCAGCCCCATTGGTCGGCGCGGTAACAACTTGGCCGCCAGCTGCATTTTCTTCATTCACCGCCATCGCATAAACATTGAGCCAATCAAATAATTGCTCGCGCTCATTAGACGGAGGGGCGCAATGCAGCTTTTGCCAGATAGCTGGCGCGCGGCGTTTAACCTCAAGACCGCCCGGTAATGTCCCTTCGGTATCCAATCCTCGGTCAATACAGGCCATCATGACAGTATAGATGGTATCCAAGGCGGCCTCGGTCTCGGCGCGGGGGCGTACCGCATCCTCATTAGCCAATATTATCGCATGAATGGGGCGCTTTTCATCATCGCAAATCGCCAGTAATTCAGCCGCCGAGCCAAAAGGGTATGGCACAACACTACCTATGGTGATCAAATCATCAACGGCGGGTGTTTCCAATTGCTTTTGGGACGCTATAAACCCGCCCCCTGTTGAAAAATACGTTTGTGCCCGCAATAGGTCGCCATTGGTGTTATAGGCCGCCATATAGAGTTCATTGGGGTGCAAACTCGTTTCTGTCTCATAGTCAAAAATAATATCGCGAGTCTCGGTAAAAGACACGACCCGCTGACCAGCCAATAAAATCTGACCTTGCTGTATCTGCGCCAATAAGGGCGCCGCTTTGAGCGGGTCATATGTTTCCGGTTCAAACCCCAATAACCCCAACATTACAGCAAAAGGCGTTGCATGGCCTTTACCTGTAAAGGCCAGAGACCCGCGAAGCTGTGTTTCAACCCGCGCAGTGTCTTCAAACACGCCGTAGCGGCGCAAACTATTGGCAAAACGGGCCGCGATACGCATGGGACCCACCGTATGCGAACTGGACGGGCCAATGCCAATGCGAAAGATGTCGAGTACAGATAACATATACTCCTTTAACAAAGCCGCAGACTACGTCCAGCCCATCTTGGGCTCGCGATAATGCCATTAGTAAAAATTATAACCTTTTTTCGGCGGAAAAAACGGCCATAACACCGCTTTTATCCAGACTGTCACATAGCTGTCACAAAACTTATAAAAAACCGTCATAGGCTTAAGGCAGAGCGCTGTCATGGCTCATAGCCATACATATCGGGCACAAGCCTATATAACATTCTGCCGCTGCGGCGAGCATCGTATTTTAAGAGGTTAGAACGATGACATGTTTTTTTAAAGGCGGCCTAGCCGCTTCCACGCTTGTATTATGCATTGCATCCAGTGATATCGCTGCGGCGCAAGATGCGACGCTTAAAGTAGGTGGCCGTGTGCAAATAGACTATACATTAGCTGATTTAAGCGGCCCTGACGCCAATATCAATGATACCGAGCTTCGCCGGGCCCGGCTGAACGTCTCGGGAAAATATGGTTCGGCTCTTAAATATAAATTCGAGCTTAACACCAATTCCAGCGGCGATATCAATGCCGAGGATGCCTATATTCAATTTGTTCCCGCGGATAGCCCCTTTAAAGTCAAGGTCGGTCAATTTAAAACACATAATTCTTTGGATGAAGAAACATCGTCGCGTTTTATGTCAGTAATTGAGCGTGCCGCCTTTACCGATGCCTTTTCTTTTGACCGCCGCGTTGGCGTTTCCGTTGCGACGTCCGGTAAAAATTACACATTTGATGTCGGGGCCTTTACAACTAATTTAGAAAATAACGGCGGCACAGACGAAGGTCATGCCTTTGCGGCTCGCGGGACATTTAACCCCGTTAAAACCGATGAAACTCTTGTGCATCTGGGCGCATCCTGGCGCTTTCGCTCGCGCGGCGATACAGCTTCTGATCTGCGGTTCCGTCAACGGCCTTTCACCCATGTTGCACCGGACCGGATTATCAATACAGGCCGGTTTGCCAAATCCGATAATTTCTTTGGCGCAGAAGCGGCTGTGATTCACAATAATATCTGGGCATCGGGCGAATATGCAACTCTGGCGGCCAATGGGTCCGGCACAAACCCTGACGCGGATTTCTCGGGGTTCTATGGTGAAGTCGGGGTTTTCTTTGGCGGCAAAAAAACATATAAAGGCGGAAAATTTAACCGGCCTAAAGTTGACAATCCCATCGGCGAAGGCGGCATGGGCGCAGTGTCTATTGTTGCGCGTTACGACTCTGTTGACTTGCAAGATGCCATCTATACTGGGGAATTAGATACAATTGTTCTGGGAGCGGATTGGTGGCCAACCAAACAAACCCGTATCAGCATTAATTATTTTGATGCCGATGCTGAGAATGGATCTGCCAATAGTGCAAATGGTCTTGTTGGCCGGATGCAATTTGATTTTTAATCTGTCGAATATAACCACGAAGGGTGAAACAATGACACATTATTTTAAAACACTGATTATCGGGTCCGCAGGCGCGGCTCTGTTAACGTCTTGCGGCGGCGATGCGCCGGAAGTGAAAGGCAAAGCAAAAGCAGCAACGGCTGATGTTAAAGCCGCGGCAAGCAAGGCTGTCGCCGATGTTAAACAAACCGGGGCCGACATCCGTATTGTCGGATCATCCACGGTCTATCCTTTTTCAACAAAAGTGGCGCAAGAGTTTAAAAATAAAACAGGATATAATGTTGTTGTTGAATCAACCGGTTCTGGCGGCGGGCATAAATTATTCTGCGCAGGCAATAACGCTTCTACGCCCGATGTAACCAATTCATCGCGCCGCCAGAAAAAATCGGAATTCAATAAATGCCAAACCAATGGCGTGAATGAAATCGTCGAAGTTAAAATCGGCTTTGACGGTATTGTTCTAGCCAATGCCATTGATGCCGGCACAATGAATATGAGCTTGAAAGATGTATATTATGCCTTCGCCAAAGACATTCCGACATCTGATACAGACTGCACAATGAAGCCGAATAATTACACACATTGGTCTCAGATCAATCCGGCTCTGCCCAATGTAAAAATCGAAGCCTATGGTCCGCCGCCCACATCGGGTACGCGCGACGCCTTTGTTGAGATTGCAATGGAAGGCGGTGCCAAGACAGTGTCCTGTCTGGCTGCGCTTCGCAAAGAAAACAAAAAGAGCTTTGCCAATATCGCCCATACATTACGCGAAGATGGGCGTTGGATTGATGCGGGTGAAAATGACAATGCCCTTGTCCAAACCTTGGTGAATACACCCACAGCCGTTGGCGTTTTTGGATATTCTTTCCTGGATCAAAATGGTGATAAAATTAAAGGGGCTAATATTGGCGGAACAGCCCCAACATTTGAAAATATTGCCGCAGGTGACTACCCTGTTGCCCGGTCCCTTTATTTCTATCTCAAGAAAAGCCATGTCGGCCAAACAGCAGGCCTACAAGAATTCGCCTTAGAATTTACCTCTGATGCAGCGGCAGGCCCCGGTGGTTATTTGGAAGAAATCGGACTTGTCCCTCTACCGGATGCAGAACGCGCAAATGTACGCAAGGCTGTCGAAAATTTAACAGCTTACAACCAATAGGCTCTATCTGCTCACAAAAAAAGCACTCAGGCGGCTTTTGCCGCCTTTCTTTTTGGCATAAAAGCTTTACATAGCCGTTTTATAGGCGATTAAAATTATTGAAAAGGTAGCCCGTCAGTGAACCAATTTTCGGTTTATGTTCTCGCACTGATAGCTGTGCTGACTGTAGGCGGCTTTGCCTATAACCGCGCCATCGCTTTGTCGCGTCGCCGCGCCTCTATGTCTACCAATACAATAAGGCCCGGCTTATCGGGATGGCATTCCCAAGCCAATTATCATGGATATTTCACCGCTTGGATTACAGCCTGCGTAACCCTGATTATTTTGATCCTGGGGCGTCATTGGACCGACGCCGGTGTACAAGGGCAAATTGGCCTGCTTGCAACCATTATTATTGCAGCCCTTACCGCCGTTTTTATAATCCGCCGCTTTATTCATGCCGATTTCAAAGCCCGTATACATGTTGAAGGCTTTATAAAAAGCCTATTGATCCTCTTATCGGTGATCGCGGTTTTGACAACATTAGGGATTATTTTTTCACTTTTATTCGAAAGCTTACGGTTTTTTAAAAATGTTTCCTTCCATGAATTTCTTTTCGGCTTGCAATGGTCGCCGCAAACGGCTCTGCGCACCGATCAGGTCGGACAAAGCGGCTCGTTTGGCGCCATCCCTGTTTTTGCGGGCACCTTTTTAATTATGCTGGTTGCCATGGTGATTGCAGGGCCAATCGGACTGATGATTGCCATTTACCTCTCTGAATACGCCTCTGTACCTGTCCGCCGCTGGGTTAAACCGGCGATTGAAATTCTCGCGGGTGTTCCAACCGTCGTTTACGGGTTTTTTGCCCTCTTAACCTTTGCGCCTTTTGTTCGGCAATTTGCTGAAAGCCTCGGTATGGATGTGCCAACACAAAGCGCTTTGGCGGCGGGTGTTGTTATGGGCGTGATGATTATCCCCTTTGTCTCCTCCTTATCATCCGACGTTATAAATGCGGTCCCGCAAACAATGCGCGATGGATCTTATGCCTTAGGGGCAACAGAATCCGAAACTATGAAACAAGTAGTTTTTACCGCCGCCCTGCCCGGTATTATCGGGGCTTTTATGCTCGCGATTTCCCGCGCTGTCGGCGAAACCATGATTGTATATATGGCGGCGGGTAAAGCCGCTAATCTTACGGCTAATCCTTTTGAAGCCGTCACAACGGTCACTGTGCAAATTGTAGCCCTTCTGACCGGTGATTCAGATTTTGACAGCCCCAAGACCCTTGTCGCCTTTGCCCTCGGGCTCGTTCTATTTGTCATAACATTATTGCTCAACGTTATTGCCTTGACAGTTGTGAGAAAATATCGCGCGAGATATGAATAATGCAAACGGATAATTCGACAATGAACAGCCGCTCTGTGAGTTTTGACTCGCCCGAGGCTTTGGCCCGCTTGAAAAAACGCCGCGGTAAAGAAAGCCGGTTTCGTCTGTATGGACGATTAGCGATTGGTTTTGCCTTGGCCGCCCTCATCTGGCTCATGGGCAGCATTATCACAACGGGGTATTCTGCGTTTGGCCAACATTTCATACGGCTAGATTTCGCCCTCTCTGAATCCTTAATTGATAAGAATAATATCCGCGGTGGAAATTACCGAAAAATTGTCCAAGACGCTATTTATGCCGAATTTCCAGATGCCACATCTCGCAATGATAAACGTAAATTATTTGCCCTGGTATCCTCATCCGGGGCCACCAATCAACTCCGACAAATGGTATATAAAAATCCAGAGTTTATTGGCCAGATTGTTACAGTCACTGTACCAACCTCTGATCATGTTGACCAATTATTAAAAGGCAAAATAGACCGGAACCTGCCCGAAACGCGGCGTCAGTTTACAACGGATCAACAAATTCGCTGGGCCGATGACCTCAAGGCACGCGGTATAATTAAATTAAAATTCAACCGCATTTTATTTACAAATCCTGACAGCCGTGACCCTGAACTCGCAGGGGTTGCCAGCGCCATTGCTGGTTCGGTTATGGTTTTACTTGTGGCCTTTCTCATGGCCTTTCCTATCGGTGTTGGATCTGCGATATATTTAGATGAATTTGCCCCTAAAAACCGGTGGACCGACTTTATCGAAATTAACATTAATAATCTGGCGGCTGTCCCGTCTATTGTTTTTGGTCTTTTAGGTCTGGCAGTGTTTTTAACAGGTATTCATTTAAATCTTCCGTTATTTGGCGATACAACGATTGGCGGAGGTTTCCCGCGCTCTGCGGCCCTTGTCGGCGGTATGGTCCTCGCCTTGCGAGTCTTTCCGACTATAACCATTGCAACTCGTTCCGCTCTACAAGGTGTAAGCCCGTCTATGGTTGACGGCGCCCTCTCCCTTGGAGCCTCCCATACTCAAGCAGTATTTCAACAAAAACTTCCGCTGGCCGGTCCGGGTATTTTAACGGGGTCCATTATTGCCATGGCGCAAGCGCTGGGTGAAACCGCTCCATTGCTGATGATTGGCATGGTGGCATTTGTTACCGAAATTCCTAACTCTATTACAGAGCCCGCAACTGCTCTGCCGGTCCAGATTTTTCTCTGGTCAGATAGTGCAGAACGCGCATGGGCCGAACGAACCTCTGCAGCTATTATTATCCTGCTGGTTGTTTTAATTGTTATGAATGGTTTTGCGATTTGGCTACGCGGCCGGCTTGAGAAGCGCCGTTAGGTCAATTAAGGAAAAGGGCTGGAGTTCCCAATGACTGAAGATACAAATATCAAATTTGTTTGCCGGGACTTAAAGGTCCATTATGGTGATTTCGAAGCGTTACACGGTATAGATATCGATATTGCAGACCGCGGTGTTACGGCCTTTATTGGTCCGTCGGGCTGCGGCAAGTCGACCTTTCTGCGTAGTTTTAATCGCATGAATGACACGATTGAAGGCTGCCGTGTATCTGGAAAAATTCTGATGGATGGACAAGATATTTACGCCAAAGATCTCGACCCTGTTTTACTGCGAGCTCAAGTCGGTATGGTCTTTCAAAAACCCAATCCCTTTCCAAAATCCATTTATGATAATGTTGCCTATGGCCCACGTATCCATGGTCTTACCGCCTCGAAAGCGGACCTTGATGCTTTAGTTGAAAAGTCCTTGCGCCGCGCCGGACTCTGGGACGAGGTTAAAGACCGGTTGAAACTTTCAGGAACCGGTTTGTCAGGAGGACAGCAACAAAGGCTTGTGATTGCCCGAGCCATTGCGGTTTCGCCGGATGTTATTTTAATGGATGAACCGGCCTCAGCGCTGGATCCAATTGCAACAGCCAAACTCGAAGCCCTGATTGATGAGCTTAAAGAGCGCTATTGCATTATTATTGTGACCCATTCTATGGCACAAGCGGCCCGTGTGTCGGATAAAACCGCCTTTTTCTATATGGGGGATTTAATTGAATATGATGATACTGAAAAAATCTTCACCAGCCCAAGTAATAGCCGTACACAAGATTATATAACGGGCCGGACAGGTTAATAGCGGTAAGCCCTTAGGCAATAAATTGCGCAATCCCCGTAAGAATAATCATTAAGCCCATGGCGTGAATAACGCAGCCCGTCAATATCGCACCGCCCCAATCAAAGTCTCCAATTTTTGAAGCCAGCCGGATGTCCACGCCCAAAAGTCCCAAATACAGGATGAAGGCAGCCATATTGGCGATAATATACGGCAAAGCTAGATAAAGGGACGCCATAAAAAAGAGAGCCGCCGTAAAACTGGCAAAAAATACAATCCAGTGACGCAAAATGACCCATGGACGAAACCGGTTTTGGCGATCAAATATCATAACCAATATATAAGCAATGGCCGAAAAGCTTAGTAAATATAAGCAGGCAATAAGGAAAAACCCGGCGGCTGGTATTGCTCGGACCACTGCCACGCCCTGCTGGGCGGCGCGATGTATTTCAATGATAGCACCGCATAAATATAAACACACCATTGTCAAACACAGAGCAATAAAACTCTTTTGAAATCCTCTGCGAGAAAGATCGAAATAGACCTCCCACCCCGGGCTAGGGCCTAAAGCTTTAATACTACCGCTTAAATAACGTGCGAGGTTCATGTGAAATACAACCTCAATATTTTGGCATAAATATCTCGTAATTTATAAATATCATCCACTGCAACATGCTCATTTAATTGGTGCATTGTTGCGCCAACAAGACCAAATTCGGCCACCGGTGCATAATTACAAATAAAGCGCGCATCCGATGTTCCACCCGATGTTGACAAATCTGGCCGCCGGCCAGTCACATCTTCGCAGGCTGTTTGAATAATATCAGTCAGCCTGCCCGGCGGAGTCATGAAAGACTCCCCGCTAATGCGGATAACCGTATCAATCTGGCCGTCGAAATCCTCTTGCGCATAAGCGGTAATGGATTGTATCCAATCCGATAGGCTCGCCCCGCTGTGGTGAGTATTAAAGCGAATATTAAACCGTGCGCTGGCAGTTTCGGGGATCATATTTTCAGTTGGGTTTCCGACATCAACCGTTGTCACCTCCAGATTGGAAGGCTGGAAAAAATCATCGCCAGCATCCAGCTCCCTCTCTGTCAATTGTGATAAAATTTGAATAAGCACCGGAACCGGATTGCTCGCCCGCTGCGGATAGGCAACATGACCCTGCCGGCCTGTTACGGTGATCACCGTATTAATCGACCCGCGCCGCCCATTTTTAAGCATATCGCCCAAACCGTTCGGATTAGTCGGCTCGCCAACAAGACAATGGTCAATGACTTCTCCGTCTTGGGTTATGGCTTCGAGTAACTTTCGGGTTCCATTAATCGCCGGGCCCTCTTCATCGCCCGTGATTAGAAAACTTATCGATCCTGGTGGGCTCCAGCCTGTTTGAATTAATTGCGATAAAGCCCCGACAAAAGCTGCAATCGCCCCTTTCATATCCGCTGCACCGCGTCCGCGTAACGCGCCGTCGCGAACATGACCTGCAAAAGGGTCATCATCCCAGCCGCTACGCTCGCCCTCAGGCACAACATCCGTATGGCCTGCAAAACAAAAATTGGGCTTTGCCTTGCCAAGCCGCGCATAAAGATTATCGACCCGTTCAGCACCCTGTCCAAAAGGATAACGCCGGCAGACAAAACCCATATCTTCCAATGCCCTTTGCAACATATCCATAGCACCGGCATCAACAGGCGTAATTGACGGGCGGCGAATAAGTGCGCCGGCAAAGTCAACCGGATCTATTATAGAAGGCGAAGTCATTAATCTTTCAGCCGCCGGATAATCTCTTCAAGCTGGTCTCCGGTTTTATATTTAATCCGCACCTCCCCGCCCGGGCTTTTATGGCGTAAATCTATGGCCAAACCCAATGCGTCCCTTAAATCAGTTTCGACCTTGCGAATATCCGCTGTTTTTATAGCCGGAACCTTGCCCGGACCTGCACCCTGTTTTTTCATACGGCGCACCCAATCTTCGGCCTCACGCACGGATAGTCCTTTATCGACAATATTTTCGGCCAAAGCAACCGGATCAGGCGCGGCGATAATCGCCCGAGCATGGCCCGTTGTAATTTTACCTTCTTGTAAAAACACTTGTGCTCGCTCTGGCAGGCTTAACAACCGCAGAGAATTGGCAATATAAGGACGGCTTTTCCCAATAGCATTAGAAATCTCTTGTTGTGTACGGTTAAATTGATCCACCAACGCCCGATAGGCTAACGCCTCTTCAATCGGATTTAAATCGGCACGCTGCACATTTTCAACAACGCCGATTTCAAGAACATCGCGGTCCGACAATTCTCGAACCAATGCAGGCATTTGCGTCAGACCTGCTTTTACGGAGGCCTGCCAACGCCGCTCGCCTGCGACAATCTGATAAAGGGGTTTGACATGGCTCGGCTTACGCGGAATAGGGCGCAACAATATCGGCTGCAACACGCCTTTATCGGCAATAGACCGGGTTAAATCCTCCAGCTTCTCAGGGTCAAAATAACGGCGGGGTTGATCCGGATTACGAATGATTTGATCAATCGAAATAGCACTTACGCTATTGCCGGATTTACGGTCAGGCGATATCAGGTCGTCTTGCGAAGATTTACGCGGCCCGGACGCGCCCTTTACGTCTTTAACCGCTTCAACATTGTCAGTGTTCAACCCTGCGTCACTCATCAAAGCCGAAAGCCCACGCCCTAACCCGCGTTGGGGTTTTTTTGATTGCGCCATATCACCTATCCTATTGATATTATTACTGAAATCATATTAATTTGCCACTCTGCCATGCCGGATTAATAATTCTTTGGCTAAGTTTTTATAGGCCGTGGATCCAATACAATCGGGGTCATACATTAAAACAGGTTTCCCAAATGAAGGGGCTTCGGCAATACGGACATTTCGCGGAATAATTGTTTTAAACACAGCGCGGCCTAAATGTTTTCTTACGTCTTGCGTGACCTGTGCCGATAATCTGTTCCGCTTATCATACATAGTCAACATCACCCCATCGATAACAAGGGACGGGTTGATATTCGCCTTGGCCATCTCAATGGTCCGCAAGAGTTGGCTCAGGCCTTCCAGTGCAAAAAATTCACATTGCAAAGGCACAATAACGGAATGCGCCGCCACCAGAGAATTAACCGTTAACAAGCTAAGCGAGGGCGGACAATCAATGAGGATATAATCAAAATCCTCATGATGCGGAGCCAAAGCCTTTTGTAAGCGTGATGTCCGGCCCTCCGTAGCCCCGATTTCAAGTTCTGCCCCCGATAAATCCATATGGGATGGGATCAAAGTGAGTCCCGGAACATCTGTCTGAGTAAAAGCCTCGCTCGCATCACGCCCATCAACCAGAACTTCGTAAATAGTTACATCACGTGATGCGCTATGCACTCCAAGTCCGGTTGAGGCATTCCCTTGTGGATCAATATCAACCAATAAGACCTTTTGATTGGCCAATGTTAAAGCGGCCGCCAAATTGACAGCTGTTGTGGTTTTACCAACACCGCCTTTTTGATTGACGATTGCGATTATACGGGCTGTGCTCACACGAACTCCAGTTTCAAACCTACTATTAAGACCGAGCTGCAAGTCCTGAAATTTTCAAGATAACCCCGGCGGGATCACTGCGACTCGGCAATATTTCCACGTCATATGTCCAGTATTTAGACGCTTCGGTCAATTCTGCTTCTGCGCTTTGTCCCTTGGGGAAAAGACCAATTGTACCCTCTCCCCAAAAACTCTGTGCATAATTTAAAAGTTTAGGCAGCGGGGCAAAAGCACGAGCCGTAATCAAATCATAAGATTGCGGCGATAGTGTCTCAGCCCGAGTCGACGTAATATCAGCCGGTAGTGATAATGTCCGCGTAACGGTTTTTAAAAAACTAGCCTTTTTACCCGCAGATTCAACTAATAACACCCGACCCGACCCGCTTTGCTCCAGCGCTATCGCCACAGCCAATCCCGGAAACCCCGCGCCCGAGCCCATATCAAGGCATTTTTCAGCACGCGAGGGCACATGCGCCGCAATTTGCCAACTATCCAGTGCATGACGGCGCCAAAAATCCGCTACGGTTCCCGGAGCAACAAGATTTATTTTGCGGTTCCATGTCTGTAAAAGCCCATGCCACACATCAAAAGCCTTTAATGTTTCACGTGAAACATCAGCTTCCGCAGCGAAATCATCGCGGCTATAGGTCATTATCCGGCCTTTTTTACATAAGCGAGCAAGGCCGTCAGCGCGCCCGGCGTCACGCCCTCAATACGCGCAGCCTGACCTAATGTGGCCGGGCGAACGGCCATAAGTTTGCTGCGCACTTCATTGGATATGCCGCCAATGGCCTGATAATCGAAATTTTCGGGGAGCCGCAGACCCTCATCGCGCCGAAACGCAGCAATATCACGAGCCTGACGCTCGATATAGCCCGAATAAAGCGCTTCAGCCTCAAGATGGTCGCGCGTATCCGGCTTTAACGCCCCCAATTGCGGCCAAATCGGTATCAAATCCTCAAATCCAACGGCGGGATAAGCCAAAAGATCCAAAGCACTGCGCAAAACCCCATCGGCATTGACTTTAATCCCGCGTTTATTAAGCTGAGATGGTGTCTCGCTCAAACTCCGAACCAAGGCCTCACCCTGCTCCAGCCGTGTCTTTTTAGCTGTAAACGCTGCCTGCCGCGCAGCCCCGACGCATTTTATATCCACACCCATATCTGTGAGGCGCTGATCGGCATTATCAGCCCGCAGTACAAGACGGTATTCAGCACGGCTGGTAAACATACGATAAGGCTCGGTCACGCCTTTGGATATTAAATCATCAATCATCACACCAATATAGGCTTGTGACCGGTCAAGAATGAAAGGCTTTGAACCGCCCGCCGCCAAGGCTGCATTCAGCCCCGCCATTAACCCTTGGGCAGCCGCTTCTTCATAACCCGTTGTACCATTAATTTGTCCCGCTAGATAGAGACCGGGCAAGCGGCGGGTTTCCAGCGTCGCTTTTAATTCGCGCGGATCAACATAGTCATATTCAATCGCATAGCCATAACGCTGCACAATACAGTTTTCCATACCCTCAATTGTACGCATGAAAGCATCCTGAATTTCAAGAGGTAGAGAAGTTGAGATACCATTGGGGTAAACGGTATTACCGTCAGGATTTCCCGGCAAGCCTTCAGGTTCCAGAAAAACCTGATGTGAATTACGATCCGCAAACCGTACGACTTTATCCTCAACAGAGGGGCAATATCGCGGGCCCTTCCCGGATATACCACCCCCGTAAAGGGCTGATTTTTTTATGTTTTCTGATATAACACGGTGAGTTCTTGCATTTGTACGCGTAATCGCGCAAGTAACCTGCGGGACCGTTATTTTATCCGTCAAAAAAGAAAAGGGAACAGGCGCAACATCAGCCTCTTGCTGCTCCAACGCGTCCCAATTAATCGAAGTTTTATCCAGACGCGCCGGTGTTCCCGTCTTGAGCCGTCCCATATCAAACCCCATCGCATACAGCCGGTTTGCCAATCCGATGGCAGGCGCCTCGCCATGGCGACCCGCAGGAGTTCGGCTATGGCCAATATGAATTTCACCCTTTAAAAATGTACCGGTTGTTAAAATCACCCGCGCGCAGGTAATCTGTTCACCGGCGGCTGTTATAACCCCGGCAACACAGCCATCTTTAACAATCACATCCTCAACAGCTGCGGCCCTGATGGTTAAGTTCTCATAAGATTGCAACGTCTCCTGCATAGTCTGCTTATAAAGCCAGCGATCACTTTGCGTGCGCGGACCGCGCACAGCCGGGCCTTTGGAGCGATTTAGCAACCGAAACTGAATGCCCGATACATCCGCCACACGGGCCATAACACCGTCCAACGCATCAATCTCGCGCACTAAATGTCCTTTACCCAATCCGCCAATAGCCGGATTACAAGACATTTCGCCAATTGTTTCGACTTTATGGGTCAACAAAAGCGTGCGCGCACCAATACGGGCCGCAGCCGCGGCAGCATCGCATCCGGCATGACCGCCGCCAATCACTATGACATCCCAGCTTTTGGGCATATCAGGCTCCAGTTCCTATTCTCTTATCTGCCGCGCGCATAGCGTAAGACTGGAGCCTTGTCGACAAAAAGCCGCGGCGCACAGAACGCATATAAAAAGATGCATATGTTTCACGTGAAACATTACTTTCCGATACAAAACCGTGAAAAGATTCGGTCAAATACAGCATCCATATCTGTTTCCCCCGCTAATTCCTTGATCGCATGGAGGGCGCTGCGCAAATCATCCCCGGCCAATTCCGGCGCATCGCGCAAATGACCGCTCGCCCTTAGCGCCGCATCCAGCGCACGCTGCGTACAATCGAGATGACGCAGCCGCGTTAATCCCGGCAGGTTCTGCGGCGAAAACCGCTCCGTTATACACTGTTCAAAAAAATCCAAAAAAGCTTTAAATCCAGCCCCTGTTTGCGCTGAAATATAAAATATATGAATATCTGTCCTGTTGTGCGGCAGAGCGGGCGGAGTCTTGCGTTGATCAGATTTATTGAAAAGAATAATATCCCCCGGACGCAGAGATTTTGTCTCTGCTTCGGATATCTCCCCTTCGGTACTATCATGAACATAAATTCGTATATCGCTTTCACTGCTACGCTGTTTAGCCCGCCTTACGCCTTCAGCCTCAATTTTTGTTTCTGCCGCTCGCAAACCAGCCGTATCGGACAAGCGTATCGGTAGGCCCGCCATCACTAAAGGCACATCAATAATGTCACGTGTTGTTCCTGCTTCATCGGATACAATAGCCACATCACGGCCCGCTATCCTATTGATAATGCTTGATTTTCCAGCGTTTGGCTTGCCAATAACCGCAATGTTCAATCCTGCCCGAACCCGCTCCCCACGTCCCGCTTCTGATATAGCCATTTGCATGGCATGCACCGCAGATTCGATCGGCGGCGTCGCTTTAAGTGCCAAGGCATCCGGCACATCACCTTCATCGGGAAAATCAATTTCTCCCTCAACCATTGCCAAAGCGTCGATCAGATCTGACCGCCACATTTCATAAATATCGCGCAGTCCCCCTTGCATTTGGCGTAAAGCCTGCACACGCTGCCCTTCGGTTTGGGCATCAATTAAATCCGCCAGCCCTTCGGCCTCCGTCAAATCCATTCGGCCATTGATGAAAGCCCGCCGCGTAAATTCGCCCGGCGCGGCGTGGCGTGCGCCTGTAGCCAAAAGCGCAGCTGCCATAGCATCAATCACAGCTAATGATCCATGGGTTTGAAATTCCGCCACATCTTCGCCTGTAAAACTATTTGGCGCAGGCATAACAATCACCAAAGCCTCGTCGATCACTACATCGCCGTTATAAAGACGGCGAAAGGCAGCCCGGCGCGGGACAGGGCAGGGCGCACCCGTCAAAGTTTGAACACTCATCAACGCATTAGGCCCGCTCACTCGAAAGACAGAGACGCCCGCCCGCCCCGGTGCAGAGCTAAGCGCAAAAATTGTCTCGCCTGTATCCATCTTTATGCTGTCAGAACTTGGTTTGGCCATAAGCCCCTTCTATACTCGCCGCTTGATAGAAGCTATTGCCGCGAAAGACAATCATGAGACATAAAACCCAAGCGTTTATAATCGCGGTTTTCCTGGCTGGCCTTATGGCCTTAACCGCCTGCCTGCCTGAAAACCCCGACAGCCTCGAGGTCCGGCCTAATACATGGCTCCCCCTCGAACAACAGCTTTCGTGTCTATCCGGCAATGGCGTCATGATTGCCGCGCACCGCGGCACATCACGCGAAACGCCATGGCCGGAAAATTCCCGTAGCGGATTAGATGGCTTAATAGCCGCCGGTATCATAATGGCCGAAATCGATGTTGCCCGAATAGCAGGCGGCACCCATATATTGTTCCATGACGGCCTATGGGATGACAAATCAACGGGCAAAGGGCCCATAGTCAAAACACCGTGGAGCGCCGCACAATCCATATTATTACGCGACACGAAAGACCGCATCACATCAGACACGCCCATAAAATTGGATGATTATCTGCTCGCCGCACAAAACCGCCTCTATCTGGAAATCGATTTTAAATCCAGTGCGGATTATAAAACCGTTATCAAATCGATACGCCGCGCCAAAATGCAAGATAATGTCATATTAATCAGCTATAATGCTAGACAAGCCCGCAAATTAGCGGCGCTTGCGCCAGAAATGATGATCTCTATTCCTGTCAAACAGATCGGCGATATTCGAGCACTCATGGCGCAAGGTCTCAAAAAAAACCAAATTGCCGCTTGGGTAAAGCCCTCCAATTCATCGCTTATTACCGCTTTGAACCAAAAAACCATCCCCGTTTTAATCAAAGCCCCAAATCCCATACCCCGCAAGAGCGGAGCCATTATAGCCGTCAGTGATTATGCACTACATAATAAAGGGATTATTTTTGATAATAAGCCAGCCCAAAGGCGTTACAGTGACTGTATCGGGAACGGTGCTAAAAAATAATACTTGAAAATTACCCGCTATTCCATATCCCAAAGCTGTGCGACGTTATAATGATACCTTACCTAATCTTGCAGTTGTAATTCCCAGCTATAAGGCTGTTGGCACAATAGACGCCGTCATAAAAGGCCTTCCAGAAACCATTACCCATATCATTATTGTCGATGATGGTTGTCCCCAAAAAACCGGTACGCATGTCTCCAAAACCATTACCGATACGCGGATAACAGTAATACATCATCCCGAAAATCAAGGCGTTGGCGCCGCCAGCTTGACCGGCTTTACCAAAGCGTTCGACCTGGGCGCTGATATTGCCCTTAAAATGGACAGTGATGACCAACATGACCCCGCTTATATCGATGCCCTTATCATTCCGTTGACACAAGGACGCGCGGATTACACCAAAGGGTCCCGTTTTCTGCGCCCATCTGATTTAAAAGATATGCCGCGGCTCAGAATTTTTTTAAACGCCATATTGTCTTTTACCAATAAATTTGCGTCCGGTTATTATTCGATAACGGATCCGACTAACGGATTCGTCGCTATTACGCGGGCAGCTTTCGAGACCTTGCCTCGAGATAAAATTGCCAAACGCTATTTTTTTGAAAGTGATATTTTGCATCACCTTAATCTCCAACGCAGCATCGTTAGCGATATTCCCATACATATACGCTATAGAGGTGAGGAGAGTGATTTAAAATTACGCCGAGAGTTATTTAGCTTTACAGTCGGGAATATTAGGAATTTTTTCCGCCGGATTTGGGTGCGCCATTTTATTATGCATTTTTCTCTGCCCGCAATATATCTCTCTATCGGGCTTTTATTTATTATATTCTCCCTTGTTTTCGGGATTCCCCCGTGGCTGGCCTCTATAAACACAGGCATTCCCGCGCCATTTGGAACCGTTATAATTCCGGCTCTACTGGCTATTTTAGGCGTGAATATGTTGACCTCTTTTTTTCTATTCGACGTCAATGATGAACCAAAATAAATTACCCGTAAAGTCGCTCGCTCTGGGATTAGCCATTGGCTATATTTTAATCTCTGCTTTTTGGGTCTTGGGAAATTATCAAAATACCAATGGCGATTACGGACAATATTATATTCATGCCCAAAACCTTTTAAAAGGCCGGACTTGGGATCACCTGATGGAAACCCACGCCGCCGTTTTGCCCGGTTACCCTGTCATTCTTGCCGCAATAAGTCTTTTCTTTGGCGATGGCGTTTTCCCTATCGGCGTTATGAATAGCATTCTATGGGCGGGGGGCTGTCTTATAGCATTACAATACTTCTTACCGCAATTTCAAAACCGCATGACAGCTTTGGCCTATTTTGCCGCTTGCTTGTTTGCAGCCTATATTTTTTCTTTCCAGCAAGATGGGCAACCCAATATAGCTTATGCTTTTCTATTTATCGCATCCTTATGGGCTATGGATCGATTAAGTATCGCGGCTACCAAGACAAAAAAATTAACCTCAGTTAAAAACTATCTCTGCATCATAATTATATTACTCCCTGCCATTTTTAGAATAGAAAGCCTCGTCATCTATAGTGCGGCTGCCATCCTATTTATAACCCGCAAAAACTTCCGCTATTTATGGGTTGCTTTGGCTGGCGCGGGCCTAACACTTGGTACGGACATCGCCATAAGCCTGACAAGTGAAATGCGGTCCAATATTCTTATATATAAGGATATATCAGGGCAGGGGGATAAAATAGACGCCTCTATTTTTCAACGCTTCCGTCAATTTATAATATTATATGGTCACACAACGCTCTCTTATGTTTCCCATATTCCCGATCTTCTATGGCCAAAATATATACAGTCTCAATCTATCTATCACTGGATCGCACCCAATGGGCTTAAAACCAATATCGGAATTTTGCAGATAACCCTTTTCCCGTTAATGATCATTGGGTTTTTAAGATCGCGATCACTCTGGCCACACCCCGATAAGGTAAGCGCTATACTCTCACCAGACCGTCTGTTATTTTTAGGCCATATAGGATTCATAGGCTTGTTTTTTCTTAAAACCATTCCGGTCAGATATTTAATACCCGTTTTGCCCCTATTTCTATTTTATGTCTTTTCAGGTGCTGAACGGATTGCAGGGAAGCTTAAATATGGACGAATGTTATTCGGTCTCACCGCAGCCGGTTGCATAGCCTATACATCATGGAACACAGTTCAAAAAGATCATACATTTCCAAAACGCAAAAATTACCTTTTTACGCCCCAGACCCAAGCCATGGCTGACCATGTTGCAGCTGTGAAAGGCGAACGGCTTGTTGGTTTATGGAAACCTCGGCTCATGACAGTTCTGCTGGATCAGCGCCGCGCCGCAACGCATAAAACGCAAAGAGTACGTCGCCCCGGTCAGGTTAATGCCTTACTAGACGCCGATGGGTTATTCGTCAATTTTGTGCACCGGACCCGTCCCTCTGTGGCAGAGCTGCTCAAAACCCGCACCGATATTTGTGCGACTTGGTCCAATAAGTCTTATATATTATGGGAGCTTAAAAAACCGGGGCGCGCTTGTTTACCACCCCCAAAACCTAGCCCGTAAAAAAACCCTCGCACAGCGAGGGTTTTCACACATTAGATAACAAATCTCTATTCAGCCGCTTCCGCTTCACGGGCCAGATTGCGCAGAACATAATGCAGAATACCGCCGTTTTTATAATATTCATGCTCATTATCCGTATCAATCCGCACCGTGGCTGTAACGGTCTTGGATGATCCATCCGGGAAATCAATTGTCACATCCAATGTCCCGCGCGGTGATAAATCGGCAATATTGGCAATGCTTACCGTTTCCGAACCTTTCATCCCAAGGCTTTGCCAACTATCGCCCTTTTGGAACTCCAGCGGCAAGACACCCATACCAATAAGATTAGAGCGGTGAATACGCTCGAAGCTTTCAGCAATAACCGCTTTCACGCCTAATAGAATTGTGCCTTTTGCGGCCCAGTCGCGCGATGAACCATTGCCGTAAAGACTCCCAGCAAAGACAACCAAATCCGTATTCTCTGCATGGTATTTTTGCGCAGCATCGAAAATACTCATCACCTCGCCAGACGGAATATGTTTGGTAACGCCGCCCTCTGTTCCCGGGGCCATTTGGTTCTTAATCCGAATATTGGCAAATGTACCACGCATCATCACTTCATGATTACCCCGGCGCGAACCAAAGGAATTAAACTCGTTTTTCGGAACTTGATGCGCCGAGAGGTAATCACCCGCGGGGCCATCATGTTTAATCGCGCCAGCTGGCGAAATATGATCCGTTGTAATCGAATCACCTAACAGTGCGAGAATATTAGCATTTTTAACATCCTCAACCGGATCGGGTGTTGTTGTCATACCCTCGAAATAGGGCGGGTTCCGAACATAAGTCGATCCCGGAGCCCAATTATATGTCTTTCCGCCTGTTACTTTAATTTTCTGCCACTGACGATCACCCTTAAAGACATCGGCATAGCGCTCTGTAAACATCTTCCGTGTAATCACCTTGCGAACAACATCGGCAATTTCTTTTGATGTCGGCCAAATATCTTTGAGGTAAATATCATTTCCGTTTTTATCAACACCCAGCGGGTCTGCATCAAAATCATGGTGCAGAGATCCAGCTAAAGCATAGGCCACAACCAACGGCGGGGAGGCGAGGAAATTAGCTTTAATATCAGGGCCAATACGGCCTTCGAAATTCCGGTTACCCGACAGAACCGAGCAAGACACTAAATCGCCTGCGGCAATAGCTTCGGCAAATTCCGGCGCCAATGGGCCTGAATTACCAATACAGGTCGTACAGCCATAACCGACAACGTCAAAACCCAGATGATTCAATTCTGTTTGCAATTTGGATTTTTCCAAATATTCGCCCACCACCTGAGAACCGGGCGCCAGCGATGTCTTAACCCAAGGTTTAACCGTCAAACCTACTTTATTGGCTTTTTGAGCGACAAGTCCCGCAGCCATCATCACGGATGGATTGGATGTATTGGTACAAGATGTAATGGCCGCAATAAAGACATCACCATGATCAACGCTAAAGTCTCGCCCTTTAACCTGTACCGCGCTATCAGCCGTTGGGGATTTGCCAAAATCTTTCCCTAGAATTTTAGCAAATGTGCGGTTCGCACCTTTAAGATCAAAACGGTCTTGAGGGCGTTTGGGGCCCGAAATCGCCGGCATGACCGTAGTTACATCTAGACTGATTGTGTCCGTAAACTCTGGCGTAGCCCTGTCGCGCCACAGCCCTTGGGCTTTGGCATAAGCTTCGACCAATTCAATACGCTGCTTATCGCGCCCTGTCGCATTTAGATATTTCAGCGTATCTTCATCAACCGGGAAAAAACCGCATGTTGCGCCATATTCTGGAGCCATATTGGCTAATGTCGCTTGATCTTCCAACGAGAGATGGTCCAAGCCTTCACCGTAAAATTCGACAAATTTCCCAACAACACCTTTTTCACGTAACATTTGCACAACGCGCAGCACTAAGTCTGTTGCGGTGGCCCCTTCGGGTAATTTCCCAGTCAACTCAAAGCCAACAACTTCGGGGATCAACATAGAGATCGGCTGGCCTAGCATCGCCGCTTCAGCTTCAATGCCGCCAACACCCCAGCCTAAAACAGAGAGGCCATTAATCATTGTTGTATGCGAATCCGTTCCAACAAGCGTATCCGGGAAAGCATAGGTTTTACCGGATTCCGTTTTCGTCCAAACCGTCTGGGCAAGGTTTTCAAGATTAACCTGATGGCAAATACCCGTTCCCGGCGGCACAACAGCAAAATTATCAAAAGCCTCCTGACCCCATTTTAGAAAATCATAGCGCTCGCCATTGCGTTCATATTCGCGTTCGACATTTTTCTTAAAGGCCGTTTTCGTTCCATAGTAATCCACCATAACAGAATGGTCGATAACAAGGTGAACGGGGTTGAGCGGATTAATCGCCTTGGCGTCACCGCCCAGCTTAACCATTGCATCACGCATTGCTGCCAGATCAACCACGGCCGGAACGCCAGTGAAGTCCTGCATGAGAACACGGGCCGGACGATAAGCAATTTCATGGGTCGATGTTTTGGTTTCAAGCCAGTCAGCAACCGCCTGAATATCAGCCTTGGTGACAGTATTGCCGTCTTCGTGACGCAACAGGTTTTCCAATAATACCTTTAAAGAACGGGGCAGTTTCGAAATGCCGGTTAATCCATTTTTTTCAGCCTCTCCCAAATCATAATAGGTATAAGTACCGCCGCGAACTTTAATTTCGCGTTCGCAATTGAAACTGTCCAAAGATGCCATGATAATCCTCACTTTAATATGAGGGGCTTATAGCACCGCTTGAAAAAGGTTCAATTCAAAAGCTAGAGAGACTGTGCAAATAAACGCCATGCAAGCTCTGCAGTCCTCTTGCCAGCCCCCAATTGTGTCAACATGGCATTGAGCGCCCTATATTCTTCCGTCAAAGGTTCAAATACACCTAATTTTTGCATGGCTAATAATTGATAAAAATGCCCATCCGCCTCTGATTGACATTCATCGCGTATCCCATCGCGTATGATTTCACAGCGAACAGCCTCAACTCGCATAAAAGGGGTAGTCGGGTCGAGCATCCCACTTTGCTCTATTGTCATGATTCGTCCCTATAATCTGACCGAAAAGTTCTATAACCTATATACGTTACTCTTATTTTTAAAAACAGCAATATATCAAATTACCTTATAGTAAAAAGACACTTAACGAAAGTTGAAAATTGCCTTTTCTCTTGTTTAAATTGATTTAAATGAAAGTTCATCTACTATTCAGAGACAGCCCATTAGGGCGAACCAATGGGATAAAAACAAAACCCAAAAGAGGCAAAGAAATGCAAGCGGGTTCGTGGAACAGTATATTTACATTATTGGCGGCAACCGTCATCATTGATAAAAAAATTTACAAAGAAGAAGTCGATTGTTTTATCGACTCAATTCTGGATATTCATCAAAAAACTGATTCTGATATAGCGATAACAAAAGCAACGGTCTTAGACTGGTTCATCCAACATCGTGATGCCATTGAAGCCATAGTAAAGTCGCATAACCACGAAACAAAACTGCTACACTATATTATGCAGCTCAATAATTTTGAGCACCGCGAGCTTGTTCTTGAAAAAATGGAAACCATTGCCTTGTCTGACAATTATGAACATTTTAAAGAAAAAGACCTGACCGCAATCGCCCGTGCCCATTGGATACCGCTTCAATTCAATTAACCTGGAATCTTACTAAGTTTGGGGCGGTGTTTTTGAACTATGTTTCAAAATAAAGGGCATTTGCAACAATGTAAAAGCAATCGTCAATGGCATGAATCCGAAGATCTTGAACTTCACCCAAAATGCTTCGTCAAAACCACGCCAGACAATTTCATTGACGATCGCCAAGGCAAAGAAAAACAAACCCCACCGTATCGCAAGGGTGTTCCAGGCTTTATCGGGGAGGCTAAAGGCTTCGCCCATCAACATTTTAATCACATTTTTACGGGCAAAAACGCCGCCTATAACAGCAGCCCCAAACAAAGCATTGATAACTGTTGGTTTCATATAGAAAAATGTCGGGTTTCTAAAAATATAGGCCAGGCCCACGGACACTGTAATAACAACGGTGCCCAAAACTAAAGGGAATGAGAATTTCCCAAATTTAATCCGAGATATCGCCAGCGCCATAATCGATAAAATTGTGAAAACAGCGGCGGCAGGATAAATGGCCCCGTCAGGATTACTCCGGCGCATATATAAATAAAGCACAACAAAAATAATAACGGGCCCCGATTCAAGGACAAACTTCAAGCCTTGCGAGGCCGGTTCAGTTTTAACGGTATTTTTGTTGTCAATATCAGGGTCGCTCATGCGCATGGCTTTGCCCCAGCCCGAAAGATTTAGCAAGACTTTTGGTGTTCCCGCTGACCGGCTTATGGCGCCGCTGTATGGGGCGCCCCTGCAAGTGTCTCTTCAGTATGTATTTCCGACTCTGGTTTATAACCGCGGGAGCGCATACAATTTTCAAAATCCGGGTTAAGGCGATAACCAGCAGCACTCGATATAAAGGTTCCACCGCTACTCTGCTCACACCCTTGCCAATCGACCATATGAGACGGGCCATCGGTTTTCACAAATGCAATATCACTGCCCGGCGCAATAGATGGTTCTTTTTGTACAGAAGGCTGCGGACGCGGGGCCGGTGTTTGAAAATACTGGCGCGCATCTTCATGAGCAGGCGCAGGCATAACAGAGCGCACAAGATCGTGGCGGCGGGCCAAAACACCATAATTAACATCAGAATCATCCCATCCCGTCAATACATAACCAGCGGCATTCCCGCTCGCATCCGCATAATCCGTTTTCGGGGCAGGGCGCAGCAAAGATAAAACACTTTTTTGCGTTTGAAGACCAAAGCTTTGGGCGCCACCCCATAAAGATTGGGACATATTTCCGATCATGGCACAGCCCGATAAAGACGTTACCGCTATAAATGCTATAACACATTTAGGAAAATGTTTCATGACCGGGCCTTTCAATATAGTTATACAAACCCAAGCAATGGCCATGCCAGACACGATAGCTCACTGTATTTATGGTTAAAACCCTTTTAATTTTGCTTGGCGCAACAGGGCGACTATGGCTATGTTACCTGTGAGACAGGCGTGATGCTTCGCCCAAACCTTAAGATATGGACCCGGACAATGGCACAAAAAGACAAAACTGTTCCGCTTGACAAAATCAAAGCCGCAGCGCGGGTTTACGGCGAACGCAGCTTTGATAATTATGCCCAAATTCGGTCTATTGCCGAGGCCATACGCGACGGGCTTTGTCAGTATCTCCATAGCGGGAAGCAATGTGTATTTCTGGTTCCGCCCCAAGGCCCGTTCCAAGCTCAAAATTACGGGTCAGCCGCCTTTTCCGTAGCTGGCAAAGGCTTTCTGCCCCTCGAACCGCTCAGTTTTGGTCTCGCCATCCGTATCTCTGGCGATGATGATTATATGCGCGTCATTATGACCTGCCGCAAAGAAGGTGACCGTATGTTTGTCCAGCTGGATGCAAATGATCCCGTTACTTTATCATTACCCGCTAAAGAGGATGAACTTAATGATTTATTCAGCGGAATTTATAATTATATTCTCAACTGGTTTGAAAACCGCGTTGATCAATATGATCATGGCAGTTATGGCTCTAATGATATCGGCTTTGATATACAGCGCGCCACAAGCTAGGCACGCACAACACACTTTAACTATCAATATTGGGAATGATGGACATCTATGGCTGCTGAAATCGCACACCACGCAGTAAATATGCTGCCTTTTAAAATTGCATTGATTGGAACATTGGGCATTGGCGCGCAATGGTTAGCGTGGCGTCTACAACGTCCAGCTATTGTCCTGATGGCTATTGCCGGCTTAATCTTCGGCCCATTACTAGGCTGGATTCTAACATTTGGTCTGCCTGATGGCATACGCCATTATGTCGAATTATTCCGGCTCAACCCTGTTGAGGATTTTGGTGATGTGTATCGACCAATGATCGGAATTGCTGTGGCTATAATTCTGTTCGAAGGCGGGCTTAATTTACGCTTCAAAGATTTAGGCGATGCCTCTCATGCCGTTGGCCGCATGGTGTTTATTGCAGCCCCAATTGCATGGCTACTCGGGGCCGGGGCGGCCCATTATATTGTTGGTCTGAAATGGGACCTTGCCGCTATGGTTGGCGGATTATTCGTTGTCACAGGACCAACCGTTATAATGCCGCTTTTGCGCCAAGCCCATTTATCATCGCGTCCCGCCAATGTTTTAAAATGGGAAGGGATTGTCAATGACCCACTCGGTGCCCTATTTGCTGTGGGCGGGTATGAATTTATCCGCTTCGCCCAAACCGAGGCCTCGCTCTATCTTGTCTTTGGTAAATTGGCTTTTGCAGCCCTATTAGGCGGCGTTGTCGGCATCATTTCCGGCTTTGGTCTCGCCTATGCCTTTAGAAAAGGCGCTATACCCGAATATCTCAAAGCCCCTGTTGTTTTAGCCTGGGTGTTGCTGATTTATGTTCTCGCCAATAATCTAGCCGATGAAACCGGTCTTTTAGCGGTCACGGCACTGGGCATGACCATGGCCAATACAAAATTTGCTTCAATGGTGGAAATGCGCCGGTTTAAAGAAAACATAGCCATTATCCTTGTTTCTGGCGTCTTTGTTATTTTAACTGCTACTTTGACGCCGGATGTCTTAAAAACCTTTGTCACCGATTGGAGAATCATCGCCTTTGTGCTCGCTATGATGTTTATTGTGCGCCCAGTTGCCGTTATGTTTTCAACATTATGGTCCGGCTTATCCTGGCGCGAAAGCCTACTGGTTTCATGGATTGCCCCGCGCGGGGTCGTGGCCGTGGCCGTGGCTGGCCTCTTTGCAGCAGAGCTTGAAGTCTTAGGCCGCGAGGATGGTACAATGTTCGTCCCTCTTGCCTTTGCCCTTGTCTTTGCCACAGTGATTAGTGCCGGTTTCAGCATTGGCCCCGTCTCCAAAGCCCTAAAATTATCATCGGGCGGAGGACACGGCGTTATGATTGTCGGTGCCAACCCTTGGTCACTCGGGCTAGCCAAAGCGCTTAAAGATATGGATATCAGCGTCTTGGTGGCCGATACAAATTGGCGGCGTTTACGCGGAGCCCGGCTCGAAGGCCATGCTACATTTTACGGCGAAGTTCTATCGGAAAATGCCGATTACCGTCTCGATCACAGCGCCTTTAGCCATCTTATCGCGGCCACGCCCAATGAGGCCTATAACTCACTTGTCTGTGTTGAATTTGCTCCCGAGCTGGGCCGTCACCGTGTTTTCCAAGTCGCCGGGCAAGAAGCTGATGATGATGATGCCGATGGCATTGCCTTTACCTCGCGCGGGCGGACATTATCATCCCGCGGACGTAATTTTGATGCATTGACCCGGGACTGGTGGGGCGGGTGGCGGTTTCGATCAACCCGTCTATCCGAAGAATATAGCCTGTCCGATCTTTATGAAGCACGCGGCGAAGAGCTGGATTTAATCTTGGCCAAGCGGCCTGACGGATCGCTTGATTTTCTACAACCCGGACAAACCCCCAAAGCCGATGGCTCTGTTGTTTTAACCTATTGCCCGGTTAAAGATAAACCTGAACCACGCGGACTGGGGGCCAAAACTGACGGTTTGGCTGGTCCTGTTGCCCCTTTACCAAAATAACAGGCCCAAATAACAGATTTAAATTACAGTCATAAAGCGGGGGTCTTCACCCCCGCTTAACTATATCCCGTCATGGCTTAGCCATGCACGATGACTCTTTCGATAAAAGGCAGATTGATACACCGGATATTGCCGTGCCTATATGGCGGGAATCGCAATGCAGAGAGTCAAAAAAGTCAAATCGCCCCGCGCCCTCAAAACAAACCTCAAAACCTCGAAAGCAAAACCCCATGATTGGGCGGGCCCGTGGACTTATCACATTAACCGCAATAAGCGGCATTTGGGCTGGAACCGCTCTATTGGCATGGGCTGCCTTTAACAGCAAAGACCTGCCTAGCCTTGAAACCCTCTATAAACCCAACCGGCCCGTCAGTATTCAAATCGTTGACCGCTATGGCCGTGATCTTTTAGTGCGCGGGGCCAATGCTAAAGCCCCGGTAAAAATTGCCGCCCTTCCACCGCATGTTATTCAAGCCGTTTTAGCGACCGAAGACCGCCGTTTTTACTCCCATGTCGGTGTTGATCCTATTGGCTTAGCGCGAGCTATGGCAGAAAATATAAAGGCCGGGCGTGTTGTTCAGGGCGGCTCGACCCTAACCCAGCAACTTGTTAAAAATATCTTCCTGACGCCCGAACAAACGCTACGCCGCAAAACTCAGGAAGTCATGCTCGCCATCGCATTAGAGCAAAATTTCACTAAAGACGAAATTCTGGAAATGTATCTCTCGCGTATTTATTTTGGCGGCGGAACATGGGGGCTTGAAGCGGCCTCTCAAAGCTTTTTCTCAAAACCGGCAAGCCAGCTTTCCTTATCCGAAGGCGCTATGCTCGCTGGTGTGTTGCAGGCTCCATCGCGGTTCAATCCCATTTCCAATAAAGATGCAACAGCGCAGCGGACAGCCAATGTTATCAACTCCATGAAAACTGCTGGCTATATTAACCGTTGGGACCATTATGCCGCATTGCAAAACCCAATCACTATCCGCGCTCAGCATTATGACAATAGCGCCAATTATTTTGCTGACTGGATTTGGCCCGAAATTGAAACCCGTATCGGTCTGCCGCGCGAAGATATCATTGTTCAAACAACATTGGATAAAGATGCACAAAACCTTGCCAATCGCGCCGTCCAAGCCCACCTTAATCCCGAAAAAAAGGCCGATGAAGCGGCCCTTATCGCAATGGATGGCAATGGAGCCGTGCGGGCCATGGTTGGCGGACGCTCATATAGTGCCAGTCAATTTAACCGCGCCGTTCAAGCCAAGCGCCAGCCTGGGTCAGCCTTTAAACCATTTGTCTATCTCGCAGCGTTCCAGTCTGGTCTGACCCCTTGGGATATTCGTAATGACCGAGAAATCACGATTGGGGATTGGACTCCGCAAAATTTCAACAAAACCTTTAAAGGTGATATGACGTTAGAAGCGGCCCTATCACAATCAATTAATACCATTGCTGTTAGCCTTGCCGAGGAAATTGGCCGCAACCGTGTCATTAAAACTGCCAATAATTTTGGCCTGACCCAAATCGCACCTCTACGCAGTCTGGCACTCGGTGCGCAGGTTACAACCCCGCTGACACTAACCGAGGCCTATCTACCATTTGCCAATTGGGGCAAAGCTAATAAAGCCTTCGGCATTTTAACCATTTCCACAGCCAATGGCACTCCGCTTTATGAACGCCGCACGCCAGAAGAACAGCGCGTAATCAATAATCAAAACCTTGGCCATATGAACCGGGTGATGATGCATAGTGTGCGCCAAGGCACGGGGCGCCGTGCCTATATCGATGGACATGATATTGGCGGAAAAACGGGTACAACCAATGATTTTCGCGACGCTTGGTTTATGGGATATACGGGCGATTTAGTGACAGGCATATGGGTCGGGGCCGATGACAATAGTCCGATGAATGCGGTTGCAGGGGGTTCAATTCCGGCCAAAATTTTCCAAGATTACATGACCGCAGAACTTAAAGAGAAAACACCCGTCCCCTTGCCTATTTCGCGCGTACCATTGGTTAAACCGGAAAAACCTGATCTTTCGGCTTTTCTGGATACAGTATCAGGTAAATTAGACTCACCTTAAATTCTATCCCCCTTATGCCTTATCACCTGTTGCGGATAGGCAATGTCAATCTCGGCCTTATCCAGCCCAGCTTTCAGGGCAATCCGCAAATCAGAGGACAATGCAAGCCAATCATGTCCCGGCAAATAACAGCGGCATGATAAAATTACAGCGCTCTCACCAAAATCCATCACATAAACTTCAGGCTCTGATGGCTCCATAATAATGTCTGAAAAGCCGATCATAACCTCTGTCAATAATGTCTGCGCCTTTCGTAAATCTGTTTCATAACCAATACGAATATCACAAATAAACCGGCGTGTGTTATGGCGTCCGTAATTCATGAGCCGCCCATTCCAAACCAGCCGGTTGGGAATGTAAATAAAAACGCCCTCACTATTAATCAATGTGGTTGCAAACACGCCAACTTCTTTCACGGTTCCCGCAAAACCCGGCGTATCTATATATTCATCAATAGCCAGTGGCCGTAAAAACAGGATCATCAACCCCGCCGCGATGTTTGATAAGGTGTCTTTAAGTGCAAGACCAACCGCAAGGCCCGCCGCGCCAAAAACAGCCAAAAGCGAAGTTGCCGGAACACCAATCTTCGTCAAAACAGCATAAAGCGTCATGGCAATAATGATATAAAAAACCGTGCTGGCAATAATGGGGCGCAAAGTGGCATCCATACGGCTACCGCCAAAATTGGGCTTACGCATACGCCCGCGCACCCAGCGGGCCACAATCCATCCTGCGATTAATATCAATATAGCGCTAATAACAGACACACTATAGCGCAGTAATTCGGGCGAGCCGCCCAAGATTGTTTTCCAAAATATCTGTAAACTATCCATAATTATCAACGCCCAATGATCTATGTTACTGCGATAATCCACACATTACAGTCTGTCGAGACTGAATCAGACCGCTACGCTGTTTTCAAAAAAACATACCATGCACCCAACCCGCCGTGGCGAATATGCGCCGGAGCATAGGTGGCAATCAAGGGGCGCAGGTCTGGGGCCGCAATCCAGTCGGGGAAATACCGGCGCAGCACGCCATCCAGCCGTGCCCCCTTTCCGGTAATCACTAAAACACATTTATAATTTCTGTTGGATGCACCTATAATCGCCCGCGCCAAGGCTGGACGCGCTTCGGCCTGTGTCATGTCATGTAAATCAATTTTCGCATCAATATGGACGCGCCCACGCCGGATTTTTTTATCCCGATTAATATCGAGACTGTGCAAAGGCGGCGGGCGGGTTGATACGGCTACGGGCGGCAATCGTAACATAGTCGCAAAATCATCCCGACTCGGAGACGAAATAGCTTTAGCGCTTTTAGGCCGGCGCGGCGTAACCGTTCGAGCAACACGGTTCCAGATCTGTTTTTCTTCAGGTTTTATCGGCCTATTTGTCATAAGCGCATTTATGAGGTTTGCGTTGCACGTTGCGCAAGGCGGTCCGCCAGCCGGCGCGGCAATAATATCGTCCAATGCGCCGGGTGTTTCATCACGCCGGCACGGTCTCCAGCATCCGTTCCAGACCCAAAATAAAGATCACCGCGAAAGGCTCCTTTAATTGCTTTGCCTGTGTCTTGGGCTACCAATAAAACCGCCGTTTCCCTGCCTTTATAATCACCTTTTTCTTGTGGAATGCGCGTCTGGATATAGGCCACGGTTCCATAAGGATGATAGCGCGGGTCAACCGCCATAGATCCTATATCAGTCAACGGTACCTGCATCGCGCCCTGAGGGCCTTCGCCCGGTTTAATCGCTTGTTCTTTAAAGAAAATATAGCGTTTGTTTTCATTCATCAAAGCCCTGGATTTTATAGGGCCTGCCACCGCCATCCATTTTTCAATATCGCTTTTGGATGACTGGTCTTTACCGATTGCCCCGCGTCCAATAAGAACCCGCCCAATCGATGTATAAGGAAATCCATTATTTCCATTATAGGCTGCCCGAATACGTTTACCGTCTTTAAACCGGATAATACCCGAACCTTGAATTTGCATAAAAAATACATCAATTGGGCGGCCATAAGCAATAACACGCGAAGATTTCGCCCCGAGTTTTCCGCGCGGATAATTTTGGACTAACTGTTGTGCCGGAACGGCTAGGATAGGTTCAGAAAATACGGTGTCTGCTTTTCTGCGCACAGAAATTTCCGGCTGATAATATCCCGTTAACAGACCCGTTTCATTGGCCGCCGATAAAAGCATAACCGGAACAAATTGGTTTTCGAAAAACTGTTTGGCTTCCTGCTTACTGTTCCCCAAAAGCAGAGCCAAATCGCAAGTATCACCCCAATCACCATATGTTCCGTAATCTGGTAAGTGTGGGTTTAAATAATCCGTTACCGCCGCATGGCTCCACCGCTGACATGACCGTCGCACCGCTGAAAGCGCCGGACGGTGGTCCAGCTCTTGCCAAGAAGGCAGGGCCGTTAAAGGGCTTTCATAAACTGGAATTTCAACATGCGGAGCTGGATCATCTTTTGGCGGCAATGCTGAGGACACAGGCGGCGGCGTGGTTATAACCGGTGCCGGGGCCGGCATTAAATCTGGTTCAGCCTCAGGCATGTCTTTAACCATATTTATTGGGGTTGGCGTTGGTTTCGGTAAACGGTCCGCCGACGTTGCACAGCCTGACACGCCCATCATAAAAACGGCGACTAAGATTAGCCCTGCCCTATACGCCTGAAAAACCTGCATGATTTGAAAGTTAAGCCTGTGTATCAGGACTGGGGTCTGTCGCCAGATCATCACCTGTAGATGGAGCCACATCGGATAGACGCCAATTAGGATCAGAGCTGTTAAGCTTACGCTCAAATGTCCATATTTCGGATACGCGCGACAAAATATCAGGATCACCCTGAACAATATCTCCATCCGAATTTTTTAAAGCCGATGTCAGTTCCGCCTCATATTGCACATAAATACGGCCTATCTTACCGGATGTTTCTGCCCCCGTTATTTCACAATTCATCAAACGGCCCAAATCCGTAATCTGTGTTAAACCTTTTGCCTCGCGCTCTGTAATCGCTGCATCATAAACGGCGTAAACCTCATCAGTTAAAAGCTCTGAAAGCAATTCACGATTGGCTTCTGCAAAGCCCTCTAAAATCATGGAATACGCTGCCGTGGCCCCGTGAATAAATTGCGATTTAGAAAATTGATTATCCGCTTTAATAATCGCAGCAATCCCAGGCATTTCATTCTTGTCTATAACCGGCTGAACAATATTGCGTGCTTCCGTATTGTTCATTAACTGCGTGGGATCAAACCCCTCTTCTGAGCCATGCCCAATAGATTTCCCCAGAACAGAGTAAAGAATAACACAAACAATTGTCGCGATAGCCGCGTAAAGAATAACCTCATACATAAATTCACTCCGTCCAATATTTCTTAATGGGTCTAACAACCAATTGCACACGCTTCGCTTAAAGGGTTTCACCCACAGGAGCAATCTCTAACGACAGGACATAATAGCCTAGGCGTTGAAATATATCAGCCCCGCCCTAGCAAAGACAATCCACCGTCCTTATATGTTGCGAGCAGAGATAGGCTATGATAACTCGCCTTAAAGTTAAATTATAACGGAATAACGCAATGGCGAAAAAACCAAAAAAAGAAAAGAAAGAAAAGGTCACCGAAGCGCCGGCCCCCCAAGACACCGCGCAACCGGTAGAACAAGGCGCAGGCCCTATGTTACAAGTGCTTGCGCAATATACAAAAGATGCGAGTTTTGAAAATCCGCACGCTCCCGATAGCTTACGAAACGGCCTAGAGGCACCAGCTATATCCCTTAATATTGAAATCGGCCGCCAAATGTTCGAAGACGACACAGTTGAGGTCACCTTAATGTTGCGAGCCGATGCGCGACGCGGCGAGCAAGTCGCCTTTATTGCCGAGTTGGAATATGCTGGGTTATTTGCATTCCAAAATGTCGATGTTGAAACGATACAACCCATGATCCTCATTGAATGTCCACGGCTCCTCTTTCCTTTTGCCCGCCAAATTATGGCTCAATTGACACAAAATGGCGGCTATCCGCCTATAATGCTAGAGCCCCCGGACTTTGCCGCTATGTATCGCGATGAAATGATGCGCCGCAGCGAAGGAGCGAATGGCAGCGCTTAATCCGCTTCTATAAATCCGCCTTTATAATATAGTATAAACCCGCTTATTTCAGCGGGTTTCACGGCGCCAATATCGATGCCATAACATTGCATCGCCAAGACCTTCAATATAAGCGCGATGCGCCTTACGTTCGGCATCACTTATCAGACTGGATAATGGCGATGGACGGGCTTTCGCAACTGACGTCAGCTTGGTATTATCTTCGCTGGTCGTCTCTTTCATAAAAGAAAGAGATCGGGCTCGTCCCCCGTTAAGCTCTAGGTAAACCGCCGCCAATAATTCCGAATCAATAATGGCACCATGTTTACTTCTGGCCGTGAGGGATATATCAAACCGTTTACACAAAGCATCTAATGAAGCAGGCGAGCCCGGAAATTTCTCCCGTGCAATTTTCAGCGTATCAATAAACCGCCTGCTTGGTAGCAGGTCAAAATTTGCCCGGTCCAGCTCGGCATTGATAAACCCTTTATCAAAGTCTGCATTATGAGCAATTAACGGACTATCGCCAATAAAGTCGAGAAACTCCTGTGCCTTATCCTTAAACAACGGTTTGCCTTGCAAAAACTCCGTCGTGAGGCCGGTAATTTCTGTCACTTTTTCCGGTACATCACGCAAAGGGTCAAGGTAACAATGAAATTGTTCACCTGTCGGCAGAAGATCAATAATTTCAATACAACCGATTTCTGTAATCCTATCAGCACCTTTGGCATCAAAGCCTGTTGTTTCTGTATCAAAAACAATTTCGCGTTTACCCATTTGTTGTGCTGTCATATTCATCAGGCTTTCAGATCATTTAAAACAGCCTGCACCTGTTCGCGGGCCTTATCTAGTCCTTTATCTGTCCATATTAAATAATCGGCCCGTTTTCGTTTTTCCAAATCCGGCATTTGGCGCGACAACAGCGCGGTAAATAATGCCTCTGTCATACCGGGCCTCGCTAAAACTCGGTTTTTTTGCACAGCCTTGGGGGCCGTAACCACCACCACCTTATCAACCATATGCTCCCCGCCGGTTTCAAATAAAAGCGGTACATCAAATATGACAATAGCCGTATCTGCGGCTTCCGCTTCACGTAAAAAAACAGCCCGCTGGCGCGCGACCATTGGATGAATAAAGCTTTCAAGAACAGATAAATTTAACGGATCTCTGCGCATATGCTGGCCCAGAACATCCCGATCCACAGTTCCGTCTTTAATTGCATCGGGGAAAACCGCGCGAATGAGAGGAACAGCCTCTCCTCTTTTTGCATAAAGGCTATGAACAACAGCATCCGCATCAAAAACCGGGCAGTTTTTGTCCCGAAACATCTGGGCTGTTGTTGATTTTCCCATGCCAATGGATCCTGTTAACCCGATAATGATCATTTTTTTATCCGCATTAACATCATCCATAATAGCCCCTGAACTCAACGCTCTTTCAACGCTTGCCATAAAACCGGAGCCGGATCAGGGTCTTCCGGTGGCGGACTCCCATAGAAAAGTTTAAAAGACGGGCGAGCCTGCGCAATTAACATCTCTATTCCACCTAAACGGCGTAATTTACGAGTTTTGGCATCCCGTAATAACCGTGTTTCCCGCGGGGTGTAAATCAGGTCATAAATAAAGGTTTCCGGACCGGCCCGGTCTAAGGCAATATCCAGACCCGGTTTTCCTTTCATTCCGCCTGCGCTTGCATTTACAATTAAACCAGCCCCTATAACAGCCGAATTACGCTGTGCCCATGGCAGGCTATAAAGACTGGGAACATTAATTTCATGAGCTAACGCTTCTGCCTTTTCATCCGTTCGTCCGATGAGCCGGATTTCCGGAACACCCAACGCCATAAGCGCCCCAATCACTGCCCGCGAAGCACCGCCCGTACCAATTACCAATGTCGGTGATTGCGCCAAAGCTTTTGCACCATAATGTTTAAGAAGCGGCGCAGCAAATCCTTCAAGATCCGTATTATGGGCAATTAATTTACCCCCGCGTTTATAAAGACAATTCGCAACACCTAATTTGCGTGCATCCGGTGTAACTTCATCTGCAGCTTGGAAAGCTAATTCTTTAAGCGGAGTTGTAACATTAACACCAACAATTGATGTACGCTTCAACGTTTTAAAGGCATGGATAGCGTCGTCAGGACGTATAGCAAAATGGACATAAGCTCCGGACAAACCCAGTTCTCGAAGCCAAAAACTATGAAGATTCGGAGAAAGGGAATGATGAATTGGCCACCCGCAAACCCCCGCCAATGTCGCAATAGGGCGGCTCATGATAAAATAACCTCTCGCGTTCGCAAATAATCCAATACAGGTAAGAGCGATAAGCCGAGAATGGAAAAAAAATCCCCATCAACATGAGAGAAAAGCTGAGCACCCCGACCTTCAAAACGATAAGCTCCAACAGACCGCGTTACATGATTGCCTTCCGCCTCTAGGTAATGGTTCAGAAATTCATCTGAAAAATCGCGCATCGTTAAAGTGGTTTTCGCCATATGACGCCAGACAGGATTACCATTTTCACAAATCACAACAGCTCCGATAAGATAATGTGTTTTGCCCCGCATATGTTTTAACCGTTCACGCGCCATCTCTATCGTTTCGGGTTTATCATAAAGCTGGCCATCCATCATCATAATTTGATCAGCGCCAATAACAAGACCTTCGGTTTGCCGCGAAACGCGCATAGCTTTCGCTTCTGCTAATGTATCTGCAATATCATGAATAGGAGCCCCTTGTTCCAGCATAGCCTTTTTAATCGCGCCTTCATCAACTGCTTTGATAATAATATCAAAATCAAGGCCGGCTTCCATAAGGATTTGTTTTCGAATCGCACTTCCTGAGGCTAAAATAATACGGCTCATTTCCTCCGCCCTTGCGCTTGATATATATTGATAATTTTCGCGGCTGTTTCTTCAATAGAACGCCGTGTTACATCAACAATAGGGTAGCCTTTTTTAATAAACATCCGTTTGGCTTGGCGTATTTCATCGCGGACATGGTCTTGATCTGTATAATCTGTCATGGGGTTAGAATTTAAGCCTGTTAACCGTTGTTCGCGAATCTGCACAATCCTATCAGGGGACGCAACAAGACCGATAATCAAAGGTCGTTTAAAATTATCAATGATCGTAGGTAATGGCGCTCCCGGAACAAGCGGTATATTTCCAGCCCGATATCCCCGATTAGCCAAATATATACAGGTTGGCGTTTTTGATGTCCGGCTAACACCCAGTAAGATAATATCTGCATTCTTAAGCCCCATAACACTTTGCCCATCATCATGGGCCATTGCAAAATCAAGGGCTTCAATACGGTTATAATAATCCGCATCTAAATTTCTTTGGGCTCCAACCTCTGACGCAATAGGCGCGCCAAGATAGCGTCCCAAAGTTGCCAATGTTGTATCCAGTATAGAAACGGCGGGTATATTAAGTTCTGCACAACGTTCTTCTAACATTCGCCTGCGATCTGAATTTACTAATGTATATAAAACAATCCCTGGACGAGCTTCAATATCGCTTAAGGTTTTTATCATTTGATCATCGCTACGGACCAAAGAATGAAGGTGTTCCAATGCTGTTGCATTTCGAAACTGGGCGCAAGAGGCTTTCATCATTGCAACCAGAGTTTCCCCTGTTGAATCGGAGACAAGATGAACATGAAAATAAATAGCTATAGTATTTTTCTGACTCATAGCTGTGTTTAACGGCGCTTATCCTAATTTGTCCACCACCAAGCTTTAAGAGCTCTGTTTTTATTGGATAAACCGTATAATTTAGTAAAGATTTATATATTTATCCAAACTTTGTATATTAAGACTGTGAATTTTGTGAATTCTCGGGATAACCTTTTTATCCTTTAATATCCCCATTTTTATACATAAAATTATGTAATAAATTCAAGACTTGTAAAGGTTATAAAGATTCAAATAAAAAATGATCCATTTTATAAAGCCTTCTATAAAGAGTTTAAAACTAACCCTTTTTTCATATATATTAAAAAAGGGTTAACCTATCCACATCATCACAATTACTGCAACAAACTCTACTTAAATTTATAAAAAGAAAATTCAAAATGGCTATTCAGCCTAAGATAAAAGCCTTATGTCCTTATTGAAAGATCATAAGGCTCTCCGGTTTATTATATGACATCCTCTATTTTAAAAGTTCTTTCCGGTAAAACCATTAGGCCTATGCCTATTTGGATGATGCGCCAGGCTGGTCGGCATCTACCAGAATATATGGCCATACGTGAAACAACAAAAAGCTTTATAGATTTTTGTTTTACGCCTGAAAAAGCGGCCGCCGTTACCTTACAACCTATTGACCGTTACGATATGGATGCAGCAATTCTATTTGCTGATATATTACTCATCCCTATAGGGCTTGGCCGGTCAGTTCATTTTGAAAAAGGTATAGGCCCAATATTAGATCCTATTACTGTCAAAGATATTTCTAAATTAGCAATAATAGGGGCCGCTGACCGTATAGACCCTGTCTATGAAACTGTAAGCCGTGTTCGTAATAGATTGCCAAAAAACAAGGCTTTAATTGGTTTTGCTGGAGGTCCATGGACTGTTGCAACCTATATGATTGAAGGACGGGGTAGTCCAAAAAAAGAGGTCGCGCGCCGATTTGCTTATGAAAACCCTGAAGCAATGGACGGATTATTAGAGGCTTTGATTGAAACAACGGCTGATTATATGATTGCCCAAGCAAAAGCCGGGGCTGATGTTTTGAAAATATTTGAGAGTTGGTCGGAAAATTTATCACCTGATCTTTTTAGGCGGCTTATAAAAGAGCCGACACGTTCACTTGTTTCAAAAATCCGTGCTGCAGGTGTTAATGTTCCTATTATTGGTTTTCCACGCGGAGCAGGGACCCATATTATTGGATTTCCAGAAGAAACTGGACTGGATGCAATGGCGATCGGGACAGATATGTCGTTAACTCATGCTCGGCAAATATTTGGAGTTGATTATCCATTACAAGGAAACCTTGACCCCTTAGCATTGCGTATAGGCGGTATAACCCTTGAAAAAGCGGTTCAGGAAATTTTGGAAACGGCTCATGGCCCGCATATTTTTAATTTAGGTCATGGGGTTACGCCGGACGTTAAAATTGAAAATATTCATGCTGTGATTGCTCATATACGCGGCGAGACACCTCATTATGTTTGATTTTTATAATTGGCTAAAAGCTTTTCATATTATTGCGGTTATTTTTTGGATGTCTGGCCTTTTATTACTTCCCCGGTTTTATGTTTATCATAGCCAATCTGAAAAAAACGGGGAATTAGAGCGCCAAATGATAGAAGCAGAGCGTAGATTATTGAAAATTATCATGAACCCGGCAATGATTGCAGCCTTTATATTTGGCTTAGGACTTATCGGGTATAGACTCGGTGATATTGCAACAACTGGATGGTTGCCAATTAAACTTATTGCAGCATTTAGCTTGATTGGGTATCATGGGTTTTTATCTAAAACTCGGAAAGATTTTTTAAATGGAGGCCGTCCCCGGTCAGAAAAATTTTTTCGTATGATAAATGAGATCCCTGCAATAATTACGATTATCATTGTAATTTTGGCCATCGTTGAACCTTTTTAAAACCTTGACCATCTGAGTGTAACAGATTATGGGCAAATTAGCCTTTGTTCTGAAGGTTTTTTCCAGCGTTTATTTTTATAAAAAACCCCGATTATTTTAACATTCGGATTTAAAGAACCCAAAATAAGAGTTTTAAATGAGTGATGTAAATACAGATAGTATAAAAACTTTAAAATCGATTAGTCTTGAAGATTTAAAAGTAAAAAAACCTGCAGAATTGATTGCTTTTGCTGAGGCCGTCGGGGTTGAAAATGCAAGCTCAATGCGGAAACAGGAAATATTCTTTTCTGTTTTAAAAGACCTTGCTGAACGGGATATTCAAATCAATGGATCGGGTGTCTTAGAAGTCTTGCAAGACGGGTTTGGGTTTTTAAGAGCTCCTGAAGCGAATTATCTGCCTGGACCTGATGATATTTACGTGAGCCCAAAACAAATACGCCGGTTTGGTCTTCGGACGGGGGATACGGTTTCAGGTGAGATTCGTAGCCCGCGAGACGGAGAACGTTATTTCGCGATAACAAGTGTAGCAAGCCTAAATTTTGAAACGCCAGAACGGGCGCGCAATAAGGCCCATTTTGATAACCTAACGCCGCTTTATCCGGATCAACGGATGCAAATGGAAATTGAAGACCCTACTCGTAAAGATAACTCTGGCCGCGTTATTGATATTGTTTCGCCTCTTGGTAAAGGTCAAAGAGCTTTAATTGTTGCACCGCCGCGGACGGGTAAAACCGTCTTACTGCAAAATATTGCACATTCTATCGAAGCTAATCACCCTGAATGCTATGTCATTGTTTTATTGATTGATGAACGTCCTGAAGAAGTGACGGATATGCAGCGTTCGGTTAAGGGTGAAGTTGTTAGCTCTACATTTGATGAGCCTGCGACACGTCATGTACAAGTTGCTGAAATGGTTATTCAAAAAGCAAAACGCCTGACAGAGCATGGCAAAGATGTTGTTATTTTACTTGATTCTATTACACGTCTTGGCCGTGCTTATAATACAGTTGTGCCTAGTTCTGGTAAGGTTTTAACCGGCGGTGTTGATGCGAATGCTTTGCAGCGCCCAAAACGGTTTTTTGGAGCTGCCCGAAATATCGAAGAAGGTGGCTCGCTTACGATTATTGCTACAGCCTTGATTGATACAGGTTCCCGTATGGATGAAGTTATTTTTGAAGAATTTAAAGGAACAGGGAATAGCGAAATTGTGTTGGATCGCAAAGTAGCGGACAAACGGATATTCCCGGCAATTGATGTAACAAAATCGGGAACTCGAAAAGAAGAGCTTTTAATTGCTTCTGTTGAACTACAGAAAACCTATGTTTTACGTCGTATTTTAAACCCGATGGGAACAATGGATGCGATAGAGTTTTTACTCTCGAAACTAAAAGAAACTAAAAATAATTCTGAATTTTTCGACTCTATGAATACATAGTTTTAACGAGGGCCCTAAATTATTTAAGATAGAGTCCTCAAGCAAGTTTTTATACCAAACCTTGTTTTTCTAACCAAGCTTTATAGCGTTTTGTTTGGCTGGCTTGCCGAATTTGTTGCTTTATTAAGGCCAGTAAAGGACTTTGTTTGGTTTTGATAGATTTGCCTTCCCCTAATCTATAAAGCTGTTCTTTTGTTAGAGCCATATTGGCAAGTCCAACCATGGCTTTATTTTTCCAATTTGCGGTATTAATAGAAATTATCGGGTTTTTACTGTTTTTCCAGTCATTGGGTAAAGATGGATTAAAGCCAAAGGCACGGCCAAGCCCGATAATATCAACCCCCTCTTCTTTTAACGCATTTTCCACAGTCTTTTTTTGTGTGACACCCCCTGTTACCATAAGGGGCATTTTAGCCGCTTTACTAATTTCTTTTGCAAAGTCGATAAAATACATTTCCCGATCGATCGTACTTTGTGCACGCCCATCACCAGCCATACCCATCATAGCTGCGCTTTCATAACTTCCGCCGGAAATTTCGACAAAATCAACAGCTTCACCAGATAGCCAATCCGTAACTTGACGGGCATCGGAAATATCAAACCCGCCTTTCTGAAAATCAGCGGAATTAAGTTTAACGCCAACACCAAAACCGGGTTCAACACGGCGGCGAATTTCGCGAATAATTTCCAGTAAAAACCGGGCCCGGTTTTCCAGGGGGCCGCCCCATTCATCTTCGCGAAGATTTGTCAGGGGTGATAAAAATTGTGCACAAAGATACCCATGGGCCGCATGAACTTGTACCCCGTCAAAACCAGCGCGTTCTGCGGCTACGGCGGTATCAGCGAATCGTTTAATTTGCCCGCGAATTTCATCGCCTGTCAGTGCCCGGGATTGAATAAACATTTTTGCCGCCGGACCCGGAAGATCAACTCTGGTGGCTGAAGCTGAAACGGGTTCTGTGCCTTGGCTTGCATAAACTTGGCGTCCCGGATGGCTGATCTGCATGTAAAGCTTAGCGCCGCCGGATTTTCCGGCTTGTGCCCATTGTTTAAACCGAGAGAAAACATCAGGATCTGCTAATGTACCGTTTTGCAAGACTATCCCGCCGGGGCCTGTCATAGCCATAGGGTCAACCATGACGTTCCCCGTTAATATAACACCTGCCCCGCCATCTGCCCAAGCTTGATATAGATTGAACAAAGCCTTACCCGGAATTTGTCCCGTTTCGGCCATATTTTCTTCCATAGCAGCTTTACAAATTCGGTTAGGAATAATCTGCCCGTTAGGCAAAGTTAATGGGGAAAACATATCTGTCATAAGTATCATCTTTTTATTTCGACTGTTTAAGCCTAGTTCACCCATAATACTGGTAAAGATAAAATTTGATAGCTTAATGATTGATCAATAGCGCTTTTATCCTATCTGTTTTTCCCTTAGGGGGTATTTATGGAAACATTTGGATTTTTATCATTATTACCGCCGCTTATTGCTATTGGCTTGGCTTTGGCGACCCGGCAGGTCATTTTATCATTACTGGCTGGAATTTGGACGGGCTTTATTATTCTGGCGGGCGGGAATCCACTGGCGGCAACATTTGATACACTTGATGGATTGGTTGCTGTTTTCCAAGACGCCGGTAATACACGAATTATTATTTTCACCCTTATTGTCGGCGCGCTTATTGCTTTGGTTCAGCGTTCTGGCGGGGTACAGGGGTTTGTTGGCCGGCTTTTGAGTTGGCTTGAAAAAAGTGCTGGGGCTGCCTCGGCGAAAGGACAGCGCAAACGGGTTGAATTATTGGCCTTGTTGACGGGGTGTATTCTTTTTGTTGAAAGCAATATCTCCATTCTAACCGTTGGAACATTATACCGTCCTGTTTTTGATAAATTATCTATTCCACGTGAAAAGCTGGCTTATATAACGGATAGCTCTTCGGCCCCGTCTTGCATTCTTATACCGTTTAATGCGTGGGGTGCTTTTTTGACAGGTTTGCTGCTGGCGCAAGGAATTGAAAACCCGTTTGGCGAAGTGCTCAAGGCCACGATTTTTAATGTCTATCCCATGCTGGTTATTGGACTCTTAATCTTTGTTATTGTGTCAGGCAAAGATATTGGGGAAATGAAAAAGGCCGAAATGCGTGCGGCTGCCACAGGGGCTTTAATACGACCCGGCGCATCCCCGATGATGGGCGGGGAGTTGTCTCGGGCAGATATGAAACCGGGCCTAACACCGCGCGCGCGCCATATGGTCATTCCTATTTTTGCTATGGTTGCTTTAATGCCCGTATTTCTCATTATGACGGGAGATAAGGGAGCAGGATGGTTTGCAGCGCTGCAATCTGGCAGTGGATCAAAATCAGTTTTATATGCAACCAGTTTTGCCTGTCTTATTGCAGGAGCGCTGTATAAAAGCTCCGGCATATTGGGTATTCGCGAGATGTTTGATCTTTCACTGCGCGGTATGTCGGGCATGGTGACACTGGCTTTGCTTATGGTGCTGGCCTTTGCATTGGGGACATTATGTAAAGACCTTGGAACAGGTCTTTATGTAGCAGAGGCGGCGAAAGAGTTTATTCAGCCCACTTTTGTTCCGGCTATTATATTTATTGTGGCCGGGTTTATCGCATTTTCAACGGGGACGAGTTGGGGAACATTTGCGATTATGATTGCCATTGCTGTACCGCTTGCACAAAATATGGATACAAATGTGACTTTGGCGATTGCCGCAGCCTTGGGCGGCGGGGTTTTTGGTGACCATTGTTCACCGACCTCTGATACCTCCATTATTACCTCTATGGCTACGGCCAATGATCATATTGATCATATCCGCACGCAACTACCTTATGCCTTAATATGTGGTTTTATGACGATTGTGATATATTTAATTTTGGGCGTAGCGGGTGTTTAATCTGTTTCTATTTCCGGAGTTGATATGCTGCGTTACCTGATATTATTTGCGGCCTTGCTTAGCGCTTGTTCCGCGAAACCCTTGCCGCCCGGTCAGGCGCGATTATCAGACGGTATAGCGCAGGGCATCACACAGCAAGGGCTTACCGCCTTTTTAGGAATTGAATATGCGCAGGCTAGCCGCTGGGCAGAGGCTGGGCCGGCACCAGCATGGAAGGGCGTGAAAAAGTTTGAAACATTTGGGCCTGCATGTCCGCAAGATAAGGCGAAAATTACCGGTGCTAAAGCCCAAAGCGAAGCGTGTCTTTATATCAATATTTTTGCTCCTGAGGGGTTTACACCTAAGGATAAATACCCGGTTGTTTTCCAAATTCATGGTGGCGGACTTCGCGCTGGACAGGGGGGCAGCCAGCCAGCTATTTTAGCGCGCCAAGGTCTGGTGATTGTAACGTTTAATTACCGTTTGGGACGGCTCGGGTTTTTTGACCATGCCGATATGGGGCCCGAAGATATTCGTAATTTTGGACAAAGCGATATGGTCAAAGCGCTGCAATGGACCCATAATAATATCGGTGCCTTTGGCGGGAACCCTGATAATATAACCCTCGCGGGCCATAGCGCCGGAGGTACGGGCGTACAGCTATTAATGCTAACTCCAGCCGCCCGAGGTCTTTTTTCTGGAGCCATAGCGCGGGCGGGTAATGTTAGCTGGCCTTTTCCTGAAATAGGCCAGCAAATTCCAACCTCAATGCCGCAAGAGCGGGCTAAAACCAGTCAGGCACTTGTAGCCGAAACCCCTCATTTTATTTTGCCCTTCGTTGGCGGGCCTTTATTGCCACGCCAGCCTTTGGATTTATTCCGCGCAGGCAAAGCGGCGCCTGTTCCTTATATAACAGGAGGCAATAGCTATGATGGGGGCGGTATTTTATATGGCGCGGGATATCAACCAGACCGTTTTCTCGCGCTATTTGGCAACTCCAACCGGCTGCGGGATTTATATCAGGGGGATTTCAAAACATCGGATGCTATGGCTGCGCAGCGGATTATAGGGGACCGGCGTTATTTATTATCCGCGCGTGAAACGGTGCGAGCGCAAACATTATCGGGGGCGCCGTCTTTTCTTTATTATGTTAATGCTCCCGTGCCGGGTCAGCCTGGCACTCCGCACGGGGCCGAGGGTTCGCTTATTTACGCCCAAAGCCCGAATGCTATGCAGCGTTATTGGCTTAACTTTTTCAGGAACGGAAATCCGAATAGTGCAGATTTACCGCCGTGGACGGCCTATGATGAGGATAGTGATAATTGGATGATATTTAATCCTAATCCAAAACCTGTATCAAACCTATTGAAAGACAAACTTGATTATCTGGATGCAACGCCTTTGCAAATGAATATTCAATAATATGTGTAAGTGCCATTACTTGGGAACCTCACCCGCGATATAACAGAGACCAAAGAAAATGAGGGTTTGTGGCAATCTATAACGGCCGGACCCATAATATTAGAGGATGAATTAATCGACTAACCCGTCCCAGAAGTTTTTGGCTTTATCGAAGAAATTGGCGCTTTCCGGGCTTGTGTCATGGCCACTGGCTTCGGCAAATTCTTCGAGAATTTCGCGTTGGCGCTTTGTTAATTTAGCCGGTGTTTCCACCGTAAGTTCGACATACATATCGCCGCGTTGTTGACTGCGTAAAACGGACATACCTTTGCCGCGTAGACGCATACGCCGTCCGGATTGACTGCCAGATGGGATTTTGATTTTAGAGCGGCCGCCGTCAATTGTCGGGATTTCCACATCCCCGCCAAGCGCTGCTGTCGTCATAGGAACGGGGGCACGGCAGAATAGATTAGCCCCTTCGCGTTCAAAAAGATCGTGCGGCCGGATGGATACAAAAATATAAAGATCGCCCCGCTGACCATTGCCAATACCGCCATTGGCGCGGCGCGGCGCGGCATCGCCTTGTCCAGTCAGGCGAATTCGGGTGCCATCTTCCACGCCTGCCGGAATAGAGACATCCAGATCGGTTTGTATACGGGTTTGGCCCGCCCCGTCGCATTGCCGGCAAGGGTTTGAGACATATTCACCTTGTCCACCGCATGTGGAACAGGGGCGTTCCATTGTGAAAAACCCTTGTTGGGTGCGTACCCGCCCGGCCCCGCCGCATGTCTGGCAGGTTTCAACCTTGGCACCGGGTTCTGCGCCAATACCGTCACAGCGGTCACAGTCTTCGGAGATCGGTACTGTAATATCGACGTCTTTTCCTGTAAAAGACTCTTCTAATGAAATCTCCATTTCATAGCGTAGGTCAGAGCCGCGAATTTGTTGTCCGCGCCGCCCGCCGCCGCCAAACATGTCGGAAAACCCGCCGCCGCCAGCTCCGCCACCAAAAATCTGGCTGAAGATATCGCCAAAATCCTGAAATCCGCCAGCTCCGCCGCCACCTTGTTCAAAGGCTCGATGACCCATGCGGTCATAAGCGCTACGTTTGTCTTTATCCGATAAAACACCATAGGCTTCATTAAGTTCTTTAAAACGGGCCTCGGCTTCGGGGTCATCCGGATGACGATCAGGATGACAGCCCATGGCTTTTTTACGAAAGGCCGATTTCATCGTCTTTTCATCTGCGGTTTTTTCAACGCCTAAAATGTCGTAATAATCGCGTTTCGACATGTTATTGTTTCCTAAAAACTGTATTTAATTTCGTGCGCGCTGCGATGATGTAATCATTTGCTATGCAAAGCGCAATAAGGGCTTCACAATCGCCTGTCCCCGCAGCCCCTGTTTCAATAATTAAAAGACGTGGGTGAAGCGGTTTTGCAGCGTCTTTGAAAAATGCAGACAGGGCTTTTAGATCATGGCCTTCAATATCCACTTTCATGGCATTAATATGCTTTATGCGATGTGCTTTGATGATGCGCGCCATTGTATCGACGACAACCTGTTCGTCAGTATCATCGGCATCGGAAACTAAGTGTGTTTCTCCGCGATTAATGGGGTCTATGGAGAGAGAGCCTTTTCCGGGTTTATCCGATACCGCTGTGCGGACTATCTGAGCATCAATATTATTGGCTGCCAAATTATCGTCCAACCGCGCGCACATTCCCGATGCCGGTTCAATGGCGATAATATTAATTTCGCATTGCGCGAGGCGCGCATAAGCGGCAGCATATAAACTATAAAGCCCGACATTGGCTCCGATATCCATAAAAACAAAAGGGCGTTTTATATCACCTTCAAAAGCGGCGCGCAGAGCGGCGCGTTCCGGGGCATCCCATGTTTGGATACCGGCAAAGGCGCGCTTTTCGCAGCGGTTGCTGGCCGGATAGAGCCGGGCATAAAGCCCATCATCAATAGTAACATCAAAGGGGCCGGTTTCTCCGGCTAGGGCTTTTTTACGGGCTTGGGATATTCGGGCTCGGCCAATGACTGTATCACTATAGCCGCGGGCTTTTTTGCGCCAAGCCTCGCGTTTGGGCGGCAGGGCATAGGTGCCAAAAGGAGGGTCAAGATCAGTCATAGCCGTTTAAAACCCCCGGATAGCAGTCCTTGCTAAATAACACCTATAGCAAATGGGGTAAGGGCTCTGAAAAATCAGAGCCGTTTTATTTAAACCCAAAGCGGTTTACGCTTTGTCTTCGTCTACATCTTCAAACTCGGCATCGACAATGTCATCATCGTCGTCATCCGATGCATCAGCCGCAGAGGCATCATCATCACTGCCGGCATTGGCGTAAATGGCTTCACCCATTTTCATGACGGCTGCAGTGAGGGTTTGAACCTTCTCATTAATCTCTTCAGCGTTGTCAGAATCTTGAACCTCGCGAACGGCTTTGATCGCCTCTTCAATATCCTGTTTTTGTTCTTCCGTGATTTTGTCGCCATGTTCTTTAAGATCGCTTTCGGCTTTATGGGATAGCGCTTCGGCTTGATTTCGGGCTTCGGCCAGCTCGCGGCGGGCTTTATCCTCATCAGCATTGGCTTCCGCGTCTTTGACCATTGCGTCAATATCGGCATCGGACAGACCGCCAGAGGCTTGGATACGGATTTGCTGTTCTTTGCCTGTTGCATTGTCTTTAGCCGATACATTGACGATACCATTGGCATCAATATCAAAAGTCACTTCGATTTGTGGCATGCCCCGCGGTGCAGGTGGGATACCGACCAGATCAAATTGACCCAGTAATTTATTATCTACCGCCATTTCGCGCTCGCCTTGGGAAACACGGATTGTTACAGCCGATTGGTTATCTGCCGCGGTTGAATAGACTTGGGATTTTTTTGTCGGAATTGTTGTATTGCGGTCAATCATGCGAGTAAAGACCCCGCCCTCGGTTTCAATCCCGAGTGAAAGCGGAGTGACATCAAGCAGTAAGACATCTTTGACATCGCCTTGTAAAACCCCGGCTTGGATAGCGGCGCCCATGGCCACAACCTCATCTGGGTTTACGCCTTTATGAGGCTCTTTTCCGAAAAATTTCGTAACCGCTTCTTGGACAGCAGGCATACGGGTCATGCCGCCAACCAGAACAACTTCGTCAATATCGCCTGCCTTTAGTCCGGCATCAGCCAAAGCTTTCTTACATGGAGCAATCGTGCGTTTAATCAGATCAGCGACCAAGGTTTCTAATTTGGCGCGGGTTAATTTCATATTCAAATGTTTTGGCCCTGTTGCATCAGCGGTAATAAAGGGCAGATTGACTTCATAGGACGATGCGCTGGATAGCTCCTTTTTGGCTTTTTCAGCTTCTTCGCGGAGCCGTTGCAGGGCCAATTTATCAGCTTTCAAATCAATACCAGTCTCTTTTTTAAATTCGGTATTGAAATATTCGACAATATGCATGTCGAAATCTTCACCGCCTAAGAAAGTATCACCATTTGTGGCTTTTACTTCAAAAACACCGTCTCCGATTTCGAGAACAGAAACGTCAAAAGTTCCGCCGCCAAGGTCATAAACAGCAATGGTTTTACCGTCTTCTTTATTCATACCATAGGCCAGAGCCGCAGCCGTCGGTTCATTAATAATCCGCAGCACTTCAAGACCGGCAATTTTACCGGCATCTTTTGTGGCTTGGCGTTGGGCATCGTTAAAATAGGCCGGGACCGTGATAACAGCCTGGGTAACGGTTGAGCCTAAGAAGTCTTCTGCTGTTTCCTTCATTTTGGTTAGGATCATGGCTGAAATTTCGGAGGGGGATAAAACTTTATCGCGGCCCTGAACATAGGCATCGCCGCTTTTACCTTTGACAATTTTGTAAGGGACTAGTTTCGCATCTTTTTTAACGGCCGGATCAGTCATAGGCCGGCCAATCAGACGCTTGACCGCATAATATGTATGGTCTGGGTTTGTTACGGCCTGACGGCGTGCTGTTTGGCCGATCAAGCGTTCATTATCATCTGTAAAAGCAACAACGGAAGGTGTTGTACGTTGGCCTTCTGAATTTTCAATAACCCGGGCCTTGTCACCATCCATTACGGCGACACATGAATTTGTTGTCCCAAGGTCAATACCGATAACTTTCGACATTGGAGTCTCCATATTTGCGGGCCTTTAAAAGCACCCGAATGTGTTAAACCAGAGGTTTGTCCCGTCTTTTATGACAGGGCTTAAACCCGTTGAGCCCGATATGGGGGCAGAATCAGCCCGTGCAAGGGTAAGCGGGTGAAAAGATTCATTTTTAAGCAAAGCCTATTAGATTGGCCTAGAGGCTCTATTGCAGCTAAGGGGCTGTGTGGGTATTGTCTTTTCTCATGTTTTGGAGCTTTTCATGTCTTATTTTAAATTAGCCGCTATCTCATTTGTAACCGCGGCTTCGCTAAGTGCTTGTGGCCAAGAGACTCTTACTGAACCAAGGTCTGAATCACAGCCTGTTTCAGACCTTATAACGGTCTCTACAGAAAAAGCGATTAAGCGGGACGATAAATTTACCTATGCCAATTATGATGCGGTGCAGCTTTCTCATCTGGATCTGGATTTGGATGTTAAATTTGACGCTAAAGTTCTGGATGGGTTAGCGACTTTGCATATCAAACGGGTGAACCCTGATGCCTCTGTTCTTGTGCTCGATACCAAGGATTTACTCATTAAAGCGGTAGCGAGTTCTCCGGCGCAGGCAGGTGAATGGACGCCAGCAGATTATACATTAGCGGACCGTGATCCGGTCTTGGGATCTAAAATGACGATTACCCTTGCACCGGACACAGAGCGTATCCGGATTGCTTACAGCACATCACCCAAAGCCGAGGGGTTGCAATGGCTCAGCCCGGCACAAACGGCTGGTAAGAAAAAGCCGTATTTGTTCTCGCAAGCCCAAGCCATTAACGCGCGCACCATTGCGCCGCTGCAAGATACGCCCGCCGTGCGTATGACCTATTCTGCTCGCCTGCGCGTACCGGACGGTTTATTGCCGCTTATGAGCGCTTCGCAAGACGGAAAAAATGCGGATGGGTCTTACAGTTTTAATATGCCGCAAGCGATTCCGTCCTATCTTTTGGCGATTGCAGTTGGAGATATTAAATTTAAAGCGATTAATGACCATATCGGGGTATATGCCGAAGCCTATATATTGGATGCATCCGCCGAGGAATTTGCCGAGACACCGGATATGGAAGCGGCGAATGAAGCGCTTTACGGACCATATCGCTGGGGTCGGTATGATCTGATTGTCCTGCCTCCCAGCTTTCCCTTTGGCGGTATGGAAAACCCGAGGCTCTCATTTATGACGCCGACATTGATTGCTGGGGATAAAAGCTTGACCAATGTTGTCGCACATGAATTGGCCCATAGCTGGTCAGGCAATTTAGTCACAAATAGTAGTTGGCGGGATGCTTGGTTGAACGAGGGCTTTACATCTTATGTCGAGAACCGTGTTATGGAAGTACTCTATGGTGAAAACCGTGCTGTTATGGAGCAAGCCTTGGGGCTGGAAGATCTCAAACGTGATATTAAGACAGCGGCACGCCCTGAGTTAACACAATTAAAGTTGCCTGCTGATATTGCACACCCTGATGAAGCCTTTTCGCAAGTTGCTTATGTGAAGGGGCAATTTTTCCTAATGTTTTTAGAACGACGTTTTGGCCGCGAAGCTTTTGACCCGTTTTTAAAAGCCTGGTTTAATGATCATGCTTTTCAAAGCGTAACAACAGAAGATTTTATAAAATACCTACATGATAATCTTCATGTCAAAAACCCTGATGCTCTCACCAAAGCTGAATTAACCGAATGGGTATATGAACCCGGTCTGCCTGATACGATTGCTAATCCACAATCTGGCGCTTTTGCGCAGGTTGAACAATTATCGGCTGATTGGATCGCTGGTACGCAATCTATAGACGGATTGAAAGCAGCGGCGAAAGACTGGTCTACTCATGAATGGCTGCATTTTCTTAATGGTCTGTCGGCGGGTCTGTCCCAGAGTCAATTTGCCGAATTGGATGAGGCGTTTTCACTGACAGGCACGCAAAATGCCGAAACGGCCTTTGCTTGGTATATGCAAGCGATCAAAGGTGGTTACGAAGAGGCCTTCCCCGATTTGGAAGGGTTTTTGATGGCAGTCGGGCGCGGTAAATTTATCTACCGGCTTTACCGCGCGCTGCATAATTCAGGCCGCGAAGATTGGCAAGCGTGGACGGCCGATATCTATGAGGCCGCCCGCCCGGGATATCATCCGATTGCCCAGCGCCGGATTGATGCTATTTTACGTGGTGAATAACAGGCGATATAGCGATGACTCCGGCGGCTTCATTTCCCAAAGGGTTTGCACATTACCCGCTTTATTTTGATGTGGCGCAACAACAGTGTTTGATTGAGGCCGTGAAAGCAGGTGTAAGTCAGGCTCCTTTTTATCAACCCACTATGCCGCGAACAGGGACCCCGCTTTCGGTTGTGATGAGTAATTTTGGTCCGCTGGGCTGGGTTACGGATAAAGAGAAGGGCTATCGTTATGAAACGGTTCACCCCAAAACAGGGGTGAATTGGCCGCCGTTGCCGGATTTACTGCACCAGTTATGGGATGATGTGGCTGAATGGACGGCTCCGCCCGAAGCTTGTTTGATTAATTGGTATCGGAAAAAAACCAGCATGGGTTTGCATGTCGATCAGGATGAATTTGATGTGCGCGCCCCCGTTGTTTCTGTCAGTCTTGGTGACCCGGCTCTTTTTCGCATTGGCGGACCTAGGCGCAGCGGGCCGACTGCAGGGCTAAAGCTTTTTTCTGGCGATGTTGTGGTCATGGCCGGTGATGCGCGGCTTTGTTATCATGGTGTCAGTAAAGTCTTTTACGGCGAAAGCGCGCTTGTCCCCCGAGGCGGGCGGATAAATCTAACTCTGCGCAGAGTAAACGGAGCGCAGATTTAATGTCTTATCATTGGTATGACGGCGTAGGTATGACAGGGGTAATTATCATCCTTACCGCTTATCTTGCGCTGCAAATGGGCCGACTAGACGCGGCGGCGGCGCAGTATTCCTTGCTTAACGGCTTAGGAGCAGCCTTGATTTTAATATCGCTATGTTACAATTTTAACCTGTCGTCTTTTGTTATAGAAATTGCATGGCTTTTAATTAGTCTTTTTGGTTTTGTTAAAGCGCTGGGTGCAAGGCACTAAAACGGGGTTTAATATTCTGGCTTATATTGCCGGAATGCCACTTGAGCGAGGCCAAGGGAGCCAAGTGTGCTGGCTAAAAACCCATATGCCGCGAATCCCCATTCGATCAGTTTAAACCCCCATATAGCGAGGTTTTGTTCCAAGAGAGGCAGATCAGACTGGCTGCGTATTTGCCACGCATTTTCTTGCCCTAATTTGATGACTGGCAGGCATTTATCTATCGCATAAAGAATAGGGTTAAAGGCCGGGTAATTAGGTTCAACATTACCAATTTTTGGTTCATAATTTTGAATATATTGATCGGATAAAAAATAAACGGGATTAGAGGGCAAGAGTATATCCCGATAAAAAAACGCCAAGCCCATATAATAAATAATTGCTAAAAAGATGAGGATACCCAACAGGTAAAAGGGATGATAAGGTGAATGCCCATAGCGCGTAAAATGATCGAGAAATATTTTCCTCAGGAACCGAAATATTTTCAGTCGTTTCCGCACACGTCCTTTTTTACCAATTTCCTCTGTTTTTCTGTGTAAAAATGAATCCGTATAATGGCGTTCCATATCGATAGACATGCGCCGGGCTTGATCATTTTGATTGCTATAGGATAGGGCTTTGGCGCAGGCGACCCAGGGCTGGCGTAAAAAATAAGGCCCTAAAAGTTCAGGTTCTTGTTTATGGAGCCAGGCGCGCCGATATTCATTTGCTGTCCGTAGAATGCGGGTGGAGTTTTTAATCTGGTGATAGCGCCTTTCTCGTTCCGACAATCCATATTGGGCATTGCCGCAATTGGCAGATGTATCGGCATAATGAGAAAACGCTTTATAGTCTAATCCGGTCAAATTAATATAATACTGAGTTCCTGCCAGCGGCCAATGTGAACAATCATCACATAGCTGGTTAACTCTGGCACTGGATAAATCGATATGTCCTAAAGGGCGTTGGGATAGTTTTTTAAGCAATAAATCTTGTTTTATGGTTGTTTGCCGCAAGCGTAGCGCTGTGCGTTTCCCCGGTGGTTCTGATTGTGAACCGGGGGCTGTATTTGCCTTAGTAAGAGACGGGCCTAGGGCTGTACGCTCATCATATGTCAAAGGTTCCAAACCGGATAGCAGGCAGGCCCCGACAAGGGAAAATTGTCCGCCAACTGTCGCGCCATGAAAATCTATCATTCCGTGCGATATAAAATTTTTATTGAGGAAAACATCGCCTGAAATCGTTGCCCCTTGCAAATTTATCGATTTGCCGTCGGGATAAATAAAATGGCCATCGGAGGCAATGATTTGCCCTTTAACGGTTAAACCAATTCCTTTGACTGTTCCGTAATAAGCCGTAGAATTTTTATGACAACTTAACTCTAAATCCAGTCCGATAGTGGCATTATCAATCATCAAGGCGGGTTGACCGTCCGCCAAAGCGGTGCCGGCGCGGTTAGCGTGAATTTGGCAGCCTTGGATCATAATCATGCCTGATATTTTTGCTCCTTCCAAATCAACCCCGGCCCATATTGTTGACTGCATTATTGCGAGGTTAGAATTTAAGCGGATTTGGTGAAGCTTGAGGCTTTCATAGAAATAACATTCCCGAAAGATGAGGTGGTTTAATTCGGAAAATGAAAATGAAACAGGACTGTCAAAGACACAGCTTTGAAAGAGAAAACCGATATTTCTGGCTTTTACAAAAGCCTCTATACCGCCGATAAAATAAATATTCCAAAAAGAAATTTTTGATTGCGTTTGCGGTCGGTGGCCTTTTTTCTGCTCGCCGAGTCGTTCTATCAGGCCGGTAATTGCCGAACTATTGACAACATATTTTATATCTTTGTCTGTATTCCGCTCATTGCTCTCGGCTCTGAAAATACCTGTGTTACAAACTGTCTCTATGAAAATATCATCAGTTATAAATTTCATGAATCTGCGCCCCCGAAATTAAATTTCTCAAAACCTGGAAAAAAAGCAAGGCAAAAATTTAAATTTATATATTTAGATTTTATAGCTTTGGGTCTGTGTTTTACCGTCATCTTCACTTGACTCTATCTGATTGACCTCCGACATCAGAGTCATGAGCGAAACGCCAGCCTATAATGCGTCACATATTCCGTCTTTGGCCAAGGCCTTTGAGCCAGAGCGGGCGATCTTACAAGCGGCGTTGTCGGGAGATGTTTCCAGTGCTCACATGGTTTCTGCAGCGCGGCGAGCTCTAGATGCAACCGGGGCGCGGTATAGCGATACGACCGATGATGTACATTTACAGCGGGCGGGTTTATGGCTGCTCGAAATGGTGAAATCCAGTGCCGGTGTTTTGGATAATACGGCTGTGGCGACGGTGCGTTGGAACGAAGTGGCTAAACGGCCCGTGCATCAATGGGCCGGTCGAGGTTTGTTTTACGGGGCGGCGGGTATTTTTGCTTTAGCGGGATTTGTGCAAGGCTCTGGTTTGATTGTGCTTACGGCCGGTGTTCTGGCAGCTTTGCGGTTTTTTGATCCAAAGGACTGGGGGCACTGGGCGCGCAAGCTGCCGTTTATGACCCGCCCGCCTGCTATTACGGATGAAACGGGGCGCAAGCTGTTGGCGTCTGCTGAAGTGAGGCCGGATGGGCCGCGGTTCATTGATATGCTGACCGAGGCGTTGCATACGGCAGACCATATTTTATTGCGGTTGGCTGCGCCCGCGTCTGAAACGCATTGGCGGGATAATCCGCGGTTGATGGGTGTGGTGCAAAGCTTGCTGGAAGCGCAAATGGCTGATGATGGAGAGTTTGCTCTGCGGTTGGTAAAGTCGGAGCTTTCGGGGGTTTTGGCCGCCGACGGTATTGAAATACTGTCTTATAGTGAACAGAATGCTCAGTTTTTTGATATTATGCCTGCGATCGACCAATCCGGATTGCAAATGGCAGCCCCAGCCTTGATGATGGAGGGTAAGCTTTTGCGACGGGGTACTGTGTGGAAAGGCGAAGCCGGATGAGCAAAGCTAGAAAAGCTATAGGCAAACCAATTGATGCTGAGTTTATCGGTTTTGATCTTGGTCACGGTGAGAGCGCGGTTGCGCGAGCTTTTGCTCAGACATTAGGCGAACCGGAAATTTTGGAATATCGGAGCCACAAAAGCTTTGTTACAGCAGTGGCCAAACAAGAGGCTAATATTCTTATCGGAAGCGATGCAGTGGCCGCGGGAGCGTCGGGCGAAGTTGAGGCTTTATGGGTGAAGTTTAAAAGCCGTGATCTGGATGATAGTCAAACGCGTAATCCCGTAAGGCTGTTTACACAGCATTTAATGCAAAGCTTGCATAGTGACAAACAAATCGGTCTTTTGTCCAAAGCGCATTTTCTGATCGGATGTCCATCAGGCTGGACGGTAAAAGACCGGGCGAGTTATAAAGCCCTCTTCAAAGACGCGGGATTGAAAACCATACGTATTGTACCGGAATCGCGCGCGGCTTTGATGACCGCATTGGAGCAAGGTTATCTCTCCATTGATAAGGCGCGGCGCTCGGTTCTCATCATTGATATTGGGTCTTCGACAACCGACTTTACTTTGTGCCGTGATTTAGACACAGAAGATGTCGGTCATAATATTCTGGGTTCGGGTTTGCTTGATTCTGAGATTTATGCCGTGAATATGGCCCGCCAGCCCCAGCGTGCAGAGATTGAAAAATTATTAGCTCGGTTCCCCCACTATGGGCCGATTATGGAATATTGGTGCCGCCAAGCCAAAGAAATGTATTTTACCGGTAGCGAAACCCCTGTTGAACTGGTCAAACGTTTGCCGGTTGCGGGAGGTGTGTTTTTTGAAATTCGCATTGATAAGACCGACGCCGATAAAATTATGTCTACGCCGCTAGAGGCCCTTAATGGATTTACTTGGCCTGCTGCCTTTGATTACGCTCTGCGCGAAACCTTGTCCTTATTGGCGGGCCGTAGCCCTGAAACGGTTTTGCTGACGGGTGGGGCCTCGCGCTTGCCACTTGTGTTGCCCGCTTGCGAAACAGCCTTTCCGGGATCGAAAATCATTCGCGGGGCTGAACCGGAATTTGCAATTGCGCGCGGTTTGGCATGGCTGGGCCGATTTGATTTTCTTCATAATAGTTTTCAAGAGTCTGTCGCACTTCTTTTAGCGAAGGACGGCCCCGTTTATGCGGAAGCCTCTAAAGCCTCAGCGGCGCTTGGCCCGCGCTTGGCTCCTGTTCTCGTTGATGCCATGGCTGAACATTGTATATTGCCAGCTTTTCGTGACTGGCGCCGTGGAAGGATCCCCTCTATGGCTGAAGTGGAAACAGCTTTATCGATACGGGTCGAAGACTGGCTTTCTAGTGAAGGGGCCCGCCAGACCTTGCGACCGGTTATTAATGATTGGTTTGCCGATTTACAGCGCAGTCTTGAGACGGAAACAGACCCGCTTTGCCGGGCTCACGGTTTACCAGCCATGGTGCTATCGCTTGACGATAGCCAACATGTCAGTCGTCATTTAGAAGGGTTGACAGTTGCAGCACCCAGCGTGACGACATTAGAAAGCGATACGGCTTTGATGGGGACGACATTAACAGCGGTAATTATTGGTGCGCTTTTGGCCAAAGCCAATTTATTTGCACCGCTCTTTTTAAACCCGATTGGCCTTGTTATTGGAGGGGCTGTCGCGGGGGGGAGTTTTCTGGTTGGTAAGAAAGCGCTTGAAGGGCGATTTGCTAATGCCAATGTACCCGTCCTGGCGCGCCAAGTGATGACGGATGGGCGGATTAAAAAAGCGGTGAAAAAGCAACGCCCCGAATTAATGAGCGCCGTGTCAGATGCATGGCAAAAAGCGGCCTCTGATCGATTTACGAATGAGTTAACGGGGACGCTCGAACGGGCGCTTAAAGAACGGGCTGATGAGCGGGCGGCTTTGTTTTTGATTTAATTTAAGAGCGCTCTTATATTATTCACCGGATTTATATTTCGGAGCTATGTCAATATCGACATCATCGCTGCCGTCCATTTCAATGACAATGCGGGTTTTGGTTTTTCCGTCTTTTTTGATCACCTGTTTATCGATGGTCACATTACGGCCCAACGCTTCAACCTGTAATGAATCGTTACTATCGCGGCGTGTTTCGCGTTTCATGCGGCCCAAGGTTTCACCGTCAAACCGCAGAGAGAGTCCGTTATCATCGGTTTCAATTTCGATATCTTCGGCGACACTGGCCACAATATCAGCCAGATTAGATAAAAGGCCTGACTGACTGACCATTGTTTCGATATCACGTGCTATTTCCCGCATTTCGTCGCCATTTTCAAAGCGTAATATGCGAGTTCCATTTTCGCCCTCTATTTTTATGTCAACCTTTTTGGAAAGACTGTCTTTTGTTTTTTCAGCATGAGCCTCCATCTTGCGAATTTTCATTCGCATTTTTTTACTGGCCTCTTCAAAATGCTGTTCTATTTTATGCGATAAGGGACTGTCTTCGGTAAGACTTGTGCGAGGCTTTATCGTTTTCATGTCCTGATTATCGATAGTGTCTTCTGCGGTTTTTCCACCAAAATATGGCCAAGGTTTTTTGGCCTGTTTTTCAATCTTGGGGCTGTCTGCAGCAATATGGGGGTGAGCACTGGCCGACAGGCTGCTTATCGGCAAGAGGCAAAAGGCTGAAAGTACCAGAGCGGTGCGGCAATGGTTTTTAAAGGCTAGCATATGCAATGGCTCCTAATCTTCATATTAATCTAACTTAAAAAAGCGCTGATAATAAGTAAATAATCGGCAATAATCATAATCGACCATTGGCCCGCTTTGCCGGATAGATTAGAAGCAACATATGCGCGATCGTTTCTTCTACCCTTTGGCCATAGGTTTTATAGCTGTGCTGATTACTTATGCTTTGTCTTTAGGCGGGGAAGGGACGGCGGCCAGCGAGCAAGAGATTATTGCGAATGGCTTTGTTATTGCAGGCGAGGATTTATCCTTACTGACGGCTTCGCCCGGTACAATTTTTACACCTGTTAAAAATATGGCTGGTGCTGTGGATTTCATTGAAGCCAGAGCCACGCAGCCGCGCGATATTGCGCCGCCGTCTGCCGGTGTTTTTGGAATTTTGGGGCCTGAATATGAAAAGGCATTTGCCGATAAAGAGATCAAAATTACGGTTACAGCCCGGCAGGCGAAAACCAACCCTGCGCAACGAATGGAAATCGGTTATTTCACGACGGGAGCAGGTGATAGCGGATGGATTAAAAAAGAGCTTACTACAGATTTTACCGATCATGTAATTACATTTCGGCCTGGATTACCGCAAGGGGATCCGGGAAATGATTATATTGGTGTATGGCCTGCCCGCGAGGGATTACAACATGGCGTAGATATCAAATCTATGACAGTGACGCTCATCACAAGCGGCTAATACGAACGGCCTCTGAAATCATACACAGAATATGATAAAAGGAGCTAACGGGAATAGTCTTTGCAATTAGTTGCCCGCTCTCACTTAATTGATCATTCCAACTTCCATCCCTATTTAAATAGCTATTGCGGAAGTGTTCCATTACGATTTGGGCCTGTTCCCGCGCTTTGGCCGAGCCGTCCTCTGCCATGGCTAAATGGGCTTTTATGACTTCTGTTTGAACCCAAAGCCGTTTGCTGTCGCGGCGTATGGTGCCATATATATCTTCTTCATCATTGAGGAATATCCTCCGCCCTTTTAAAGCCCGTGTATAAAGCGCTTTGCGATATTGGCTGGTGTCGGTACCGCTCTGACATTGATATTGATAAAGTAACCAGACCCATTCCATTGCATGGCCGGGTTCTGCTATATCGCCTTGAGTCCCTTTCAGAGTAGACCAGTCTTCGTTAAAATATTCGCGTATCGTCAGGGTCTTTTTATCGAAGAAATAATTCTCAAACAGAGAGAAAATCCGGTTAGCATATGACAGATGCTCAGGATTTCGGGTTTCCGAAAAGAGATAAAGACTGGCCTCGAATAAATGCATATGTGGGTTTTGTCGCCGCGGCAGACGTCCGCGCGGGGTTTCGCGCCACCCTGTCATGGGATGGGTAAAATCCCGGTCAAGCGTCTCTAATATCTCATTCGCGGCATCAAGAAATTCAGTATTATGCGTTGCGCGGTAAAGAGCGGCGCTCGCGAGCAGATAAAAGGCGTGGTCATAAAGATCACGACGGCGTTCGGCGGGCTGTCCGTCACTTGTTACGCGCTGGACATATCCTATCTCGCGCATTTGCACATAGGTAAGGCGGGCAATATCTTCGCCTTTATACCAGCCAAGACGCGCGGCTTCGGCGTAAACATAGATCTGCCGGGCCAATACACGCCACCGCCGTTCGGCTGCACGGTCTGGCGTTTTGTCCAAATTTAAATGTTCAACCCAGCTGCCGTCTTTGCGCTGCGCGCGCAGCCAGAAGGGTAAGGCAGCGTTTATGGCCCAATGTTTTAAATCTTCAGCTGAACGGTGCAGCGACATTGCTTAATTCTCAGCGGCCGTCTTATTGATTAAAGCGCGCGCTTGATCCCCGATTTCCGGATGATCCCTAGCATAAGCCATAACGGCTTCGAAATAGCCATATTTTGATCCGCAATCATAATCTTTCCCGTCATATTGATAGGCATGGAACGTTTGGGTTTCCATCAGGCGAGCCATAGCGTCGGTCAGTTGAATTTCTCCGCCCGCGCCTGCTTCCTGATCAGATAAGAGGGTCATAATTTCGGGTTGTAAAATATAGCGCCCCGTGATTTTTAAATTACTCGGTGCTTTATCGATTGGAGGTTTTTCAACCATGCCTGACATTTCAATTAAGCGGCTATGGGCGTTCGGAGTTTGTGATTTTGGCGCGATAACACCATAAGCGCTGACGCGGGCTTCGGGTACGGCGTCCACGGCAATGACATTTCCGCCCGTTTTTTCATAAGCCTCGACCATTTGCGCAAGACAAGAGGTTTCAGCTTTGACCAGAACATCGGGCAATAGGATCGCAAAGGGTTCATTGCCAATAACGTCGCGGGCGCACCAAATGGCATGTCCTAGACCCAATGCGCTTTGCTGGCGGACAAATGACATGGTCCCGGCTTTGGGTGTGTCGCGGTCAATTTGTTCGAAAATTTCAGTCTTGCCGCGCTCCCTTAGGCTATATTCCAGTTCATAGGCGCGATCAAAATAGTCTTCAATTGCCCCTTTATTGCGTCCGGTGACAAAAACGAAATGTTCAATTCCAGCCTCACGCGCCTCGTCTACCACATATTGTAGAGCGGGCCGGTCAATAATCGGAAGCATTTCCTTTGGTATCGTTTTTGTTGCCGGCAGGACGCGCGTACCAAACCCGGCAACAGGGAGGACAGCTTTACGGAGTTTTTTTGCATTTTGAATATTTTTCATGGCCACTTTCTTTTCCACACCAGGCCTTATAGCAAAAAGAGATTATTCAACCGTTACCGATTTTGCAAGGTTTCGGGGTTGGTCAACATCGGTCCCAAGATGGACAGCCGTGTGATAGGCGAGCAGTTGGATGACGATAGTTGCGATAATAGGCGTGACAAAACTATCACTGACCGGAATTCTTATGGTTATATCGGCCATAGCCTGTGTTGATTGTAATCCAGTTTCATCGGAAATTAGGATAATTTTGGCTCCGCGAGAGGCGACTTCTTGTAAGTTGGAAATTGTTTTTTCAAACAGATTATCATAAGGGGCAATAACAATGACAGGGGTCCCATCCTCAATGAGAGCTATGGGTCCATGTTTCAGTTCACCCGCTGCGTAACCTTCAGCATGGATATAGGAAATTTCTTTAAGTTTAAGCGCGCCTTCAAAGGCAATAGGCACTAAGGTCCCACGGCCCAAGTAAAAGGCGCTTTTATTTTTGGAGAGATCAAAAGCCAACTCTTCTATGGTGCTATCCAATTCCAAGGCTTCTTTGATGAGGCGGGGCGTTTGAATAAGCGCGCGGGTAAGGCGAATTTCGCCGTCTCGAGATAAATTATCGCGTGATTTTCCGGCGGCTAGGGCAATCGCGGCCAGCGCAGTTAATTGCGACGTAAAGGCTTTGGTTGAGGCGACGCCAATTTCAGGCCCAGCGTTAATGGGTAACGTAATATCGGCTTCGCGCGCCATGGTTGATGTCGTGACATTGACAAGGGCCGCAGTTTTTACGCCGCGCTCTTTACAATAGCGCAAAGCTGCTAATGTATCGGCCGTCTCGCCTGATTGAGACACAGCGATAAAGAGTGATTGTGGTGATATTACGGGTTGCCGATAGCGAAATTCAGAGGCGATATCAACATCCACGGCAATACCGGCTAATTGTTCAAACCAATATTTTGCCACCATTGCAGCATAGCAGGCCGTGCCGCAAGCGACGATAATAACCCGGTCAATATTGGTAAAATCAAGTGTTTCCGGCATGTCAGTACTATGGCGAAACTCATCGATATAATTAGCCAAGGTGCGTCCACAAGTTTCAGGCTGTTCATAGATTTCTTTCAGCATAAAATGGCGATAATTGCCCTTTTCTGCCATAGCTGGGCCGCCGGATAAAATGGTTACAGGCCGTTCGACCACATTATCATCTTTATCAAATATTTTGATATCCTCAGATGTCAAAATGGCCCAATCACCTTCTTCAAGATAGATAAGGCTTTGTGTTAATTGTGCTAACGCCATGGCATCGGAGCCCAGATACATTTCTCCGTCGCCAAGACCTATGGCGAGCGGCGAACCAGAGCGGGCGCAGAAAATATGATCGGGATGTTCATCGATAATAAGCCCAAAGGCATAAGCGCCATGAAGTTTTTTGAGTGTCTTGGAGAAGGCTTCCACAGGCGAAGCGCCCTCTAAAAGCGCCTGATCAACCAAATGGGCAACAACTTCAGTATCCGTTTCTGTTTTAAAGTCTCGTGATCCATTGAGGGATGCCCGTAGTTCCAGAAAATTTTCAATGATGCCGTTATGCACAATCCCCACGCGGCCTGCGAAATGGGGGTGGGCGTTATTTTCATTGGGTACGCCATGGGTAGCCCAGCGTGTGTGGGCAATTCCGATGGTTCCGTCGACACTGTTTTGGCTCAGCTTGGCTTCCAGGCTTTTAATTTTGCCCTCAGCGCGCTCCCGTATAAGTGTCCCACTGTCTAATACGGCAATGCCTGAACTGTCATATCCGCGATATTCCAGCCGTTTAAGGCCGTCAATAAGTCGGTCCGTTACGTTGGATTTTCCGACAATTCCAATAATACCACACATAATTTATCCCCATTATAAGCGCATTTTAGCGCGGGTAGCAGCCTTGCACCAGAGTCGTATACATGCAAATTTCATTCCGAATATTCAAAGTCTGACCGTTAATTACGGCCAATACTGTTATAGATAAACCCGGCTTCTCGCATTGTTGCCGGATTATAAATATTACGCAAATCAACAAAAATAGGGGCGGCTAAAAGTGCTTTAACGCGCGCAAGATCAAGTGCGCGAAATTGATCCCATTCTGTTACGATAACAGCCGCATCAGCGCCATTGAGGCAATCATAAGCCCCATCCGTATATTTGACATCGCTTAATATATGGCTGGCTTCTTTCATGCTTTCGGGATCATAAGCCCGGATAATAGCGCCGCGGTTTTGCAGTTCAGGTACTATGGTCAAACTGGGTGCGTCGCGCATATCATCGGTATTAGGCTTAAAAGCCAGGCCAAGCAGAGCAATGGTTTTGCCGTTCACATCACCGCCGCAGGCTGCGATGATCTTATCTGCCATATGTAGTTTGCGTGCATTATTGGCCGCGACCACAGCTTTGACAATGGAGAGTTCGGCCTTGTTATCGTCTGCAGTTTTAACCAGAGCCAAAGTATCTTTGGGAAAACATGAGCCGCCATAACCGGGCCCGGCATGAAGAAACTTCCCGCCAATCCGTTTATCTAATCCGATACCTTTTGCGACTTCTTGAACATTAGCGCCAACAGCCTCGCATAAATCGGCCATTTCATTAATAAAGGTGATTTTTGTCGCAAGGAATGCATTAGCTGCATATTTAATCAGTTCTGATGTACGCCGGGATGTAAAAACAATGGGTGTTTCATTGATAAAAAGCGGACGATATAAATCACGCATCATAGTTTGGGCGCGCTCATTTTTCGTACCGACGACAACACGGTCCGGTCGCTTAAAATCATTGATAGCCGCGCCTTCGCGCAAAAATTCAGGATTGGAAACAACTGCGAAATTATCTGTGTTGTGATGTTTGGCCACTATGGCTTCAACCTCATCTCCTGTCCCTACAGGGACAGTTGATTTTGTCACAATGACGGTAAACCCCGACATATTTTCGGCGATCTCTTCAGCGGCGGCATAAACATACGATAAATCGGCATGGCCATCCCCGCGGCGCGAAGGTGTGCCGACAGCGATAAATACAGCCTCGGCTCCAGCCATGGCTGCCGGCAGGTCAGTGGTAAAACTAAGCCGCCCAGCCCGTACATTTGCTGCGACAAGACTATCTAGCCCCGGTTCAAATATTGGTATGCCCCCATTATTGAGGGTTTCAATCTTTTTTGGGTCTTTATCGACACAGATAACGTCGTGACCGAAATCTGCAAAACAGACACCCGATACTAAACCGACATATCCCGTACCCACCATGACGACGCGCATATAAAATCCTCTTCATTTCGGCGGCTTATGGCAAATTGCGCCCGCTTTCGCTAGCCCGTTATCACAGGCAGATTATAAATCATCTCAATTGACATTTCAGAAGATTTGCGCCTTTTGATGACAGTATTGTGCCAGAGTAGGAAAATTCTATGGATACTGCACCAAATTTCCCGATGGTTCTTGCCTTTGCGGGGCCATTATTCTTTATTTCAGTCATGATTGAATGGTGGGGGGTGAAAAAAGGTGCATTGGGTGGGCGATACCAAGCGCGCGATGCTTGGGCATCCATGACTATGGGGTTAGGAAATTTACTCACAGATTTGGCGTTTGGTTTTATAAGTTTAGCTCTGTTGATGGCGTGTTGGCAGTACCGTTTTTTCCATTGGGGGTTTTCGATCTGGGCCATTCTGGGGGCCCTAGTCGCGCAAGATTTCATCTATTACTGGAAACACCGGGCGGCACACCGTATCCGCTGGTTTTGGTCAGCGCATGTCGTACATCATAGCTCACGCCATTATAACCTCTCAACAGCGTTACGCCAGCCATGGAATAATCATTTTACAGGCTTTGTTATGCTTTCATCGCCTCTGGTATTTCTGGGTGTGCACCCATTGCTACTGGGTTTTGTCGGTGCGCTCAATCTGCTTTACCAGTTCTGGATTCATACCGAAGCTATTGATAAAATGCCGTCGTGGTATGAAGCTGTTTTTAATACGCCGTCCCATCACCGTGTACATCATGCAACAAATCCACGATATCTGGATGCCAATTTTGCGGGCATATTGATTATATGGGATAAGCTATTTGGTAGTTTTGTTCCTGAATACCCTGATGAAGATATTACTTATGGAACGGTTAAACCTGTTGAGAGTTATAATCCGCTTAAGATCGCTTTTGCTGAATGGGTGTCTATCTTTAAAGATGCGTTGGGCCGTGGACTAACTGTGCGGCAACGTCTGGCTTATTTTTTTGCCCCGCCCGGTTATTCCCATGATAATAGCCGTAAAGGTTCTACGGCGCTTAAAGCTGATTATTTAGCTATCCACCCCGAAGCGAAAGGTACGCCGGGGTTTCGTTAATAGATTCAGATAGCTGTGGGCCGCATTTATACGCTGCATCTTTAGGCCGCATCCATGCCTATATCGAAATTGGGGGCGCTATGGGTCAAGGCCCCAATGGAAATGACATCAATACCTGTTTCTGCCAGATTGCGAACTGTGTCCAGAGTAACACCGCCAGAGGCTTCTAACTGTGGCCGCGCTCCACTGTAATTATCTACAATCGAAACGGCCTGAGTCAGTGTATCAGGCTTCATATTATCGAGCAGAACAACATCAGGACTGTATTTAAGGACTTTTTTAAGCTGCACTAATGTATCAACCTCAACGCTTATTCGTGTCATATGATCCGCATTTTTGGTAATCGCTTTGAGCGCTTTATCAATACCGCCTGCGAGTGCAATATGATTGTCTTTAATCATAATTGCAGCGGCGAGGCTCTCGCGATGGGTATAGCCGCCGCCCGCTAATACGGCCTGTTTTTCAATCGCCCTTAGCCCGGGTGTTGTTTTACGCGTGGCGACGATACGTACCTTGGTTGCTTTTACGGCCGTTACATATTGCGCGGTTAAGCTTGCAATACCGGACATTCGGCCCAGAAAATTGAGCGCGGTGCGTTCTGCGGATAGCAAGCTGCGGGCGGGCCCGTCCAGCGCAGCAATAATATCGTCTTTTTTGACTGTGGCACCGTCATTTTTTTTAATCGAAAGCTTTATGCGCGGGTCCACCATAGCAAAGCTCATAGCCGCCGGTTGCATGCCGGCGATAACACCGGCCTCGCGCGCGCGCATCACTAATGTGCCGCGCGCGCTGGCAGGAACTAGCAGATTAGCGGTAATATCTCCGCTATTACCAAAATCTTCATCCAGCGCGCGGCGTACTATTGGCTCAATAATCGTTGAGGGAAGGGGCGAGAGCGTTTTCATGGCAAGGGTTTAACGCGTTTATGATCGCTTTTAAATGAAAAAATAGATCGCCCGCCTATATCAGTTCCCGCGTTTAAAAATTTCTTTTAAAGGGTTTAATATCCAAAATAGACCCATCGATATTCGGGTCTACTTTAAAGGTTACAAAATCGGTTTGTTTTGATGTGACGGCTAGATTGGTTTTTTTAAGCATTATACCAAGGGCAGATTTAATCAGCCGATTAAGATGCGACTCTTTTGTCCAGCTTGGCGTGATGCCAAATTTTTGTCGCAATGTTGCATTGGCAATCATCGCCGCATTTTTAAGCCCGCTCTCGCGAGAAGAAAATTCTGTTGTGACAGAGACACAGAGACCGGAATTTTCAACACGGTGAGGCGATGACAAGGGCCAAGAGACGGCTTGGCCTTCCTGTAAGTTAATGATGGTCGCTTCAGCATCAAATTCGGCTTTATAGGGTAAATCATCATGCGCCATATTGGTGACGGCGCTTTCATAAGATTCATCTGGAATGAATTTGGGATTTACGGGGTAGATGAAAATCCGTTTTGGGCCTCGAATATGCCATAATATTGTTTCGGTTTTATCAAAATGATACGGTGTGCGCGCAACAGGACTCGTAATAAGAATTCCGCCATTGGCATTAAACGGTTTTTGCCGCGTATGGGCTGCAATTTCTTTATACATATTGGTTAATAAAGCGGCATATGGGGAATGGATATTCATAGCTTTACGCAAATTTATCCATATTTTACCGGAAACAGCGGCTTCAAATAATTCTTCCGGGGAACAATCTCTAAAATCACCGGTTCGTAATCTATGTGGGTATTGCGGGTTTTTTGACCGGGACATTGTGCAAACATCGGTTAGGTGGGTCGGATGGTTTGTAATTAAATCAATTAAGGCGGCATCTGAAAACAAAGCTTTGTCGCTTAAATTATGTGAAAAAACGACAATAGAGGATTGGAAAGCAGCTGTTGTTTCACTGGTCCAGTCGGTAATAATTGTCATTATTAAACTCCACCCCAATGCGCGTTAGCTTCAGAGCAATAATCATGCCAGCTGGGCTATATTGTTACGTGAGTTGATTATAGGTGAAATAGCTGGGCGCTGCTTTTGCTCTGGTCTTTGGAAAATCATCGCGAAAGTGACCGCCGCGCGATTCTTCGCGAGCTAGCGCTGATGCTGCAATCATTTTGGCAGCAACCAGAGGATTGGCCCGCCCAATGTGATCAATCATTGTGTCGATATCGTCAATCAGTGTGTTTAGACGTTTGGCATCTCGTCTAACCCCGCAATTCATAGTCATGCCGAGGCGTAGCCGACGGGTAATATCAGGCGACATTGATAGCCAGGGTTGGGGGCGAATAGTGTCGGCGCGTTTCTCGCTAAAAATATTATTATTGATATAATTTGCGGCGCGTCCGCCAAAAACAATGGCTTCCAAAAGCGAATTACTCGCTAAACGGTTTGCTCCGTGAAGGCCGACGGCGCTACATTCTCCGATCGCCAGAAGGCCGTCCAGGCTGGTTTGCCCATAGCTATCTGTTGCTAACCCGCCCATGTGATAGTGAACGGCAGGGGCCACAGGGATGGGTTGATGACGCGGATCGATTCCGGCGCTTTTACAGGCAGCAAAAACCGTCGGAAATTGATCAGGGAAATGATCGCCCACGGCCTTGCGGCAATCAAGATAGGGCCGGCGTCCGGATTCTATTTCGGCAAAGATTGCACGGGCCACATCATCGCGCGGGGCCAACTCGCCTTGTTTGTGATAATGCGGCATGAACCGTTTGCCCCGGGTATTAATAAGCGTTGCCCCGTCGCCGCGTAGCGCTTCTGTCGCTAATGGGGCGGGGTCGCGTCCAATATCAATAGCGGTTGGATGAAATTGCACAAATTCCATATCGCGCATTTTCGCGCCAACCACAGCGGCCATACCCAGCGCATCCCCGCGCGCTGTACGCGGATTTGTTGTTACGGCAAAAAGTCCGCCCACGCCGCCGGTGGCCATAATGGTAATATCGGCTTCAATCCCTAAAAGTGCGCCTGCATCATTACGGGCTAAGGCACCAGCAATAGCGCCGTGACCATTGGTAAGTAAGCTTTCAGCGCGCCAGCCAACCAACCCGGTAATATGGGCAGCCTCTTGGGCTTGCTTTACCATTACAGTAATGATTTCGCGTCCCGCTGTATCGCCTTTGACGCGGGCAACCCGCGGGCGGGAGTGTGCCGCTTCGAGCGATAGATAAAGCGCGCCTTTATCATCACGGTCAAATGGAACGCCCATGGCGGCTAAATCATGGACGCGGGCCGGGCCTTCAGAGGCGAGAATATTGGCGATATTGGGGTCGACCAATCCGTCGCCAGCGGCAATTGTATCTTGGGCATGAGATGCGGGGCTATCATCGGGCGAGAGGGCGGCCGCAATCCCACCTTGAGCCCATGCCGAGGCCGCGCCGACAGATGAGCGCCGCGAGGTTAATACATAGACCTTGCGCGGCGCGAGTTTAAGCGCGGCGTAAAGTCCGGCCAATCCGGCTCCAATAACAAGGACAGCGCCTGCGGGCAGGCGTTTGGTTTCAAGGGCGTTCGTCATTATTGCGGCGGTATTATAGCGATATAGCCCTGCGCGCCCTTTTGAATGCCAGTGTTAAATATCACTATATCACCTTCACATTGGCTTCAGATAATGCAGGATTGAAATGGCCTTTCGCCGGATCAAATTTCACAGTGATCATATCCATTACCGCCTTATGGGCGCGCTGACGTGTGGCTTCATCGACCAAGACTTCATGCGTTTCGTCTTTCAGGCATTGGTAAATATTTTCCAGCGTAATTCGTTTCATATGCGGACATAAGTTACAGGGACGGACGAAATCTGTTTCCGGATTAGCCATGGCGACATTATCGGACATTGAACATTCGGTGAGCAAAATCACATTTTTCGGTTTTTTGTCCGTAACATAATCACTCATGGCTTTTGTTGAACCGGTAAAATCAGATTCGGCAACAACATCAGGCGGGCATTCAGGATGGGCCAGAACAACAACGCCGGGATGGGCGGCGCGCATATCGCGAACATCCCCTGCCGAAAAGCGGGCATGAACTTCGCAGCGGCCATGCCAAGCAATCACCTCGACATCGGTTTGTTTGGCAACATTTTTGGCCAAAAACTCATCAGGCAGCATGATGACTTTATTCACGCCCCATTTTTTTGTAATATGTTCGACAATGGCCACAGCGTTGGATGAGGTACAGCAGATATCGCTCTCGGCTTTAACATCTGCCGATGTATTGACATAGGTGACGACCGGAATGCCCGGATAGCGTTGTTTTATCAATTTGATATCGTCGCCTGTGATCGAAGAGGCCAAAGAGCAACCTGCCCGCATAGACGGAATAAAGACGCGTTTTTCGGGACAGAGGATTTTCGAGGTTTCGGCCATAAAATGCACGCCGCCTTGAATAATAATATCGGCATCGGTTTTCGTCGCTTCAATAGCCAAGCCCAGACTATCGCCCGTATAATCACCGATGAGACCAAAAATATCCGGGGTCATATAGTTATGAGCCAAGATGACCGCGTTTTTTTCGGCTTTAAGCATGTTGATAGCATGAACCAGCGGTGCATAAGATGGCCATTCGAATTTTGGGATAAAATCTGAGACTTGCGTATAGAGGTGATCCGTTGCGGCTTTAACGGCATCGGTATAAGGCAGCGCGCCTTCGGGTGTTGCGGGTACGGCACAGACGCCGTTCTCAACTTCGAGTGTTTGGCCAATCCAGCGGCCATTTTCCCAATTGATGAGCTCTTTACCCATATTCATAGTCCTCCAGAGATACTCTGGTTTCTATATAGGGAGAACAGGCATAAAGCGCCAATGAATTTACCGCTTATTTCCAATAGAAACAGGCATATTAGGCGAAACGGCGTGCGTTAAAGCTGTGATTGATATATTCATAGAGGGTTAATTTTCGTTCGGCTTATATAGTGTGTCAAAGGCGGGGCAGCAGACGGGCGAGAAAGGATAGCAATGTCGGATAGTCTCGATAAGTCGGCGAAAAGGCTATTACGCTACCTTGTGGCAGGGTCATTTTTCATGGTGGCGGGTGCATTTGTTTACGCAAGCCAAACGGAATCATTGGATTCTTGTAAAGCGCTTTATGGCACTCAATTGCCTCATATTGGATAAAGGCCTGGGCGAAAATTTACGGGGCAATCGCCGTGTTTAAGACCTTGAATCGGGTCAAAAAAGCAGTTTCGGCAGCAATGACAGGTAATGGGTCGATGGTAAGCGTAATTCCGCATGGCGGTGCTATGAAGAATGTATCAGCCTCTTCATAGCTAAAGCCTGCGATTTGTGTGGCTTCGAAATAGGCGCAATATAAATCGCATTGTTTGATTTTTTTCTTAAGCTTGACGGGTATGGTGGGCGGCAAGCCATAGCGCAGATGAATGGCTTCCTCCAACCGCGCTTCAAAGGCTTTATAGTCAATCCCAAGGGCTTGTTTAAAAGGGCTGATCATATCGCCAATGACATATTCGGCGGCATCATGCAGCAGGGCCGTCAACCGGTCAGCCGGCGAGGCTTTGGGATTGAGTTCTGAAAAGAGATGCTCAACAACAACGCTATGTTCGGCCACACTAAAGGCGTGATCGCCTGAGGTTTGTCCATTCCAGCGCGCAACACGGGCCAACCCGCGGGCAATATCTTCAATCTCAATATCAAAAGGCGAAGGATCAAGCAGATCAAGCCGACGGCCAGAGAGCATTCTCTGCCAAGCTCTTTTGGGAGTGGATGAGGAAAGGGACCGCGGCATCTGCTCCCAATAGCACGACCGGGATGCCTAGCCTAGCGCGTAAGCAAATTCTTCGCGGCAAATTTTATTGTCTGTATTGACGTAATAGGTTGCAACTTCTTTCATTTGTATGCGCTGGCCGGACGCTTTTTCGGTCACGTCCATATCATAAATAACGCAGAAGCGGTCATCCCCATGGGCAAAGGGTCCTTTGGCAGAAGAGGCGTGAACCTCATTGGCGCTTTCCCACCAATCATGTTTGCCCAGAATATCGTCAATGCCTTGAACTTCATTGGATGTTTGTCCGGGCATAGGCACGGCTTCCGCTGAGACGCAATCTGCGGCGTAAAGCTCTGTGACGGCTTTTCGGCCTTCATTATTGTTGTTAAAATTGACCAATTGTTGACCGATATGCATTAATTGTTCGGGTGTTGCCATCAGAGCCTCCTTGTTTAAGGGTATAATATAGCAGTTTTTCAAAATATTGCTATGACGCTGTTAAGCTACCACCTTCCGCACGAATATAGCGCCTGCGCTATAACCTGCCCCGAAGCTACAAATTAATCCGGTATCCCCATTTTTAAAACCCCTGCTGTGTTTATGAAAGGCAATGATAGAGCCTGCCGAACTGGTATTGGCATATTCATCAAGCACCACAGGGGCTTTTTCAAGATCAACGGCTTTACCGAGGACTTTTTTTGCAATGAGATGGTTCATGGAAAGATTGGCCTGATGTAGCCACATACGTTTAAGGTCGTGCGGGTTAATGCCATTATGTGCGCATTCTTCTGTGATCATTTTGGCGACCATGGGCACGACTTCTTTAAAGACGCTACGGCCATTTTGGACAAAGAGTTTATCGGTCAAACCCTTTCGGCCCCGCTCTCCGACCATACCGTCATCTTCGGGCGCACAATGATTGAGAAAGCCGAAATTATTACGGATATTATTAGAAAATTGTGTGACAAGTTTCGAGCCAATGATCTCCCAATGATCTGCGGGGGCGATATCATCGGACTCTACCAATAGGGCGGTAGCGACATCCCCGAAAATGAAATGGGCATCCCGGTCTTTGAAATTCAAGTGGGCAGTACAAATTTCGGGATTAACAACAAGGACAGATTTCGCTTGACCGCCGACAATTAATCCGCGGGCTGTTTCCAATCCAAATGTAGCAGAGCTGCACGCAACATTCATATCAAAAGCAAAACCGGATGTTCCCAGAAGTGATTGTACTTCGACGGCTATTGCTGGATAGCCGCGCTGAAGATTGGAACAGGCGACAATTACTGCGCCTACATCTTCGGGCTTGCGCCCTGCGGTTTTTAAGGCTTGCCGTGCGGCATGGGCGGCTATTTCGGCTAATATAGAGGGTTCATCGTCGCGGCGGGCGGGAATACGCGGAGCCATAATTTCGGGATCAAGAATAGGGTCTTTGGAAATGACAAAGCGGGATTTAACTCCTGAGGCTTTTTCGATAAAACCGGCATCGGAATAGGTCAGAGCCTCGCGCGTTCCGGCCTCTATCTCTGCTGCGTTTTCCGTGTTCCATTTATCGGCATAACGGTTGAAGCTTTCGACCAATTCTTCATTGGAAATCGAATCTTCGGGGGTCCAAAGACCCGTTGAACTGATGACGGCTTTCACGACATTACCCCTCGCGATATTATAAGTAAGGGCCCTCATAACGGTCTAGGTACGTTTCGGCTAGGTTTAAATCAGGCCAAAGCTTTACAGGACTTATAGGCATGGCAATCTGTGCTGTGATCATTGATCATACCAACGGCTTGCATAAAGGCATAGACAATGACGGGGCCAACAAATTTAAAGCCGCGTTTTTTAAGGTCTTTGGACAAGGCAATAGACGCGGGACTCTTGACGGGGGCGTCTTTGAAGTCAGCCCATTGATTTTGGACCGGGGCGCCGCCAACAAAATCCCAGAGATAGCTGGAAAAATCAAAATTCTCATCATCACGCATTTTGACAAATATCTGGGCATTGGTGATTGCCGCATTTATTTTAAGCTTAGAACGAATAACGCCTGCATTCGCCAAGAGCCGTTTACGGTCAGCATCGGTATAATGGGCAAGGATATCCGGATCAAAACCATCATAGGCGCGCAGCATCTCTTCGCGTTTACGCAATATAGTAATCCAAGCTAATCCGGCTTGTTGACCATCCTGTATCAATTTGGAAAACAGAGCTTTGGAATCGCGGATAGGCCGGCCCCATTCTTTATCATGATAATGAGTATAGAGGGGATCATTAGGCGGAACCCAACCGCAACGCGGTAGATCGGGTATTGTGCAGACGTCAGTATAACTCATAAAACTTCCTCATAGCGCGAGCGGCCTTTGTTTTGCGGGGTGTTTCCCATAGTTCCAAGACTTGTTTTCAGGTCCGTTTCAAAACCGGCTATCCATTCCCAATCAATATCCATTGCCAGACGTATATCGTCAATCAACATAAATATTACATGCGCGCGCCCCGCTTTGAGACGCCTGTCAGTTGTTATGCAATGATAGAGCATTTCGCCGGTCATATCACCGGGGGTATCCTTGGTTATGTGGCCAATAATATGGCCTTCGCGCACATCCCCGCCAAAATAATCGGCATAAAAAGCTTCGCCTTCCTGCCAGAAATAAAACCGTGTGTGTCCTGATACAATGCCATTTCCTGTATTCTCAACAGGCACAAAGACCCGATTATCTAGGCTTAGTGTCACAATGTTTTTTCAAGACCGATATTGGCCCGCTCATAAATGGGATGCGGTCCGCTATGGTTTACCGTCCAGCCATTGCGTTTATAAAGGCGAATGGCTGCAGCATTGATCGTGTTGGATAAGAGATACAGCCGTGTTTGTCCTAAGGTGTTTTTCGCATAAGACTCGCAAGCATTCATCAATATTTGGCCAATGCCGTGCCCGCGAAATTGGCTGTCAACGGCCATTTTCGTGAGTTCATAGTCTCCGGCATCATCTTTTTTAAGCGCGACGACGCCCGCTATAATGCCGTCGATATGGGCCGAGAGCAGATGGTTGCCATTTTCAATATAAAGCTCGGGATGGGCAACCATACGCTTATCGCTTTCTTCCAAATGATGCAGCTCCTTAATCCATTCGGCATTTAGCGCTGCAAACCGCGGCAGAGCGGCCGCATCATCAAGATGAATTTCAATCTTCGATATTTCTATAGGGTGTGTATTACCGTTCGCCATCGACTCCTCTCATAATATCTACCTTATGGCCATTGAGGGCGGGATGCGTTTGTGCTGCCCCCATCCGGTCAAGCCGTATCATGGCCATCGCCAAAGACCCATGAACATGGACAATATCGCCGATAACCCGCTCTGCGGCCATGATTTTATCACCGGCTTTGGCGGGTCCTGATAAAACAACACCGCGCATACGTTTTTTGGCTGTGGTCATACGCTTCATCCGGCTGACAACTTCTTGGCCTATAAAACAGCCCTTTTGATAATCCACCCCGTTCATTAAATCCATATTGGCATCCGCCGGAAAGATACGGCCGGTTTCAAAATCAACAGCGCTGTCAACAACACCGAGGGACAAACGATGAGCATCATAGTCATCACTGGCCTCCATATAAGCGGTGGTGATGAGCCGTTGACCGAGCGCAGGGTGACGCGGGTCACGCCAGCCTTCGGTGCTATCGCCCTCACCAGCACAGCCATCCCAGAGGGCATAAAGGTTCAAGTCAGTTTTTTCAATGGTGATAGGCGCGCGCAATTTATACATCATAAGCCGCTTCATCAGCACGGCTGTAAATTTAACAGGGACATCCAGCAAAAGAGTTTCATTATCCGTCGTGGTAAAAAAATCGGCAATAATTTTACCTTGTGGCGTTAAAAGTGCGGCGAAATTAATATCGTGTTTCAGACTGTTTGTTATCAGGCCGTCTAGCCATGTAGTCACGCCTTCGCCCGAGAGGCGGATGATGTCTCTATCGAGTTGCGCGATAGGCATTAGCTGATATCCCAACCGAGCGTTTCCCCGGCCATGAAGGGGATAAGTGTGTCTGTGCCAAGTGGCAGAGTTTTGGGTACGGTAACGGTGCGCCGTGTTAAGGTCAGCGTTGTTTCGTTGATAGGCAAGCCATAAAATTGCGGCCCGTTGAGCGCGGCAAAGCGTTCTAATTTATCTAATGCGCCTTCCTCTTCAAAGACTTTGGCATAGCTTTGCATAGCAAAGGGGGCGTTGAAAATTCCAGCACAGCCGCAAGCACTTTCCTTGCGGCCAATAGCATGGGGGGCTGTGTCCGTTCCGAGGAAAAATTTGGCATGGCCCGAAACGGCAGCGCGGCGCAGCGCACGGCGGTGTTTTTCCCGTTTGGCGATGGGTAGGCAATAATAATGTGGGCGGATGCCGCCTTGGAAAATAGCATTGCGGTTAAAAGCCAGATGATGTGGGGTAATCGTGGCCGCTATAGTATCGCCGGATTCCCTGACAAAATCCGCGGCCTCTTGCGTGGTTATATGTTCAAAAACAACTTTCAACGCGGGCATGTCGGCCAGTAAAGGTTTCATGACCTGTTCGATAAAGACAGCTTCGCGGTCAAAAATATCGACATCGCTATGGGTCACTTCGCCGTGAACCAGCAGTGGCATGCCGATTTTTTGCATGGCCTCTAGGACTGGGTAAATTGTTTTAATATGAGTTACGCCATGGGCGGAATTGGTCGTGGCATTGGCGGGGTATAATTTAGCGGCTGTAAAAACGCCGTGGCTATACCCCACTGCGAGTTCTTCAGGGTCTATAGTATCGGTCAAATAGGCCGTCATGAGGGGGGTGAAATCCAGTGCTGGGTCAAGGGCGGCCAGTATCCGGTCCCGGTAATCTACGCCAGCTTGGGCGGTGGTTATGGGAGATGCTAAATTGGGCATAACAATCGCGCGGGCAAATTGGCGGGCCGTATAATTGACAACAGCATCCAGCACATCGCCATCGCGTAAATGCACATGCCAGTCATCCGGACGGCGTATTGTTAAACTTTCGGTCATAGTCAGGCTCTGTTACTTTGCGTCTGACTAGCATTGCTTATCGGTTCCGACAATGTGGTGATTTGCGTATTTTCTGCGCAGAATTATGCGGGTCTGTTAATCCCAATCGCGTTTTCGCAGGGCTAATATCCAGCGACCATCAACGTCATAGACCTTCATGTCAATGCCGTCGCTATCAATTCTGTGCATGGCTTTAAGCCCTGCGATAAAGGCGTCTTCTGCCCCTTGAATCTCGGGGCAGGATTTTTCGGTAATAATCAGATTTGTAATGCTAACCGTCTTAGCGGTCTGGCTAAAATTACCGATGAAACTATTACAGCCGGCAAAGCCGAACAGTTCATTGCCGGCTTTGAATTGCACAAATTGACCATAGCCATTTTCGGGCCCCCATTCCGACCCTGCCAGCTGGTTATCCGCAGCGAAGGCGCTGGATGCGGCGGCGAGGGCCGCTGTAATTATAAGGTATTTTTTTATCATGGGGCTATCTTATCTTTCTCTGAAAGGGTCGCTAAGCATGGCGGATATCCGGCGACCGTTTTCTGATATGGCTGCTGCATCTATGGATACAGATTGCGAGCAGCGCTCATGGCGTTTTTGTTCTTCATAATAACCGGCATTAAATGCGCGGATTAATTCGCGCCGCCGCTGGGTATTGTCTCCATCTTCTATATCCATCATGGCGCTGGCGTTATTGCGCCATTTTTGATCGGTATTCCCAAAACATAATGTGCGTAAATAATGCATCTGTCCGAGGGTTTTTGACAAGGCTTCCACGAGGTTGCTCATTGTGACCATATCGGCGTCAACTCGCGCTTCGGCCTCTTCGCGGGCCTTGATCGCAGCCGCTTTGGCTGCGGCGGCTTTTTCGCGCGTAGTCAGGCTGTCTTGGGCCTGCGCCATTTCGGTGGTTCCGGCTAATAACAGACTGGCCATAGCGGCATATATGACAGGTTTAAATATCATAATTTCGTTTTACAGCGCTGAAATATTAAAATCGACCTTATTTTTCAGTTGAAGTTTTAGCCAGTGCAGTGCGGGCCATATCAATGACGTCGCGTGTCTTTGTCCACATATCTAATCGGTTAAGGGTCTGGAGCGCGGTAAATTGGGCTTTGGCGGCATCATCACCAGCGCGTGGTTCGCCCGATATCCACCAAGCGGCATAATCGTGGAGTTTATAATAAAGCCCCTCAAAATCGGCATCAATCACGGCTACTTTCGGGCCCAGTTTCGCATGAACGCCCGTTTCTTCTAAAAGCTCACGCAGAGCTGCATCGCTCTCGCTCTCGCCCGGCTCAATCCGTCCGCCCGGAATAGACCATTCCCCTTTGCGCGGGGCGGTACCGCGTTGAATGAGCAAAACATCATCGCCGCGAAAGCAAATAATACCCACGCAATGGGTTCGCTTTATATTATTAGGTGGTTTTTGCGGCATTTATATTCCCTAAATCCTTTTTGCCGCCTATAGCCATCTTATGTGCGGACGCTATACAGTAGCCAATAATTTGAACGAAATTATGTCCTTTTTCGAGGCAGGTGAAGGCGCGCGTGGGACCGGTGAGAACCGGTTGTGGGACTGGAAAGCAAATTACAATATTGCCCCGGCCGCAATTGTGCCTGTCATTGCCTTTGACGGGCAGGGCCGACGCAAGGCTGTTCCTATGCGCTGGGGTTTGCACCCGCATTGGAAAAAACAGGCCCCCGAAGGACGGCCTCTGTTTAATGCCCGACTTGAAACGGCGGGGGAAAAACCAAGCTTCCGTACGCCATTCAGGCGGCGGCGTGCCTTGATACCGGCCTCGGGCTGGTATGAATGGGAAGGGGTGGAGCGCCCTAAAACGCCTTATTTTATTCGCCCGCGTGAACCAGAACTGTTTGCCTTTGCCGGATTGTGGGATCAATGGCGCGTGGATGAGGGTATTACGCTGCTCAGCTGTACAATTCTGACCACAGCCGCAACGGGGCCACTTAAACATTTGCACCACCGTATGCCAGTGCGCCTGCCCGCTGGGCAATGGGATCAATGGCTCGACTGGAACGCACATCCGGATCGGGTTATCCGTCATATGTTACCCAGCGATGATTTGAGTTTCCATGCCGTTGATACTGGTGTTAATTCCGGACGCGCGCAAGGACCGGAGCTAATCCGCCCACTCAGTTGAACTATATCCGCCGCATTCATAGGGGTTTAATATTTAACTGAATTGCCGCGATGATCAGTACAGCCAGCAATACGACCCAGACAGCGGCATTGATTTTCACAGAGCGGGCCGCTTTGCGCTGACTAATCCAGCGGCGCGGGCGAATGCCTTTATAAACAAAAACAAGCTGGGCGGATAAAACCGCGCAAACGACATTCAGCCCCAATAGCAAAGCGGCTCCCGCAGCGTGCTCTGTCTCGCCAGCCCCTAAATAAAGCGCCGCGGCTACCGAGGGTGGCAAGAGAGCCACAGCGACCATTACGCCGACAAGGGCCGACGAAATCCCGGTTGATAGGGAGAGCGCTGCGGCTGCGCCCGACGCCAGTGCCAGTGCAATGATTTCCGGCCCGATAACTGTCCGGCTAACGAGTTCATAGCTGCTTGTATTAACCGGCATAAACAGAGTGAGGCACAAGGCAAAGGCAAAGCCGAGAGTCAATCCGGCTATAGCGGTTTTAGCCGATTTTTTCATCAAGGATAAATCGCCCAGTGCCGCCGCGAGGGCAAAGGCAAGAATAGGGCCTAGCAGGGGCGCAATTACCATAGCTGCGATTACAATAGCGACGCTATCTTCATTTAACCCAATGGCGGCGACAATGGCCGATAGAATTGTCAAAATGACGAAATCGGCATTAAGTTGACAATCCCGCGAAACTTTCTGGTAAAGTTCCTCGCGCAGGGCCACTGTTTTGCTTTTTTCCGGTTTTTCAGTATCGTCAATTTTAGTGTCATCGGTTTTTTCAGGCTCTTCGGGGCGGGGTAATGTCGCCTCGATTGGCATAACAATAATACGCCATTCCGCGGCTGTACCCAACAATCCTTGTAGCTCATCAATCAAAGTCTGGCCTTGGCCTTTGGCGACGACAATTTCTACGGCTTTTTCATAATGGCCATAACCGCTATCTATCGCCCAATCAACGGGCGCGGCGCGGGTAATAATATCGATAACTGCATCTGATTTATCGGAAGGAAAATGGGCTTTAATGAGTCGCATAATAATAACCTATAGGTAATGTTGGTGGTCGGCCAGCTTGCAATCAGCAACGGCTGCGCCGCGTGCCCCCATTGGACGGTCCGGGCCGCGGGTGGTATCGACACGGGTGTGGCGTTCCATTTCCGCATTGATCACGGCGCCAACGATGACGACAAAAGCTGTTAGCCAGAACCAGATCAACAAAATAATCACGGCCGAAAGGCTGCCGTAAGTCGCGTTATAATTAGCGAATTGCGCGACAAATTTTGAAAAACTACTGGAGATTAAGAGCCACATTGTCGTTGCGAAAATAGAACCGGGTAAAATCCAGCGCATTTTTGCAGCGCGCCGCGACGGGCCAATCCGGTAGAGCAGCGCTGTGGCAAAGCCAAAGAGGCTAATCAGGATAATCCACGGCAATCGCCGGGTCGCAAAAGTTAATTGCGCATCCAGATTTAAAAGCGCCAGAATCGCCGGAACGCCGATAATGATAATCAACGAGAGCCATAGGAAAATAATAATCGAGAGTGTCATGGACCCGGCCAAAGCATAAAATACCGCGAGCCCGCGGGTTTCGCGTTCCCCATAAGCAATATTCATGGCCCGCATCATTGCGCGAATACCGGCCCCCGAGCTCCAGAGCGCTGCCCCTAGGCCTAATGCGATCCGAAAGCCGAGATTGGCAACAGGGGTGTTGGCCACGGCTATGATTTGATTATTTAATATCGCCCAGGCTTGGGGTGGTAAAAGATCTGAAATACCGGATAATGTGGCAGGCACATCGGCTGGATCGGCGATATATCCATAAAGCGATAGCCCTGCAGTGATCAGCGGAAATATGGCTAGCATTGTAAAAAAGGCAACGCCTGCGGCTATAATGGTGACATTATCATGGCCAATTTCTCGCCAGACAGCGATGATAATCGCGCGCCAGTCTTTGATTGAAAATTGCAATGGCGTGCGGGCCATACAGCCCTTATCGTTATAGCCGTCATTATTGATATGGCCTTGATCAACAGGGTTTTGGGCTGATGTTTGGGTCTCTGGGTTCAAGGCTATTTTTTCGGCGGCGGTTGCTGGCGCGAAAAGACCAGCATAGCCTCCGTGCTTTGCGCAGCGTCATAGCGATAATCTTCCAGATTAAATCCTTTTAAATCCCCCACGGTCTCTATGCGGTTTTCCATAATCCAGCGCGCCATTAATCCGCGCCCATATTTGGCATAATACATTAATTGCCGGGCTTGGCCGTCTTTGATATTTAAAAACTTGGCTTCGATAATTGATGTACCCAATGTTTTTTTATCCACTGATTTGAAATATTCATTTGAAGCGAGATTAACGATGGTTTTATCGCGGTGGGTCTCCAAGTCGGTCTTGAGTGTTTGGGCAATACGAGCACCCCAAAAATCATATAGTGATTTTCCGCGTGCGGTTGCCAATTTGGTTCCCATCTCTAGGCGGTAAGGCTGAATAGCATCCAGCGGGCGCAAGACGCCGTAAAGTCCGGATAAAATCCGTAAATGGTCTTGGGCATAGGCCAGTGTTTCGTCAGGCAGGCTATTGGCATCCAGCCCCCAATAAACATCGCCGTCAAAGGCCAGTCCAGCCGCTTTTGCGCTATTGCTTTGCCCGTCCAGATTAAAGGTTTTGAACCGCTCGGCATTAAGCTGCGCGAGATTGTCACTGATATGCATCAGGCGTTTTAAATCATCCGCGCTTTGTGTTTTGGCGGTTTTAGCCAGTTCTTTTGTATCGGCGGCCAGCAGGGGCTGCGTGGGCGATAGCCCCGTTGCGGCAGGATTGAAATTGAGTTTTTTGGCAGGGGACAGCAGGGTCAGCATAATATATCCTTTCCTCATAACATCGGGCCGGGACATCCGCCCCCGTATGCGTGGGTTCATGATAGGATCAAGATAACGGCTCCGGTCAGGATTGCAAGAGGCAGGACGTTATCGTTAAAACGGGGCCGCGTTATTGGCCACGCGTTATTGGTCAAAGGATTACAACAATGGCCCCTACTTGAGTACCGTCTACCTCTGCGCTATTCATTGCATATGCCTTATATGTGCCAAACGCCCATGCGTCATCGCTGGCTGCGACCTGTGTCAACAACCCGATAATTATGCTGCCTCTATTAAGGACAGCCCGCAGGGCCGGTACCCTGATGGATACCAATTCTCTAACGTGTTTTACAAGGCACTGGCCCTGCGGCAGTGAATTTTGAGCGGGGGCACTCTTAATCCCGAAGTTACGCCCTT
>CAZZKV010000002.1:72126-159053 GCA_964654665.1 uncultured Caulobacterales bacterium | reverse complement strand
AGAATTGGTATCCATCAGGGTACCGGCCCTGCGGGCTGTCCTTTAAACCGGCAGCATAATTATCGGGCTGTTGACACAGGTCGCAGCCAGCGATGACGCATGTTTGTAAGATGCCGGAAAGTTTGTTCCCGCTATGACATCATGTTATCCAAAGAAAAATGTCAGGCCTGTACAAAATACACTTGATATTCTTTGCGAACGCTAGATATGGTGTTTCCGATAAGCTAGGAGACTATATCTGGCAAAATCTGGTGATTGTGAGAATTAAACGGGCCAAGATGCAAGAAGGATATTATAATGGGCACAGTTGATAATTTCGAAATGAGTCAATCAGGGCTGTTACTGCCGAGTTTGAGCTATAAGCCGTTTCGTTATCCTTGGGCCTATGATTTTTGGCAAAAACAACAACAGGTACATTGGATGCCCGAGGAAGTGCCGCTGGGCGAGGACTGTAAAGATTGGGCAACCAATTTGACGGATGTCGAGAAAAACCTGCTAACACAGATTTTCCGGTTTTTTACACAATCCGATGTCGAGGTTGGCGCTAATTATATGGAAAATTACATGCCGCTGTTCAAGCCGGTTGAAGTGCGCATGATGCTGGCCTCTTTTTCCAATATGGAAACCATCCATATTGCGGCTTATGCCTTATTGCTGGAAACTATTGGCATGCCGGATTCAGAGTTTTCTGCCTTTATGGAATATGAAGAAATGGCGGCCAAACATGATTATCTCGGTCAATTTGGTGTGGAGACGGAAAAAGATATTCTGACTTCTATGGCGGTTTTTGGTGGATTTACCGAAGGTTTACAACTTTTTGCCTCTTTTGCTATGTTGATGAATTTCCCGCGGCTTAATAAAATGAAGGGTATGGGCCAGATTGTAACATGGTCGATCCGCGATGAAAGTCTGCATTGCGAGGGTATGATTAAATTATTCCATACTTTTGCCAAAGAAACCGGCGCGCTAACGCAATCTGTGGCCGATGATATTATTGATTGCTGTAAAACGGTTGTTAAGTTGGAAGATAAATTTATCGATCTGGCTTTTGAAATGGGCCCCGTAGAAGGCATGACATCCGAGGATATCAAACGTTATATTCGCTATATTGCCGATTGGCGTTTGGGACAATTAGGCTTGCCGTCCGTTTACGGGATTAAACATCACCCGCTGCCATGGTTGACCGAAATTACAAATGGTGTTGAACATGCAAATTTCTTTGAGGCTCGGGCCACAGAATATTCAAAAGGTGCGACCGAAGGACAATGGCATGGCGATGAGGGGGTTTGGGCTCAATTTGAAGGGCTGCAGTCGCGCAAAGCGGTTCCGGCTGAATAGGTGTTTTTCGCTCAATAGGACTGCAAGGCACGTCTTTAACAGCGATGATAATGAATGAGAGCGCTATGAGCCGGATTTATACATTTGAAAAAATCTATAATTTTCGTGATTTTGGCGATTATCCTACGCGTAGCGGCGGCCATATTAAGGCGGGGCATCTCTTTCGGTCGGCCCATTTTCATACCCCGAGCCAAGCCGATATTGCGCAATTGGAGCGCTTGGGTATTGGCCTGATTTCCGATTTGCGTTCCGCGGCTGAACGGGGACGTCAACCCAATATATGGCCGCAGAACGAAACCGTTCACCAGTTACAATTTCGCGATTTGTCAGGTTATCAACCCGAAGGTTTGGCGCCGCATGAAGCTTTTATGAAAGAAGAGCTTAAAGTACCGCAAGATTCACGCGATTATATGCAGCGCTCTTATGCAGCGCGCCCGGATGATGCTGGTTACCGCGATATTTTTTCCAAAACCTTGAAATTTATGGCGCAGACGGGTCAGCCTCTTGTTATTCATTGTGCGGCAGGGAAAGACAGAACCGGTACTTTGGCGGCTATCATATTAGGGGCGCTGGATGTGGATCCGCAAATCGTTATGGATGATTATATGCTGACGATGCAGGCGGTTAATATTGATCCGTTTTTAGCGCCTGCAGCCAAGACGATGGAGCAGCGGTTCGGGCGGAGTTATGATCCTGAGAGCTTGCGGCCGATGTTTGGGGTCGAGCCAGCTTATCTTGAGAAATCGCTCGACACAATTGGTGATATGGCCAGGTATATTCGGGAGGACTTAGGGATATCAGAGGTAGAAAAAGCGGCCATTCAAGCCGCTTATCTATCTTAATATTGGTGACTATGTAGGGGGCGGCCCGCCGGGGGGTGCCCTTTATGTACAAATGACTCGTAAGGATTCGCCAACCGCGCAGGTAAATTCAGTTTTACCGCCATCCTCAAACGGGACAGTGATTGATTGCCGGGGTTTGAGGATAAAGGTCTCATTTAAAATGATATTATCTAAAAACCTATATGTGACGGGTGTGTATCTATAATCAATCCGGGCCACGACCACGCCGGCACTACTATTGAGCAAGCGAGGGCCCAGATCTGCGACTCTATAGGTGGCATCACCCGAGGCAATCGGGGGGCCCAGACGGGCATAGCCGATACGGTTGCGTGTCCCATCGGGTAATTCCTCATAGCTGTTCAGCTCAATTGTAATATTAGTGCGTTCACTCGACGGAATAGAGGCAACAGCAAGGGCTGCATTCATGACATCTTCAATACTATTCCCATCAAGCGATGTAACTTGTGTCACTAAATCAGCGACTACATTCGTAGAGTGCGAGATATTTCGGTCTGCAATAATAGCCATTGCGATTTCTGTGACGCCAAAATACATTCCGATCATAAGCGGGGCGAGTAGGGCAAATTCAATGGCAGCAATACCCTCTTTGGCTTTGGCCAGAGAGATAAGGCGCGGCGTGCGAATAATCGCGGTTTTTACTGTTTTGGCTATTAATGGTTTCATGGGGTTTTTCCTAAGAACATCCGGTTCCGAAAGGTTCGTTTCTGAAAGCTGTTGTCGATTGAATCAGTCGTGTCTTGTTATCAGCGCGATTGGATAAAAATGTCATGCTATTGGGCAAGGAGAGTTGATGAAAATATTGCGCCCGTACGATAACAACATCACGCGCTTGTGTGCAGGTATAGGTACTGGGGGGGATTGTTGGATCGCTTTCATCATCGGGCGTAACCGGCAGCATTCCAGAAGCAAATGTGCCGTCAGCCGATGTAACGACATCAATTCTTAATTTTGCGTTACAATTACCAATGCCGGACATGCCGGCACAGACTAAATCTTTGAATTCCGCTTGCCCGCCGCCGCCAGCCTGAAAGTTACCAACACGAATTTGCCGTGCGGCTTCAGATGTAGCGTGGCTCATTGTTGATGTAATAAAAAATACAACGGCCGTTTCGATAATTGCAAAAAGGAGTGCCGAAAAAGGCAGCGCCAGAAGTGCAAATTCAATGGCTGTTGTACCATTCCGGTTCTTTAAATAACGCCTAATTGAGCGCCGGGGCCGATTAAATAGATCTCGCATATAGAATCCCACCTCTAAAATGAAGTGGAACTCATACCTTAAGAATGTAAATATTCAGGCAAGAAATAATGTTAAAAAACTCTAAACGCGTGTTGGTTATTGCGTACCTTAATTATTAAAAGCGCCATCAAACCCTTGCTCAGAGGTATTTGAAAAGGACAAATCCCCTTGGTTAGATTGTGGTACATTCGGCAATACCGTCGCAATTTCATTATTAATAGGTTGCGCTGTTGATGAATTTTCTGCCCGGAAAGTCAGATCGTCTCCTAAAACCGGGGCGGGGAGGCAATATGGTGCGCAATTATAGGTTTGGCGGTTTGTTCCGGAATAAAGCCGAACGCCAGTGGCTGGCAGGTTATTTGTCACTTGGACATTAGCATTTAATAGTGTCGAACCATATTTGTCCAAAATAATAACATTGGTTTCCCCAAAGCTGCGGCCTACAACGAAAATTGTATTGTCAGAATGAACGGAAACATCTGCAATGGCTGGATTACCAATAACGACGGCATTGGCAGATCCCGTTAAGCGGACTATTTCCGTCTTATTAAGTTCAACGCTATAGGTTTGAGTGCTGATAGCATGGTTATAACTTTCAGCAGTGGCGATGGGTGTCAGTGCCGCGGTTGTTACAATCAAAGCACTGCTAATTAGCGTAAAAGAGCGAAAAAACATGTCTATCCCTTTCAAGGTTCTAATTTTATTTAAACGGATGTGGTGAACGAAGGGTTTACAGAATCGAGCTGAAAGTAAGAAAATATCAAAAACTACACATTATATACTATATAAGAATCGAATAACGGGAACAGAATATCGAACATTCAATGATGCTATGAAATTTTTACCACATTTTTACCATGACTTTTAAACGCTTAGTAAGAGGCGTGCCTTATAAGCATTTTTATCAGGGAATGATCCCTGCGGGGATATTCCTCATATAAAAGCATACGTGGGAGTATAGTTATGCAAAATCTGATGTCTCGTTATATTAAAGACGAATCTGGTGCGACTGCTATTGAATATGGTCTGATCGCGGCTCTAATCGGCGTTGCCATTATTGTTGGTGGTAGAGCGCTTGGTACTGCTTTGAACAGTAAGTTCCAAGAAGTTGCTGACAAGGTTGGTGGTACTGCCCTTAATACAACTGGGTAATTTTACACACTGATTTTTCAGCCTATTAAAATTATAACGGCCTTTCTTTGCGGAAAGGCCGTTTTTTTTGTAAATTAATCGTGAGAAAAAGTCGTTTAGAAACGAGCTATTAACCCTGATCCTTTATTGAGCGTTAAACGCCTTTATTGGAGAGAACAATGATTTTACCATTTCTCATAATGATTATCTTTGCAGCCGCTATGCTGACAACAGTATATAAAGATGCAACAACAATGACAATTCCGAATTGGACGTCTTTGCTTGTGCTTGGTAGTTTTTTTATTGCCATTCCGTTTGTTTGGCAGGGTTGGGCAAATTTTGGGGAACATATTGCATCAGGTATGTTGATGTTTGCCATCGGGTTTGCGATGTTTGCTTTTGGTTGGTTGGGCGGCGGTGATGCCAAGCTTATGGCGGCTACATCCTTTTGGTGGACCTTTCCAGATCTCTTAATTTATACGGTTTATACAACTTTAGCAGGCGGATCGCTGGCGCTTTTTATTCTATTTGGGCGTCAATTTATTCCGGCAAAAGTTCTCACGCACCCTTGGATGTACCGAATGATCAAGGACGATAAGCATATGCCGTATGGTTTAGCGTTAGCTTTTGGGGCTTTTGCGACACTGCCGCAAAGTCAAATTTTTAAACTGGCGGCTGGAATGCTTTGAGCGATGGATTTCAATTTCAGGCTTAAATGTGAAAATAAAACAATCAAAATGACAAAAATTAACACTTTTTTTGCCACGTCGACCTACAAATTAACCATGCCTTATTAAATCAGGGGTTACGACTCATTTAAATTTAGGCCGTGTGAGGGAATATGGATACTAAACGTATAATTTTAGCGCTAGGATTGGCCGTAGTTGGCTTTGTTGTCTTTACGCAGGTTAAAAAACTAGGAACACCCGCGCCAATACAACAAGTTTTACCTCAGCCCAAAGTGGAAACAGTCGAATATTCGGATGTTTTGGTTGCCGCACTGGATATCCCTTTTGGAACCCGCATGATCCCGGAAAGTTTGCAATGGGCACAATGGCCAACAAAAAATGTTACAGAGGCCTTTATTACCAGTGATGTCCGCCCTGATGCTATTGAAGAGTTAAGTCGCGCTATCTCTCGGACGGCTATTTATAGCGGCGAACCCATTATTGAACGGAAACTGATCCGTGCTGGCGCTGAAGGGGTTATGGCAGCGCTTTTAAAGCCTGGGATGCGGGCTGTTACCACGCGGATTGCCGTTGAAACGGCGGCTGGTGGGTTTATTCAGCCGGGGGACAGGGTCGATATTATTCTAACGATCGAATTACCCCGTGATACGACACTCAATACGAACGCGTCCAATACACGGCAATTTGCGGCCCAGACTATTTTTGAAAATGTTCATGTCTTAGCGGTTGATCAAACCTATTCTGCCACAGAAGATGGCGGCGCGGCTATAGTTGGCTCAACAGCGACCTTTGAAATGACACAGGGGGATGCCGAGCTTTTGCAACAAGCTGAATCATCGGGTGATTTATCTCTTACCCTTCGCGGCATTAATGATGCGCGCGCGCGTCCAGGGCGCAGTGCTGCGACGGTGAAACGTAATTCATCAGGTCAATCGACAACGATCACAGTCTATCGTGATGGCACTCCACAATATGTTGCGGTCAGAGGAAATTAAGATGCTTCGTTCGAAACTTTCTTACGTATTTGGTATAGGCTCTCTAACATTTGGTGCAATGGCGCTGGGTATTACGGCGTATGCGGGCCCGCGGTCTTATAGCCATATTCAAAATGCATCCATTGGATCTGTTAATATTCAGTCTCCGGGTGATAGTGCTGTTTCGCGATCAATTACCTTGCCTTATAGTAAATCCACAGTGATTGAGCTTCCGTCTGATATGATGGACGTCATTGTGTCGAACCCTGATATTGTAGAATCAGTCGTCCATACATCCCGCCGGGTTGTTATGATTGGTAAATCTCCGGGCCAGACAAATGCCTATATTTATGGGCATAATGGCACTGAATTGCTTAATCTCGAAATTCGTGTGGAGCGAGACATTAAAGGTCTCAAAGCTCTTATGAGACAACATGTGCCTGGAAGTTCTATTGAAGTTCAAGCGGTTAACAATAATATCTTGCTGACAGGTTCGGTTCCAAATGCGGCGCAAGCCAATCGTGTTCAAGCGATTGCTAATCTTTGGCTCGACGAAACAACCGGAGATAGCGAAGAGCCTGGCGAGGTTGTTAATCTGATGAGTGTTGAAGGGAAAGATCAGGTTTTGCTTAAAGTTCGCATCGTTGAAATGCAGCGTACCGTTACCAAGCAATTAGGAATCAATTTGAATGCGATTGGGCAATTGGGTGATTCAACGGTTTCATTATTTTCCAATAATAATCTGGAACCGGGGGCAGGCTTTAACAGCACTTTCAATATAGCTAACGGGACGGGTGGGGCGCTTCGTTCAATCGGAGGCGCCTTATCGGCTCTGGAACGTGTTGGCCTCATTCGTACAAAAGCGGAGCCGACATTAGTAGCGACGTCAGGAGAGACAGCGAATTTCCTTTCAGGCGGTGAATTTCCTTTGCTGACAAATGTTTTCATTGATGACCAAGGCCAGTTACAAAGGGAATTTGAATTTAAACCGTTTGGTGTTTCACTTGGGTTTACGCCCGTCGTGTTATCCGAAGGCCGTATTTCTCTTAATATTTCTACCGAAGTGTCCGAACCGACAACGGAAGGCTCTTTTGAAACCGGTGGTATTTCTTCCGATATTCTGGGTTTGCGGATTCGCCGGGCAAATACAGTTGTCGAATTACCAGCCGGCGGGAGCCTTGTTATAGCCGGGCTTATTCGCGAAGAGAGTCGGCAATCGACAGAAGGGGTTCCGGGACTAAAAGATGTTCCGGGTCTGGGCGCGGCCTTTCGTAATCGGGATGATTTAAATACGCAAACAGAGCTTGTGATTATTGTCACACCGTATCTTGTTGACCCTACTCATCCAGACAAATTGCAGACACCGCTGGATGGTTTCACGGCGGCCCCTGATAAAGATGCCGTTTTGCTGGGGCGTTTCAACAAGGTTTATAAAGAGACTGCATCAAATTTAACGGTGGATAATTTGCCCGGGCCATTTGGTCATGTGGTTGACTAGGGGAATGATGATGGCACATATTAATTTTAAACAGTCAATGCGTGTTTTGAGCCTCTCTCTTGTAGCGGCTCTTACAACAGCGTGCTCAACGACAAGTTTGGTTGGCGATATGCCTATGGCAACCACTTTCCCAATTGAAGTGGCTGAATCTATTGAACGGTTAGAATTATATACGCGTGTAAACGGGTTGGATTTATCAGCGCGTGATCAGGATGCGGTGGCTTTGTTTTTACGCGGTTATGCACAACATGGCGATGGTCCCATTTTTATGAATGTGCCTAGTAACGCAGCAACAGGAATTGGTACACGCCAAGCGCGAAATACAATATCGGCTGCTCTCTCGGGACTCGGTGTTCCGGGGTCTGCGCTGCGCACGGGGCAATATCAAGTGGCTGCACAGGCGCCTGCACCTGTTGTTATATCCTATCGCCGGCTCAAAACTTTGCCGCGCGATTGTAAATTTATGGATCGATTGACCTTTACGGGCTCAAACCGACCTTACGCAGGGTATGGATGTTCGCATTCGGCAAATCTGGCAGCAATGATCCAAGATCCACGGCAATTAATTGAGCCCTATGATTTTACATCGCCAAATTCACAACGCCGCATGGTTGTTTATGATAAATATATTAATGGTGAAAACACAGCGTCCGAACAACCGGATCGCCAAGAAGTTTCAGCAGAAGATCGATAGAGCCATTTGAGCCGAAGCACGAAGATATTATTGGATGACACAAATGACACAGCAACCACCGCAAGCCCGCCCAACACCGGCTTATCCAGCACCAAGCCCATCGCGTGCTGCGGTTCCAATGCCTTCATTAATGCCCGCCTCCGCTGGCGGCGCCAGCCCCGTTCAGCCTATGCCTCAGGCAGCGCCGCAATTGATGCCGCAACCTGTTCCGCCGCAGCCTATGCCGGCAATGGCGCCCCAGCGTGCGCCATTGCAGCCTGTTGCCGCCCCGCCTATGCCCCCAATGGTGCCAATTCAGGGTGTTCCCGGGCAGCAACCCCGTCCTAATATGCCGCCAGTGCACGGAGTTCCGATGCAGAATTCGCCGCAAGCAATGGCCCCGTCGATGTTGCCTATGGCCGCGCCATTAGATGATGATATGCGTGAAGGCGGAGAAAAGGCTTTACCGAAAATTTCTATTCACGCCTTTTGTGACCGTAGCGAGACGGCGGCTTCGATTAACGGTACAACCCATGATTGGCGTATGAAACGTACAAATATGAAAATTTTTATGGGTGGACTGCTAGCCGCTATTGAATTTTACCATAAAGAAAGTACGCCCAATTTAATTATTATTGAATCGGGTATGCGCGGTCCCGAGTTGTTCGCACAATTGGAACAATTAGCTTCGGTTTGTGATTCCGGAACCAAGGTTGTTATGGTCGGCGCTGCGAATGATATTAAACTGTATCGTCAATTAATGGAACGTGGTGTTTCAGATTATATTGTACCGCCCTTTCATCCTTTAACGCTTATTCGATCCATTTCTGATTTGTATGCCGACCCAGAAAAGCCCTTCGTTGGCCGCTCTATTGCTTTTTATGGAGGTAAGGGCGGAAATGGATCATCGACACTTGCCCATAATATAGCATGGATTTTAGCCGAAAAGATTGGCCAAGAAACAGCCTTAGTGGATATGGATGAAAGTTTCGGTACAACGGGCTTGGATTTCGCCTATGATTCTAGTCAAGGTTTGGAAGAGGCTTTGGCAGAGCCAGACCGTCTTGATGAAACCTTATTGGACCGCATTATGTTGCGCCATACGCCAAAGCTTTCTATTTTACCAACAGCGGGTAGTTTGCATGGTAAACCGCGGATGATATCCGAGGCTTATGAATCGGTTGTCAATGGTGTGCGATCTATTTCGCCGCTGACGATTTTGGATCTGCCACATTATTGGATGGATTGGACCGTCAAACTTTTAACGAATGCCGATGATGTTGTCATCACGGCAACGCCGGATTTGGCAAATTTGCGTAACACCAAAAACCTTATTGATTTTCTTAAAGCGGAACGTCCAAATGATGTCGATCCGATTTTGATTTTGAACAAAACCGGTATGTCAAAAGATAAAGAAATTTCCGTAAAAGAATTCGGTGCAGCCGTTGGCCTTAATCCGGCTATTTATGTTGATTTTAACCCGGAAGTCTTTTTTGAAGCGGCGAATGACGGGAAAATGCTGACAGAGGTCAAAGGTGCAGATCAGGCCGTGGAAGATCTCAAATATGTTGCCCACCGTTTAAAAACCGGACAGTTTCCGGCCCCAATGGTTGGGGTAGGAAAAGGTAAGTCCCTTTTATCGCGAAAAAACAAAGCGGCTAAAAACAAGGCCGAGAAACCAGAGGGCGGAAGTCAATCTTTATTCGCCAAACTGAAGAATAGGAAGTAACGTCCGATGTTTGGAAAGCGTTCCGAAGGTGCGGCGTTAAAACCGCCTGTTAATACCGCAGAAGCTCCCGTTTTAGCGCAGGCTCCTGCCCCTGCGAAACAGGCACCGTCGCCTCAGAAAAATAAAGAAGCCTCGGAGGAATATTACGAAACAAAGGCAACAATATTTAATGCCCTGTTTGAGACAATTGATGTATCTGCTCTGGCAGGAATGCAGCCTGATAAGGCCCGCGAAGAAATTCGTACCATTGTGGATGAAATTATCGCTATTCGAAATGTTCGTCTGTCTGTCGCTGAACAGAACCAATTAATTACTGAAATATGTGATGATATTTTGGGCTATGGCCCGCTGGAACCTCTTCTGGCACGTGATGATATCGCCGATATTATGGTGAATGGCGCAAGACATGTCTTTATCGAGACCAACGGTAAGATGCAAAAGACAAATATTCGATTCCGGGATAATCAGCAATTAATGAATATCTGTCAACGAATTGTGTCTCAGGTAGGACGCCGCGTTGACGAAGCCTCCCCGATTTGTGATGCACGTCTATTGGACGGCTCGCGGGTTAATGTTATTGCGCCGCCGCTTTCGATTGACGGGCCGGCGCTGACTATTCGGAAATTTAAGAAAGATAAATTACAGCTTGGCGACCTTGTGAACTTCAAATCGATTTCACCTGCAGGTGCTAAAGTTTTAGAAATAATTGGAGCGTGCCAATGTAACGTTGTTATTTCTGGCGGTACGGGTTCTGGAAAGACGACTCTTTTAAATTGTTTAACGGGTTTTATTCACCCTGATGAACGGATTATTACGTGCGAAGATGCGGCGGAATTACAATTGCAGCAACCCCATGTTGTTCGTCTTGAAACACGCCCTCCTAATCTGGAAGGCAAAGGTAAGATTACCATGTCTGACTTGGTGAAAAACTGCCTGCGGATGCGCCCTGAACGTATTATTGTGGGTGAGGTTCGGGGGCCTGAAGCCTTTGATCTTTTGCAGGCGATGAATACCGGTCATGATGGATCTATGGGAACGCTTCATGCCAACTCGCCGCGCGAAGCCCTGTCCCGTCTTGAGTCCATGATTACAATGGGCGGTTTTAGCCTTCCGGCGAAAACCATTCGAGAAATGATTGTAGGGTCTGTTGATGTTATTGTTCAGGCGGCTCGGCTTCGGGATGGGTCACGCCGTATTACCAAAATTACTGAAGTCATCGGGATGGAAGGTGATGTGATCGTTACGCAGGATTTATTGGTTTACGAAATGGACGGGGAAGATGCTCAAGGAAAAATTATTGGCGAGCATAAATCTACAGGGATTGCCCGCCCGGCTTTCTGGGACCGTGCCCGTTATTTCAATCTTGAAAAAGATCTGGCTCAAGCGCTTGATGATGCGGGGTCATAAGATATGGATCCGCAAACTCTGATAGCTATAATTGCAGCGTTATTTACGGCCCTCATTGGTTTTGTCTTATTAGGTGGGGGTAGCGGCGGATCCAGTGGTCGCGTTAATAAACGTGTTGCGCAAATCGGTACAGGTAATCAAGGTGACAAGAAAAGCCTTTTCTCTTTCATGCGGGTTGAAGACCAGAGTAATCGCCGGAAACAGATAGAAGAGTCACTTGGTGAGATTGAGAAAAAACAAAAAGACCGAAAGAAACAAAATAAGACACTTAAATCACGGTTGATCCAAGCGAATTGGTCAATGCAGCCGCAAACCTTCTTGATTATTTGCCTCGTACTTGCAGCTGTCGCTGGTATTGTTCCAATGATGTTTAATTTATCACCGATTTTTTGTGCGGGGGTGGCCTTTGCATTTGGCTTCGGCTTGCCACGCTGGATTTTGAATTTTGCTATTGGTCGGCGCCAGAAAAAATTCACGTCGCATTTTGCCGATGCCATGGAAATAATTGTTCGCGGTGTTCGGACGGGCCTTCCATTGGGAGATTGTTTAAAGATCATTGCCCATGAGTCGCCCGAACCTTTACGATCAGAATTTCGTTTGGTTGTTGAAGGAGAGTCCGTCGGTGTTCCTATTGAGGTATGTTTGGAGCGTATGTATGAACGTATGCCGCTTTCCGAAGTCAATTTTTTTTCCACGGTCTTAAATATCCAGCGCTCGACCGGTGGTAATTTAGGTGAATCATTATCAAATTTAGCGAGTGTGTTACGCGGTCGCAAATTACTGCGTGAGAAAATTAAAGCGTTATCAGCTGAAGCTAGAATGTCGGCCGTTATTATTGGGGCTTTGCCTATTGTTGTGGGCGTCTTGGTTACGATTGCGTCACCTGACTATATGACAGAGCTTTATACCACTCCAACTGGTCATCGTAACTTAATGATTGGTGCTGGGATGATGGTCATTGGTATGGCTACGATGAAAAAAATGATTAACTTTAAGTTCTAGGAGAGCCGTATGAATGCTGAAAGTTTAGCTCTCGTTCAAAATTTTGCTTATGGTATTGTCGCATTAATGTTTGTGGCGGCGCTTTATACTATTTTTTCTCCAATGCTGGAAGGCGACAAGCTTAAGAAACGTATGAGTTCTGTTGCTGAGGCCCGCGAAGGTCTTCGAAGAGACCGTATGGCACAATTAACACAGCAAGACGGGTTACGCCGCGAAACCAAAGGTCTTGTTAAGCGATTGGTTGATAATCTGAGCCTTGAAAAGCTCCTAGAAGCATCAAATCTTAGAGATAAAATGGCTCAAGCCGGATTGAGGGGTCAACGCCCTATGTATATGTTTTATTTCTTCCGGCTGTCTTTGCCGATAGGATTTTTCTTTTTTGGTCTTATCTTTCTTATTGGACTTAATACGCCGGGCTGGGATTTAACGCAACGCCTCGCGGGTACGGTCGGTTTGGTTGCCTTTGGTTATTATTTACCGGGGATTTATGTTTCTAACTTGGCTAAGAAACGCCTGAATTCAATTATGCCGGTTTTCCCGGATGCGCTAGACCTTTTGTTGATCTGTGTGGAATCCGGTATGTCTGTCGAATTAGCCTTTGGTAAAGTAGCTTCGGAAATGGCAGAAAATTCTGTAGAACTGGCTGAGGAATTTTCGCTGACGACGGCGGAGTTATCCTATTTGCCCGCGCGCCGGCAAGCCTATGAAAACCTTGCGCGCCGCAATAACCATACCGGTATTCGCTCTGTGGCGACGGCTTTGGTTCAAGCAGAACGATATGGTACACCGCTAGGGGATACTTTGCGGACAATGGCAAATGAGAACCGACAAATGCGTGTTATGGCTGCTGAGAAAAAAGCCGCAGCTTTGCCGGCAAAATTGACGGTACCGATGATTTTATTCTTCTTGCCGGTTCTCTTTATTGTTATCTTAACACCCGCAGCCTTGCGGATTGGCGGCGCGCTATCTGAAGCTAATTAATACGAAAACGCTCAGAATAAATTCCAATAAAAAACCTCCTTTGATTAAAGGAGGTTTTTTTAAAGGTTGAAAACCTTTTTTTATCGGCGGCGGCGTGCAGCGCCGCGTGATTGTGGTGAAGAGGGTTGTGGCGGACCTGCTAATTGCGGGGTAGAAGGTGATGTGTTTTGCACAGGATACCCGCTCTGAGGCCTAAAGGATCGTCCGGAAGTTGGGTTTGCTGGATATCCTTGAGGCGGCGGCGCTATAGCATTATTATTGGGCTTGGGGCCCAGACTGCGCGCGATTTGATCCAGTACAGATTGTTGTTCGGCAGATTGTTGTTGTTGGACTGGGATAATTTCTTTTCGAGGCCCCTTCATGGCATTGGCGGCTTCGCGTGCCGCGTCACTGGCTGTTTTGGCTTGCCCTGACGGTGTTATGATACTCGTATTGTGATATCCTTGCGGCGCGCGCGGTTGGGGTAAATTTGCAGGTGAGTACCGCGAATTTGGGCTCTGTGCGGATGATGGTGTACCATAAACACGCGGGGTGTTAGCTTTGGCCTGCTGCGTATAGGATTGAGGCCTTGTCTGGTGTTGTACTGGTCCGTGCTGTCTCGAAGCCACCAGATTACGGGGTAAAAGCCGGGCTGCCTCTTCAGTTTTACCTTGTAGCTGCAAAACAAGAGCAAGGTTTTGGCGTACTCCGGCACCGGCCCCCGGAATGCTGGCAGCGCGGCGTAACCATTGTTCGGCTTTTGGAGCGTCACCGGCCAAAGCAAATGATAATCCAACATTCGCTAAAATATTAGGATCATTAGGCGTGATTTGCATGGCACGGGCATAATGTTTTCTGGCCGCTTCATAGTGTTCTTGTTGATCCAGAGCAGCCCCTTTTAAGGACCAGAGCCGAGCATATTGCGGAGCGAGGGCTAACCCTTCGTCGAGAATATCAATGGCCGCGAGCGGTTGTTCGGCGGATATGAGGGCGGCTGATAATTCAGCCAGTAAATAGGGATCACGCGGATGTAGTGCGCGGGCCTGTTGGGTGATTTCTACGGCTTTTGCCGCATTCCCCATTTTTCGAACGGAGGCGGCTAATTTTATTGATGATTCCAAATCAGCCGGGTTTAATGAATGTTCATTAGCCCAAAAGGCAGCTTGTGCCATAAGTTCCTGTGTTTCGATAGCATCGCGCCGCTCTCGCGTTGCGGGTCGGAACCGATCACCAGATAGATTATTGACGATTTCCTGTTCGGATTGTGTGTAATTCCCCGTTGGCGATAAGCATCCGCTGAGGATGACGGCAGACGCTCCGGATAATAATATGAATTTCATAATAGGCATAGTTTCTCCTAACCCGTAAGGTGCGCTTTATAATAAGGTTTGGCCTTACGATAAGATTTGGTTAAGATTCGTAAACAAAGGCCGTTAACGAAACCTTACCGGCGATGACTGCTTGGCAGTATTAAAGGAGATTTTATGGCTGAATTTTTTATTCATGCAGCGTCATTGGGTGATGCTGAAGTTATTATTCCGCTTTATGTCTGTCGACCGGATGATTGGGATGAAGTGAAATCAGGGTTATCAGCGGCGCAACAAAGCTTTGCTGATATACATCAATTTACAGGCAAAGCGGGGCAGCGGCTCCGTTTACCTGATACGGGCGGGGCCTTATCTTGCGTTTTGTTCGGTGCGGGTCATTTCATGGATGATGAGCTCGGAGCCATTCGTCTTGGCGGGTTATCGGCTATACTGCCTGAAGGTCTTTATCATTTAGCTAAAAAACCGGATGATTGGACACCGGCATTAGCGGCCGTAGGCTGGGGGTTGGGGTGTTATAAATTTGAACACTATTTATCGGATAACACACGTTATGGGCAATTGGTTGTAGACGAGACTTATCGGCCCGCAGAAGGACAAAATTTGGTACGGGCCGTGCATTTAGGCCGCGATCTTGTCAATACACCGGCAGGAGATATGGGACCTGAAGCCTTGCATGGGGCGATGACGGTCATGGCGGAGACCTATGAAGCCGATATATCTGCAACGATAGGTGAGGATCTATTGACTGAAAATTACCCCATGATTCATGCGGTCGGGCGGGCGGCCCACCAACAACCACGTTTGGTGGAAATGCAATGGGGTGATCCTTCTCATCCACGCCTTGCTGTGATTGGCAAAGGTATTACGTTTGATACAGGCGGGTTGAATATTAAAGGGGCTAGCGGTGCCCGTATTATGAAAAAAGATATGGGCGGCGCTGCGCATGCTTTGGCATTGGCCGAAATGATAATGGCCAATAACTTGCCTATCCGTTTGCATGTTTTATTGGCGATAGCCGAGAATGCGATTTCAGCGAATGCCTACAGGCCGGGGGATATTCTACGGTCACGCGAAGGATTAACGGTAGAAATTGATAATACGGATGCCGAAGGACGATTAGTTCTTGGGGATGCCTTGACGAAAGCGGCGGAAAGCGAACCGGTTCTCATGATTGATTTTGCAACATTAACAGGCGCGGCGCGCGTTGCACTTGGACCGACATTACCGCCGTTTTATTGTAATCGCCTAACGCCTATCGATTCTGTGAAACAGCAAGCCGATCGTCAGCGTGATCCCATTTGGCATATGCCGCTATGGCGACCTTATAATTCTATGTTGCACTCGCCTATTGCCGATATGAAAAATTCCGGGGGCGGCTTTGCGGGATCTGTGACGGCTGCCTTGTTTTTGGAACGCTTCGTTAAACAGCGCCCTTGGATGCATCTTGATGTTTACGCTTGGAATCCGAGCAGCTCAGCAGGCCACCCCAAGGGGGGGGATATGTTTGCTTTGCGAGCGATTTATCATTGGCTAAAAGCGGGTGGGTTAAATACGGATTTTAGTGTTTAATGATTTTACAATCAATTGGCCGTTGAGCGCAAAATACGTTAAACATGCCGTGAGCAAGCTTATACTCAATGTTAGAATAATTGTAATTGAAACTGATAGATTGGGGTTAGTGAATAGCAGTAATTGGGAAATAGGCCAGTTAGATAAATAAACACCAATAGCCAGATGCGGGACATGACGTACCCAGGTGGGTGTATTATTTATGTGTCCCGTTAACCCAATCCAGATAAGCACAGTCCAGAAAAGTGTCAACATAACCTCAATGGCGGGGGTCCATGGACAGAAGGATAATATAAGTACAGTACTTAAAGTGAACCCCGCCGCACAATATTGATGACGGCGTAACATTAAAACATCTTGCCAAGCGAAGGCGGCCACGCCCCACATAAAAATATACCCTAATCTCAAACCTGTAACCATGGGGGTAAGGGCTGCATTATGGGTTGCAACAGCATAATATTGGAGGCCTATATAGAGACATGTGCTGGCGATTGCACCAACCAAAAGTAGGGTTTGTGAACGAAATACGCCTATACGCCACGCCGCGGCTGTCATTAAGAATAAGAGCGCTCCCCATCGCAGAGTCCATGCAGCCCCTTGTATCATGCAATGATATTTTGCCTCGTCCAGAAAACCCGGTAAAGGGCGTCCGGGGTCGATACAGCTGATTGTTAATAAGGAATAGTGAATCAATTTTTGTATTGTTGCGTCAGATAATTCTGGATTGGTCGCAAAAAGTGGATAAAGGATGACAACTACAGCCAAGGTGAAGGCGAACAGCGTGGGTAGAGTTCGCTGGGCTCGAGAAATGAAAAATCTTTTTATCGACCTATGCCGCGTAAGCGATGCGAGGGCTAAAAAACCGGATAAGAAGAATAAAAGCTGAATACCAAGCCAACTTGGGGCGACACCAAAATGGGTTAACCATTCTTTCGCGGTTGAGCCCGCTGCGATGGTAGAACTATAACCAAATGCAATTACAAGACAAATTAACAACCGAATAAAATTTAACCGTTCAAGGCGAAAACTGCTTGGACGCGTGTTCTTTGGGCTATCCATTTAACTGTTTTCCATTTAATTTGCTTTTTTTCTTCAGATAAGCTCGTGAAAATTCACTTATTTTTGAATCACTTGAGGTTAATTTTATTCTGCTGCAACCATTTAATCTTGACCGGTGAATCTTTGTTGTGCGAATCTTTTCATAAGTGATTTGTGTGAAGGGGTTAAAAACGTGGATAGAACCAGAGAGAGAACAAGGTTTAATAGGCGCGATGCGCTTTTACTTTGGCATTCTGTGACGTTGGAAACTATCTTACGACCTATCCCCGACCTGACAACACGGCAATTAGCTGTATTGACAACTGTCTATCTTATAGAGCGAAAACATACGGTGCGTTCGCTCGCAAAACACTTAAATGTCACTAAAGCTGTCATTACCCGCGCATTAGATACTCTGGGCAATTATGGGTATTTAACACGCGGCCCTGATCCGGATGATCGCCGCTCTGTTATCATACACCGGACATCGGGCGGAACGCGGTTTTTGCAAACTTTAGGGGATCTTATTTGTGCGGATTTAAAAGATGCTACCGCACTCGCTGCCGCCTAGGGCTATGCTGTATATTTGCAGCGTTCCCGTTGCTCCTATTCGTTCTTCACCGGATAAATTCGCGAAACGGCAAACCGAAATATTGTTAGGACAGTCTTTTCATGTAATCCGTGAAGATAAATATTTTTATTACGGAGATAGCCGGTCACCAATCAATGATACCGTTGATTATCAAGGCTATGTGTCTAAATCCCATCTGGCTTTAAAAACTGAAGACCCCACCCATATTGTGACAGGGTTACGTGCGCCGCTTTTTTCAAGCGCCGATATAAAGGCCCCTCTTAAAAATAGACAATTATTACGCGGTGGACGTATCACGGCGAAAAAAACACTGGCTGATTTTGTGAAAATAGGCCGCCAGACTTTTATTCATAAACATCATATACGCCGGCTTGATGTAGACCCTATTGAAACAGATTTTGTTACAATCGCTGAACAATATTTAGGGTTGCCTTATATTTGGGGCGGTGTCAGTGCGAATGGTCTGGATTGTTCGGGGCTTGTGCAATCAGCCTTGCGGGCTGTTGGGCAGGATAGCCCGCGTGATTCCGGACCACAGGAAAGCGTTCTTGGGGATAATCGTCCGCTTGATATAACAAAACTTAAGCGCGGGGATTTAATTTTCTGGCGGGGTCATGTCGGTATTATGCAGAACCGATATCATTTAATTCATGCGAATGCGCATCATATGTGTGTTGCCAGCGAAGCGGTTGAAACCGCGGTCCGCCGCATTGCTGCGGCAGGACTTGAAATTACATCGGTTAAACGATTTTAACCCTCGGGCAAGGCCTCTTGAGAGCCACCATTATCCGATGTGTCTTGCGGCACGTTATTCCAATTCGGTTTTTGCGATTCGTCCCCCGTTTCAGACGGCATAGTTATTGACACTTCATCGGCCGTTAATAAGGCATCAGCATTTAAATCCCGTTCAGCAAAAGATAGATCGTAATCTCCTGTGTCGCGAAGTTTAATGTAATAAGCCTCGCCAGCTTTGGCCCTTAAGCTCACATAGGTTTCATATTCCGTCCGGTCCAGTGCGTTATCTGCATCAATGTCGGCCGCTGTAAACGGGTCCAGTTTTTCACCAGCAATCGCGCCTGAGGCTATGATGGCCGTATTAAAGCTTAACGCAGTAATCGTGAGTATTTTAGTGAATCTAGACATAAGTCTCTCCTGTATCATCCCCCGATGTTGCCCGTTGATATGCCCCTCTGCCGACTATAGCTTCGCGTTAAAAGCCCATAGAGCACAAGAATGATTTTAGACAGTATTTGGACAGGTATTTACGGTCTCAATATAGCCTTATTCGCGATATGCAGTTTTATTTCCAGCCTATGGCGAGCTTAATGAGAGCCGTAATTTTGCCTTAATTTGGTAAGGTACACCTAACCAAAACATTAAATCGATATTTTTTATGCGGGTGTTTTGGCTATCATTTGGTGTTTGTGATTGATCATCCATTTCTGCCGGCTGTTTTCATAGCTGCGAACATTGCCTTCGCCCGACCCGAAAAACTATCGTCGCATGCTGCTATCTGGCTATACCGCCGTCGTAGTTTACCCGGAGCATCGGCGAGGCTTTTCCGTCCAATCCGTTCTGCTGCGCCGTAAAGTCCGGACACGGTACCTGCCGGTCCATTCAGTGCTGTGAAGCCGGTTTTGATAGCTATGGCATCCGTGGCATAATGGCGTTTATACCCCTCGGTACCCGCCCCTAGATCAATGCGCGAATAACCCAAGTCTGTTGCGTTATCGATCAGAGACTCAAGTAGTTGTATGCCCGGGGACAAATTGTGCAGGGCGCTGTCATACGCGACAATCCAGCTATGAAACGTTGGCCCATCGGTTAATCCAAGATCAATAGCCGCGAGGCGATCTCCAAAATATAACCCATGCATGTCACAGCGAAGTCCGTTAAACCCGTCTTGCCATAATGTTTTAATTAAATTGAATGTCCAATCTACAGATAGGACATCATATTTTCCAGTTTCGCGAAATTTCTGGCGTTTCCATTGGATGAGAGTATTAAAAACATCAAGGTCATGACTACATAAAATGGTGCGAGGTGTGCCAAATTCTTCTTCGGATTTACGGATACGTCGTCTTAGGCTTTTCAAGCTTCGGCGATAACTCCCGTCGCGCAGCATACGCCATTGCTCGGCTGTGGCGCTTATATCCATCATTGTGCAGTCCATGGTCGTTTGCATCGGGCCCTTTATCGCGTTCGCCGGATCAATTAATCCACCAAAATGAAAGGTGCCGATACCCGCGGTTTGCAAGGCCTCTTTAGCCAAAAACTCTGGTTGAGCTGAACATATAAATCCGTGATAATCGGTCATGGGCGCGCCGACAGGCCGCGCGAAATTTACACTGCCTTGAAAGGGTAAAAACCCAATGGCTAAACCTTTTTTAGCAACATGAATAACGCGGACATCCCCGCAAAGTTTATCTATCAAGTCACTATAAGCGATATCAAAATAAGGGCTGTAAAGATGCGTATTTTGTGTGCGTAAAGCGGTCCACGCTATACGGTCTTGGTCTGTGAGATCCGCCCAAGCTTTTATTGATATTTCTATCATCGGGTTCACAATAAATATCCTTCGGCGTATTTCCTGTGATACAGATAGCAAAATTTGATGAAAAACGCCTTAAGAGGATTGTAATTTTGCCCTGTTCAGTAGGAAGTATTCACGGCATAATCTATATATGAGCGGTCCTATAGATCATACCCATAAGCCAATATCTGAGACTCAATGTGGTCATGGGCATAATAATTGTCCCTCGGGTATAACGCAAAACAGTCGACGCTTAGCAATTGCAGCTGTTTTGACGGGATTATTTATGGGCGTTGAAGTCATTGGTGGGCTCTTTTCGGGTTCATTGGCTTTACTAGCTGATGCGGGCCATATGCTCACTGATTTTGCCGCACTCACTTTGGCGTGGGTTGCTCTATTACTGTCTGGGCGGTTTGCACAGCTACCAACATGGGCGGCTTTCGTTAATGGACTGACGCTTTTTGGGGTTGCAGCATGGATTGTCTATGAGGCTTTCCAGCGGTTTTCTGGACCAGAAGATATTTTAGCCGGACCAATGCTGTGGGTTGCGATTGCGGGTTTGTTTGTGAATATTATTGTTTTTAAGATTTTAAGCGGTGGGTCGCAGGATAGTCTGAATATGCGCGGCGCGGCGATGCATGTTTTGGGTGATATGTTAGGGTCGGCCGCTGCGATTGTTGCGGCTTTGGTTATTTTGACGACGGCTTGGACGCCGGTTGATCCATTGTTGTCTATTTTTGTTGCGATCATTATTCTGCGAAGCGCTGCGTTGCTTGTACGCGATAGCGGGCGTATTTTGTTTAACGCCGATTAGGGAAAAGCCAGCCTGCGAGTAATTTATAAAGCGGTCCCTGAGAGGCTGCCCAGCGATTAAGCCCGCGTCGCAGAGCGATTCTGCGCGCCAGAAATGGCCGAATATACTGATGGATTAAAACAGAGTGCAGCCGAAAAAAATCAGGACGGCGAAGCGGGACATATTGATATTGTGTCATTTCATGAAGCTGGCGAGCATAGGCTATCGCAATTGTGGGAATGGGAATATTACCAAGTTCATCCATAATACGCCAATGACCCGCTTGCAGCCGGGCATTGGCTCTCCAGTCGACATGTGTAAGACGAATTTTCTTCATATGATCTCGAAAATGTAAATAGGGTTCGGGTAGTACAACGAAATCTTCAGCCGCGCAGCGCAAGACAAACCCATAATCTTCCAACCCAATGCCGAAGTGTTCTGTAAACCCCCCGAGGCGTTCAAAGACACTCCGCCGGACCATTAGGCTGCTATTTCCGCACAGGTTATGGAAAAGGCCGATGCCGCTATGCGCGCCAGCAAATGCATAGGCCGGATTGCTGTGTTTCGGCCTATTGGGCGAGGGACTCTTGGTGTTGTCGAGTTCGGTTTCACTGCGAAAGGTTTGAAAAAAGGATAAAACGACATCAGAGCGGGTCATGGCTTGCTGAAAGGCTGCCAGTGTTTCCGGCGCAATAATATTATCATCGTCAATGAAAAAAAGCGCTTCGCCCGATGCTTGCCTAGCTCCATAATTGCGCGCGTAAGCCGGATAACTATTATCAATGAAATGAACAGCCGTATGTTTTAACCCGCTCTCATTAACGGCTTGTTGGAGTATTTGTTGATTATCTGGGGCTGAGCCGTCATCAACGACAATCAATTCAAAAGATTTGAGGGTTTGGTCGCGCAGTGAACCAAGCGTGCGGATAACAAATTCAGGGCGATCTCGGTGGGTTAAAATAACGCTTACGCTGGGCTTAGGCCGCGGCTTGGCGGCTGGTGCCAGCTTGGATTTCACGGTTTTTACGGTCTGTTTTTTAAGATGAAGCTGCCCGTCCAAAAGTGTTTCAATTTTCCGTATATCGGAAACAGATTGTGTAATGTGGCCTGAATGTTCCACAGCGTGATTGCTAAGCGCAAATCCTGTGCCCCAAATTGCGGCATGGCGGCTTTCTGTGCGTTCGAGTAAAGATAATGGACAGCAAGGTGCCCGCATGGGTGCAATGATTACGCCAGGACCCAGATGAGAGATATTGCATTGGCCCCGGGTTTTCCAGTCAATATCTATCGGTAATTTTGCAAGCCGCGTCTTTGCGGCGCTTAACAAATCGAGCGGGTCATGCGTGTCAATTATAATTGTAGCCCGTTTGATTTGCGATTTTTTTGCGCGGGTTTCCACAAGGTCACAAAATGCATCAAAACCATAGAACGGATTAGCGCTTCCGCAAAAAATCAAGTGACGGGATCGTAGATTGTCCAGCGGTGCACAGCTTATAATATGATGAGGTGACTGGATTTTTTTGGAGCAGATGTTCAGGCGCTTGATAATTTCTGTCCGCAAACTGTCATGGGTTATATAGATTTTATCCGCGTGGTTTGCTGTCCAGATTTCGATCGCACTATCAACAACATCAGACAATTCTGTGGGCAGGCACAATTGCCCGGGGCGTTGCAAAGATATAGGGCTATAGACGGTCTGGTGCGTCTGAATATTTTGAAATCCCAATCCCCCCTTTTGTGCATGTAATATAAAATAACTGGCGGCATAACTCAGCGGGCTAAAGAGTGTTAAGACGTCCGTATCCCGGTGGCGTAGAGCATCATAGGCTGTTAGAGCGGGTTCCAAAAGAGCGTTATTGGCAGCGGAGTCCGGCCATAATAGCGTATCAAGCGTGTGGTGTGTCACCGTGATATGCCTATTATCTTTGAAAAAAGCGGAAAAGCTGGCTGTTAAGGCCATTATTTTTTCTGAAGTTAACGCGCCGCCCAAGATAATAATATCGGCATCCGACGTATGATTAGCAGCGATTTGTAAGCAAAACTCTGCCGCTTCGGAAATGTCAGGTATGCACAGGGCAGCCGGCAATAGAATGACAGTCTGTCCCACGGTTTCTCCTGTTTGAACTGATTATAATCAATAGTTTTAGAGAGAATAGCGGCGTTTTATGAAAATGATACACCTGTTTATAAAATACAGTGTGCTAGCTCATATTTGCCGGATTGCCCGGTTTCGCTTGGGTTCGTGTCAATTTGCCATCAGGACCAATATGCAATCCGCATTCTTGTCCGTTATCTTGTTCCCACCACCATCGACCGGCACGCTCATCTTCACCCGGAGAAATGGCGCGGGTACAGGGTTGGCATCCTATTGAAGGCATGCCCTTATCATGGAGCACATTGAGCGGAACAGCATGTCTATTGGCGTAATTTCGGACATCTTCGGATGTCCAATCCAATAGAGGTCGGACTTTTTCAAGCTCGAATTTTGCATCGAAATCAACATAGAGCATATCAGCGCGATTGGCCGTCTGTTCGGCCCGTACGCCTGCAACCCAGCAATTTGCACCGGCCAAGGCGCGGCCCAAAGGCTCTATTTTGCGGATATGACAACAGGATTTGCGCTTAGGAAAGCTATCATAAAACCCATTGATGCCATTTTCAGATGTGTATGTTTGCAAGGCTTCGGCTTGCGGTGTAAAAGCTTGGATTTTTATGCCATATTGTTTTTCAGTGCGAGACCATACGTCATAAGTTTCGGGAAAGAGACGGCCCGTATCAAGGGTGACTATATCAATGTCCACACCTGTTTTCACTATAGCATGTGTAATGATCTGGTCTTCGAGTCCGAGTGATGTTGTAAAGACAATACGTCCATCAAAAGCCTGTCTTGCGGATATAATACGATCTTCTAATGATTGTGTTTTATATAACCGAGTGAGTTCGCTTACCGGCAAAGCGGCACGCGCGTGTGTTTCCGACATGTTGTAAATCCTTTCCCTACCGTTATCCCACGTAACGGTTGCGCCCGTTAAACCCGTGTAAAGCATATATTTCTTATTTGATAAAATTATAAAACTGTATATAATATTCGTTTTATGAATATAAATCTTCCACATATCCTTTTAATCACGGCATTAGAGCGAAAAAATTATAATTTAAGCCATGCTGCAAAGGCGCTTGGGCTCTCACAACCCTCTGCGAGCCGTATCCTGAAAGAGGTTGAAGAGAGCTTTGGACAACCTTTAATTAAGCGCAACGGGAAGCGATTGACAGGATTAACGCCTTTTTGCACACGGCTTATGGCGGATTTTCAGTCTGTTGAGAACGCTTTGTCCAATCTAACGCGCCTACGGCAGGAACAATCTATCCAAGAAGGGCAGACAGTCTCTATCGGGGCAACGCCAGCCCAAGCCCAGTTTTTCTTGCCGCAAGTTATGCAGCGTTATCGTACAATTTGGGGTAAAGTACGCATTCGCCTAACAGAAGGTCTGCCTGTTGACATATTGGACAGACTTTCGCGCGGAGACATTGATATTGCGATTTGTACCGAGGCTATTACCGAACGCCCTGAGATTATTAGTCAGCCATGTTATGTATGGAACCATTATGCTTGTATGCCCCCAGACCACCCTTTGGCTTCGGCGCCTTTGACTTTGGAAGCCTTGGGTCAATATCCGTTATTGACTTATATTCACGGAATAACAGGCCGTAAGATACTGGATAATCTTTTTGCTACAGCGGGCGTTAAGATGAATGTTTTATTGGAAACGCCAGATGCATCATTGATTAAAAAACTTGTCTCTTTAGAGCAGGGTATTGGTATTATTGGGAGCATGAGTATTGATCATACACGCGATCAGCATCTGATTTTTAGGAAATTACCCGAAGCACCAAATTTACAAACATCCTTTGGAATTCGTAAAGGACGGTATCAGACGCCTTTCGCGCGATCTTTTCAAACATTTCTCAAGCGAGAGGGGCCATTATTTCAAGACCGTGTCTCATTACGGTAATAAGCACATCTATGACTGTAGCCACTTTGTGTTTTAACAGTATTAAGCCCTTGCTTTAGAGTGCTAATTTTGGCAAGAGCGCCAAATTGGTAGAGGGGGTTCTTGTGGATTTAGATTTATTTTTTGATAAGAAGACAGTTGCGATCACTGGGTCAGTGGGGTCAGTGGGGCAAACTTTGGTGGCGGAATTGCTAAAAACGCCAGTCAGTTCTATCTTGCTTGTCGACAATAATGAATCCGGTTTGTACGAACAGAATATTCAATATCGCGCGGATGGCCGTACGAAAGCAGTATTAATGGATATTACGGATGAAGCAGGCCTCACGCGCGCGTTTAGAGGTGTGGATTATGTAATTCATGCTGCAGCTTTTAAACATGTTCCGCTGTGTGAGCTTGAGCCTCAATCCGCTATTCGTAATAATGTTATGGGCACACAATCTGTCATTAATGCGTCTACAGCAGCTCATGTTAAAAAAGTTTTATTCACCAGTTCTGATAAAGCCGTAAACCCGACAAATTTTATGGGTATGACAAAATTAGTAGGCGAGCGGTGTATTACAGCCGCCAATTTGCACCGCGGCGATGGCGGAACCGTTTTTGCAAGCACACGGTTTGGTAATGTATTAGGATCACGTGGATCTGTTTATCCAATTTTTCACAAACAAATAATGGACGGGAAAAATATCACCCTAACGGATAAGGATATGACCCGTTTCATGATGACTGAGACAGAGGCAGCGGTTCACGTTTTGGAATCTTTAGCTATTTTTGAAGGCGGTGAGATTTTTGTTACAAAAATGCCAATTTTTAATATTGCTGAATTTGCTCAAATGATGATTAGCAGTTTTGCCGAAAAATCGGGCCGTAAGCCAAATGATATAAGCATAGATGTTATTGGGTTGCGTCCTGGGGAAAAACTTTATGAGGAATTGACAACAGAAGAAGAGGCTGTTCGCACATATGAAATCGAGAATTTCTTTGTCGTCTTGCCTATTGAAGACCCTTATCATGGCTTGTTTGATTATTCGGAATATTCCCGTAAAGGCACGTTAGTTGATCGTGTTTATGATAGTTCAAAAGAACCGGCTTTGTCTGTGGCAGAGGGTATATTGCTTCTCCAAGAGGCGGGCCTGGCTTGAGATATTTCAGGTATTATGGCCTCTTATCGTACAACTTTTAAAAATTAGGATTTATTATGCGTATTCTTGTTCTTGGTGCTGATGGTTATCTTGGATGGCCCACCTGTATGGATCTTGCCGCAAAGGGCCATGAGGTTATTGCTGTAGACAATTATTTGCGCCGCCAGATTGCGGCAGATACGGATTCCATTGCGTTATTCGAAACGCCAGACCTTAATGACCGAGCGGCAATTTTTGAAGCAACCACGGGGAAGCGCATTGATGTAGAAATTGGCGATCTTTCAGACCCTAATTTTACGCTGGATTTATTTGAACGGCTGAAACCCGATACGGTTGTCCATTATGCGGAACAACCCTCAGCGCCTTATTCTATGCGCGGATTTGATGAAGCCTATATGACATTGGATAATAACCTTAAAGTGACATTTAACGTTATCTGGGGCGTGCTGCAACATTGTCCAGATTGCCATATTGTGAAGCTTGGGACTATGGGTGAATATGGGACGCCTAATATTGATATCGAAGAAGGTTGGATTAATATTGAGCATAAAGGTCGATCTGATAAATTCTTGTTCCCGCGCCAGGCGGGCAGCCTTTATCACACGACTAAAGTTCTGGATACAGATTTGCTGTGGTTTTATGTGCGAACACATGGCCTGCGCATTACGGATTTGATGCAAGGGCCTGTTTATGGCTTACAGACAGCCGAAGCGGATATGAATGACCGCTTGGGCCCAAATTTCCATTATGATGATATTTTCGGGACAGTTGTTAATCGATTCCTTGTTCAGGCTGTGGCGGGGATTCCTTTGACCGTTTATGGTAAGGGTGGCCAAACGCGGGGTTATTTGAACCTTAAAGATACATTGCAATGTATTGATTTGGCTGCGGCGAATCCAGCGGCTCAGGGTGAACTTAAAATCTTCAACCAATTTACAGAACAATTTACAGTCAATGAACTGGCGGAACGCGTTCAAAACGCCGGTAAACAGATAGGGATTGATGTTGCCGTCAAATCAATTCCCAATCCTCGTAAAGAAGCCGAAGGCCATTATTATAATGCGGCCCATACAGGGTTGTTGGATATGGGGTTGAAGCCTAATTTCATGACCGAGGCCGTTCTCGTGAATATGCTGGAGCGCATCATTAAACATAAGGATGGTATTTCCCATGACCGGATTATGCCGCGTGTAAAATGGAATAAATAAAGGCGTGACTAGAGTTTTGTAAAACTCTATCCCCGCTTTATTTAAAGAGAGTATCCTTAAGGCCATCACTTGGTTTTAAGGATTTTTTTATGGATGATTTTATATCTCCCAATCTCGGCTTACCTTATATTGCGCCCGCACAAGCCCAGAAACATGTTACCCATAATGAAGCTATTCGCGGTCTTGATGCTTTGGTTCAGCTTACGGTTTCAGGAATTTTTGATGCGCCGCCTGATACCCCCATTGAAGGACAGCGCCTTATTATAGGGTCTGATCCATCTGGAGAGTTTGTTTCTCACGCCGGGAATATTGCTGCTTTTCAAGATGGGGCTTGGGCATTTTTTAAACCTTTGTCAGGCTGGCATGCCTATAATCAAGCCATAGGCTCTAATGTTGTTTTTGACGGAACGAATTGGAGCGCGCAAGATGACGCACCAAGCCTTAACCCCGCGCCGTTTATTGGTGTGAATGCGACAGCGGATATAAATAACAGGCTTTCAATCAACAGCCCTGCGAGTCTTTTTAATCATGATGGAGCAGGTCATCAGCTTAAAATAAACAAACAAACAGAAGCGGATACAGCCAGCCTTTTATTCCAAGATGGGTTTGTAGGACAGGCCGAAATGGGCCTGACAGGTAAGGATGATTTCCATATTAAAACAAGTGCTGATGGCAGCGTCTTTCATGATGCGCTTGTTGTTAACAAATTAACTGCCGATGTGGCATTTCCAGCCGGTCACAGCCGCGATCAAATGTTGACTGCTGAATCATCTGCGGGCGGTCCATCCGAGGTTTATGGCCCGCCAAACCTCGTCACTGTTGCTTATGCAAGGGGGTCGCAAACATTAACAAAAAACCGGATGTATTTTTGTGCTTTTTTTGTAGACCGCCCAACGGTTTTAACAGGTGCAATGGTTTCGGTATATAATCCCGGATCAACGGGCTCTGTTTTGCGCTGCGGAATTTACCGTCTAGGAACGGCAAATGGCTCTGGATGGGATATTGGAGAAAGAATTACGGATTTTGGTGTGCAGCCTAGCGATGTGGCATCTAATAAAATTTTGGATATGTCCGTACCGGTTACATTAGAGCCGGGTTGGTATGCTGGGGCCTTGGGTACGAATGGAACTGGGGTAGGCGTGCGCTATATTCGGGCGATGACGCCAGGGAATTGTCATTTCACGCCGCATAGTTCGGGAGCCAGCAGCGATATTCGCAGTACAGCTAGCGGCACTTATCTCTTTAATAATGATGCAGGCGTTTTTATAAATGATGGTTTGCCATCGGCTTGGCCTAATAACCCTATTTCCGGCATAAAATCGACGAGTTTTTTCACATTTCTGATGGTTGTGCCGCGTTGGCAAATGTGGAGTTAAGGCCGTTTATAGCGGTGTCAGTATAGACCTCGTCTGTCCTTTTAACGACAAGCAGTTGCTGGCCCCATGTCGAGGTGAAAATGATCTTTATGGGCTGCGTTATAATCGGGTGATAAAGTGACGCGGAAGATTTTGCAGGCCTCACGACGGACCTCGCGCAAAAACCGCTGTTTTGCGGTGTCTCCATCCCAGTCATTGAGAACAGAAATCACCCGTCCATCGGCAAGGCCAAAACCGGTGATGTCCCAAGCATTGGCAAAGGCATGTTCGCTCCATGCGCCAGAATTATTACCGCGTTGGCGTCGGCATGCATATGTGCCAGCATGGTAAACACTTGTCAGAGGAGACCCAAGCCAGTCTTGCGCTGTTTCATCGACGGCCTTAAGCCAGATATATCCACCAATAGACAATGGACATTGCATTGTCGCTTCGCCCGGAAACAATGAAATATTTCCTGCAGCCGATACATATCGGGCCACTGTCCATCCACATTTATGAGTCTCGGATTTTGGCCGGGCGGGAACCGATGACAGTGAGGCAATATCCCGTGCCATAGTCATACAGCTTTTAGAGGGTGATAGAGACAACCGAAATAATTGTGTTCTGGTTGCTATTCCAATCGGGGCTTCAGGATTTAGGTTTCGCCAGAATAAATGCTGTGCGGGTACGAATTGATTAAAACCAAAGCCAAGTGTGCAAAGGATTACAAGAAAAAGAAAAACTCGGATAATGAAGCCCATAACAGAGTTTAAGCGAGATTAGCTAACGATACAAATGACTTGAGCGATACGGCGGTCTCGCCGCATTTGATCCGCTTGTAACCCATAGGTTTCTGATGAAATAGCTTGGCGCGCGGCACCATTGTCACGACCAAGAACGTTTAATAGACTGCTGGGAGCGACAGAATAAATACGGCCGCGCCGCGGACTTTCGGCGGCTACAATACCGATCACTTCCCCGTCCTTATCAAGAACAGGCCCACCAGATAAGCCACCCAATGACCCGAAAAGCCCTGTTGTTCGGCCAACCTCTGTCCAGGCTAGAATGGCTTCTTTTGTCCGGTAACGGCCCCGGACAATCATCCGGTTGCGGGCTAAAAGCTCTCCGACAACCTCGCCGGGCTTTCCCTGAGGAAACCCAAAAAAATATCCATATTCACCTATACGCCGGTTAGAGGTCAGATCGGTTGCTAATGGTGGACGCCGCCATTTGGTTGTCAAAATGGCTAAATCTGCCTGAGTTGAAATTTGCGCATCGACTTTGATAGATTGATTGCCTGCTACGCGCAATCCGATACGATCACAGCTATCAACAACATGGCGGGCTGTTAGCCATGCCCCTTTATTATTAATGGCAAATGCGGTTCCAATACCAGATGCGGGGTTCTGTATTTTGAGAATAATGCTTTTATCCTGTGGGGAAGCCGAGGGTAATAGCGGACCGAGGTCAGGTGGTGGTGGCGGGGTAATAATACGGTCTTGGCCGCGGATGGCATGAATATAAATGAGAAAGACTATTGTAATATAAATAAGCCAATCGGGAATACGAAACCGCATGGTTTTATCCGGCTATTGCGACAGCCAACAGGATGGACCCTGCGATTTTAAAGGACGCCAGAACGGTGGCCGCGGGAACTTCACCCTTTTCTATCCGGCGCGGCATATCCCGAAAAATAGCATCCGTAAGGCGGAATAAAAAAAGTTGGAGAAATAAACTGACCGTGCCCCATATCGCAACATCAATAAGTCCAAACTTATTGATAAGACAGGCCGCTAATGGGAGAGCGAGGCCAATAATAAGAGCGGAGAAAGAAACGGCTGCGGCCATATTTCCATCGGAAATTAATTTGAATTCTTTATGCGGGGTCAGGGCGGTATATATGAAAATTCCGACCAGATAGATAAAGGTGACAACAAGGAGGTAAAATATCAAATATGGAAAACCGCTTGCTAGGCTATTCAGGGCTTGTCCCATAGGGATGACTTTCTCTGTTTTGCTTTAGAACCCCACCTCTCAAGCATAATGTTAAATGCCTTATCGACAATTTTTCGTTGATTGCACGCCAATCATTTAGGTTATGAGTCAGTGATTGTCGATGATAATTGTTCACCGTGTTTTGCATGTTGGCGTAGAGCGCTGGCGCGTATTTTTTCCGATTCAGATTTTAATTGTCCACAAGCCGCTAAAATATCACGCCCGCGGGGCGTGCGTATAGGAGATGCATAACCGGCTCGATTGATCATATCGGCAAAGTTTTCAATCACATCCCAATCCGAACACTCATATTTGCTACCGGGCCATGGATTAAACGGAATCAAATTGACTTTCGCTGGGATGCCGCGCAGCAGCTTGATAAGCTGCTTGGCGTGCCATGGTTGATCATTAATATTTTTCAGCATAACATATTCAAATGTTATCCGCCTTGAATTGGACAAGCCCGGATAATCCCGGCAAGCCTGCATGAGGTCCTTGAGAGGGTATTTGCGGTTAATGGGCATAATCTGTTCTCGTAATTCATCATTGGCCGCGTGAAGAGAAATGGCAAGCATAGCTTTTGTGCGCGTACCCATAGGTCCGATTTCCGGTACAACGCCCGATGTCGATACCGTAATTCTGCGCCGGCCAATTCCAAGGCCTTCCGGATCACAAATGATATCAAGACTATCACCGACATTATCAGTATTATAAAGCGGTTCGCCCATACCCATGAAAACGATATTCGTTAGCTTTCGGTTTTCTTGGGTTGTTGGCCATTCGTTCAGATCATCGCGGGCCGCTATAACTTGCAAGACGATTTCTTGGGCCGTTAAATTGCGAACAAGCCGTTGCGTGCCTGTGTGGCAAAATTTGCAAGTCAGTGTGCAACCAACCTGAGAGGAAACACATAATGCTCCGGTTTTTGAAACGTCTGGGATGAAAACACTTTCGACTTCTATGCCCGGAGACATGCGGATAAGATATTTTCGTGTGCCATCAACACTGATTTGCCTCTCGATAATAACGGGGCGTTCAAGCGAAAACCGATGGGCCAATTTTTCGCGTAAGTCTTTCCCAATATTACTCATTTGGGACCAATCTGTAACTCCGTAATTATAGATCCAGTGGAAAATTTGCTTTGTGCGCATCCCAAGTTTCTTCGGTTCTATCCCCAAATCCGTCGCCTGTTCGGCCAAAGCGGTCTTAATCGCATCACGGCCCAGTCCGACGAGACGCAACTTATTTGATTGGGTGTCCGTATGCGGGATTGTATTAACAAGGGTGGTGGCCATAGCGCCCGCCCTATATCATGGTCTTTTGATAAGGGAAATGTAAAACAGACGGGATTATGTTTGAGAAATTATCAACCCTGTGATGATAAAGGTCGCACCAATTCCGAATTTTACATCGAGGGTCTCGCCCAGAATAATGACAGCGAGAATCGGAACAATTACAAAGGTCAGAGCCATAAAGCTATAAGCATAGGATAATGGAGCCGTTTTAAGTATGTAAATCCACAGTAATGTGGCCCCGCCGTAAATGGCTAATGCTGTAATAAAAAGAGGCTCTAATAGCACTGTATGAAACGCTGATCCGTTATGGTGTAGTTTTTCGCCCGTCATTTTGAATAAAATCTGCCCTATCGCGATTAGAAACGGTGTCAGGATGAGCAACATTATCAAAGGTGGGTTTATAGACTTCATCAGGCGGCCTTTTGCTCTCTGGGCTCTATTGTTTCGTAATAGTAAATATCGCGCTTTATATCTTTGCAAATATAATGATCGGGTACGGGGATCATGGCGCGAAGAAAGCTGTGTGTATAAGGGAAAAAATTAAAATGCGCATTGAATGTATAACGGTATTCACGTTCGCGCGGCACAATGATGATAAGCCTTTTTTTCGTGATACGTCGTAATTCTGCAATAGCCATACGGTAATCAAGAATATGTTCGATAACATGTGTGCAAATAACCGTATCAAATTCATCATTTTTAAAGGGCAATTTTTCGATTTTCGCGGCGTGATAATCAATACCAGGAATGATGGCAGCCTCATCAATGGCAAAATCCACCCCGATTAATCGTTTTATGTCGGGGCGGGCCTTTTTTATACGGTGTAAAACGACACCAGTGCCACAGCCAACATCACACACACTCTCCCCGATAACATCTTTTATGATTTGGGCCACACAGGCGTCGGAATTATCTGTATCTTCATGAACACGAGGGTGTGTTCGGTAAAGTGTTTCATATTCTTCATCTGTCAAGAAAGGTGCGCGAGCGCGAAAGTGGGCTAGTTCGTCTATATTGCCTTTCCAGATTAGTTTTGCGAAAGCCTTAAAGAGAACGGAATCACGGAAAATGGCAGGGAGTATATCTTCGAAAACAAAGCGAATTTTATTTGTTGTTTCGCGGCGCATGTATTGTCCTACAATAATATGCAATTTATTAATCCGTATAGCCTGACGGATCATCCTTCATGCGTCAATATTATTAAAGGGCAATCGATTGCGGATAGATAACGCTATGAGCCTTACATTACAATTACGACAGGTGTCTTTTTTACCTTTACAAAACGACACCTGTCGTTTAAAAAGTCATCATGAAACATCGCGTTAAACCTTCTGCGGCGGAAACCGCGATTTTAAATGTTCTGTGGCAACATCAGCCTTGCAGCGTCAAAATGATCCATGATGTTTTAAGCGTACAAAAAGATGTTGGGTATACAACCACGCTCAAGCAAATTCAGCGTATGTTTGATAAAGGGTTTGTTGCCCGCGATCCGGGTGCGGGTAAATCCTATAATTATCGGGCTATTGTTTCAGAAGATGAGACGAAATCCCATTTATTCAATCGCTTTGTTGAAACCACTTTTAGTAACTCGGTGTCAGACCTTGTTATGCATGCTTTGGGGAAGTCGTCACCGAGCGAAGCTGAATTGGAAAAAATAAAACAATTCCTGCGGGATATGGACGATAAAGACTAAACCCTGTGCCAGGGGGTACATGCGGAAGGAGGCGAGAATGACGCAGGTTTTTGATAGTTTAGGATGGGCCTTATTGCATAGCCTTTGGCAAGGCAGCCTCGCGATGATTATCGTGATGGTTTTTAGAACTTTTGCAAAAAAGCGTTCTCCGTCTCTGCGTTATATCGTTCAATTTTTAAGTTTGCTGGCTTGCTTCGTTGCTTTTCTGATCACCTTCAATTTTTATCAGAGTGGTGGCGAAGCCTCTGCCGGGCTAAAGTCAATTCCGGCAGCCCAAACTCTTTCGCAAGCGGCAGTTATTCTCACGGGATCATCTGACAGTTTTTATGCCACATCGCAAAATTTATCATTATCTGCGGCGGCCACAGCGCCAATGATTGGGCTTTTATGGTGCTTCGGGTTTTCATTTATGGCAATACGTTATTTTACGGCTTATACTTTGACGCAAAAATTACGATACCAGGGATTAAGTGAGGGTCCCGTTTTTTGGCAGGAAAAATTTCGAGGCTTGATACTCAAGACAGGAGTGCCAAAATCCGTAAGGTTATTTGTCTCAACCCATGTTTCCGGTCCGCTGACTATAGGATTTGTTAAACCGATTGTTTTGGTACCTACTGGGTTCCTTATGGGGCTACCGCAAGATCAAGTTGAGGCAATATTACTGCATGAATTAGCGCATATTCGCCGTTATGACTATTTAATTAATTTATTGCAGACAGCAATTAAGACAGTGCTCTTTTTTCATCCAGCTATCCACTATATTTCGAGAAAAATAGATATTGATCGTGAACAGGCCTGTGATGATTTGGCTGTCGCGCAAACGCAAGATCCGCAGTCTTTAGTCCGCGGCTTGGCGGCTTTGAGATTACATACATCGGGTCATAGTTTTGCAATGGCTGCAGATGATGGGAATTCCCCTTTAATGGATCGATTAAAACGTCTTGTTGGATCTGTGGAGCATCAACGCCGCCCTGAACATCTTTTAATGCCGCTTATGGCAACTTTTCTTATTGGCGGAGTTTATTTATCTACAACATCGGCTGCCAATGCGCACCCAAAGTCTACTGAACATGTCGACAGCCATACGGATAAACAAAAATATAGATTTGAAACACAGCGGTTAAATGGCCGGGCTGTTACCGTGAAAATTACCGAAGATGGCCGCCGTTGGGTTTTAAAAGATGGCTCTTGGCACAATATAGAGCGATCTTTGGATGTAATAAAAGACTTGCCTGTCTCCCTGCCGCAACCGCCGCAACCTCCGACGCCGCCAAAATTTACTCAGGGTGATATTTTTAACGATAACTTCGATACGAAAATGGCACAATTCGAAATCGATATGGAATATTTTGAAGCGGATTTGGAACGATACCTATCCGAGAATGAGCATGTGGATGAGTGGAAACGAAACCGCATAGAAAAGGCTATGGATCGTGCAGAACGCCAAGCCGAACATATGCTAGATCGTTTTGAAAGTGAAAGAGAACGATCTGAGATAGCGTTTGAACGCGAAGAATATCGCCGAGAGCGGGCCGAAGAGATTGCCGAAGTCAAACGTGAACGCGCTCAAGAAAGACGCGAACGCGCAGTAGAGCTTGAGGAAGCCCGACGCGAAAAAGTTGAAAAAAGACGCGAACGCGCCCAAGATCATGCTGAACGATTGCGTGAACACTCACGGCAGGGATCGCAACGCCATAGCCATAACCAAGCCATACATACCAATCAGGATATAGTGCGGGCTATGCTATATGATCATTTGCTCAAAGATGGCCTTATAACATCGCGCGGGCAAACCGTTATTATGCGCTATAACGATAATAAATGGACGGCTAATGGGGTTGCTTTGCCAGCGGATACAGATGGCAGATATTGCCGCATTTTCTCAGACTTAGGGATTAAAAAAACGGATTTATCCAAGGCTATCTTTAAACCGGATTCAATGCATATTATATCCAAATCCGGATCCAGATCCAAAGCCAAATTAAAGTCGAAAACGCGGATATCACCTCAATTGCAGGGCCCCGTGCATGATGAACGGGTTCAGAATAATAACCAGCCTCATAATGTATCGCCTTCTGAACAGCCGGGCTATTATCCGCAAACTGATCGGCAATCGACTTATGGTTCTGGGTATGAGCCTATCAAAACAAATGCTCATTCATTGCATTTTCAGCGGCCGGTTCTGAACCAAAAAATTAGTGCGAAATATGGTCTTAAGGGGTCATTATGGCCAAAAAAACATCAAGGTATCGATTACGGGGCACAGACCGGATCCCCCATCCGTGCGAGTGCGGATGGGGTGGTTTTGAAGGCGACAACAGATCCGAAATGGGGAAACCGTATTATTCTTAAACATGCCAGTGGATATCAGACACTTTATGCCCATATGGATAGTTTTGTTGTTAAGGCCGGGCAACAGGTGCAAGCGGGTGAGCTTATTGGCCGCGTCGGGTCGACGGGACAGTCAACAGGGCCGCATTTGCATTTTGAAATTCGTCAAAACGGGCAAACACTCGATCCGGTCCCTTTGATAAATTAAATTGAGACAGGGCCGCAAAACGCAATCATGATTTATAATATTTTAAAACCGGTTCGCGCGGTTGCGATATCCTTTACGCTATTTTCAACTCCATTAATAGCTATGGCGCAAAATGGTATAACGGTTGATGAGCCTATACGGGCTCGTTCGAATATATATGAGCCTGTGTATTTTGAACGCTATGCCCCGCGAACGGCGCTCGATATGATTGCGCGCATTCCGGGATTTCAAATTAATTCAAGTGATGACAGGCGCGGTCTAGGGCAGGGCGGCGCTAATGTATTAATTAACGGGGAACGGTTGACAGGAAAATCTGACCCTTTCGATCAACTAGGCCGCATTACGGCTGGTAACGTTGTAAAAATTGAAATTGTCGACGGTGCTTCATTAGATATTCCAGGATTATCCGGACAAGTAGCCAATATAACAACACAAACTGACGGTATATCAGGGACATGGGAGTGGCGTCCGCAATGGCGTCAAAACTTGGAAGCCAATTTTGCAAATTACGAAGTAGCGCTTTCTGGCGAAACGGGAAATTTAGCCTATTCTTTAGAGCTTCGCGATTCGTCTTTCCGGTCCGGAGCCCGAGGACCTGAAATATTAACTGATTCGTTAGGAATTGTTTTTGAAACCCGCGAAGAAGATGGCCGCAATAACGGTGATCGTCCGGGAGCCTCCATTAACCTGACCTATAAACCCAAAGCTGATCATATCGCTAATGTGAATGCTGAGTTTAATTTATTTAATTTTAATGGACGCGAAATTTCGCGTCGAACAGCCATAACTGAAGCTGGTCAAAACAGGGAAGCAATTTTTACAAATTCGGAAGATGAATGGAATACAGAAATCAGCGGAGATTACCAATTCCCCTTTTTAAACGGCAAGCTCAAGGTTATTGGGCTTTATCAATTTGAACACTCTCCGACAGTGGGGCAGTTTGAAATATTTGAAGCGGGTCAATCTATAGATAATAGCCGGTTCTTACAATCATCCGATGAAACCGAGAGTATTATCCGAACCGAATATTCCTGGTCGGCGTCTGAAGGGCGTGACTGGCAAATTGGTTTAGAGGGAGCTTTTAATGTTTTGGATATTGAAAATCAATTCGTTGAACGGGATAATAATGGCGATTTCATTGGGGATGATCCTGAACAATCGGAAGTTTCCGAAGATAGGGCAGAATTAACAATTACCCATAGCCGGGCCTTATCATCAAAATGGGATTTACAGGCCTCTTTGGGCGGAGAATATTCCAAACTGACTCAGGTGAGTGCTGCGAGTTCTGTTGTGAATGAACGCGAGTTTTTTCGACCTAAAGGTTTTCTGGCTGCGACCTATAAGGTTGATGACAGTTTTTCTGTTCGAAGCCGGATTGAACGAGAGGTAGGCCAGCTTAATTTCTTTGATTTTATCTCAACTGTCAATTTGACTGACAATCTTGACCAGACGGGTAATCCGGATCTGGTGCCGCAACAAAGCTGGGCTGGCGAATTGGAATTCGACAAGGATTTTGGGCAGGGCAATACATTTAAGGCCCGCTTTTATGGTTCGTTAATTTCTGATATTGTTGACCGTATTCCGGTGGGTATAAATGGTGATGCCGTTGGAAATATTGATAAAGCATCGCAATATGGTGTTGATTTTACGGCCACATTAAAAGGTGAAAAATGGGGAATAGACGGAACGGAATTAAATCTACAATTAGAGTTTCGTGACTCCTCGGTAGATGATCCCGTGCAAGGGTTTGCCCGGCGGTTGAATAGGGATAAAATAACCTATTATAGCGTTGATTTTCGCCATGATATTCCAAATACGGATTGGGCCTATGGCCTTTTCTTTGACCGTTTTATCGAAGCCGAAGTATTTCGCCTAACAACTCGGCAGCAATTTACATTTACAAAACCGTTTACGATCATTTTTCTTGAACATAAAAATATTGCGGGACTGAAAGTAAGAGCAAGTTTGCTTAATTTATTGGATTCGGGTGAGCGATTTGAACGGAGTTTTTTCGATGCTCGCCGTGATCTTGGACGATTAGAGCGTATTGAAAGCCGGGAGAGAAAATTCAAACCATTTTTCCGATTGAATATAAGCGGTACATTTTAGGTTATAATTTCATATTTATGGGTTTTCGTTTGATTTATACGTTAAACCCCGGCCGGATGGACTGGTCGGGGTTTGGTTTTGATATATTATTGTTTAGCAATATTACGGTTTTTAGTGAGTGCTAGAAACGATAACGGGCGCGCAGCGTAACTGGAATTGTCCAGCTGTCAGATCCATTATTGGATCCGGAAATTGCACCGCCAGAGCTTAAAACTGTTGTATCGGTATCGAGTTTACCAATATAACGAATACCGGTCTCAAGGCCGAGTGTCATATGTTTAAAGGCCGGTGTTTCAAGACCAACCAGACCGGCCGCTGTCGGGACCCATCCACCTTCATAAAAAGGTACATCAACACCTCCGTTAAACGCTTGGCCGCCTAATTGCGCGCCTTCGATATCAATATCGCTGACACGGGCTGCGCCTAATTTACCTTCAACATAAGGGCGAACAGACCTTAAAAGAGGGGCCCTGCGCGGGGCAGCATATTGACGAAGGCCAGCTTCGATGCCGTAAGCTCGGTAATCTGACAAGGCCCCCGTAAAGGCTTCATTACCAATTGTACCCCAATCGAGGGCGCCAGAACTGTCATTTTCTTGTAAATACCCTTGTAGCGTTACCTTACGGTTAGGGTTAAGGGCGTAAGAGCCACCCAGTTCAGCGCGATAACCTGTATCATAAGCATCGCTCATTTTAATGTTACGGATTTCCGCACCAGACCCGGCATTAAGCTCGTCCCCTGTTACGGCTGTCCCGCCAACGATGAAAGCTGGGCCTATTCCGCCTTCAATATTCCAACGGGATAGACATTGTTCGGAACCACACCCACCATGAACGGGGGTGGCTTGTTTGCCAGCATTGGCTTTATAATAGCCGGTGTTTTGATTGTAATTTGAGTAATCGTTGTGACCACTACCAAGCCCAAGCCAAGAACACCCTGACATTGCGATCGCGGCTGCACCTAAGAGTAAATTGCGCATGTCCTCATTTCCTCTTGTTCTGAATTGGCACAATTGCCGTCATCTTCAGTTTGTTGGGAAATGTGTTGCAATTCAGAGGCCAAGTTGTGAAATAAACATGAATCGATGGGTTTAAGCCGGTAAAATACAGAAAGAGCGGCTTAGGGTTACGAGAGTGTCGGTTTGGGTAATGCCGGATAAATTAAGCATGGGCATAGAGCGAGCTTGGGTGTAAGCTGCCTACAATAAGTATAATTAAGGGATGAGACATGCGTGACGGTACTAAAAAACAATCAAAACTGAGGACTTTAATCATATGTAGTCTTGTGATTGGGATTGGGATTATTGTTTTTTTAATTTTAGGTGCATTTGGGGCTTTGCGGTTTTGGCAAGCTGAAAAAACACCGCAAGGACAAACGGATTTGCGTTTTACCGCAGCTGAATTACCGTTCGTGCATAAAGCTGATCTGGTTAATTCATTACCATTTTTAGGGAGTGCGGCTCTGGATATTGATGGTGATGGACGAGATGAATTATTTTTAGGTGGTGGTGATCGTCAGGCTGATCAAATTTTTACATTCACGGATAGCGGCTTTAAACCTCTCTTGCTTACTTTTGCGAAAGAGGCTGTTGATGCAACCCATGGTGCGGCTTCTATAGATATCGATAATGATGGAGATACGGATCTTTTTACGGCGCGTGAAAGCGGGGTTTGGTTTCATGAAAATTTGGGGGGTTCATTTGGGAGTGAAAAACTACCGCTTAACCTTGCGGATAATACAACGCCGCTCTCAATTGCTTTTGCTGACCTCAATCAAGATGGCCTCGCTGATATGTATGTGGCGGGTTATATTAAGATTGAACGTGTTGAAGGCGAGACGATTTTTGCCGATGGCTATGGTGGCTATAGTCATTTATATCTAAATGCGGGCCCGGATGGGTGGCGCGATATTTCGAAATCTGCGGGTGTATGGCGCCAACATAATACATTTGTTGGTGTCTTCGCCGATCTTGATAATGACGCGGATAGTGATCTGGTTATTGCTCAGGATACAGGTAAAGTTGAAATGTATGAAAACAAGGGTGATCTAACCTTTGCACCGATTGAAAATCCGTCTGTTTATTCCTACCCAATGGGTGTTGCGATTGGGGACTATAATAATGACGGTCTTCTGGATGCTTATTTTTCCAATGTCGGTTATACACTTCCGCCGGCTATTTTACGCGGAGATTTAAAAAAAGAGGATGTGTTTAACCCATCCTATATGTTATTTCGTAATGACGGCGGCTTAACCTTTACAGATACGGCTGATGCTATGAATGCTGCAAAATATGGGTTTGGTTGGGGAACCGTATTTGCAGATATGAACCTTGATGGCCGTGAAGACTTATTGGCGGCGCAAAACTATGCTCGTTTTCCAGCTAATGATTTGCTTCAACATTATCCGGGTAAGATTTTACAAAACTATGGAGACCGGTTTCAACCTGTTGAAAAAGTTTCAGGTGCGGAAAACACGCTGTTTGGTATCGCACCCATTGTGTCGGACTTTAATGGTGATGGGTGGCCCGATCTCGTTTGGGCGAATTTGGACGGGGCCTCTCTGGCATATATCAATGAGGGTGCTGACCGGAATTGGGTGAAAGTTCGTCTGCCAAATAAGGCCAGTTCAATAAATGCACGTGTGACTGTTACGACGAGTAATGGGCAAGTCCAAACCAAACAGTTCATAACATCCCAAGGTTTGGGATCTGATCAAGGGCGAGACTTGATTTTTGGGTTAGGGCGTGATGTGAGTGCAACATCAATTCGTGTTGTTTTTCAAGATGGACAAAGCCGAGAATATAATAATCCTGCTAATGGGGCCGTCATAACGGTTGCAGGGCGTTGAACGGGGAAATAACATGACAACAACACTATCAGAGAAATATCTTCCACTGGCCGGATGGGCTGGTTTGTTAGGAGCTTTTCTTGTGGGCGTGGGAGAGTTTTCTTTACAATTTACGCCCAATGGCGGAATTGAGGATGTAAAAGAGTATCTCTATTTTAATGACATTTCTGCGCAGCGCTTATCCTTTGGGCATTTTTTATCCGTATTATCAGCTCCACTTTATATGGTGGGATATTGGTTTTTATCCAAAAAACTGGAACCTGCGGGACCGCGCCTATCAAAAGCTTTCTTTTTCATAGGGGCTTATGCTTTTGCTGTCGGGACAGCTTGGATTGGTCAGCGGTTTTTCATTGCCTCAACTGTGCATGAAATCGCAAGCGGCCAGAACATTACAGCTTTATTGTCTACGTTTTCAGAACACAACGAACCTTTTGTCAATGTCTTGCGGCTCGCAATGCTCCTAGTGTCGATTATCTGGATTAAGCTCATTCTATCGGGGAAAACGGCCTTTCCAAAATGGATGGCGATCTTTAGCCCGATTGTATTATTGGCGACAATGTTTGGTTTGTATTTCCTGAAGACATCAATTGGTTTATATGTGTTTCCCGTCGCGATGAATGCGACGCATTTTATTATTTTTGGGCTTGCGCTTCTAACGACCCGACAAAGAGCGAACTAGATGCCTCGAGGTTGGATATATCAGACTCTCCTGGTCTTACTCTCTGGGTTTGGTGTATTCGCTGGCGCGCGGTTATCTTTATCGCATCTTGAACACGGGGAAATATGTCCGATGATTGGTCCTGTTCCGGCGTGTATAATCGTCTTTTTGGGATATGGTGCGATATTTATAGCCGCTCTTCTTATACGTCAAAAAAAGACACGCAAATTATTTGCTTTGGGATGGACGCCCGTCTTTTTACTGGCTTTGGTCGGTGTCATATTAGAGTTGGTGCAAGGCCAGGTTTGTCCACCCGGCGCTGGGGGTATCCCGCAATGTGTTTTTTCACTTGCAATGGTTTTAATCTGTTTGGGTTTATTTGTAGGCTTGGGTAAACGCCTTAACACTTAAGTGCCAATTGATTAGTGATCCGTTCATGGTGATGGTGCTTGCGACGGGTTAGTTAAAGCTTCTGATAATGTTTTTACAGCGAGCTCATACCCGGCAACCCCAAGACCGGCTATGACACTATCAACGGCCATAGCGATATAGGATATATGACGGAAAGATTCGCGCAGATGTGGATTGGAAATATGGAGTTCAATGGTCTTTCCATCATAAGCGCGAAGCGCATCATGAATGGCAATTGATGTGTGGGTATAAGCGGCAGCATTGATAATGATACCGTCTATATGGCCTATAGCCCCTTGAATCCAATCTACAATTTCGCCTTCATGGTTAGATTGAAAAAAATCAATATCAACTCCATATCGACCTCCAATATCGAGGCAGCGTTTATGAATGTCATCCAGGGTATCATGCCCATAGATTTCGGGTTCCCGCATCCCTAGGAGGTTTAAGTTAGGGCCATTCAGGATTCGAATTTTAAATTGTGATACCATTATGCTTTCTGCATCTGTTTGTGTGCAATGGCTTCGATTGCGAGGGTATAACTTTTTACGCCTAGTCCAGAGATAAAGCCAATTGATGAATGGGTTTGGTGAAAGGGGGATATTAAATTATCAGCTTGGCGAGCAATATTTGTCATATGTATTTCAATTATCGTAATATTGTGCGCCGAAAGCATGCTGATGGCGGGGCGATATAGCATCAGTCTTTTTCCAGCATTATCAATATCGGGATTAATAGGATTAAATATTAAACCATCATAATTGGGTGCATCATGCGTGATTATATCGATGATATTGTCGTCAATGTCAGTGTGATGAAATGATATGTCAAAGCCATGTAGCTTGCAGCAGCGTGTGCACTCATCTTGTAAAGATTGAAATGAGCCATTGGCGGGGCTGCCTTTATTAGCAAAATAGGCGCTTCCAAGACCGGGGCCATTCAATATTAAAATTTTCTTTGGCATAACGCATCCGTTTTTACAGCATGGGTTTAATGGTCAATGTTTTGATTTACAATTGAATAGTCAGGATTTTAGATTCGCCTTGGCTTCTAGCGGTTTTCCGACCGGCTGCAATCATCTGGACGGCGATCAATTTTAATGTATCGTTAACGAAGTGATTCGCTTTTTGAGTCGAAATTTAGTCTGGGGATAGGCAAATGGGATTGTTTGATAGGTTTATTAGGGGCGATGTTAATATAGAGCGTAGATCAATGGCGGGTTCAGCGAATTCCCAAGACCTTGAACAAGCGCGGGGTTATGTAACGACAGTTGCCGCCGAGTTAAAATCTTCAGCAGAGCAACAGCAAGCCGCCCTTCGGCGTGTTAACACACTTGGCGATACAATTTCCAAACTCGAAGTTGAATTGAGCGCTATGGCGCGCTTGCAAGCTGAAAATAAAGCTCTGGGGGTTGAGGGCAGTAAGCTGAAAAAAGAACTGTCAGAAAAAACAGCTTGGGCCAGCGAACAGGAAGGCAAGCTGGTAAATCTTGAACGTCAACATAAAAAAACTCGCAGTGACCTCGAAGCCGCGCAGGCAGAACTCTCGGCCCGCAAGGATAGCCAAGCGTCATCCCAAGAAAAACTGACGGAAGTATTGACACATTCTAGTCAGCTTAAAAGCCAACTTGCAGAACGGAGTGAAACTCTTTCGGCGGCACAAAATATCATCAAAGGTTTGGAAGCTGATATTGCGAAACAGGCCGGAACATTGGCTGCGCAGGACCGTAAAGTTTTAGAATTGCAAAAATCCGCAGATGCTCTGGGAACGAAATTATCAAGTAAGACACAAGCCTATGATAGTGCGATTACGGATTTGAAAACATTACGTACTGAATTTGAAAACTTGAAGACTAAATATTTTGAGACAAATGGCGCATTAGACAATGCGAATTATGATATACAGGCGCAAAAGAAAGTCTTTGAAGATAGCCTGCAACGCCGGGATGATGAAAACCAAGCCATGAAAGCTCGATTGGATCAAATGAATACGCAATTGCGTATTAAAGATAATATGGGCGGGCATGCTGAGCAGGAAATTAGTACCTTGCGGACTACATTAGAAAACGAACGGGCGCGTCATGATAGTAATGAACGGAGTTTCCGCGAGAAATCATTAGAAGCTGAGCGTAATGCTCAGGCACTGGCTCGGGCAAAATCAGAATATGATCTACTGAATGAAAAATTCTCGACGGCTATGGAAGATATTGAGACGTTAAGACGGATGAACGCTGTTCAACAACAAAAATTAGAGCAATATGCTGCTGTTGGTGGTGTTTATGCCGGACAATCATTAACGCCCAATATGACTGATTACTCTCCTCATAATCCAGCGACTGATATTGGTGAGGATTTTATAAAATTTGGCGGAACTAAAAAGCGCAAAGCTGCATCTTAAGGAGATAAGATGCGATTTTACGGTCTCGCTAAAGTCGCGTATTTATAGCTGTCTGCAAACTATTTTTCTCCTCTTAGCCATAGCGTAGATACTGTCCCCCGTTCTTAAGGGGACTTATCCACAAAACTAATGTTTTATACACAGGCTATGTGCGTTGTTGCATGCAGGTCTTAGGCTTATCTTAATAATTGATATTAGGGAAATGGCTGGGGATGCTGCTATGGGATTACAGGATACGAGATTTTCAAGTGAGCAGACAAGACCTAGTATTATAATAGCACGCGATTATGGCCAAACGCAGATTTTAGTGCGGTTAAAACGGAATAATGATGAATGGCTTTCACCTATTGGATGGGGTAAGGCAGAAAAAAGTACATTACTAGATTGCCGGTCTAAAGATGGTCAAACGCAAATTGATATTCCTATCCGATTTGCCAGATTGCTTCAAAATGGAGATCGATTACATCTCTCTTGCCTTGATATGCAGTATGAGGAAACGCTTATATGGGACGGCTCAAACGTTCCGAATGATACTATAGGCAGTAAAACTTTAAAGATTGGGTTGTTAAATCGCTTCCGGCCTAAACCGAAAAATTTGGAGGCAGAGGTTGCGCCATTAAGCGAAACTGAGATGCGGGCACAAAAGGCCCAAGAAGAGGCAGAAAGCCTGAGAATAGAGATGGACCGGGTTGAAGCGGCTAAAGAGGCCGCGCATCAACGCGCTATTGATGCGGCGCGATTAGCCGAAGAAGCCCGCCTAGCCGAAGAGACCCATATTGAAGAGATGAAACGGGCTGAAAAGGCTCTTGAGGCGGCAGAACGTCAGCGGGTTGAAGAACAAGCACGTGTCGAGGCGGAACGCCTAGCCGAAGAAGCCCGAATTGCTCAAGCTTTACGCGAGGCCGAAGAAGTGAGGATCGCCGAAGAAGCGGCGCGCGCCGAGGCAAAGCGTCTGGCTGAGATCGCTGAACTTAATGAAGCCCTTGCATTGGCTCGCCGGGAGAAAACGGAAACAAAAACCCGTTTGAAAACTTTGCGTAAAGATATAAAATTATTAAAATCTGAGGCCTCATCGCGCACATCTGAATTAAAAACACTATCGCTCGATTGTAATGAATTGGGCGAGACTTTGGCTCGCCGGGAAGCCGAAGTAACATTGGCGCAAAATGGACTGGCGGATGCCCAAGCGAAGGCAATGGATTTGACGCAAAAAATCAATGAGCGCAGAGCGGCTTCGGGGCAGCTGGAAAGTGCATTGTTGCAAGCTCGTACTTTGTATAACGAGGCGGAGGAAGCTGTTGTTCGCGCTCAAGCGGAAGCGGCTCGGCTTAAAGAAGAATGCGAAACGATTGAAATCCAATTTGCTGATGAAACGGCTTTATCGAAAACATTCTTGGCTCAGGAAAGCCATGTTGAAACGGATACTCAAAACGCCTCCACCCGTTTAACGAACGCTCGAGAAGAGTATCATAATACAGCCGCGATCTTGTCTCAAACACAAATGGACCGCGATGATCTTACCCGTTTTGACCGCGAGGCCGGCGAAACTATGCGGGTTACGAATATCCAAATGGAATCAGCCTCGTTAAAACTGTCAGATATTGAAGATCGCGTTAAGACCATTAAAAATTCGATCGCTATACTTAATGGTGAAGATAATATTGATAGGGTCATTGAACAATCTGATGGGCGAGATGAAGAGAAAACGAATACGGCATTAAAGACACCTGAAGCGAATGCCGATGTAATCGAGGATGATGATGAACGGCATAGGCCAGTAACATTGAAAACTTCGCCTGATGCTATTCTATATGCCGATGCCGAGGATAATACGGATGTAGCCCATTATTCTGGTCAGGATTTACTGCTTACTCAGGCGGATATAGTTGCAGAGCGTCCTATATGGATAAAGCCTGTGGCCATTATTGGTCTATCGGTTGTGTTTCTCTCTCTAACGGCCATTACGATCTGGAGTCTAGGCGGGGATAAAACTGCTACCACGCCAATAAAACAGAGTACCGTACTGGCAAATCCAGTTAAGGCGGAAGTAATGGCGACACAAAAAACGAGTATTGATGACGCTGTGATTGCGCCCGCTATGGCTCGGGCTTTGAGCCGCGTTCAACAAACATCCATTCAAGCCATCAAGGGCGGCGGAACCCATGATTTAAAGCCGATAGTCCCAGCCGCTGTTGAGATTATTAAACCAAAGCCCCCCACTACAAAATCAGTTAAAAAAGAAACCTTAAATGTGAAGCCGCAACCGCCCAAAAGGACCCTTGCTAAGAGAAAGGCTCGCCCGATTGAGAATGCTCCCGCTGTTGTAGCGGTTCCGATTGAAACAACAATTGCTAATGAACCTGTTGTAGCCGCACCAACCCCCGCCTTTGTTAAAATGACAAAAGATATCCAAACGCGATTACAAACATTGGGGTTTTATAAAGGACCCGTTGATGGATATGTTAATGCTGAAATGCAACAGTCTATGATGGAGTTTCAAACGCTTTTCGGATTGCCGGAAAATAAATCGTTGACTCCTGAATTTGTAACAGCCGTGCGTAGCGCCAATACGCAAATTGCAGTGCCCACCACACCTGAATCAGCAACACCATTACCGGACCCTGATTTATCCGTCGCGCGATTAGAAGAACCAAAAACCCTAGAAAGCACAGAATTGCTGACGCCATCGTCACCGTCAATTATATCGGCTACAGAAACGGAGCCAGCGATTGCGCTTGCTGTGCCTGCAGCTGTTGTACCTGAGTCCGTACAAACCGCGGCTATCAGCCAAACATCTATACCTCAATCAAATGATGTGATTATCCCGGTAAAACTAGTGAAGTCCGTTGCGCCAATCTATCCACGGCGCGGCTTACGCCGTACTGATTTGCCTGAAATTGTTGTAGTTGTTAAATATGATGTGACAACGAAAGGCCGCACTGACAATATTACAATTGTCAATAATGATTATACGGGTGATTTAGCAAATGATTTCGAAGATGAGGCTATAAAAGCTATTCGTCGGGCGCGGTTTGCGCCTAAAACAGTGAACGGTGAAGCTGTTATAACAACCAATAAAAGAAGCCGTATTCGGTTCCAGCCACTGTAGTTATTGGCAATAGAGGTTTTCGTCCGAGTCTATATTATGTCTTAAGTGTCGACATCGGCGTCTAGCGCATTTGCGATAATGAAATCACGCCGGGGTTCAACAACATCGCCCATGAGCTTGGTAAAGAGCTCATCCGAGGCATCAGCGGCTTCGATCTTCACCTGTAAAAGGGAACGCGCATTGGCATCTAGCGTTGTTTCCCAAAGTTGATCGGGGTTCATTTCGCCAAGGCCTTTATAGCGCTGAATTTTAAACCCTTTACGCCCGCCATCGAATATAATTTCGAGGAGTTGGGCGGGGCCAAATATTTCAATAGGGTCTGCGTCTCCTCTGCGGAAAACAGCAACGCCAGAGTATGTTTCCATTAATCCTGCAGACATGCGGTTAAGCCGACGCGCATCGGCACTATCCCGAAAGGCTGGGCGGAGGACAACGCGTTCTGTGACGCCGCGAACGTCACGTTCGAGTATAATAGCACCGTCATCATCAAATCGGCCCGCCCAACCATCTTCACCTTCATCCGCTATCATGTCGAGGCGCTGGGCTGCAGCTGTAATTTGAGCATTTCCGGCTTCGGGGTTAAGTGCGCCAGCGATTGCAAGTTGGGCGATAATACTGCTTCCGGCTCGGTGTTTCATACGAGTGATAATATGTTGAGCGGCCAAAGCCTCGCTGGCAAGCCGTTTTAAATCTTCGCCGGTAATGACAGCGCCGCCTTCTAACGTCAGAGATGCATCTTGTGCGCCGGCATCAATCAAATACTGGTCGAGTTCTTCTTGATCTTTAATATAGCGCGCTGATTTTCCGCGTTCGACCTTATAAAGCGGCGGCTGGGCAATATAAAGATAACCCCGTTCGATGAGCTCTGGCATCTGGCGATAGAAAAAGGTGAGTAGAAGGGTCCGAATATGGGCTCCGTCAACATCAGCATCGGTCATGATGACGACTTTATGATAACGTAATTTTTCGATATCAAAATCTTCGCGTCCTATTCCCGTACCCAATGCTGTAATCATTGTACCGATTTCCTGAGAAGACAACATACGGTCAAACCGGGCCCGTTCGACATTGAGAATTTTACCTTTAAGCGGTAGAATAGCTTGATTTTGTCGTGACCGGGCCTGTTTAGCAGAGCCGCCCGCGCTATCTCCCTCGACGATGAAAATTTCGGATAGAGCCGGATCACGTTCTTGGCAATCGGCTAATTTCCCGGGTAGAGAGGCAACATCTAAGGCTCCTTTGCGGCGGGTGAGATCGCGAGCTTTGCGCGCGGCTTCGCGGGCCGCAGCCGCTTCGATAATTTTTTGAATAACCTGTTTGGCTTCGGCCGGGTTTTCTTCAAACCAGTCATTTAGAGCTTCGCCCATTGCACTTTCGACAACAGGCCGTACTTCGGAAGAGACGAGCTTGTCTTTTGTTTGGCTAGAGAATTTAGGATCAGGGACTTTAACCGATAGCACGCAGGTTAAGCCTTCGCGCGCATCATCCCCTGAAATAGAAACTTTTTCTTTTTTGGCAGCCCCAGAGCTAGCTGCATATTTATTAATGGTTCGGGTTAAAGCTCCTCGAAAACCGGCTAAATGTGTTCCCCCGTCGCGCTGGGGAATATTATTGGTAAAACAGCGTACATTTTCATGATAACCATCATTCCACCATAATGCTGCCTCAACGCCTATACCTTCGACCTCTTTCATAACCACAATGGGTTTTTCCAGTTGTGCTTGTTTATTGGCATCCAAATGACGGACAAAGGCCTCGATTCCGCCTTCGTAATATAGTTCTGTAACAATAGGGTCTTCGGGGCGCTCATCGGTGAGTACAATCAAAACCCCTGAGTTTAGAAAGGCTAACTCACGTAAACGGCGCTCCAATGTATTGCGGTCAAATTCTACCATCGTGAAAGTGTCTTCGGATGGTAGGAAGCGCACGCGTGTACCTGTTAAAATTTTTCGAGTTCCATCGCGCCGGGTTTCCTCTGGAGCTTTTCCAATAATTTTCAGCGGGGCCAGAGAATCACCATGGGAAAATTCCATATAATGCTCTTCATTATTGCGCCAGATTGTCAGTTGTAAGGACACAGAGAGGGCATTGACAACAGATACGCCAACACCGTGAAGACCGCCGGAAACTTTATAACTATTTTGATCAAATTTACCGCCAGCATGAAGTTGTGTCATAATCACTTCAGCGGCTGATATACCTTCTTCTTCATGGATTGCGACAGGAATCCCGCGGCCATTATCACGGACAGAGCATGATCCATCCGGATGGAGAGTCACTTCGACCCTATCGGCATGTCCAGCAAGGCTCTCGTCGATAGAATTATCAACGACCTCATATACCATGTGGTGTAAGCCTGACCCATCATCCGTATCACCAATATACATGCCCGGACGTTTGCGCACAGCATCGAGTCCTTTGAGAACTTTAATACTGTCAGCGCCATATTCAGCGGGCTGTTGTGGTGTGTTTTCTGCTGGCTCGGCCATGCGGTCTCGCTTTTTTCGAATCAGAACGGAATGCATATAAAATATAAGGGAAACTCTAGCTAAATGCACGAATTTATAATGGAGTTATACCGGAACTATCCGTCTGTTTTTACGATTTAAAGCGCTGATTACGTATCCGAGTATCGTTAAGCTATTGCGGTGTGACGCGGAACCGCCGTAACGCTAACAGGACGATGATCGCTGAGATTACCCGTGCCAAATTGGCTTTCTATTTCTTCAAAAGCCAGATGTTCGACCTGCCCTGCATGCGCTCGGACACGCAAGGCACTTTGACCAGACCCGGTTAAAGCTTGAGTGAAGAGAATGTGATCTAGCAATATGTGGGGGTTCCGCGTTGGATCAATTTTATCTTTAAAATGTGCCGTCCAGCGTAGCGATAATGGGGCATCGAAAAGCGCGTGATTGAGGAACCGCCGTGCAAAAAACACTTCGCCTTGCAGATTGGATAACAGATCATGCAGTAAATACTCGCGTTCCATTAATTCTTTGCCAGGCCCATCGTTTAAGTCACCCAATACAAATATAGAGGGGTCTGCTTCTTGGTTGAAGCGTTGGTCGATATAGGCCCGAATATTACTGGCTTCTGAACTGAGTTTGACACGGGCGGCATGGGACTTGGCTAGATAACGTTTGACTCTGACATCTTTAGCATACTCTTCAAAATCTTCGTCAATACGCCGTTGCCGCGGTGTATTGCCGGTGAATTTACTTTTAAGATGTGCGCCAATAATTTCGTGGCGCATACCGCCAAAGGTAAAACAGAGGGTTTGAGGATGGCGGTAATATTTATGATTGCCGCGGGTTGAAACCGGGACATCTTCGATGTCCCCGATTGTCTTAAGCCGTGGAATGGCCACGGACCAATTGCCACTTTCACGAATAGAAGGGCTGGCTTGGGCTGCAAAGCTTTTCCAAACAGGGATAGAGAGTAATGTGGGTGCGATTTGGTCTGATAAGGATTTCCGTACTAAAAACCATCCCCATTGAATGCCGCGTGTTCCATAACTTTCATCAGCAGGCCGTGTAATTAAATCATATTCGGGTAACTCCGAAGTTACAAAACTCTGCATAGCCTCTTCGCCTTTTGGGGCTTCGCAAAGAAAGAGTATATCGGGGTTAATACGATTGATAAGTGCTTTATTCGCGGTAATTTTTACTTGGGCATCGGCTAGTATCGGGGCGCTTTTAACAGATACTCTTTGTTTGGGTTCATATCGCCCTGAAACAACGCCCCAGTCTAGGTCGAGCCATTCTGTATTCCACGTTGTAATTTTGATCATAATTTCGCCCTCTATTTTGACTGCGGCGATGCTATATCATAATAGGGTATTTTGATGTGATATCCATCACACACGCATATTTTCACCACTACATATCAGACTATTCCAGGCACGATCATGTAAAAGAACAGGCTGGATTGGATTAGGCAGTGTGCTATTGCGAACGGCGCCCTCTGTTTACCAGCGGCATTTTGAATTGAGCGGTCAGCTTCGTCGGCGATTGTCTGCGTTCGGGCAATATAAGCATCGAAAGAATTTTTAATATGAACACGGATATCTCCAAATATGCGTTTCTAAAGGGATTGTCGTTTATTGTTGCACTTGCCTCTGGCTTGAATGTTGGGTGACGCTTCATCTGTAGTCTTTGGTTTGCCGGGGGGTTGTCTTTGGTAATTAGGACGCGCTTTCTAATTTTACGCCCTATATCGGTTTCATGAAATAAAACTCCTTCCCCGGGAGATGATTAACAGGAGGCCAAAATGGCTAAGACAAAAACAAAAGACACTGTAAAAACAGTTGAAAAAGAAACTTTAAAAGCCAAGGCTTTATTCCGTAAAGGGGCATTGGCCTATATTGGTCTTCATGCCGCTGCTTATGATCGTGCCAAGGATCGCGTCGTTCAATTGCGAGGTCAAGCTGACGGATTTTTCGATACATTGGTAGAGCGTGGTACAGAAATTGAAGATAAAGCTGGTACTTATGCTAAAGTTGCTCAAGTAAAAGCGGGCGAAACATTTTCAGGTACGACAGCGCGTGTTCGCGGAATATTACCTAAAGCTTCGAATGACCGTGTTGCTGAGTTGGAAGCTGAGATTGCGACATTGACTAAGAAAATCACAGCTTTGTCTAAAAAAACAACAGTGAAAAAAGCAGCGTCAAAAACTAAAATGACAACGCAAAAAACTGAAAAAGCGGCTTAGAGTTTCCTCCCCCTTTTAACCCTAAGTTACGCGACACGCCCAATTCTTATCTTCCTCTAGGGTTGGGCGTGTCACTTTAAAAATTAATAAAAACCTTCAAAAGACTTGGCATCTGCGGCAAAACCGCGTTTAATATAAAAAACGAGGGTGGATATGGCATTAAAACCGGAAAAAGTTGGCCAAAAGGCCGCTGAAACGACAACCGCAGTTAATTCTTTAGTTGGTTTTCGGCGATCTGAAATTGTGCGTTCACTTGGATTAATGGCTGGTTATGCGGCCAAACAGCCGCGGCCAGTCGCCCGGCATTTGAAAAATTACGCCTCGGAGTTACTGGAAATCGCTAAGGGTACATCCGAACTTGAACCGTCTCGAAAAGATAGACGGTTCAAAGATAGTACGTGGCAGACTAACCCTGTTTATAAGCGCGGATTGCAAAGCTGGCTTGCCATGCGAAAAGAATTGGATGGATGGATCACGGATTCGGGTATGCATCCGGCAGATAAGGCGCGCGCTAAATTTGTTACAGATCTTGTTGCTGATAGTTTGGCCCCAACCAATTCGTTGATTGGCAATCCTGCAGCCATGAAACGTTTATTTGAAACGGGTGGTTTATCTTTGCTGAACGGGCTTAAAAACGCTTATAATGATCTGCGGTATAATGGCGGGATGCCCAGTCAAGTTGACGGACGTCCGTTTAAAGTGGGCGAAAACCTTGCAACAGCTAAAGGGGCTGTTGTTTTTAAGTCTGAAATGCTCGAACTTATTCAATATCAGCCAAAAACCGAGCAAGTTTATAAAATTCCACTGATGATTATTCCGCCACAAATTAATAAATTTTACGCCAATGATTTGTCGCCGGAAAAGTCAATGATTCGATTCCTCACGAAATGTGGTTTTCAGGTTTTCGCCGTATCTTGGCGCAACCCAACACGTCAACACGCCCATTGGGGATTGGAAAATTATGTTGAAGCTTTGATTGATGCTTCTGATGCCGTCAAGAAAATCACCCGAAGCTCCCGTATTAATGTTTCTGGCGCGTGTTCCGGGGGCATTACAATGGCATTATTGCTATCAGAGCTGGCAGCTCGCGGCGACAACCGTGTGAATTGTTTTTCGTTATTTGTATGTGTTTTGGATGGAAAGAAAACCGATAGCGAAGTGGGTTTATTTGTAACTGATGCAGCGATAGAGGCGTCCCGACGTAATTCGAGTAAGAAAGGCATTTTGACGGGTGAGGAATTAGCCCGTAGTTTTGCCTGGATGCGGCCTAATGATCTGATTTGGAATTATGTGGTGAATAATTATCTTTTGGGCGAAGATCCCCCACCTTTTGATGTACTTTACTGGAATAATGATACAACAAATTTACCGGCACAATTGCATTCCGATTATCTGGATATTTTTTATGATAAGCGGTTCCGACCCGAGAGCGAAGTTGAGTTTTTAGACCACACGATTGATTTGTCTGCTGTAACGCAAGACGCTTTTTTAATGGCCGGTGTGACTGACCATATTACGCCGTGGAAGGCGTGCTATCGGAATATTAAGCTCTTTGGCGGCGAGGTTGAATTTATCTTATCCAATGCGGGCCATTTACAATCATTGCTTAATCCTCCGGGCAATCCAAAAGCGCAATATTTCACAAATACTGAATTCCCTGATACCCCGGATGAATGGGTTAAAGGGGCGAGTTCTGTGGATGCGAGTTGGTGGTTACGGTGGAATGATTGGTTGTCAGAACGATCCGGAGAGATGAAAAATGCTCCCAAGAAAATAGGGAATAAAGCTTATCCACCGTTATCCCAAGCGCCAGGTGAATATGTCTTTACTTGATATCAACGGATAAAGACCAATATAAATATATAAATAGAGAGTGATAAGCTCTGATATACTATAATCGATGCGCTTATGGGGCGGGCAGCATTAAAACAATAATCGGGCCCCGCATTGCGGGACGGAAAGGCCCTTATGACGGATTTTCATCCAAATTTACCCCGAATCTTTTTTTCAAAGATTGGTAATCAAAAACTACGAACCGCTATATGGAGTGGTATTGACAAAGGGCACGGTAAACGAACGCCGCTTTTGTTTTTTAACGGTATTGGTGCCAATCTTGAAATCGCTCAGGCTTTTGCAGATACCTTTACGGGGCGAGATATTATTACATTTGATATGCCCGGGGTTGGCGGGTCTCCCGATCCGACAGTGCCATACCGCCTGTGGTGGGTCGCGAAAGCTGCGAAACAAATTTTAATAGAAAACGGCTATAGTAAAGTGGATGTTCTAGGTGTTTCTTGGGGCGGTGGCCCAGCCCAGCAATTTGCTTGGCAAAATAAACATATGACCAAGCGTTTAGTTCTATGCGCGACGACAACTGGGGCTACAATGGTGCCGGGTAATCCAAAAGCGATATCAAAAATGATGTCGCCGAAACGATATATTGATCGTGACTTTCTTGCGAAAAATTTTGAAACGCTTTATGGTGATGCTGCCGATGATATGGGCGAGTTTTCTACAAATATGGTGCCGCCAAGCCTAAAAGGGTATATATTCCAATTAACCGCAATGATGGGATATTCGACCTTGCCATTCATTCGGCGGATACGTGCAAAGTCATTAGTTATAATGGGCGAAAAAGATCACATTGTTCCGGTTATTAACGGGCGCATGTTACATTTTATGCTCAAACGGTCCCGACTTGAGGTGATCAAAGATGCCGGTCATTTATTTTTGCTGACACGTCGCGATAAAACTGTCGAATTAATTCGTGATTTTTTTGGTGAACCGGAAGTGCCGATCCCGCATGTCGAGCCTGTATTATTGCCGTCTGTTGCAGCAGCTTTTAACCATAAAGACGAGTTTGACCCTGCCTATGTCTATTGATCCTAAACCCACTGATAATGACAAGAAAAAACGCAGCAGTAGTGATACCGCTCGTCGTATCTGGCTGGCGGGTATCGGAGCGTATGGCCGAGCGTTTACAGAGGCTCAAGAGGCATTGAAAGATGTTACGGGTAAATCCAGTGATGTTTTTGATGAATTGGTGCAAAAAGGCGAAATGCTGGAAATTATTGGTAAAACCAAAGGTAAAGAAATTTTAGATAAGGCGGCTGTCCCTGATTTACATATTGATGATCGTATTGCACGTATGCGTGAACGGCTCTCGCGCGGAGGCGGCATGCCGGATGCCGCGGCTGTTGATATGAATGAGCGTTTAGATATTCTTGAGGCTAAAGTCGATAAAGTTTTAGCTCTACTTGAACCTAAAAAGAAGATAAAAAAACCGAGCTCTAAACGGGCGACAACTACACGTATTAAAAAAACACCTGTTAAAAAATAAACAGGCATATGCAGCAGCGGTCAAAAACGAAAACAACGATTTTGGCAACTTCGCTCGGCTTGTTTAATAATGAAGGGGAGAGCACAGTCAGCTCTGTTGATATAGCCTCTGTTATGGGGATTAGTCCGGGTAATCTTTATTATCATTACAAAGGGAAAGATGAAATTATTCGGGTGCTTTTCGATGATTTCGAAACAGAATTACGTCAAGTTCTCGCAGCGCCTGTGCGCGAACCACTTAAACTCGAAGATAATTGGGTCTTTCTCTATATTATTTTTGAAGAAATTTTTGATTTTCGGTTTTTTTATAAAAATCAATCTGAAATTCTGTCTCGTATTCCGGATTTGAAAACAAAATTTTCTCGTCTTCTGGCGTTAAAAGAACGTACAGCTGATAGTCTTCTTACGGCTTTGGAATCGGCCGGATATTTACTATTTGAGACGGGTGAGCGCAACGCTCTAGCTGGACGCATAGCGCAACATTTTACGTTTTGGTTACAATATCATGATTTGCGACATGGTACGGCGCCCCCTAAATCTCTTATTGATCATGGGGTTTTTATGACATTAATCCAAATTACGCCCTATTGGACGCAAAGCACAGATTTTGCCGAAGCCCTTAATAAATTCTTTGCCGGAACCCATAAATAGGCGTAGGGCTTCGTCCATGAATGAAAGCCAACCTTTACAGTCTTTGCTGCAATATTTGCTCGATTCACTGGATGGAGATGAAACAGATTTGCATTCTGTGGTCGAGAGTTTTGGGGATCGGGCCTTTGGCCCTGTATTGACCCTTTGCGGCTTATTTCTTGTTACCCCTTTGGGCGCTATACCGGGGGTCCCAATCGCTTTAGGGCTTATTATTATATCATTTGCTCTGCAGCTTTTAATCGGTCGGGATACGCCATGGATGCCAAAATTCATTGCGAAAATAAAAATTAAACGTGAACGTTTGGAAAAAACCCAACGCATAGCGCGTCCATGGCTTGCCCGTATCGATGGCCTTGTTCGCCCGCGCCAATCGTGGGCGGCGGGTGTGTTTGCCCGGTTTCTGGCCGCTTTAATTGCAATAATTCTGGCTATAACGCTTTTTCCTTTAGGCGTGGTTCCTTTTGGAGTCGCCATACCCGGTATCGTTATTATCATTTTAGGCCTTGGCGTCACGGCGCGGGATGGCATTATAATGTTGATCGGGTTTACGCTTTCGGCAATGGCGGTCTATGGCATTACGCATTTAATAACGTTATAGCGTGGTTTAGATTGTGTGATCATCACCATTTTAAGAGTAAAAGGATAATGCGATGCGGCGTAAAGGGATTATTTTAGCAGGAGGTACAGGGACGCGTCTTCACCCCAGTACCATTTCTGTTTCTAAACAATTAATGCCGGTTTTTGATAAGCCGATGATATATTATCCCCTTTGCGTGTTGATGGAAGCAGGGTTGCGTGATGTGCTGATTATCACCACGCCGCATGATCAACCAGCATTTGTCAATTTATTGGGGGATGGGGCACGATGGGGCATGAATATTCAATATGCAGAGCAACCATCACCAGATGGTTTAGCTCAAGCGTTGATTATTGCCGAAGCATTTTTAGATGGCGGTCCTAGCACATTAATCTTAGGGGATAATCTATTCTTTGGGGTTGAGTTTAGTCAGGCCATTAAACGGGCGGCCAAGCAAAATAGCGGAGCCACTGTATTTGGATATGAGGTAAAAAACCCAAATGTATATGGGGTTGTTGGTTTTGATGATACGGGCAAAGCAAATTCTCTTGAAGAGAAGCCAGATAATCCGGCATCAAATTATGCAGTCACGGGTTTGTATTATTACGACTCGCATGCTCCGGAATATGCAAAACGTGTTAAACCCTCTGCCCGCGGGGAGTTGGAAATAACGGCCCTCAATCAAATTTATCTGGATCGGGGAGAATTAACTGTCGAGCGTCTTGGACACGGGACGACATGGCTTGATACAGGCACGCATCGATCTTTGTTGCAAGCGGCGCAATTTGTTAGCGTCATTGAAGAACGGCAGGGTAAACGTATTTGTTGTCCAGAAGTGATTAGTTTTCAAAACGGGTGGATTGATGCCGCGCAATTGAAAGCGCTTGCAAAACCGCTGCAAAAAAGTGGTTATGGAGCTTATTTATTAAAGTTTTTAAAGGATAATACCTAAAGTTTTGCGGGTTATTTTGGTAAGGTGTGAATAGCCTTTCGGCGTAAATCTTTTAGCGACCATGACAATAATGCCGCAACCTCGTGCGGGGTTAATTGCCGTGTTTTTTGAACGGTTTTGCGCGCCTTTATGGCCGTTGGCAGATTTACTAACCCGCGCGTAATTCCGCGTATTCGTGCGTTCCAATTGGGTTGAAAGATTGTCCGCAGTAATATCCATGTTTGGCTGATAAAATAAAGGGGTAACATAATGGCTAATAACGCTACGGGCATATTTTTTACCATAACTCGGAGATGATTGCGGTAACTGTGATAGAGTTGAAAATGACTATCATCTCCGGTGCTGCTGCTGCCGATATGATGCACGATGGCCTGGGGTATGTGCAGACAACGCTTATTTTGAAATTGAAAACGGAGTGCAAGATCAATATCTTCAAGGTAACAAAATAGATGGCGGTCAAATTTACCTAAATGGAAGAAATCTTCCCGGCGATAGGCCGCGGCCGCCCCGCAAGGCCCAAGTACATTTCTGGGCTTTGGCGGTAGAGCAGTGACGGGATGATTATCTCCGCTGCGCCATGCAGTGCCAAAGATTGAATAGGCGTCGCCGGCTCCGTCAAGTTTATCATGGACCTGTTCTTGGATGAGGGTTGAACTGAGCATGGCGTAATCAGGGGCTGTATCCGCTGAAGCCATTAAAACCTCAAACCAGTCTGGTGCTGCGAAAGCATCGGGATTTAGGGTGATAATCCACTCACAGGCCGCGCCGCGTGCGCCCATATTACTCCCACCAGTAAACCCAATATTGGCAGGACTGTGCAAGAGGGAAAACCGTTTGTCGGGCCAGATGATATCATTTAGGCTTTTATCTTGAGGATCATTATTGACGATCACCACCTCGAAATCCTTTCGGGTTTGAGCCGCTAAATGCGCAATACACCGGTGTATGACATCATGGCTTTGGAAAGCCGTAATGATAATGCGGGCTTTAGGTACCGGGTCGAGTGACGGGATATAAGGGGCCGCTTGGGTCATACTCACCTTTTTGGCGTATAAGCCCGCTAGATGAAAGAGAGAAATAGGCGCTTTATCGGTTACAGATCGCGTATACTGACGCAAAGCGGCGCAGAGAGTGTATAACTAACCTGCCGTCCTTCCGGGTTCTTAAATGTAATATACCCGCCCGAACATAGACCCGACTTTGAAATTTGAATAGGTTCTCCTTCAACCTCCCAATTATCGGGGACGTCAAAACGGTAATATTGAATATTTCTATTGGCTTGTAGGCCGATTTCTTGCTGTGTTATCAATATGTCTTGTCGGTCAATAATAGCTTTAGCACGTAAAGATTTTATATCGGCAATAGCCGCGTGGGAGGTGCGAGAAAACCGTGCGGCATTGACGGAATTAAAGAGTTGCACGCCAACGATAGAGACCAACAGGCTCATCAGTGTTAAGGTGACGAGAATTTCAAGTAGAGAAAATCCCGCCTCCCACTGTGCGTCCTTATGAGGAGATATCGGCGTCATTTCCGTTTCCGCCAACAGTATTATCAGCGCCAAGTGAAATGACTTTCGGGCTAAGCACTTGGCCATTTTCATTTGTCGCAGGGGCTTCATATATATAGCTATTACCCCAGGGGTCGCGCGGCATTTCGCCGTCAAGATAAGGGCCGAACCAGCTACCGTTATTCCCTTGAGGCGCGGTTATAAGGGCTGTTAAACCTTCTTGTTGCGTCGGATAGCGCCCGACATCAAGGCGGTAACTATCCAGAGCAAGGCGTAAAGATTTTGCTTGCGCTTTCGCAGTGGTCACTCTTGATTTATCAACTTGTCCAAAAAGGCGGGGGGCAACTAATGTTGCTAAAAGCCCCATGATGACGAGCACAACCATAATCTCAAGCAAGGAATAGCCAGCATCTTTATGGGTGCGTTGCTGGTTTTTAATTTTCTTTTCCATAAGGGTGTCCTAAATATCGAAATCGTAAAGACTTGTCATGGCAAGCACAATGCTAATGACAATGGTTCCAACTATAAGCGCGATGGTTAAAATCGCAATAGGTTCAGCCAATGAGGCAAGACGTTTTGCGAGTTCGCGAGTCTCTTTTTCTTCGGCTTCACCAACAAATAATAACATAGAGGGTAAAGTCCCGGAACTACGACCCGTGCGGATAAGGTCAATCGTGAGAGGATCGAAATCCCCTACATTTTGCATCAGCGACTCATCAATGTTGCGGCCGGCCCGAATATCGACTCGCGCGGCCTCAAATCCCCGCATTAACCGCGGACTGCGTAGGCTATATTCGCCTAATCTTAAAGCAGACAGAAGATCGGCTCCATTATCCAAAGCAATGCCAACTGTGCGCGCCCAGCCGCCCAAGTCGGACCGGATAAGGACAGGGCCAATCACGGGCAAAGATTCCAGAAAACTGCGAAAACCGGCTTTAAGTTTTGGTTGCTGACTGATCATAAATCCGCCTGCAAATAAAGCGGCCATGGCGCCAATAACCAGAGGTAAATTGGCTTTCATTCCGGTTCCCATATTGATAACGAATGTCGAAATAGCCGGTAAACTATCACGATTGTCGCCTAAAAAGCTATCAAAGCGCGGAACAACAAAGAGGAATAATAAAAATACAATTGCCGTTCCGATGACCGTTAAGAACAAGGGATAGGACAGTGCGGTTCGTACTTCGCTGCGCATTGCATCCTCAAATTCCATCCGATCGGCTGCGTCTGATAAGGCTTTGGCTGATTGGCCTGTTGCTTCCCCCAGTTCTGCCAAACGTGGGACATAAGGCGGGAGAGATGGAAGATGATTAGCCATAGCCGATGAGAGCCGTTGACCGGCGCGCAAATCACGGCGAATATTGTCGGAGGCTTGGGCTAGAGCGGGATGGGCATTGGACTTGGCCAGGCTTTTTAAAGCTTCCATTAAAGTGACCCCGGCACTGAGTAAGGTCGCTAATTGCCGAATATAGCGTGCCATATCGCGTTTTTTCGCTTTTTTAGTCCCATTAAAATGTCTTGACGGGCTGGCCGTTTTGGAAATCTTGAATATATCAAGACGCCGGTCAGAGATACGCATCACGGCGTCTGTTTCATTTATAGCATCAATTTCGCCGCGAATAGTTGCGCCGTCACGGTCCAGAGCTTTAAATTTAAATCGCGGCATATGACAGATGTTTAAGTTATCTTCTGCGCATTGAACAGTCATAATACAAGAAATCACATTTCCAATTGATAAGCATCAGGTTAAAGAGATTGATATGAGAACGGAGACGCAAGAATAAAAATGCGAATACAGAGCCAAACATATATTCAGTCGCAAGACGGGTTCTCATTATTGGAAACTTTGATTGCCCTTGTCATTATGTCTTTGGCGTCGCTTGCCTTGTTTCAATCAAGTAGTGCATTGCTTCGGGTTTCTGATAAGGCTTTGGAGATTAGTGAAACTCTTTTAGATGATGGCGCGGGGCGCAAAATGTTGCGCAGCCTTATTGCCGGCGCGAAAACCCATTGGCCAGAAAATATTATTCTGGGAACACAAGACGATATTTTTACGGGCGATAACCGTATTTTGAAGGGGCGGTCTGTTGGGGTGCCAACAAAAAACCGAGCAAAATTTGAAGCGTTTACCTTAGAATTAGTTGAGCTAGGACATGACAATACCGCTCTGCGTTTGACAAGTACAGACCTTGTACTTGATGTTTTTCCTATATTAGGGCGCAATGCAAAAATGGAATATCTCGGGGAAGATAAAATCTGGTATAAACAATGGCCGCCCCGCGAAATCCCATCACCCGGATTTTTTAACGATGTAGAGTTAATGCAAATGCCGCATCTACCTTTGGCCGTTAAAATATCTTGGATCGATGGAATTTTTGGTGAAGACGTTCAGCGTAGTATTATTGCAGCCACAGACGGTGCCACGCGTCCGCCTTATAGGGATGTGAGTGATATTGACTTATAAGCTTACGCATAATGCGGGCGGTTTTGTTTTGCCCTATGTATTGGTTGTTATCCTGATTTTATCGATAGCCGGCAGCATTGCTATGTCTCGGATGAGCAAAATGCAAACTGTCATACGTGCTATGCAAAACAGTGCGGATGTTGACATTGCATTTGCGAGTGCCGAGGCCGAAGCCGTTTGGGCAATGGTTACAGCAGAGCCTTCTAATGGCGGGTTTAATCTTTATAAAAATGGACAAAAAACGGACAGGCTGTGGGGGCACAATGGGGATGTGCGTCATGTTTCAACTTTTACAGGGGATGTTCAGATTAATTTACGCGATTCGCGCGGATTTATTCCTATTAATGGTTTGTCTAAAGAACTGATTGATAAATTTCTACGAGCCGAAGGGTTTTCAGGCACCCAATCACGGCGCCTTACGGCGCGATTGCTCGATTATATTGATGGTGACTCTCAAAGACAATTTCAGGGAGCTGAAGCTCCCGAATACCGATTAAAAAATTTACCACCGCCCGCTAACGCCCCGCTACGGCATTTAGATGAATTACGCAATGTAATGGATTGGGACGTGGCGGTTGAAAAAATAGACCGTCATCGGTTGGAAGATATGATTTCGATGAATAATTCGGGATCATCCCTTTTTGTGAATGCGGCCTATCCCCCGATTCTTGACCATTTACAGTTAACCGGGGCAAAAACCCGCGCGCAACAAAGTGATTTTAGTGGTGCTTTGGTCAACGAACCTTTTCCGTCCAATGAGGCGCGTTTGACAATGACATATCGGGATGAAAACGGACGATATCATCAGCGTGCTGTCGAGATACAACGGCTTATCTATGATCTAGGGTCCCCTGTAAGACGGCGCTTTGTTTATGAGCGGACTATGTTAGAAGAGCCCGAAAATATTAATTTCGACAATAGCTTAGGAGGTGATAAAGTAATCAATTATGTTCTTTCGCCCACAACTGATAACGCACGATAAAGAGGGCCAAAACCACGTATTGCAAAGTGGTGCTATGGGTCAAACGCTTTATATTGTGCCGCGGGCGCGCTGTGCGTTTCGCCGTGTGCCGCTCAAAGCCCCGGGTCGCCAAGGTTTGGCGGCTGCTCGGTTTAAGGCGGTTAAAGAATCTGCCAATGGGGAAGAGGGTATTTATCTGGATAAAGATAAAACAGGTGAAAGCGTAGGGATTTGGAATTTTGCAGCTTTGAGTGAAACTGCACGATATATGCCCGAAACAATTGCGCGTGAGCCTATGGAGGCAGATGGGGCCAGATTGGTGAATTGCCTTGACGGCACTGAAGGTCAAGTGTGGGAAAACGGCGTTTTAATCGCAAGTCGTTGGTGGCCCCAAATGCCTGCAGCGCGTGATTGGCAAATATTTTTACAGGCCGTTACGAGTGCGGATAAATTATCCGCTTTTCCTTTAACCGAAGCTGTTACCGTGCCTTTTCGGAAAAACCTGCCAATTTTTAGTTATCAAGGTGGTTCCGGAGGCGGACTTTCACCGTCGCGTTTGATGATGGGGGTTGGTATTTTAGCGCTATGCAGTACTGTGTTTTTTAGCGCCCAAATTATTCATCATAAAATGGCTATAGCGCAAATTCAGGCAAAAATTAATACGATTTCTGATACAGCATCCCAGGTTTTGGCACAGCGGCGTCAAGCCCTCGGGAATTTACAGGCAGCAAAACGGCTGGCAGCCATGGGGGACGAGGCTCATGCGATAAAAGCCATAGCGGCGACGGCGCAGGTCTTTGGGGATAAAGATATTGAAATGAGATCGGTTCAAATTCGCGAAGGCGATATGACTATTCGTATGGTTGGCGTGCCTGATGCTGCAGAACCTGAACTTGTAGCGGCTCTTGAAAAAAGCCCGGCTTTACAAGATGTGACAGTAAATTTTGGACAGGGAAATGCTGTTATTGTAAAGGCCGTGTTAGTCGGCGTGGCCGGCAATCTTGAAGCTGACCAAATAACGGCGAGGCCAGGGCAATGATGAGCGGGTTATTGGATCAGTTGCGCCGCCAACTTGACGAGCAATTTTCGCCTATTGAAGGGTTCGGCCTGATCGCAATTGTTTCTATTACGGCGTGGTTCGCATTGATGAAATTATCCGACTATACGGCAAGTTTAAAACATAGCCATCAGGCGGCGGCTCTCGAGCTTGCCCAATTGGAAGATATACGGGCAGATGACAGTTGGACCTCCCGCCTTGCGCAAAGCAAAACGGCTCGAGGGTTGGCAGAACAGCGACAATGGAAGGGCCGAACCCCCGGGATAATAGCGGCTAATTTGCAGCAAAAACTTCGCGCCGTTGCCACAAAGAACAAAATGGAAAATTGGCGACCGCGTGTTGAAGCCGCGACTGAAACAATCGATGGCCTTGATGTGCAATATTTTGAATTTAACGGATTAATACGCGGAGGTAATAACGCCGCTTCCGTCCTAACGGATCTGGCCGCGGATAATCGGATGATTATTGTGCGCGATGTACAGTTTTCTGTCCAAGCCAATCGCCAATCCATGTTGACTGTGCGGGGAATTATTCCTGTTAGTATTGATAATGCCTCGGTAACAGGCGGGGAGCAATAATGGGATTGCGCTTATTTTCACTCATTTTGATGGCCCTTTCCGGTTTGGCCGGGTGGGTATTATCCAGCACACAGCCTGTTCACGCTGGAGCTAAGTCTGTGACATGGCCGGATGTACGAACCAGCGATAATGCGGCTGAAATTATTGCGGCTCAACAAATAATTGAATCCGCCCGAATTTTCCCAGTGAATAAGGTTGCGAAACGGGTCACGCCGAGCGATAGGAATTTGGCTGCGAGTGCCGCGCGGGAGGGGGTGCCGAATTTTCCCCTACGAAGTGGTTATACAACGGTTAATGGTGTATCAAAAGTTTTACTAAAACAAGCAGATGGAAAGATTGTTCTTATGGGCGCTGGGGATCAGCTGGATACGGGTTGGTTGATAAAAAATGTTAAAACTAACAAGGTGTTAGCTGTTTTTGACGGCAAGGAACAAGGTTTTTCAATTAGCGATACAAATCAAGCCCAAGAGGTAAATTTGGACCGCGTTACATCCGAATTAAATACACAGACTTTAAAGAAGCGGAACTAACAGCATGAAGCCATTTTTATATAAGGCAAACTCTCAAGGTTTCCGATATATTATTGTCAGTGCAGCGATGACAGCGCTGTTGGGCGGGTGCCAAACTTTGGATCAGAAAAACTCGGCTAAAAATAGTGCGTCAAAGGAGATTGCTTTTGGCAAACGTCTTGGAGATCAAGTCATACGCCCATCTAAAACGGGGTATGTGTCAACGAGTCCTTTTTACCAAGGGGTGGTCGGTGCGACGGATGCTGATGGCCGGCCTCTTGCTAAGGAAGCGTCAAGCGGAACGATTTCGCTGATTGGCCGCGTTCCTGTCATTTCTGATCGTCCAGAAGGTTTAGGTGATGTTGATTTAAAACGTGGGCCAGCCAGTAAAACGCGCCGCGTGTCAGCCCAAGTTAATCCGCTTCCACTGTCGGTTTTTATTGAAACCGTATTTGCCGAAATGTTGCAAGTACCTTATGCAACGGGACCGAATATTGCGAACCGTACAGAAATGATCCGGTTGAATTCTTCCGGCGAAATGTCCTCGCGTGAATTTTTGGAGCTTATTTCTTTAACGCTGGAAGAATATGGCGTACGGGTTTTTGTTGAGGACGATAAATATCTTGTTATTGAAGATAAGGCCCTTAAATCGCGTATTCCGCGTTTTATTAAATCCCGCGCCCGCCTCGGTACGCCTGATGCTTTGCAGCCTGTGGTTCAATTTGTCGAATTACAGGCCGTTGATGCGAATTCCATGTTGGAGTTTTTACAACAGGCTTTCGGACGTAATTCTGATAAGCTGACAATTAAATCCAGCCCGCGGTTTAATTACGTATCTTTGTCGGGGTTGCCAGAAGAAGTTGATAAGGCTGTGCAAATTATCCGTGAATTGGATGAATTGCAATTTGCGGGCAGTCAGGTCTTAAGATATCGGCCAAAATATTGGCGCGCAGAAGAGTTTTCCGAGGCTTTATCGAATGCTTTGAGTGTTGAAGGGTGGATGGTATCTAGTGATCCGAATTTAAGCCGGACTATTTTTGTAATGCCAACGGCTTTTTCTAATGACGTGTTTATTTTCTCAAAATCAAATGAAGCTAATGAGAGGGTGAATAATTGGATTCAGAATTTGGACCGCCCGGCAGATGGCGTCAATGAAAGCCAGATTTTTGTTTATCAGGTTAGAAATATTGATGCGGAATTGATTGCCGAAATTGCTAATCGCGCTTTATCCAATCAACGACAACGCGATCAGCGTGGGTCAAGCAGTTCCGGGCGCGGCGGTGGCGCGGGTAATGCGATTGGGGGGCAAACGAGCGGATTTGCCAACGCCAATTTGGGCGGAGACATTTTTACTGTCGATACTTTAGGCAATCGAATTATCTTTTCGGGCGACCAAACTGATAATGAACGTTACACGCGCCTGCTGCGCCAGCTTGACACGCCAGCACCTGAAGTTTTGATTGAGTTGCAAATTGCAGAGGTCACGCTCAATGATTCAACCAGTATCGGCGTTGAATTAAGTTTGGACGATTTAGGGGATGAGCGTGTGCGCGGGACATTTGATACAGATGGTCTTGGTATTGGCGGGAACGGGCTTACGGTTGGGCTTGTAACAGGTAATATTGACGCAACGCTGAATGCTTTTGCCGATAATAGGCAAATTCGGGTGCTTTCGACGCCTATTCTAACTGCTAGATCTGGTGGGACGGCGGATATACAAGTCGGGACCGATGTGCCGATTATTACGTCTCAGCGGGCAGCGAGCAATCAGAATGGCGGCGGGGAAACCGATATTTTGCAGCAAATTGATTATCGTAAAACCGGCCAAATCGTATCGCTGTCTCCCATTGTCTTTAGCCGTGATCGTATTGACTTGGATATTTCAGTCGAGGTTTCCGCAACCGTTGATACGGGCGGGTCCTCTCTTGGAACACCGACAATTTCAAATAGAACCGTGACGACACAGCTGACACTGGAAGACGGCGAAACGGCGGTTTTGGGCGGATTAATGCAGGATAATCAAGTGCTTGATGACGAAGGTGTGCCGTTTCTCAAGGATTTACCCTTTGTAGGGCAAGCGTTTGCGAGAAATGCGATTTCACGCGATAAAACAGAATTGATTATTCTTATAACGCCCTATGTTCTGCGCGGACAGGAAGATAAAAATCAATTTGTCAATCTTTTACGCAATCGTGTTGAGCAAGCGCTCACGGAAGCTGACCCTTTGATAACGTTATTGCCGCGGGCCCAGCCAAGTGAGCAAAAATTAGGCTCAAATTTACGCCGGAATGGGTCGTGACACTTGAAGGCTTTATACAGATTGGCCTGAAAAAACGACGGCGGAACGGGCGCGGCGTAAAGAGTCAGGGATTTTCGGTTCTAGAGGCAATGGTAGCAATGGCTATTCTGGCGGCAGCTATGTTGCCTTTATTGCACTTACAGGGACAGTTTATGCGCACGATTACAGGGTTTGAACGGGCTAGTGACCGTATCGCAATCCGGGAAAATGTTGTTAATTTGATTGCCGCTCAAAATATAGATCAAAATCTTCAAGGCGAATTCATACAAGGTCAGTATCGGATTCAGTGGCAGGCTCGTCCCCTACAACCGGCTCAAATAGCCCGTGATGTTGATGAAGGGGAGGGGCGATTTACCGTGTCGATATATAGCGTAGAGGTCGTGGTTACAACGCCGTTTCGACAAACGGATCGATTTCACATCAAAGCCCTGGGATGGACAGCCATACGGCCAGTTATTGGGGAGTTGTGAAATTTTGTAAAAACTGTGATGTTTTTGCAACAGCGCTGAATATAAGCAAAAAATGACCTTTTAACGGGGGTGTTAGGGATTTATTAAGCCCAAGAGGGCACGGAACGGATAGTAGCGGAAGTTAGGCGGGGCTAGATAAGATTACAGTGTGGTTTTAACATTGTAATGCTTGACTAGGCAGATATGACTTTCTATACGCAATACAGGGCCAAAAGGGTATCGGAACATGCCGACTCAATAAAGCCTTGACCCAAAGGGACGGGTGTGGTTTTTCCACGCTCTATATAAACTAACTATTGAGGAAGAACATGACACTCAAAAAACTCTTCGCAGCCGCTTCCTTGGTTGCGCTTACAGCGGGCAGCGCGAGCGCTCTCGAAATTGAAAATGTGGTAACTCCAGCAGGTCCGGGCGGACTTGTTTTTGCCACTGAAGTTGATTTAGCCAATAATCCGCAAACAGGTAATTTCCAATTTGATCTGGCTCTCACAAATGGCGGTAATTTCCCAGCTGGTGGTAACCTCGATATTGTTGTTACGCTCCCTGATGGAATTTCATTCCAGGCGGGTTTGACAGGCGGCGCGATCACGCCCGATGTTGCTAACGGAACACCGGCGTCATCAGCCTCTTTACAATCAGGCGGCGGTGTCGGTTCATCAACGGCGACATTCCTTGTCTCTATTGACAATGTGAACCCTGATAACCTTATTGGTTTTGATCTTCCGCTCGCGATTACAGGATGCCCGACAATGGGATCATCTATTACTGTTACGGCGGCGTTAACTGGTACAACGACATTCATCGAGAATGACGTGAACGGTGCCAGCACGGATGACGGTTTGATTTCGTGTGAAGATGGCAAGCAGTTCGATGTTACTTCGGACGAAAATATCTCTGATACCGTTATTCTTCTGGATGATTACAACAGTGTGAATGATCCTGTTTTGGGATCAATTAATGTTACGGTTGATGGTACGACATCAACAGATATTACAGGCACACCGTTTGTTCCGGGTGATATTGCCCGTGTGCAGTTCAATGTAGACTTTGATGACGCCACAGGTATTGCAGGCGTTGCTGTTGGCGGTATTCCGTTGACACGATTGTCGCCAACATCCGATCGTTTCGTTTACAACTCTAATGTTGCAGGCGGTCTATTCACTTTAACGGATGGTATACCGGATAATATTACGATTACGCCTGTTGGTACTGACGAAGGGGGTGTTGTGTCTATTAATGCGACAACTGTTTCCGTTAGCGACCCACGCTGTTTCTTTGGTAATCCGAACCTGATTGCTTTTGAAGACGGTACAGGCGGTGCTTTGGACGGCTTGCAGCGTGAAGGCGCAACATTTGGTTTCTTTGACTGGAACCGCGGTGCGGGCGCAGCTGTAAACTCTGTTTACCGGATTACCGGCCTAACGCCGGGCGTTCCTGTAATTTATACGGTTGAGTATAGAAACTCGGCTAATAATACAGTGGCTACGGGTACAATCACCGGGGATGCTTCGGGTAATGCTCGTATTCGGTCACGGGTTGAGCTTGAAGATCTAAATCCGGGTTATGACTCTGCAGATATTCTGTTGTCATTCCAGACAAATAACCGTCTTGATGTTGACCGTTTGATCGCATCAGCCGGCGGTAATGTCGCTCCATTTGGTGAAGGTGCAAATGTTGATAATCTTGACTCACCAGAGCCGCTACGTGATGGCGATAATGTTGGTGGCCCTACATAAGCTAGTCAACAAATTATATTGAGGCGGTCTTTTGGCCGCCTTTTTTTATGTGCATAGCAAATATGTTGAGCGTATTTGTTTTTAAAGTATTGTATGAAACTTTTGAATTCTAAAACTATAGATTAATTTAGAGAAAAAATATAATAATGCAATTTAAGCGAGTATATTGGGCGCTAAGAGTGTGAAAGACTTGACCACTGGCGAGTGTTATGATTAGCAGTATATTAATTTACACTAATAAGTAATTTTTACTAAAATTCATTGAAACTAACTATTGAGGAAGAACATGACACTCAAAAAACTCTTCGCAGCCGCTTCCTTGGTTGCGCTTACAGCGGGCAGCGCGAGCGCTCTCGAAATTGAAAATGTGGTAACTCCAGCAGGTCCGGGCGGACTTGTTTTTGCCACTGAAGTTGATTTAGCCAATAATCCGCAAACAGGTAATTTCCAATTTGATCTGGCTCTCACAAATGGCGGTAATTTCCCAGCTGGTGGTAACCTCGATATTGTTGTTACGCTCCCTGATGGAATTTCATTCCAGGCGGGTTTGACAGGCGGCGCGATCACGCCCGATGTTGCTAACGGAACACCGGCGTCATCAGCCTCTTTACAATCAGGCGGCGGTGTCGGTTCATCAACGGCGACATTCCTTGTCTCTATTGACAATGTGAACCCTGATAACCTTATTGGTTTTGATCTTCCGCTCGCGATTACAGGATGCCCGACAATGGGATCATCTATTACTGTTACGGCGGCGTTAACTGGTACAACGACATTCATCGAGAATGACGTGAACGGTGCCAGCACGGATGACGGTTTGATTTCGTGTGAAGATGGCAAGCAGTTCGATGTTACTTCGGACGAAAATATCTCTGATACCGTTATTCTTCTGGATGATTACAACAGTGTGAATGATCCTGTTTTGGGATCAATTAATGTTACGGTTGATGGTACGACATCAACAGATATTACAGGCACACCGTTTGTTCCGGGTGATATTGCCCGTGTGCAGTTCAATGTAGACTTTGATGACGCCACAGGTATTGCAGGCGTTGCTGTTGGCGGTATTCCGTTGACACGATTGTCGCCAACATCCGATCGTTTCGTTTACAACTCTAATGTTGCAGGCGGTCTATTCACTTTAACGGATGGTATACCGGATAATATTACGATTACGCCTGTTGGTACTGACGAAGGGGGTGTTGTGTCTATTAATGCGACAACTGTTTCCGTTAGCGACCCACGCTGTTTCTTTGGTAATCCGAACCTGATTGCTTTTGAAGACGGTACAGGCGGTGCTTTGGACGGCTTGCAGCGTGAAGGCGCAACATTTGGTTTCTTTGACTGGAACCGCGGTGCGGGCGCAGCTGTAAACTCTGTTTACCGGATTACCGGCCTAACGCCGGGCGTTCCTGTAATTTATACGGTTGAGTATAGAAACTCGGCTAATAATACAGTGGCTACGGGTACAATCACCGGGGATGCTTCGGGTAATGCTCGTATTCGGTCACGGGTTGAGCTTGAAGATCTAAATCCGGGTTATGACTCTGCAGATATTCTGTTGTCATTCCAGACAAATAACCGTCTTGATGTTGACCGTTTGATCGCATCAGCCGGCGGTAATGTCGCTCCATTTGGTGAAGGTGCAAATGTTGATAATCTTGACTCACCAGAGCCGATACGTGATGGCGATAATTTTAGTCTAAGAAGAGTACCTGTTTTGGGACCTTTTTAAGATCCACCAGGCTAGAGAATAAATTCAATAATCTCACCCATGTTTTAGGCGGCCTTAGGCCGCCTTTTTATTACGAAAAGAGCTTATTTTGAAAAATAGGGGGAGCTCTTATTACCTATCCCAGATGAATGAAAACTCATTGGAATTTTGCGGCTTGCCCCCTATAAGCTTTTCATGACTTACCCTGTTTTCATCGGTTTAATGTGATGCGTTATCAGCGTCTTGGAGATATGTTACGCGCGCGCCAATTGGTGTCAGAGACGGATTTGGCACAAGCGCTCCGTTTGCAAGATGAGGTCGGTGGCCTCATTGGGCAAGCTCTTTTACGAATTGGCGCGATTGCCGAGGATGATCTGCTTCATGTTTTATCGGAGCAATTACAGCTCGATATAATTAATCCACCCGATTTTCCAAACAATGTTGAGGCTTTCGAACAGGCTATGAAGGCCTTTGGGGTTACGCATGATTGGTTATTAGCTCGGGAATGTTTGGTTTGGATGGATGAAACGGGACGTCTATGCGTGACAGCACAAAATATATTGGATCCTGAAATTCGGGAACGGGTTGAGCGTATTGCCTATCAAAACCAGCTTATGATCTGTTATTATCTGGCTAGCAATCAAACAATAGAAACTGGACAAAATGCAATCGTTCCAATAACCGATGGTCTGACTACGGATAATGGAAGTGATGACGAAGCCCAGCGCTTGCGTGAATTAGCTGAAGAAGCCCCGGTCATTGATTTTGTTAACCGTGTATTTTCGACGGCCTTGAAAGATAATGCCTCTGACATTCATATCGAACCTTTCGAGACTAAATTTCAGGTGCGTTATCGTATTGATGGTGTGCTGCACACACGTCAGACCGAAGGTCGCGGTCGGTTTGATGCCGTAGTAAGTCGGGTAAAGTTACTGTCAGGTATGGATATTGCTGAACGACGTCTGCCGCAGGATGGGCGGCAATCTATCCGATTTTCCGGCCAAGATATTGATTTGCGCGTGTCCTCATTGCCGGGATCATGGGGCGAGAGTTTGGTTCTACGGTTGCTGCGCAAAGAAGGACAACTCCCTGACTTGCAAAGCCTTGGTCTTGATGGCCACGCCAAAGCAGTACTTGAAGATCTTTTCACATTGCCGAATGGCGTGATATTGGTAACGGGCCCTACGGGGTCAGGTAAATCGACAACGCTTTATCGCGGCTTACAGGGGCTAAATGACGGAGATCATAAAATTATCACAATTGAAGATCCTGTTGAATATGACATGGATGGGGTTATCCAAATTCAAACCAATGCGAATATCGGATATACATTTGCGAAAGGATTGCGGGCAATTTTGCGTCAAGATCCCGATATTATTATGGTTGGTGAAATTCGGGATGGAGAAACAGCCACTATCGCCGCCCAAGCGGCTCTTACGGGGCATCTGGTGCTCTCGACTTTGCATACAAATTCAGCTCTGGCGGCGGTTGCCCGTCTCATCGATATTGGGCTTGAACCCTATATGGTTGTTTCAGCTGTGCGCGGACTGGCTGCACAGCGCCTTGTCCGAAAATTATGTGAGCATTGTTCTGTGTCCGTCAAAAGCCCAGACGGAGAAGATAAAATATGGGCTATGATTGAATCTGGGAGCCCCATTGAGTCGCAACTGCGGGGCAAGGCCAGTTGGCGGGCTCCAAAGGGTTGCGCGCATTGTAGTCATACAGGCTATCAAGGCCGAATTGGTTTATTTGAAGTTGCCCGTATTGATGATTCGCTTTCCGATGATATTCTTAAGGGTGCGAGCTTACAGGGCCTGATGAAAACGGCACGGGCTCAAGGGTTTATCACCTTGTTAGAAGACGGAATATTAAAAGCCCGGGCTGGGCACACCTCGCTTACCGAAGTATTTCGGGTATGCGGTGCAGCTATCTCGCGGGTGGATTTAGATGAACAAAAAAGCGTAGCCGAATAAATTATACTGTCTGGCTTTTATACCAATCGATAAAACGTTCAACGCCTTGCTGAATGCTGATTTGGGGTTTGTAGCCGAGGTCCATTTGTAATTGAGAAATATCGGCATGGGTTTTTTGAACATCGCCAGCTTGCATGTCGGCAAAATTGATAATCGCTTTTTGACCAGTAGCTTGCTCTATATAACCAATAAAATCCATGAGTTCCACAGATTGCCCGCGGCCTATGTTATAAAGGCGATAAACATCGCCTTTATGCGGAAGGCAGAGCAATACGCCGGCTGTTATGTCATCGATATATGTGAAATCGCGGGCATGATGACCATGATTAAAAACGGTAATCGGTTCTCCGGCCATAATTTTTTGTGTAAATATATAAGGGGCCATGTCAGGGCGACCCCATGGACCATATACAGTAAAGAACCGCAGTCCCGTTACAGCCATATTGTAAAGATGAGCATAGCTGTGAGCCATTAATTCGTTTGATTTTTTTGTTGCCGCATAAAGACTAACAGGGTGATCCACACGATCGTTTTCGGAAAAAGGTGTGTGTGTATTGCCTCCATAAACGGAACTGGAGCTAGCATAAATAAGGTGCGGAGCCCCATTGTGACGGCATACTTCAAGTATATTTGCAAATCCGTGTATATTGCTGCGAATATAGCTCTGGGGGTTATCTAAAGAATATCTAACCCCTGCCTGTGCCGCAAGATGGATGACTGCGGTAAAATTATGGGCGGCAAAAAGCGCGGTTAAAGCGGCCTCATCAGCGATATCCCCTTTTACAAAAGTGAAAGTCTCATAGGGTGATAACTGATTGATACGTGCCTGTTTGAAGGTAATGTCATAATAAGCATTGAGATTATCAAACCCGATAACGGTCTCGCCTCGTTCTAATAACGCGCGGGCGACATGCATTCCGATAAAGCCAGCGGCGCCTGTGATCAGGTAAGTCATGAGGGCTTATAAGCAGGGCGCCAGGATAAAACAATATGACAATCAGGCGGTGGAAACCCTTGGCAGAACGAAATGCTTATGCAAAAAATACCAAATAAATTCGGGAGATGACATGACACTATATGCACGTGACTGGGTAGAATATCACGCGATGACGACCCCTGATAAAGTGGCAATGATAGATTTGATGAGCCAGCGCCGTTTTACCTATGCGCAAACACATGAGCGCGTTGCGCGCGTAGCCGGGTTTTTAAAATCCAAAGGTATTCAACCGGGTGATCGTGTGGCTTTTCTATGTCTGAATACAAGTGATGTGTTGGAACTTATATTTGGCTGTTGGCGTATTGGCGCGATTTGTTTGGCGCTTAATTTCCGTCTGACTCCGCCAGAGTTGGCTTATATTCTCAATGATGCCGAGGCATCGATGGTCTTAGTGGATAAACCGTTTGAGCCGGTGGGCAAAGCCGCTCAAGCGCTGACCAATGTTGCTCATTGGATCGATACGGATGGATTGGGCGGCGATAGTGGCTATGAGCGTGGGTTATCGAGCGCCAAGCCAATTTATGACTATCATCCCCAGAATATCGAGGATCAATGTTTGTTGATGTATTCATCTGGAACCACCGGCAGCCCGAAGGGGGTGATTATCACCCATGCTATGCTTGAGTTTACAATGAGTTCGACAGCGCGTCTCCCTAATAGCGGTCCGGATCAAGTCTCTCTGAATAATATGCCGCTTTTTCATATTGGAGGCTTGAATGTCACAGCTCTACCGAGTCTTTCCATTGGCGGGACGGCTGTTATTATGCGTATGTTTGATCCGGCGGCGACGTTAAAGGCGATTAATGACCCTGATTTGGGTATCAATCTTTTATTCATGGTGCCTGCTGCGTATAATGCAATGAAAGCCCATCCTGATGTTGAAACTACGGATTTTTCCCGAATTGTGACGGCGCTTTGTGGGGCTGAAACAGTACCGGTATCATTAGTGGAATGGTGGTTAACCAAAGGCGTCATCATTCAGGAAGGCTATGGTATGACTGAAACCGCCGCAGGCGGCTGTATATTAGGCAAGGAGGATATTCCGCATATGATAGGGTCTGCTGGACGGGCTTTGTTACATTCGGCTATTCGGATAGTCGACGAAGCCGGGCAGAGCTGCGCCCCAAATGTTCCGGGGGAAATCTGGTTCAAAGGCAACACCATCACGCCGGGCTATTGGCGAAACCCCGAAGCCAATGCGAAAAGCTTTGTGGATGGTTGGTTCCGCTCTGGTGATATTGGCCGTATGAATGAAGATGGCTATGTTTATATCGAAGATCGAGTCAAGGATATGTATATTTCAGGTGGTGAAAATGTTTATCCGGCAGAAATTGAAAACATCCTTTATCAGATGCCGCAAATTATTGAGGTTGCTGTTATTGGGGTACAAGATGAAAAATTTGGTGAAACCGGCTGTGTATGTGCTGTAGTCAAACAGGGTGAAAATCTGACAATAGAGGATATTTTATCTCATGTAGAGGGTCAGTTAGCGACCTTTAAAAAACCCAAATATCTCCATTGCATGGCTGAACTTCCGCGCGGCGGAACAGGGAAAGTGCTAAAATTCCAACTGCGCGAAACAGTTCCCGTAAATATAGGTCTTTAAATATCCAAGTCTGACAGGCAGGCATCGTAATCGGCTAAAAGATTTTTATGGCGTTCAATCAGTGATTGGCGCGCTTCGGGGTCATTAAAGACATAAAGCCGATTGTCTTCGATGGCCTTTATAGCCAATTGCGCGTAAATATCGGCACTCATCCCGTTTTCGACAAGGGATTTCACAGTAAGATAGGCTTTGGACTGTTTGAATTGCGCGCGGGTTTTAGCCGCCGCAGGGCTTTTGTCCGAGGTGTTATGAATATTGGATTTCACCCATGTTGGGCACAGGCATGACACGCCAATACCGAGCGGCGCCAATTCATGGAACAAGGCTTCGGAATATCCCACTGCTGCAAATTTTGTTGCAAAATAAGGGGCCATGCCGATGTGGGCGATATGTCCAGCCATAGAGGCGGTGTTGATAATATGGCCCCCCTCGCCGTGAGCGGCAATAAGAGGGACAAACGTTTCGCAGCCATAGACAATGCCGAGTAGATTGATGTCGGTTATCCAGCGCCAATCTTCCAGAGCAATGGTGCCGGGGCGACCTGCGAGGGATACACCTGCATTATTAAAAACAAGGTGTATGTTGCCAAAATGGTCGCTGGCTGCTTTTGCTGCCGCTTGCACAGATTCGACTTTGGCGACATCACATATAATCGTTGCCGTCTGATCGGGTGTGCCCAAGCTTTCACGGGCCGTTTCTAAAGCTTCGCTATTAATATCGGCCATCATGACTTTAGCCCCTTTGCCGAGGAGCGCTTTACAAAGCGCCAATCCAATACCAGAGGCTGCCCCGGTAACAAAGGCGGTTTTGTTTATAATATCTGTCATATCAGTCTCTTGTTCTTTGCGTTAATTATTATGGTTGGCCGGGCGATGCCTAGCCAGAAAAGCGATAACCACATCGGCAATGGCTTCGGGTTGTTCAGGCAGCAGGGCATGTCCGGCATTGTCAATCACCGCGATTTCAACTTGATCAGGAAACCGGGCTTTCAAAACATCTGCGGTTTCGTTTTTGGGCGCGATTCGGTCTTGCGCGGCCTGCACAACCAGCATGGGAACACCGCCGGCAGCCTCCCAAGATGTGTTGCCTGATGTTTCAAGACCCGCTTTGGCCTTACCCTGAGCGATAGCTGTTTTGGTATGCCAGCCGCGTTGCCAGTGCGGCGGGACAGGATTATCATTGGCAAAAAAAGCATATGTTACATCCCGCATACGGCTCTTGAACGACCTGAGGGGGTTAAAGGCATTTTTCAACGCCTCAGTCGCTTTGGGGTCGATTTCATTATATCCGCCAGCCGCAAGTAGGATAACGCCTGATAATAGTGGTTTGCGGGCGTTTTTTCCTGTTAGATATGATGCTGTCACGCGAACAACGCGATTGCCAAATGCATGGCCCATCAGAAAATAAGGCTGATTGTCTTTCAGATATCCATCATTTTGAAGTGCGGTAAATATTGGAAAGGCATAGGTATTTAAATCCGGTTTCAGAGCGGTGGTTTTACCTATCCCTGGATGTTCGACAGCTAAGGTGCGGTATCCGTTTTTATTTAAGGTGGTTACAAGCTCATTAAAATCAGACACTTCTCGTCCAGCACTGGCGACAAGAACAATACGCGGGCCGTGTCCGCGTGCATAATATTCAACTGTGATAGCCCCTGTTTTGTTTGTGTAATCCTGTGGCGTGACGACAATTTTTTCGCCTATGGCTAGACGGGCTTTTACAGAGGGTGCCGGGCGCAGGTTATTGATAAATAAGCCAATCGATAACAGGAGTATCGCCGCAACAGCGGCAATAAATTTCATCCGCCAAGCGCCATGGGGCTATCGTGAAAAATTTTACGCATCAAGGGTTCAAAACTCTCAAGGCTATCAGCCTCGAAATCAGGGTTAAAGGCGGGGGCATCCCATTCGTCAACAAGTTTGACTGCAAGGGGGTACCAACTCTCATTTTCCCATTGTTTTCGTAAATCTGTTGGCGCGCCCATATAATGATAATAATGCTCACCTTGAAAGGCTTGGTGGTTACGAATGACATAATAGCTCTCATCGCTAATATAGGGTCGCATCATTTCCGCGGCGATAGGCCCGTGATTGGGAACATTAATGACTTTAGCAATGTCATGACACAATGCGATAACAATTTGCTCATCTGTAGCGCCGTCGCGGCGGGCCAAGGTGGCACACATCAAGGCGTGTTGTAATTGATTACAGGCAAACCCAAGCGTGGAATTTTCGAGTTGTTTGAGCATGCCGATAAACCGATCAGCCGTTTTTTGGAAGTCTTGTTTATGGGCTGCGCCAATGGCCATCCAGTCCTCTAATGTACCATCTTGTATCCGTGTGAATTGGGCGGTCTGATCGGTCATTTTGAAATTTCCTTTAATTTTTCTCGCATTTTATCCGATATGGGTTTGGGCCGCCGGGTTTTTGCATCAACATAGACATGCACGAAATGGCCTTGCGCTGCCGCTTGCGCCTCATCGTTTTTAAAGAGGCCAATATCATATGTTACACTGGTGTTGCCCAGTTTTGTAACGCGTAGACCCGCATGAACAATGTCGGGATATTCGACTGAGTCAAAAAATTTACAAGCCGTATCAACGGCAAGGCCAATGGTTTCGCTCGTTTTCAAATCTAGCAAACCATTATCGATAAGAAAGCAATTAACCACCGTATCAATGAAATAATAATAAACCGCATTATTCACATGGCCGTAACTGTCATTATCATTCCAGCGTGTTGGAATTTTTAGGAAGTGTGGATAAGCGTTTCGTAAGGGGGCAATGGGGCGGCTCACACTATGGCCTTATAAATATCGATAATAGCTTCATAAGTCACTTCGCGGGGGTTGTTTTGTAATACCCGGGTTTTTGTTATCGCATCATCGGCCATCATGGGGATTGCATCAGCCGGAATATTAACTGCGGATAGTGTTTGGGGAACTTTAGTGGCATCTTTAATGCGCAACATATCATCTATGAGGCTGGCCCCTGTTTGGCCAATGCCCAAAGCATTGGCAATTTCGCTATACCAATGATCTGCCTTAGGGAGGTTGTATTTCATGACTTCTGTTAAGACGAGTGCGTTAGACAGCCCATGCGGGATATGGAAAAATCCACCCAACGGATAGGCCAATCCGTGAACTGCCGCGACAGGGGCATTAGAGAAAGCCTGTCCGGCTAGCATGGCTCCGATTAACATATTATTACGGGCGTCAATATTGGTGCCATCCTCGCAAGCCGCCACAATTGAGTTGCGCAATTTTTGCAGAGCTGCGAGCGCCAATGTATCCGAGAGTGGGTTTTTTTGCCGGATGGATGTATAGGATTCAATTGCATGAACCATGGCATCAATACCCGTTGCAGCCGTGATAGAAGCTGGTAGTCCGAAGGTTAGTTCGGCATCTAGCAGAACACGGTCTGCATAAAGGCTATCGGCGACTATCCCTTGTTTTGCCGTTGCGCCCGTTGTTATGACGGCAACATTGGTCACTTCGGACCCTGTACCTGACGTCGTGGGAATGAGTAGTAAGGGCAGGGTCGGACCTTTGGCATTGCCGACACCGTACAGGCTTTGTATTAACTGGTCGCTACAGCATAGGTGGGCGATAACTTTGGCCGTATCCATAGGGCTTCCGCCGCCAAACCCAATGATGAGGCCCGCATTGAACTTGCGAATAGCGGTCGCGCCTTTCAGGACAATATCTTCGGGCGGATCGGCGACAACTTTATCAAAAATAAAGACAGCGTAACCGGCCGATTTCAGAGCCGCCACACCTGCATCTAAAAGACCGAGCCCGCGAACGCCTTTGTCGGTGACAATAGCAATGCGTTTATTGGGGCATAGGCCGTCTACATAATAATCGAGCTTTGCAGCGCCGCCCGGTTCTATACGTATATCAGCAACGGTTTTAAAGCTATGAAGAGACATAGGGCGTCCAATATGTAATTTTCCCGAATTATCTTGTATTCTGGATATTAAGCAAGCCAATTACAATATGAATTAGACTTTTTCATTCTATCCAGTGATTGGGAAGCGGGCACATACGCGTATCCGGGTTTATTTTTTTAATCCATGTTTACGCAATAATCCCCGAAATTGATGATAGGATAAATCCAGATGTTTTGCCGCTTTGCCTTGGTGATTGTCTCCGGCCCGTAGGGCTTCATCAATAAGACTGCGTTCAAAGGCGTAAACACGGTCTGAAAACCCTTTTGATGGAGAAGGCGGAGCCGCCGGAGGTGTGTGTGTATCCTGCATTTCCAGTGTATGGGCATTGTGTTCAGAAGGTTTTTCCGAAAGTGGTTGGTTGTCGCTCAATCGATATGGGCTGGCAAAAGGATCTATCACTAATTGGGCAATTGGTAAGTTTAAAGCTTCGTTACGTAAAAAGGCCTTACCGGTGCTTCGAGCTACAACGGTTTTAAGCTCGCGTATATTTCCAGTCCAATTATGGGTTTCTAACGCGATCAATGCTTCGGGTGTGAAGCCGGGGAAGCTTTCTGCGCCAAGGTCTAGAGCTGTGCGCCGTCCAAAATATTCCGCGAGAGGCATAATATCGGCAAGGCGGGCCCGTAGCGGTGGTAAAGGCAGAACGTCAAATGTAATATGATCCAATAGATCCGCGCGAAACCGTCCAGTGGATACGGCTTTGGGCAGATCAGCGGATGTGGCGGCTATAATACGAACATTAATATCTTGTGTGTCGGGAGTGCCCAAGGGGTCAATAATGCCATATTCAAAAGCTTGGAGTAATTTTTCCTGAAGACGCAGCGAAACGGTTTCTATATTGTCTAAAAACAAGGTTCCGCCATCGGCGCGGATGAATTGACCGTCAATGTCAGGCTTGCCTCCTGTAAAAGTCTGGCCGAAAAGGGCGGCATCTAATAAGGCATCGGAATAGGCGGCGCAATTAACATGGACATAGGCTTGCTCCCAACGCGGGGATAAGAAATGCATCCGCGACGCTATGAGTTCTTTACCGGTACCGCGCTCTCCTGTGATTAAAATAGGCTTTTCCAGCGCTGCCGCATCAGAAACAGCATCCATCAATGCGTGAAAAGCCGGGGATTGGCCAATAAGTTGTTGAGTCGCTTGCATTATATTTAGTATAAAAAACCAATATTTATTGGCATATATTACATAAAATAGTAAAAAATACTAATTTAAAATTGATACTTTTTGAAGAAAATTAAAAAATTCAATAAAAACAATAACTTAAAATTTGTCGACATAGGCCTGCATTTTCGGCAGTTTGAATGTGTTGCTGGTCATCGGGATTAGCACAGTTAAAGGACCACATAAGGAGAGAGATGATGACCTTTAGAACATTTGATATAGATGCAGGGGTCGTTAACGGCGCAACAGATGGCGCTATTGCCGGCTCTGACAGTCCAGCCCGCAGCGTTCGTCTGCGCCGCCGTGCAGCGGTGATGAACCACCGTTCATCTGGTGGCCGTATCTCAGGCTTCGGAATTTAGGAGATTTTGATGTCACGTTATGATGACGAATTTGATCACCGTACAGAGAGCTGGCGCATTAAAGGCGCCCGCTTCCTGCGCTATCTTTCAACCCGCAAGATGGAATGCTGGGGTTTTTTCGCCGCAGGCTTCCTAATTGCCACAATTTTTTAAACGACCAATAGGAGACGAAGATGGGAATCTTTTCACGTATGGGCGACATTATTAATTCCAACCTCAATGCCATGATTGATAAGGCGGAGAACCCGGAAAAAATCGCTCGCCTGATTATTCAGGAAATGGAAGATACGCTGGTTGAGGTCCGTACGGACGCCGCCCGTAATATTGCCGAACGTAAAGAACTGGCCCGTAAGGCCGATGCTTATACGGCTCGGGCGAAAGAATGGGGCGCTAAAGCTGAACTAGCTCTGACAAAAGAACGCGAAGATCTTGCTCGGGGTGCCCTTGCTGCTAAGCAGCAAGCCGAGCAAATGAGTGAAGTTGTCCTCAAAGAGATGGATATTTTGGATGAGGCAGTTGCTAAGGCGGATGCGGATTTGTCCAAGCTGCAAACCAAGTTGGACGAAGCTAAAGCCAAACATAAGGCGTTGATGATGCGCACGACTGTGGCTCATGGTCAGATTAAAATGCGCACAGCCATGAATAATAATAAGGTTGATGATGCCTTGGCGCGTTATGAACGGATGGAGCGTAAAGTTGACGAATTGGAAGCCCATGTCGAAGCTTTTGATTTGGGATCGGGCGAAAGTCTGGAAAGTCAATTTGCTGCCCTAGAAGCAGATGAAGCAATTGAAGACGAGCTTGCTGCGCTTAAAGCCAGTATTGCGAAGTCAGCTAAAAAAGCGGCCAATAAATAGGTCATAAGAGATAGGCTTGGGGTAAGATGCCATGTTCTTCCCCCTTCAAACCGGGCGCTCCCCAAGCCGAACGTTTAAATTCAGCCATTAAAGAGAGAGAGAGAGAACTATAATGGGACCAGAACACCTCGCCTTAATGATACCGATTATTGCCATCGTCATGGGCATCGGATCAGGCATGTTGAAAATGCATTATAAGCATAAAGAAAAAATGATGAACCATATGAGCGGTGATCAAATTGCGGAACTCGAACAAATGTCAAAAATCGCAGATATTTTAGATCAACGTGTGAATGTTTTAGAGCGCATTTTGGATGACGAAGTACCAAGCTGGAGAGAGAAAAGTGACAAAACGATATAGAAATAAAATTCACCGGTCCTTGTGGGATGAAAATTGGGAAGGCAATGATGATGGATATGTCTATGCTGGACCTAACAAATTACGCCGCAATAAAATTGATGGTGTGTTTGGCGGCGTCTGTGCCGGTTTTGGTGACTATTTTGGAATAGATCATACAATCATGCGGATTATCTTCGTGATCTCGGTTTTCTTCCTTGGTTTTCCTCTGATTGCCTATTTCGTGCTCTGGGTATTTATTCCCAAAGATACGCGGGCTCCTTACAGACGGGAATATCGCGAGGCGCGTAAGGCGCGTAAGGAGCGTCCGGAAGAGCCCATCCGTACGGCTAGTTTTCGGGATGTGAAATCCAAATTTAGATCCCTTGAAACACGGATGCAAGACTTGGAACGGTCTATCACAAGTAAGGAATGGAAGTTGCGCCGCGATTTCCGGGACCTTGAAGGATAGGCGAAATAATCACCTGGGCGGACGCGCCTAAATAAATCGCGCCGCCATCTATATAAACAGATCATGACTGGAGAGAGACAATGATCAAAACAGTTATTATTATCGCAGCCACTATTGGGGCTATTGGAACAGGCGCAACTACCCCTGTAGCTGATGCCATTGTCCCTCAAACTGTCGAATTGACAACCGGCCCTGTAATTATCAAAGCCGCAGGTGATGGATTTATTACCTCACTGACAAATGATAGCGCTTTGGCTCTGCGCATTGAAACCCGGTCTGGCCGTACCATACGTATCCGGTTTTAGGAGGGCATTATGAAACATCTTTTATTGACAACAACATTGATCATCGCCAGCGCAACGCCTGCCTTTGCGGAAGGGCCGATTGTGACCATAGAAAATTTCGTAGGTGTTATAAAATTGGACAATAATGCAGGTCTTGCTAGCGTTAAAGCCATTCAAAATGATTCAGATGTTACAGTGAATCAATCCGCAGATGGCCTGACGATTGATGGCGGTATTGCCAACCCAAACGGTAAAGATTGTGTTGGATATTACGGCGGATTTGATCTGTCTTTTTCAAAGAAAAACAGAGCATCAGGGCAATTTGGCGGGTATAAAAACCTTAAAAGTTATCCATCGATAACGCTATCGGCCCCTGCTAATACGGTCTTGGTTATCCGGAATGCTATACCCTTTGGCTATATAGCTGATTTGGGTGGTGCTGATATTGAAATGACGGCCTGTGGGCGGCTGGAGATCGGCGATATTACTGGAGTTGCGGCCTTATCTATACGAGGGTCTGGCGATATTAATACCGGCGATATTGGCGATGTTGATATTGATATTCGCGGCTCGGGCGATATTGAAACAGGCGATATTGGACATGCGCGCTTAACGCTCACAGGATCGGGTGATATCGATTTTGGTGATAGCGCCTCGATCGATTTATCCTTAACAGGGTCGGGTGATATCGATGGTGGGCATGTGGATGGTTCAGTGCGTGCAGTCAGTCGTGGTTCAGGTGATATTTACCTAGGCGATATACACGAAGATCTTGTTTATGATAGTCAAGGGTCTGGCGATTTTGAAGCCAAATCTGTTTCAGGACGATTGTCGATTGATAGCGGCGGTTCGGGTGATGTGGATATTAATGGTGGGGATGTTTCCACATTATTGATAACGGCTTCGGGTGCAAGTGATGTCGATTTTGACGGAACAGCCGAAACGGCTCAACTCTATGCCACGGGTGCGAGCGATATTTCTGTTGATAAAGTTCGCGGTAAAGTGACTTTGCGGGAAACAGGCGCAGCGGATATTTCCGTGAATCACTAAGATAAATTTAGTTTAACCGCGACAGTTTAGGCCATAGATCCTCTTCCATGGCTGGGCACCTGTTGCGGTTAAGGGCGTGTTTTGCGGTTGGGTTTCTCTCTCGCCGCAAAACGCGCCCAAAGCTTTTTGGAAACAGGTAAAGGTTCGTCGCATATCTTTGACACTATAGCTTCGGCTAAAAGGGGGGCAAAAACAAAACCGCGTGACCCGAGACCGGTAAAAATCCATTCATTTGCACTGATTTTACCCATGATGGGTAATGTATCGGCTGTTGTAACGCGTATGCTTGCGCGCGAGGGATGGTGTGATGGTTGAGCGGTAAGCCCAGTTGCTTTTAACAGAGCGTCATAATTGGCTGTGTCATCATTAGGCTGTATTTCGAAGGGCGTTATGCTATTGACCTGATTATGTGTAGCGCCCAATAATAATCCGTCATTCAGGGGCAAGGCATAGCCGCCGTAAGTGAGGGGTTGGTCAATAGCCGCATGGTTTTGAGCCCAGCTTAATTGCCCGCGCGAGAATCGTAAATTGAGGGTGTGATCAGCCAATAGTGTTTTCATTCCAAACCCAGCAGCATAAAGCTTTACGGCTTCATTAGTTTTTAACATCGTATTTTGGGCCGCGTCAGCTATTTCATGACCGGCTAGCCAATCCGCCAGAACTAATTTGGGTGCAATAACAAGCGCGCCGCCCAAGTGTAATCTATCATGGGCATAGGATAAATGGCAGGGCGGCAAGGGGGCTTGGGCCGCCAGCTTTACATAGCGAGCTGCTTCAGTGTCTGATTGAGGTAAATGTGTGATACCTTCTGATAGCTTATGGGAGTGATAGGCATGACGGGCATAGAGATAGCTGGCAAGAAAAAACCGACTTTCGGGCCTATCCTGTAAATCAAGGCGTGGTTTTATCAGAGCCGCCGCATTATGGCTGGCGGCTATATGGTTTGAGTCGTGCACAATATGCGGTGTAATCCCGCGACGGGCAAACGCCCGGGCCAGTGAAGACCCAGCGATTCCTGCGCCAATAATAATAGGATGAGATGGTAGATTTCGCGGATGTTTTGCCGTGGATGATTGTGATAATTTTGCGACAAGCCGGTGGCGTTTACGGCCAAAGCCTTTCTTTTTTTCTATATGAAACCCGGCCTTTACAAGTGCTGTGCGAACGCCGCCCGCTACGGTAAAGGTAGCAAGCCTTGCATTGGATGCAGATAAGGCCGCTATTTTTTTCATCACCTCCTCTGTCCACATATCCGGGTTTTTCGAAGGGCTAAATCCGTCTAAAAACCAACTGTCAATTTTGGCGTCCAATTCTGCTAATGCCGGACGAATATCGTCATGAATGAGCGTGAGGGTGACATCATCAAAATGAAGCCTATGAAACCCTTTCACACGGTCAGGCCACTGAACAAGCAATTGGGTAGCATAATCTGTTAATTGCGGCCAAGCCGATAGGGCGCGGGAAAGCTCTTTTGCATTAAAAGGGTGTTTTTCAATTGAGATATAATGCAACCGTTGATTCCGGGTTTGCGTCTCTTGCCATAATTTCCAGCTCGCTAAAAAATTGAGGCCCGACCCAAAGCCAAGCTCTCCAATGACATGTATATCATCATTTAACCAGCGTTCGGGTAGATCACAGCCGCCCAAAAAGACGGTTTGGGTTTCGGCTAAACCGCCGTCTGTTGAAAAGTAAATATCGTCAAAGTTACCCGCCGCCGGAATAGTCCCGCGTGACCAATCCAATTGTGGTGGGTCGCATTGTGTAAGCGGTATATTGGCGGCCATATATTCTTTTATGGGCTAGAGGCTGGAAGGCCAATAAAAAACGCCTTAACCGTTAGATTAAGGCGTTTGGTCAGTTTAAATATCGTTTAACCCTATTCAGGTTTTACAGCCTTTTTGGCTTTTTCAGCAGCGTCATTACCAGACCCATAAGCTTTTTCTTTCATGGCATCGGTTTTTTCCATGGCTTCGTCTTTCATGGCTCCGGCTTTTTCAGCAGCGTCATTACCAGACCCATAAGCTTTTTCTTTCATGGCATCGGTTTTTTCCATGGCACCATCTTTCATGGCACTAGCTTTTTCCATGGCACCATCTTTCATGGCACCGGCTTTTTCCATGGCGCCATCTTTCATAGCACCGGCTTTTTCCATGCTATCGGCTGCGGCGTCAGATGCTGCCTCTTTGGCTGCATCCATAGCTTCGCCAGCTTTGGCTTTAGCTTTTT
>CAZZKV010000002.1:0-72026 GCA_964654665.1 uncultured Caulobacterales bacterium | reverse complement strand
GATGCTGCCTCTTTGGCTGCATCCATAGCTTCGCCAGCTTTGGCTTTAGCTTTTTCCATGCTTTCAGCCGCAACATCCGTTGCTGCCTCTTTTGCTTTATCGGCAGCTTCTGTTGCTGTCGCTTTTGCTTTTTCAGCGGCCTGTTCGGCTTGTCCACAGGCCGTTAACGTCAGCGCAGCACCAGCAAGAGCTGCAATGATAATTTTTTTAGACATAATATTCCCTCTTCACCACTCAACTGTTGAATGAACAGGGTGCTATGTGACCTATTATTAATATTTGTAAAGGATTTTTAGCAGCTATTAAGAATATTTATAAGCCTTAGCGCCTGATATATTATCGGTATTGCATCAATCGTTTGAATAATGTTTGTTCTATATAGCCATCGGCAGGCAGTCCGACAGTTTTTTGCCACGCTCGGATTGCGCGGCGTGAATTGGGTCCGATTTGTCCATCAATACCGCCTGTATCATACCCCAGCGCGGTGAGTTTTCTTTGCATCGCCCTTTTGTCTGAAAAAGATAAGGGCTTGTCATTGCGTGGCCACGGCGTTGAAAATGAGCGTTGCCCGCGCAGAGTTTCGCCCAATGTTGCAATGCCCAAGGCATAGCTGGTGGATTTATTATATTTTTTGATGACATCGAAATTTTTAAAGGTCAGGAGCTTGGGGCCTTTATGGCCGGCAGGTACTAAAAGTTTAGCTTCTAGGGGTAAGGCTCCTGCGGCCCAATTTTGGCCGCCATACGGCAAAGCCCCCAAAAGAGCCCAATCCTTGATACTGCGCGTGGAGCCATCGGATAAACCATAATCAAAATCGCCGGGTAGTTTGATTTCGGTAAAGACGGGTTCGACCCACCGCCACCCATGGCGGGATAAATAATGTGCGGCAGAACCCAGAGCATCACTTTTATTATGCCATAGATCTTTATTACCATCGCCATTAAAATCAACGCCGTAGTCTCGGAATGTCGCTGGGATAAATTGGGTCATACCCATGGCCCCAGCCCAAGAGCTGGTCAATTGGTCTGCCCGGACATCTCCGCGGGTAACCATGTCAAAGGTGGCAAAAAGCTGTTCTTCACCAAAGGCTGTGCGTCGCCCTTCAAACGCAAAGCTAGAAAGCGCGCTTATAAGATCATAATCACCCAGATTGGTGCCATAAGCACTTTCTAGTCCCCATATCGCGGTTAATATATGACGCGGGACGCGGTAGCGGGCTTCGATCTGATCAAAAATTGAGGCAGTGGATTTGAGTTCGGCCCGTCCGTTTTTCAAGCGCGTTGCCGAGACTGCCGTATCGACATAGCCCCAGATAGGCCGTGTAAATTCAGGTTGGTTCTTATTGCTTTTAATCGCACGCTCACTAATTTTTGCACGGCGCATAAGAGAGGTGACCAGACGACGGTCATAGCCTTTGGCGACGGCTCTTTCGGTAAAGTCCTGTCGCCAGGCTTCAAATTTCTCTATCCGGCTTTGCGGCGCGGCAGGCGGCGGGCTATTAACGGCTGGCGTGAGTTGCCGGGCAGACGCTTCGGGGGCTTTGGCGGCAGAGGAACTGGCACAGGCAGGTAAGGCTATGAGCGATAGAAAGAGGCTAAATAGTGTAAATCGTGACCACATATTACATATCTACGGTGATTTGTTTATAATCGCTAGCCCGATTGTCACGACAAAAGCAGAGAGTTTGGCTTGACCTTTGGGTATGTCCTGCGTATATCGCGCCTTCGATTGTAATATGAACCATATGAGGGCCAGTGACATGAAAGTCCGTAGTTCTTTAAAATCACTGAAAAACCGTCACCGCGACTGCCAAGTTGTGCGCCGCAAAGGCCGTCTTTATGTGATTAATAAAACCGATCCGCGCTTTAAAGCACGCCAAGGTTAAAGTTGTGCGGTCTTGCCGCGCGAAATGAATTTCTGTGAAAGCCTCTTGTCAGATATGACAGGAGGCTTCACTGTATGGCTATGATACGGTTTCTACTTATAATAATGGCGATAGCCGCATTAGTCTTTATAGGCTTTTCGTCCCCTGTTGCTGCACAATCCTCCCTAGCGCCGATTGAAAAGTTAGATAAAGACCCACTGATTAAACCGTTGACACCGGATGATTTGAAAAAATTGCGAGAGGAAGATGTCTTGCCGCCCCTTTCCCCAGAAGGCGAAACAGATAATCCTGACCCTACCCCCGAACGGGACGATACGGTGGATGTGGCGCCCGATATTCAAGGGCCGGATTATTCGCGCATGACATCCCAAGAAGAGCGCAACGCCCGGCTTGATATATTATTTGAACGTATAAAAATTGAAGAAAAGGCCGAAGATGCTAACCTTATTGCGGAAGAAATCTGGGCTATTTGGCTTGATTCAGATTCAGACAGTGTGAATTTTTTACTCCGGCGCGGCACAGCGGCGCAAAAACGGGGCGATATAGCACTGGCTCGGCGTTTATATGATCATGTGACAACTCTCTCGCCAGATTATGCGGAAGGATGGTCACGTTCGGGCCGTTTGGCTCTTGAGGAAAAGGATATCAACCGCGCATTAGTTGAGATAACACGGGCGCTTATTATTGAACCGCGGCATTTCTATGCCCTATGGACATTGGGAAATGTTTTTGAGCGCTTGGAGCGCCGGTCCGAAGCGTTGGAGGCTTATCGTGAAGCCAATCGCCTTTATCCTGAATTGAAAGCTGTTAAAGACCGGTTGGAACTCATGCAGGGTGAAGTTGAAGGTGGTTTGCTATAATTGTGCTCCGTTTAGACGGTTGCGGGTAAGGGCTTGGTTTGGCAATTTAATCGGGTAAATTTTCTAACAGGAAGCGTTTGACATTGCCGCCCATAACTTTGCGGATAAGACCCTCGCTAGCCTGTTTGTCTAATAAAGCTTGGGTTATGGCTGCCAGTTCGGATGTATCGAGCGTCGTGGTGACAGTGCCATCAAAGTCCGACCCCAGTGCGATGGCATTTTCGCCCAGAAGGTTTGCGGCACCCATAATAGCCTCTGCAATGCCGTCGGGCGTAATATCGCAAATAACGCCGTCGAAATAACCAATGCCCAGCAGTCCGCCGCGCCGAGCAATTTCGAGCAAGATATCATCAGGCAAATTACGGTTTTTTGTTTGGGGGCACAGCGATATAAGGCCGCCGTGAGAGATAATAACCGGGCCTTGAGTCAGGGCTAATACATCCCGGGTCACGGCTTCCGAGCTATGAGCGACATCAATAATGATGTTTTTTTCCGTCATTTTGCGTATGGCTTGCCGCCCGAACTCCGTTAATCCCGCTTGACTGCGGCCATGCATAGACCCGCCCAGTTCATTATCAAAAAAATGTTGCAGACCCATAATGCGGTATCCGGCATCAAAAAGCCGGTCAATATTATCGATCTGGCCTTCAAGCGGGTGCGAGCCTTCTGTCAATAATAGGCCGATGAGGGTGCCGCCGGGTTGGTTTAAATCCGATTTTGTATAGGCAATGGCGAGCTTATTATCCGGATTTTTTGCTAATTTTTGTAACCGTTGGGCCTGATAGACGGCTCTTTCATAAATGGAGCCCCATGTGCGTATCGGCCAGAGCTGGGCGATGGCTAGCTGTGTGATTTTATCGGGTGCATCGGCGTCATTTTCGTCAAAATTCAGGCCCGCAGGAGATTTGGTAACAGCGCTAAAAAATTGGATATCAACCCCGCCTTCGCGGAGTCGGGGGAAATCGACATGGCCGCGGGTTTGTCGCTTTTCGGGATTCCGTCGCCATAGAAGGGTATCGGCATGCATATCGGCAATAAGCAATGTGTCATGTAAGGTTTGGGCTTTGGGTAAGACTTTATAAGGCGTATGGGGGGTGATGGCATTAAGGCCATCATCGATATCGGGTACAATTTTAAACCAATAAAATGCTGCACTGATGATCAAAATCGTTATCGCACCTAGCGTTATAAATCGCTTCATATTGAAACCCTTTATTTGTCTTCAAATATACCGATACGCATTTGTCCATTTCTCACGGCTCCCCGGTACATACCCGGTGTGTTGAAACTAAAGCTATAATTACCCTGTGCGTCAACAGCAACCAGACCGCCGTCCCCGTCCATATCCGTCAAGGTTTTATGGATCATATGATGGGCGGATTGCGACAGACTCTCATCGGCCAATTCCATTCGGGCGCAAACATCACGGGCAATGGTGGCACGGATAAAAAACTCGCCCGTTCCGGTGGCCGATACAGCGCAATAGCGATTATCGGCATAGGTACCAGCCCCGATAATAGGCGCATCGCCTACGCGGCCAAATTCTTTGGCTGTTAGCCCGCCTGTTGACGTGCCCGCCGCGAGATCGCCGCAATTATCCCGCACGGCCGCGCCAACTGTGCCATATTTGGTTTCGGGCTGCTCATGTTTTAACCCGCTGGGATATTGGGTGTCCTGATAACGGTTGGAGGCTCCTTGTTTTTTCATTTTCCGTAATTTGTTTTTCATTTGTTGATAGCGGCGCTCTGTATAAAAATATTGCGGATCAACCTGTTCAAGACCATGTGCTTTAGCGAAGTCTTCTGCGCCTGTTGTTTGCAGCATAACATGGCGGGATTTTTCCATCACAGTGCGGGCAAGACGGATTGGGTTTTTAACAGTCGTTACACCGGCGATAGTTCCGGCATTTCTGTCGCGTCCATCCATGATTGCGGCATCGAGTTCATTTCTCCCCGCTGCAGAAAATACAGCGCCTTTTCCGGCATTAAATTTCGGGTCATCCTCCATGCGGATAATCATGGTTTCAACGGCGTCGAGGGCGCTGGCCCCCTTTGCAAGCCGCGCGGCGCCCAGTGTTAGCGTTTCTTCTAATGTTTCGCGGTAGTCTTGCTCTTGTTCATTTGACATAGTCTCTTTGAGAATAACACCCGCCCCGCCGTGAATAGCGATCGTGAAATTTTGACCCGCGGGACAAGGGGTGTGTTCTAGCTCATGGGCGAAGGCTGGATTGGCATAGCAAAGCAGGGCGGCCGTGAAGGCGGTAATGGTTGTGCCTATGATTGTTTTGTCTTGATTTGAACCGATCATATTATGCTCCCTATTAAACCCGTATAACAGAGCCGTTCATCCACAACAATCTTTTGCCCGTCTCTGGTGAAATAGGCGCGGGGTTTCTACTTTGCACCAAATCGTCTTTTAAAGGAATTATCCATGCTGTCCGATACTGACCGCGCCGACCAACTCGGCCAAGCGACCCGTGAAAAACTCAAACAATTTATTGCTCGTATCGAGCGGCTCGAAGCTGAAAAGGCTGAATTGGCGGCCGATATTCGTGAGGTTTATTCTGAAGTCAAAACATTTGGTTTTGATACCAAAGTGCTGCGTAAAGTGGTTGCTTTGCGCAAAATAGAGGCGTCGGAGCGTGCTGAACAGGAAGCCTTGCTGGAGATGTATATGGATGTTGTTGAGGATCAATAGTTCTGAGCACTATGGCTGACTTAATATTGCTCTATATATAATCTCTGTTATTATTGTGTGTGAGCGAAGATTTCGATAAGCGCCAGTGGCAGGCAGAGCAAGCAGCGCGGGATGCGGCGCTAGACAAACAGCGTGAAAAAGCAAAAAAGGCTCGCGCGCGATCAGCCCGTAATGCACAGCGTAAAATCGACCGTTTGCGCGAAACCTTAAAAGAGAACGGTAATCTGACGGATTGGGAAGATGCGTTTTCCGAAAATGTGAGTGAGCGGCTGGATAAATTCGGTTCTGCTTTTCAAGACCCTGAAAAGGGTTATCCCGGTGATGCTTTGTCTTTTGCGCAAAAAAAGGTTCTCTCTGCACTCAAAGCCAAGGTTAAATCCGGCGACAAAGATGATCATAAAAACGGTTTTAAACCCCGATCATCGTTTAAACCGAAAGGTAAAAAAACCTATCAACCGCGGGTGCGCCATATTGAGGATGATATGGAAGATGAAAGCGGGGCAGAGGATCAAGAGGTTTGCTCACCCGCTAAACCCCCGGTTCCGATAAAGCGCAAGCCTTTTTTGCGTATTGTTAAAAATGACTGACCCCTTATTTAACCCGGAGACATTTTAAACAGGGCAATTTGATTTTAAGCGGGCGTTTCCATGGTAAAAGCGGCCAACTTGTTACCGTCCAAATCACGAAAATAACCAATATAAAATCCAGTCCCTCGGGGACCGGGCTTGCCTTCGCATGTACCCCCTAGAGCAAGGGCTTTATTATAGAGTTTTTGAACGGTTTCTATATTTTGCGCAGCAAGCGTGATCATTGTCCCGTTCCCGGCTGTCGCAGCTTGTCCATCATGCGGTTTACACACAGCGAACATCGGCTGATCCATAGAGGGGCCAAATCCTGTAAAACGGTCTGAGCTCCATAAAGGTCCTATACCGATTTCGCCAAAAAGCGCTGTGTAAAAATCTTTCGCTTTTTCATAATCATTGGTGCCAACAGTTGTATAAGAAATCATAGCGTTCTCCTTTGCATGTCATTATCGCAATTTTATGGCCGCAAAAGAGTCAAAGCCGAATATATATTATTCAGGCTTTGATACCGGTTTTGCGGTTTTAGCCAAGCGTATGGATTCATTGATTTTGCCACGCAATACAGCCGTTTCGATACTGGCAGGGTTGATACGCAGGGAGTGTTCGATATCGGCTTTAGCGTTTGTTAACTTGTCTTGACGGTGACGCGCATCGGCGCGATATCGCAAAGCACTAGCATGATTAGGGGCAAAAACGAGGGCTGATGTCAGGTCAATCTCGGCATAATCATAGCGGCCTAAAAGCGCATAGGCGCGGGCGCGGGCGATACGTAATTCAATATGTTCTTTATTGAGGGCCAAACCATCGGTCGCACTCTGATAGGCTTCATTGGGTTTTTCCGCGACAAGCCAGAAATTGGCGGCTTCGGAATAAAAATCAGCCCGCATGGCGGGGGTCCCGCCATCCGCGGCTTTGGCCAATTTGTCGAGACGAAAGGCGGCTTCTTCAGTATGGCCAACAGCAAAAAGCGCCATTGCTTCGCAATGTTTTGCCCGCCGCCCGCCGCCATCGTCGCGCCATATCATAGCTTCTTCAAAGGCTAAATCGGCATCAACTGCAATACGCTCAAGGCATTCTGCATGTTTTGTATCAAAAGCAGCGGTTAAGTCTGCTCCATATGCAAGTGTCGGGAGAAAAGACATTGCGATGATCGCAGTGGCTGATAGAGCTATTTTTTTCATGGGGCGCTTTTACGCGAAGAAAGGGCGATACGGCAATGGCTGGTACTGTTAAAAGTCAGACAGACACTCTATTGCTTTTGGGGGCGGGGTATAGTGCGCGGGCCATGATTGCACCGCTGCGCGCGCGTGGTATGGCGGTGATAGCGACGACACGTTCACAGAATAAAGCGAAAGCTTTATCCGCTATGGATGTCAAGCCGGTGCTTTTTAAAGGAACGGTTGATCCGTTATTTCAGGACATGCTCTCATCCGTGACCCATATCATTGCCTCTATTCCTCCTGATAGTCAGGGCGATCCGATATTGCGGCAGTTACAGACTTTTGATCTGCCCAAGCTGCGCTGGGCAGCCTATTTATCGGCGACAAGTGTCTATGGTAATCGGGACGGGCATTGGGTCTTTGAGGATGAACATCTTTATCCGGTTACGCCGCGCGGCAAAGCGCGGGTGGAAGCGGAACTACAATGGTTAGAAACCGGATGGCCCGTTCATATTTTTCGCCTAGCCGGTATTTATGGTGGAAGGGTTGGCGGGATGACGCGTAATCCTTTTGAGCGTTTGGCCCAAGGGACGGCGCGGGCCGTGATTAAACCCGGCCATGTCGTTAACCGCATTCATGTTGATGATATTGCCAACGCCTTGCTTGCGGCGATGGATAACCCTCACCCGCAAACTGTTTTTAATTTAGCTGATGATAACCCGTGTCCGCCGCAGGATGTGCTGAATTTTGCAGCCCAGCTTATAGGTGCCGCGCGTCCGCCGCAATTACCTCATGGCACAGCAAAAATTTCCGATATGGCCCGTAGTTTCTATGCCGAAACAAAACGAGTTTCCAACATGCGGGCCAAAGCAGTTCTGGGATGGCAGCCGCAATTTCCCCATTTTCGCAAAGGATTGATGGCAGCATATAGAGAGAGGTTGGACGGTGATCCGGTTATTCTGGCTGGTCATATGGACGTACCTGCGCCGCGACGCAAATTTGTCCAGCTTGCGCTTGATACCCATAGTCGCCTGACGCACGCTGAAAGGGGATGTCGCCGTTTTGATGTGACAGAAGACCCGGATATTGCCGGACGATTTCACGTGATAGAAATATTTGATAATGCCAAAGCGTTTGCTTTACATCAGGCCCGCACAAAAAATAGCGAGTGGTCAGTTATTACGCGCGATTGCCCACGTGATTATGACAGTGTTGGGTCTATCCTATCTGCATGAGAATTAGGCCTCCGGCCAGAATAATGGATAATATCACGCGCCTGATACCGAAATCTTCTTTAAGCCACACGGCTGCGAGCACGGCCCCGAACACGACACTGGTTTCACGCAAAGCCGCCATAGGGGCTATCGGAGCCAAAGCAAAGGCGTATAGGGCGCTCGTATAGGTGATCAGGCCCAAAATGCCGGCAATGACGCCCCCGCGCCAGTCCCGCGCTATTTTTGTTTTTAAACCGTCTCGTCGCATAAAGCTCACGATCAGGCTAATCCCTATCCCTTCAATGAGAAAGAACCAGGCTATAAAGGCCTGTTTATGCGGGGCCAGGCGAATGCCATAAGCATCAATGACCGTATAAATCGCTGTGAGTAATCCGCACAATAGAGCAAAGCCTAAAGCCCCTGCTGTTTTTCTAGGCCCTGCAAGCCGCTTTATATGATAAGGCCAGCCAAAGCCAATCAGGGCCGCGGCGACAATCACAAGTCCCGCCATAGATTGCACAGACAGAGTTTCTTTTAAATAAAGATAGGCAAAGAGCGCTGCTAGAGCTGGTGCAAAGCCGCGCATAACTGGATAAACAACCGACATATCCCCGCGGGTAAAGGCCGCGGCTTGCGCTATATGATAGATGAAATGAACGCTAACTCCGGTTAGTAATACGGCCCAAACGGCAGCAGGAGGCGAGGGCAGGAACAGCGCAAAAGGCAGGGATATAATCGCTGTGGTCGCTCCCAGAATGCCGCGCAGAACCAATTTATCCGAGGCGCGTTTCATCACGGCCCCGACAAGGGCATGAAAGAGGGCTGATATGAGAATAAGCCCGAGGGCCATGTGTTCGGGGGTTATATTTTGTAGCGCCACTGGTTCACGGCTTTAAAATGCGGAAATGACCACCCATGAGCGCGATGGGGTTTCCATTGGCGAGCACATGGCCTTGAGCGGCGGCGATAGTGCGGCTGGGGTGTACGGTTGTTGTCACAAATTCAATCCAGTCCCCGACTTGGCCGGCTTTGGTGAAATCAACATGCAAGCTGAGTGTGACAAGCCCGCTCAGTGTCTCGGCATCATAATGATTCGCGCAGGATAGGCCCATCGCATTATCAGCCAGCGCAGATATCAATCCGCCATGTACAAATCCGCGTGAATTACAATGAGGCTTTGCGGCGCGTAATCCGATGATGATGGCGGTGTCTGTCTGTTTTGAATACAGCGGCTCCCATGGCTCCGTAAGAGGGCTTTTGCGGGTATGAGGCTTAAACCCATCGGGATTATCAGCGGCCAATATTAAAATCCATTTATCAGAAATGATGACCCATGGGTTCCGGCTATCCGGTCAGGGGCTATGTTTTGATAAGCTTGGCTATTCATAAAAGCATAGGCATCGTCTGAGCTTGGAAATTCCAAAATCACGATTTTGTCGCATTCGGCATCGCCGGCGACGCGTTTTGGAGCTTCATCTGCAGCAATAATTTTTCCGTTAAATTGCGCAAAAACTTTAGGAAATGCGGCTTCGTAAATTCGGTAGCGGGCCTCATTTGTAAAGCGCATTTGGGTGACAATATATATGCTCATAAGAAGGGTCTTTCTAGGATGGGTTTTATCCGGCTTTTATAGTGGTGTTTTCGTCAATTCCGGCTAATGCACGGGCAAAGCTCTCGGCAGAAAACGGGGCTAGGTCTTCGATCTGTTCGCCAATGCCGATGAAATGGATCGGAATTTTATATTTATCAGCCAGAGCAACCAATACCCCGCCTTTGGCCGTGCCATCCAATTTTGTCATAACCAAACCTGTTACGCCTGCGGTATCTTTAAAGGCTTCTGTTTGGGAGAGTGCATTTTGTCCAACCGTGGCATCTAAAACCAAAACAACATGGTGCGGGGCAGTATCATCATGTTTACGGATGACCCGGACAATTTTTTCCAATTCTGCCATAAGCTCTTTGCGGTTTTGCAGGCGGCCCGCCGTATCAATCATGACGACCTCATATCCGTCGTCTTTCGCCTTTTTCATAGCGTCGAATACAAGCCCAGCCGGATCGGCCCCTTCCGCCCCTTCCATGATCGGACTTTCCGCACGTTCAGCCCAAATTGCAAGCTGTTGATTGGCCGCCGCGCGGAATGTATCGCCCGCTGCAATCAGAACAAGCTTGCCATCTTCGCGAAATTTTAGGGCCATTTTACCCAAAGTCGTTGTTTTGCCAGAGCCGTTAACGCCGACAAATAAAATCACTTCGGGATTTTTACCCGTAAGCGCAAAAGGTTTTTCTAGAGGGGTTAATGTTTCGGCAATGACGCTGGCCATAGCCGTTTTTATTTCCGTATCACTGACCTCTTTATCGAATTTATCTTTAGCCAGCCGTTCGACGATTTTCATGGAAGGACCAATGCCAAGGTCAGAAGCAATAAGCAAATCTTCAAGCTCTTCTAAAGCGTCGTCATCCAATTTGCGTTTGGTAAAGACTGCTGTGACATTATCGGAGAGGCGCGAGGTCGAGCGTTTCAGCCCTTCGCTCATACGTTTGAAAAACCCAATTTTTGGTTTGTCTGTTGGCGCTTTATCGGTTTTCAAGGCCTCTTGTGTCGCTTTTTCTGCCGTTATCTTTTCCTGAACGGCTTGGTCGGCTTTTCGCTGCTCTTCTATTGCGATTTGTTTGTCTTTTTCTAATTGCTCTGCTGCGCGGCGTTCGGCCTCTTGTTTTTCAACCGCGGCCTTTTTTTCAGCCGCGGCTCTTGCTTCGGCTTCTTTTGTTTCTGCCGCCAAACGTTCTGTTTCAAGCTTTTCAGCCTCGCGTTTGGCCGCCGCTTGTGCCTCAGCTTCAATGCGAGCGGCCTCTTTTCGTTCCGCAGCCTGTTTGTCTTTTTCTAATTGCTCTGCTGCGCGGCGTTCGGCCTTTTGTTTTTCAACCTTGGCCTTTTTTTCAGCCGCGGCTCTTGCTTCGGCTTCTTTTGCTTCTGCCGCCAAACGTTCTGTTTCAAGCTTTTCAGCTTCGCGTTTAGCTGCGGCTAGTTTTTCGGCTTCCTGCTTTTCTGCTTCAAGCCGGGCCGCTTTTTCGGCTTTCGCTTTTGCGGTAGCTTGCGCTTTGGCCTCTGCGGCTTTTTTATCAGCCGCGTCTTGTTGCGCTTGACGCTGTGCGGTTTCTTTGGCCTCTACAGCGGCTCTTTTTTCCGCAGCCTTTGCCCGGTTTTCCGCAGCTTGTTTTTCGGTATTGATTGTTTCGCTTTTAGCGGTCTCGCGCGCGAGATTATCTGCGGCTGCCTTATTGATGGCATCGAGTTTGTCTTGCGCGGCTTTTTCAACGGCACGGCGCTGAGCATCCAATTCAGCCAGCCGTTCAGCTTCTTTTTCGGCTTTAGATTTTAGGCCAAAGGTTCGTTTAAAAAATCCACCTTTTTTTTCTTCAGCCATTTATTAACTCCCCAACCGCATACTCGCCATCATAGCCCTTTAGATTTATTGTTGCGAGGCTACCGCTTTTGGGCGCATTGTCTACCCGTACAAGTGTGAAATCCGATAATCGTCCAAGCCCACCCTCTTCAAAAAGCGCTATATCCGTTTGGCCGATCCGGGCTGTAATATGGGCCATCTTTGCCTGCTCGCCCTCAGAGCGCAAAATCTGTGCGCGCCGTTTAATTTCGGTTTTGGTGACGGGCGGCATTTTGGCGGCGGGCGTTCCTTCGCGTGGTGAATATGGAAAGACATGCAGCCATGGTATACCGATTTCCGAAATGATTTTTCGCGAGTTTTCAAACATATTTATATTTTCGGTTGGAAAGCCGGCAATGATATCGGCGCCAAATGTAAATTCTGGACGGGCGCCGCGTAATGTTGCGGTTAATGTCAGGACATCTTCGCGGTTATGGCGGCGTTTCATCCGCTTGAGAATCATATTATCACCCGATTGTAACGAGAGATGCAGATACGGTGTCATACGAGGATTATTTATCAGCATATCCATCAGGACGGGGTCTATTTCTGCCGGATCAATGGAAGAGAGGCGCAAGCGCGGCAGTTCGGGGACGAGTTTTAAAACCCGGCGCACCAGATCGCCCAGCGGTGGATGACCCGGAAGGTCCGCTCCCCAACTGGATATATCGACCCCCGTTAGAACTACCTCATTATAGCCCTGACCGGTTAAGGCTTTCACATGGGCTACAACTTCGCCTGCAGGAACAGAGCGGGCCACACCGCGCCCAAAGGGAATGATGCAAAAGGTGCAACGGTGATCACATCCATTTTGCACTTGCAAAAATGCGCGCGTGCGGGGCTGGCTTTTTACGGCTTTGCGATTACCGCCTGAAATAAGCTGAGGCGCGGTTTCTTTCACCGCCATAATGTCATTGACACGGATTTTTTCAGGCCCATTGAGAATTTCAGCGTCAAAGGTTGCAGGCAGCATTTTCTCGGCATTGCCGATAACGCGGCTTACGCCATCCATGTCAGCAAAGCTTTGGGGGTCAATTTGTGCGGCGCAGCCCGTGACAATGATACGAGCGTTAGGATTGTCTTTGCGAGCTTTGCGTACAGCATATTTTGACCCGCGTACGGCTTCATTGGTGACAGCGCAGGTGTTGATAATAACTGTATCCGTCAGGCCTGCATCGCGGGCATGGCTAAGGGCAACGCTGCTTTCATAGGCGTTTAATCGGCACCCGAGTGTGATAACTTCGGTTTCTTTTGGCGGTTTGTCCGTCATGGCGGCTATGTGGTCGTTATTCTTTCGCTAGTCAATATTCACTGGCGCTGTTACAGGGCCAATATGTTGAAGCGATTGATACCTTTGCCTATTCGCCGGGCTGTGAAATGGTTGCGCTATGCTGTGCTAGATATGCGCGATGGATTGAAAGGTGATCGCCCGCCCCGTGTCCCCGCACGCCGGCATAGTTTCATAGGATGCGATGATTTTATCGGTGTGGGTAATGCCTTTGCGCGGCGTTTGAAAGCCGACGGTTTATTGCCTGTGCATCATATGCTCGATGTTGGCAGCGGCCTCGGGCGGATGGCGCGTCCGTTGGCGGATTATTTTACAGAGGGTTCCTATACAGGGCTTGAGATTGTGCCTGCCGGTGTTCGCTGGTGCCAAGAGCACTATAAAGGTGAGCCAAATATCACCTTTATTCATGCTGATGTTGCCAGCCAGCGCTATAATCCGGGCGGCGCGGCGCGCGCGCATCACTACCGTTTTCCGCTTGATGATAACAGTGTAGATTATGTCCTGCTGGCGTCTGTGTTTACACATATGTTTGCCGCAGACATCGAAAATTACCTCTCTGAAGTTAAGCGGGTTATGCGGCCCGGCGGTCGGTGCCTGATAACATGGTATATTTTAGGCGGAACGATGAACACGCCGAAAATGGATTTTGACTATGATGTGGATGAGATATCAAAAACGACGGTTGCATCCAATCCAGAGGCCGCGATGGCGTTTGATGAAATATGGTTGCGGGCCACCTATGCAAAAGCTGGCTTGCATATGGATACCATACAGCGCGGTGGGTGGCGCGGTATCGACAGTCCCAATTTTCAAGATATGATTTGGGCTCAAAAATAAGGCTGGATTGACGGTCCAGCCTTTGAATATCGTTTTTACAGCCCCTTTTTATTGCCCATCTTTGAGTTTTTGCATGAGATAGGTATGTTGTAGCGCCAGCCGCTTGGCGGTTTCCTTTAGGTTGGCCGCTGCGCTGTGTCCTCCGTCAATATTTTCGTAATAGAGAAATTCATGGCCTTGATCTTCGAAACGTTTTGCCGTTTTGCGCGCATGGGCTGGATGCACGCGGTCATCCTTGGTTGATGTCACAAAGAAAACCTCGGGGTAATCAGCGGCAGGGTCGATATTGTGATAAGGTGAAATAGAGCGTAGAAATTTACCTTCGATCGCATCGTCTGGATTCCCATATTCACCCATCCATGAAGCTCCGGCCAATAATGTATGATAGCGCATCATATCCAGCAAAGGTACAGCGCAGACAACGGCATTAAATAGGTCAGGCCGCTGGGTAAACATAACACCCATTAATAACCCACCGTTTGATCCGCCCTCAATACCCAGATGTTTTGGCGTAGTGATTTTCTTTTCAATTAAATCTTCGGCAACTGAAATGAAATCATCATAAATGCGTTGCCGTTCGGTTTTCAGACCTGCCTCATGCCATTTTGGTCCATATTCCGACCCGCCGCGAATATTGGCTAATACATAGACGCCGCCGCGTTCAAGCCAAAGCTTACCGCGTGTTGCGCTGTAGCTGGGGTTAAGGGCAATTCGGAACCCGCCATACCCATAAAGCAATGTTGGATTTGTCCCGTCCATTTTTGTCGCTTTTTGTCGCACGACGAAATAGGGGACATGTGTGCCGTCATCTGATGTTGCGAAAAATTGCTCGCTTACCATGGTTGAGGCATCAAACCAGCTTGGAAGCGATTTAGCCTGTGCCTTTTGGGCACTCGCTGTATCATAGGTCCATAGTGTATCCGGCGTAAGGAAGGATTCTGTCGAGATAAAGGCGATATCTTCCTTGTCATTAGTCGCGCCAATAGAGACGGAGCCGCCGGCCGGGAAGTCCAGTTTTTCTGACGTCCAATTTTTGCCATCCCAATCAAACGCATAGGCACTGCCGACAACATCTTTGGTGATTGCCATTAAGAGTTTGGATTTTGTGGACCCGAAATCTTCAATGGATGACTTTTCATCGGGTGAATAAATCAGGTGAATTGTATCAATTTTTCCATCTTTGCGGAAATCATCGACACCAAAACTGACCATGTCACCTGTTTTATATCCGGCCCAATCATCATTTAACTGGGCAATAAATTGTCCTTTAAACTCACCGGATAGACGGGTTTTATCGGATATAGGGAATTTAACAGGAGCTTTTAACGTATCACCATCGCGCGGAATCCAGTAATGTTCGCGCTCATAAAATGTTGTCGAGCGAAAGACAACAATTTCGCGTGACCCGTCAGACAGTTCCCATCCGACAGCTCCTGCGCTGACATCTTCCTTCTCTCCGCGAAAAATTTCCTTGGCTTCAGACAGGGGCGTGCCGCGTGTCCAGAGCTTTGCTACCATAGGATAACCGGAATCTGTCATCGTGCCTTCGCCAAAATCAACCCCAACTAATAACGTATCGGCATCAAGCCAATCCGCGGAGCCTTTGGATTCTTCGGTCATAAATCCGTCTTCAACAAATTCGCCTGTTTTGGCATTAAATTCGCGCCGGACAACCGCGTCTTTTCCGCCGTCGGATAGATTGACAATACATTTTTCATAATCGGGCGAGAGGCAGTTATTACCTTTATAGACCCAATTCTTGCCTTCGGCTTTTGAGAGGACGTCAAAATCGAGAACCGTTTCCCATTGGGTATTACCGGATAAATAACTATCCAATGTGGATTTGCGCCAAATACCGCGCACATTTTCAGCATCTTGCCAAAAATTATGAACCTCGCCGCCGCGATAGGATACATAAGGAATTTTATCCTTGGAATTGAGAATGTCGAGCGCTTCGGCTTCCATAATACTAAATCGCGGGTCAGCTGTGAGGCGGTCTAAAGTCCGGTTGTTCCAGCCTTTAACATCGGTTAGAGCCTGTTCGCCCAACACATCCTCAAGATAAAGGTGATCAGCATCCATCTGTCCGGGCGTTTTATAGTCAATCATTTTACGGGGTCTGTCTTTCATATTTGCGTGCACTGTTTTGGTCGCATGGTCGGCTGTTTTTCCGAGAGTTGTGGTGCTTTTTTCATTACTGCAACCGTATAAAACAATGGCCGCGCCTAAAAGAAGAGTTGAAGAAAAAGATAGTAAACGCATAGTTGTTCCCTTGATATTCGGTAAGGTTTCATAATGCTGAAATTTACACAAACCGCAAGCTTGACATTGCGCCGCGCGCACGTCCATCCCATATATTTTCCATGAGGATTACGGAATGAGATTTCTGATTATGAACGGGGCCGGGAACCGTTTTGCCGTCTTTGATGCGCGCACACAGCCTGCATTTAAAATTTCGGCTAAAAAGGTTGAACAGATTTGCGCGCCAGGGTCGGCGGTGATGGGCGACAAAGGCGCTGACCAATTAATCATTATACGGGCCCCGCAATCTACTGGCGCTGACGTCTTTATGGAAATTTGGAATCAAAAAGGTTTTGAAGTCGATGCTTGCGGCAATGCAACGCGCTGTATTGCATGGCTTTACATGCGGGATATGGGCACAGATTCTATGGTTCTTGAGACAAATGACGGGTTGTTATTATGCGCAGCGGCTGGCGAAGGGCAAGTGGCTGTCGATATGGGCCCCCCGAAACTTGATTGGCAACAAATTCCGCTTAAAGAAGTGATGCATACCCACCATATTGATGTGAAAGTCGGGCCGATTGACGACCCTGTGCTGCATAATCCGGGGGCCGTGAATATGGGGAATCCGCATTGTGTTTTTTTTGTAGAGGATTTCGAGCAAGCCAAACCTGATAAGGTCGGGCCAATGATCGAGTTTCACCCGCTTTTCCCGCAGCAAGCTAATGTTGGGTTTGCGCGTGTGGATGCTAGAAATAAAATCCGGCTCAAAGTCTGGGAACGCGGCGTGGGTATGACGCTGGCTTGCGGAACGGGAGCGTGTGCCGCCGTTGTTGCCGGGGTGCGCCAGAAACGCACGGACCGAAAAGTCGAAGTCGAAGTTGACGGAGGAATATTACATATTGAATGGCGGGCTTCGGATGATCACGTTATTATGACGGGTCCAGTGGAATTAGAGCAAGACGGGCAGATTTAAACGTTTATAATGCCGCTTGCACCACATTGTTTTGCGCGGCATGATAGCCAAGATAATATAACAAAATTCCGTCTGGGGATCGCTATGAAAAAAATTCACGACATACCGCTTTTGCTTTTGGTCGTTATTGCCGCTGTCCTTGCTTTCGGATTATGGGCCGCAGGCGCCAGCTTTTTAGCTGAACCGATTAAAATGGGAAATACCTATGTTTTGAAATCGGTTGCCGGTTTGGCAAAAGATGCGTTATTCGCGCCGTTAAAACCATTAATGTATGCGTTGATTATCATGTCGATTGGGTCATCATTGGCCATTTCAACAGGCGGATTGGGCGCAAAGTTTCTTAGGGTATTTGGGTTTTTCCTCGGATTTTCATTGATAGGTGCCGTCGTCGCCATTGGCGGGTATTCTCTTTTTTCTGGTATGAGTATTCTTCCAGATCCATCGACTGTATCCGGGTCCGGCGGCAGTGTGAAAAATATTCCGTTTGCGCTGAAAATTTACGGTGTTTTGACATCGGCCTTAATGATTTCAATCTATGCGGGGATTGTTTTTGGCGGTGCGTTAAAGCGGCTTGATTTGGGCCGTCAAGCCGATCAAATATCCGACCTTTTTATCAAAGGATTTCGTAAATTCCTGCAATATACGATTCCGTTGGCTGTCTTTGGATCAATCACGATAGCGCTCAATAAACCGGGCGGCGTTGAAACCTTGACGGATTTATCCAAATTACTGGGCGTCTATTTGATTACATTTGCAATTGTGTGGGGTATTATGGTGTCCATTACCGCGATAATCCAAGGTCGCGGTTTTGGATTTATTTTGCGGGCTGTCCTGCCCCAAGCCCTTGTTGCCCTCTCAACGTCCAGTTCGATTGCAACGCTAACGGCCACGCGTGAAGCCTGTGATCAAATGGGGGCCAATGCCGATGAGGCGACGCCATTTTATACAATCGGTGCGACGATTAATATGGTCGGTACGGTTATGGGGTTATTATTGCTCTCACTCTATTCAATGAAAGCTTACGGTCTTGATATTGCGCCGGGTGATATGGCGGTTGTAGCATTTCAATCCTTGGTTTACGCAACCTCGGCTGCTGGCGTGCCGTCAGCCTCTGTTGTCTTGTTACAAGATATTCTTACCTCTCAAGGCGTATCGGCTGAATATGCAACCTATGTTACGGGATTGATTATAACGATTGATACATTGGCTCTCGATCGGCTTCGTACCATGCTCAATACACAGTCTGATTCAATGTCGACGGCGAATGGGCTGAAATTATATTATCGTAAACCGCGTGTATTGGCCCCTAGATAAAGATTAACGTCAGATGAATGTCCTTGCGGCAGAGTATGTTCTTGTCTGTTATTTCATCTTGAAACCCGGTTGATAGCGTATTAATTGACCGCAAATACTTATAATAAACAAGGTGTTGAATGGAAGGAATCTATTTGACTCTTTGTGGTGGACAGCCTTAAATAAGGATATGCGATAGATATTAGGAAGGGCGCTCTTAATTCTGTCATACTCTTGGGGTAGCTCCGCCTAAGATTGGCATGATTATTGCGCGGTGGGGGACTATGAGTAAATCGAAACAGTTTTTTGGAACCGATGGTGTTCGCGGACGGGCGAATGTTGGTAAGATGACGCCTGATAATGTTATGCGTCTGGGGATGGCCGCAGGTAAATATTTCCGCAATGGCGGAACGCGGCGCCACAGTGTTGTCATTGGTAAAGATACACGTCTGTCAGGCTATATGATCGAACCTGCCCTTGTGGCTGGATTTGCCTCTGTGGGTATGGATGTAAAGCTATTTGGTCCCTTGCCTACGCCGGGTGTTGCTTTAATGACCCGAACATTACGGGCTGACCTAGGCGTGATGATTACGGCATCACATAATGCATTTGGCGATAATGGGATAAAATTTTTCGGCCCTGACGGGTGTAAATTAGGCGATATAGCCGAACATGCGATTGAAGATTTGATGCAGGATAAATGGAAACAAGGCCTTGCCGAGGCTGAAAATCTGGGCAAAGTCAAACGCCTAGAAGATGTGCAGGCGCGCTATATCGAGATTGTCAAATCGACTTTTCCTAAAAACATGCGCCTTAATGGTCTGAAAATTGTTGTCGATTGTGCAAATGGTGCGGCTTATAAAACAGCCCCGGCCACATTATGGGAATTGGGAGCAGATGAAGTTATTACGATTGGCGTTAAACCCAATGGTCTTAATATTAATGCCAATTGCGGATCGACATGTACGGATACATTATCGTCGACGGTCCTTAAACATGGTGCCGATCTTGGAATAGCCTTGGACGGGGATGCAGATCGGTTGATTATGTGTGATGAAAAGGGCCGTATTATTGATGGTGATCAGCTTTTAGCCCTGCTTGGGAAAGGCTGGAAAGAATCCCGGCAATTAGCGCGCCCCGGGCTTGTCGCGACAGTTATGTCCAATTTGGGCCTTGAACGGTTTTTACAAGATGAGCAATTACAGCTTATCCGTACGGCCGTTGGTGATCGTCATGTTGCAGAATGTATGCGCCGCGATGGCTATAATATTGGGGGTGAACAATCGGGCCATTTATTGATGACGGATTTTGCGCCCACCGGCGATGGTACCGTGGCAGCTTTACAGGTTTTGGCTGAAATTATCCGGTCGGGTAAACCGGCTAGCGAAGTCCTGCAATTATTTGAACCCGTTCCGCAAATCCTTAAAAATGTTGCCTATAGCGGTGCATCGCCTATGAATCACCCGGATGTTAAAATGGCCATTAAAGATGCGCAGAATGATTTGGGTCAATCTGGCCGTATTTTAGTGCGGGCGTCAGGGACTGAACCGCTTATCCGTGTTATGGCCGAAGGTGATGATGCTGCCATTATTGGCAAAATTACGGATGATATTGTTGGCGTCATTAAAAATGCAGCGGCGTAAAACAGTATAAATCACGGCTTTTCATTCTAACAGAACCACGGTACACCCTCTAGCTAAGCGCCGCGACGTGCGCAGCGAAAGGGATTGCTGTGTCAGCTCTGTCAGATCTATCGACTGAGACGATGTATTTAATTGTTACAGCCGGCGCTGTAGCTTTGGCTATCCTTATGTCCTTTTTATATTTTCTGGCATCCCGTCGGCCTGCGGCTGTTTTAGATGAAGGGGCGTGGAAGAAAAAATGTAAAACTTTAGACGAAAAACTATCGCATTATGATGGTATTTTTGGTTCGTACCCCGGTCTGATTTTAGTGTGGGAAGAGACTGTAAAAGACTCGGATGAGACGTGGGGGCATCCCCGAATGTTTGGATCACCAGCCGCATTGGCGTCTATTGTCCGGTTTGCCGAACCGGGACCGCGTAAAGATTTTCCGCAACGTATTTTGGATGGATTAGCCGATCTTGATACAATTTCCGAGGATGTTGAGACCATGACACTGCGGGCGCATTTGGCGCATTTGCGCCGTCGTGGGGACAGTTTCTCTATCTCCATTATTTTGCCGGGCGGTAATGTTATAGAGGCCGATGGGCGTGTTGCGGGACGGCAGGTTGTTCTGTGGCTGGAGGATGCTTCTATTCGCGGTGAAGATGAAAAAACAGCGATTAACCGATTTGAGAAAAACCGTGTGGCCGCCTCTGTGGAGCCAATTGCCTTTGTTGAAATGATGAGTCGCGCCCCTTTTCCAATGTGGCGGATTTCGGGAACAGGTCGTTTGACATGGGTTAACCCGGCTTATGTAACGGCTGTTGGTGCTGAATCCGAGCAACAAGTCCTAAATGAACAAATTCAATTGGATGATGAGGCTGCGGGGCAGGCGAAAATAGCTTTGGCCCAGAATAAGCGCGTCGAAAATATTCGGCATATCGTTTTGGAAGGGCAGCGGCGCTCCACGGCTGTGACGGTGTTCCCTATTTCTGGCGGAGCGGCCGGATTAGCCATGGATGCAACAGAAACAGAAGGGTTGCGCGATGCATTAACACGCCATATTCGCGCTCATGATGAAACGTTAAACCGGCTTGATGAAGCGGTGGTCATTTTCGGGGCTGACCAAAAAATGACATTTCATAATACAGCATTTGCCCAATTATTCGATCTGAGCGCTGGATGGTTTCAGGATCGACCCAGTCATGCTGAATGGTTGCAGCGAATGCGCGAAACACGGCAGCTTCCTGAACAATCTGATTTTCAGAGTTGGAAAGACTCTGAGCTGGCGCTTTATACCGATTGGCCATCTGAAATGCCGGATGAAGTTTGGACGTTGCCGGATGGGCGCACATTGCGTCTTGTGCGTATGCGGGACCCGGAAGGCGGGCTATCATTATTATTCTCTGATATTACCGATAGTGTAACGCTTGAAAGTCAGTTTAATACGCTAATTAATGTTCAAAAAGTAACTTTGGACAAATTATCCGAAGGCATTGCCGTTTTTGGGCAAGATGGCCGTCTTAAAATCCACAATGCAGCTTTTGGGCATTTATGGAATCTGTCTGACAGCGATCTTAAGGATAATCCGCGCTTTGCCGATTTAATCACAAAATGTTTGCCGCTCTATCATGATCGCGCATTTTGGGAGGATATGAAAGGGCGGACAACCGACCCTAACCCTGAGGTGCGCCGTCATGTTGAAGGCGAAATGCGGCGATCCGATGATACAATGTTGACTTGGCTGTCCAAACCCTTGCCTGACGGGGCGACATTGATCGCCTGGGATGATGTATCCAATGCCCGAAAAGCTGAGGCGGCTTTGGTCGAACGCGCCGAAGCGGTCGAAGCGGCGGATCGATTGAAATCCGAATTTGTCGGGCATGTCAGCTATCAATTACGAACTCCGCTGACGACAATTGCCGGATATGCCGATCTATTACAGTCCGGCGGCGCTGGCGAATTAACGGATAAACAATCTGAACATATTTTTGCCATTCAAACGGCGTCCGAAGAATTAAAAAAATCTATCGATGATATTCTGGATATTGCGGCAATCGAAGCCAATAAACTGGATCTGGAATTAGGCGATGTTGATGTGTTTGATCTTTTGGATACGGCTATGGATTATGTTGCAACCAAAGCCGATGATACGAAGATTGCTATTACGCTTAAATGTGCAGAGGATATTGGGAAAATTAGGGCGGATCAGAAACGGCTCAAACAAATTGTCTATAATCTATTGTCTAATGCTTTGCGATTTACGAAATCGGGCGGTCATATAGAATTGGGCGCAAAAAGCGCGGATGGCGGTGTGACAATATGGGTCAAGGATGACGGGGTTGGCATTCCACCGGAACGTCAACCTCAAGTATTTGAAAGTTTTCAATCCAGCCGGGGTGGAACCGGGTTGGGTTTGGCCTTGGTTGAACGGTTCATTGACGCGCATGGCGGTTGGGTTGATTTGGAAAGTGCAGAAGGCAAGGGCACGCATGTGACATGCTACCTTCCGCGCGAAGCGGCTGTGCAAGCGGCGCAACCCGAATTATTCGCTAATAGAGCTTGATGAATGACTCTCCTATGCCGCCCGTAATCACGATTGCAGTTTTGGGGGCTGGGGCTATTGGCTGTTACATTGGCGGGTTAGCCGCGGCACAGGGTCATGCACAGCTTCGGTTTATCGGACGGGCCCGTTACCGTGATATGTTGGCTGAACATGGATTGAGCTTATCTCATTTCGAACGCGGCGTAATGCCGGTTGATGATGCATATTACCGTTTTTCCTTGGAAGCGGACGAAATCGCGTCGGCCGATGTAGTTTTACTCTGTGTAAAATCACAGGATACAATAGAGGCCGCGCAAACTCTGGCGACATATATTCGTCCCAACACTCTAGTTATTAGTTTGCAAAACGGCATAGGGAATCAGGATGTAATCGAAAAAGAGCTGCGCAAAAGCGGTAAAGCCAATCGTGTATTGGGGGCTGTCGTGCCGTTTAATGTGATGCTGAAATCACCGGGTATTTTCCATTGTGGAACCGAAGGTAATGTGATGATTGCGAATGATGATCATGAAAACTTACCTATATTGATACAGGCTCTCAATGCATCCGGACATAGTGTTGAGCTATCGGATAATATTCGCGCTGTGCAATGGGGTAAGCTTATTGTGAATTTAAACAATGCTCTCAACGCTTTATCTGGAGACGCTTTACGAGCAGGTCTTATGGAGCGCCCCTATCGCCGGGCTTTGGCGATGATGATAGAAGAGGCCATAGCAATATTAAGCGCTGCACGCGAGCCTGTCTCTAAATTCGGAAAGCAATCCCATAGTAAAATGATCACAGTTCTGCGGTTGCCTGATCGGCTCTATAATCTGATTGCCAATATGATTGTAAAGATCGATCCCCATGCCCGTTCCTCTATGTTGGATGATTTGGAGTCTGGCCGGGATTGCGAGATTAATTACCTTCAAGGCGAAATCGTGCGTCTTGCCGCCCAGCAGGGTATGCGTGCGCCCATTAATGCCTATTTTTTACAGCGGGTAGAACAGGCCTTTATAGATGGACAATCCCCTAAATTATCCGGTCAGCAGATTTATGACGAAATGCTTTTAGCGATATCGAGGGGTTAAAGCTTACGTCTGGTTTATGACAGTTATCGATAATGCTATGGGTTATGACTGTAATGATTTTGCAAGGGCAAGCTGTAACAACTTAATCTCATGGGTTATGATGCGGCGATTAAGCTGCATATTAAACCACATTTTCAAGGCGATCTGTGCCGAGTTAAGCAGGATAACCAAGCTAGCATATAAAATCTGGTCACGAGTTGTTTCGACATGGAAAAACTTCCATACACAGAAAAATAAAAGCCCGCAGATCACAAAAATACTAATCCATGTCGCAATGCGAATTGTGCTGCCCTGTCCCTTAAGGCTGCCCAGAACGGTTTTGTAATAACCGTTTTCATCTATGGCATCTGTGATAAAGGCTTCGTCATCCTCGCTTAATAACTGCTTTAATTTTTGGTCAAAATCACTCATGGGTTTCTCCTGTTGTCATGGGGTTATAGGCTGTTTTTAATTTAGTGCGCGCAGCAAAAAGGCGGGACTTTAAAGTCCCTAACGGCAGGCCCATTGCCGCGGCCATTTCCGCGCCGCTCAGACCGTCGATATAAAATAAGAGCAGCAAGGTTCGGTCATCCAAAGAGAGCCGGTCCAAGGCTTGTTTCATCGAGATTGTTGTATCCCAATCCCTTTGCGGCGGCAGGTTTATATGCTGGGCATTGTCCTTTATATCGCGTTGATGGACCACTCGTTTTATATTATCGGCGGCCCGGCGACGGATAATTGTATAAGCCCATGCTGAAAACCGTTCAGGATGCTCCAGCCGCCGGATATTTTTCGTTATGGTCAATGCCGCGTCTTGCAAAACTTCTTGGGCATCGCTGGGATTACGGGTGAGGCGCAAAGCTAGTTTAAAGAACCGAGGATGCCAGCGTTTATAAAGTAGGGCAAAAGCGTGTTTGTCGCCATCAATCGCCAGCGCGGCCTGATAGCTATCAAGCGCTTTTTCTACCGATAATGTTTTGTTTTGGCCCACTAAAGGTCCTTTGCAAGAGTGTTACATCTTATAGTCAGCTATTTTCGGCAAAAAGTTCATTTCTTTCGTAACCTGTCTATAAGCTTGCGCATTCTTAAGTTGATAGTGGTTTGCCAGCTCTGTCATATACTATATGCCATATTGGGACGTATTGCGCGGAAAACCACAGAGCACCAGCGTCATGTTTAGGGAGAGTCCTCTTCGTTCGTTCGTAATTGCCTTCGGTATTCATATGGGGCTTTTTGCAGGTTTCATGTCTCTAAAATTACCTGATCATGTGACAGGTGATCCGCATTTTATAACTGTGAAGCTGCTACGATTGCCGGCTCAAACTGTCCGGTCTCAACCTGTATCTATAGGGGGTGCCCTGACTTCACCTAGGCCTAAAATTCCGGTGGTAAGGCCGCAGGTTAAACCGGTTATTACACCCAATATTCGGTTAAATCCGGATAATAACAACCGTGATGATGCGGTGGACTTATCAGCAGGACGCCCCGTATTACCAGCACCGATGCATTCAAATCCGCAATCTCAAGAGGCACGTGGTAAGAGCTCAGAGATAATCACACAAGGTTTAGCTGCCATGTCACTGGATTTGGAATGTCTGCACAATAAATATGAGGGGGATACTGATTGCAAAAACATTCGCCGGGATATTCTCGCGGATGACCAGCTTTCAGAAACAGATCTTGTTTGGACGCGCCGTTATGCTGATAGTGGTTTGCCAGCGCAATTTTACGGTCTAAGCGAGCGACAAATTCGCGAAAAACTTAATGTGAAATTCGCAGGTGAGAACGGCAAATATATTCCTTTTACCAATATTGGTTTGGATGGGACTTGGTGGGATGTAATCCATGGCGTTAATCAATCGTGCACATGGGTCGCAAGCCTACCAAAAGGGGGCAGCGGCCGCGGATATGTCAAAAAATGCCCGACTTATTTGCCAGCCCGTAAAAAATCACGATAAAGATAGGGCTTATATGAAGGAGGGTTTATGGCTCGCGATATATTATATTTATTAGCGCCGGGTTTTGAAGACCAAGGCCCGGACGGAAATTTGCGGCGGGAATATTGTCCGGAATGTGCTGAAATATGGGGTCTATTATCCTATTTTCCGGCGATTCAGCAGAGTGTTGATATCCACTATATGCCGATCGATAAACCGCGCCCGGCTATGGTTGAGCGTCTCGGGGATAAGAACCAGAATTGCCCGACCCTTGTCTTGAACAATGATAATCCGCGCTATGATGAGTGTGGGATTTTACGCAAAAACGGGCATTATTTTATTAATAACGCCCGCGATATTGGCCGGTATTATGCCCATCGTTTCGGCACTCCTGTGCCGCGTGGTTAACCCAATAGATTAAGCGATGGCTTAGCTGGCATCGACAGGGCGTGCGTCGGGGTTAAGCGGGCGTGCAGGTTCAATATTTTCCGGATCGCATATATTGGCAACTTCCTTGCCTTCAAAGGCATAAAAAACTTGTTCCGCTTCAATTTCACGGACCATTTCTTGACGGCGTTCAATGGGTTCGTAAGGCGCATTGTCAATTTCTGTGATAGCAACAAATGTTTTGGTTTTCGCGGGAATAACGACGCGCTGTAATTCAGCAACATTATAACAGGTTTTGACAGGCGGCGGAGCGATGACGACGGGCGGCGGTGGCGGGAGCGGTGTTGTTTTACAGGCTATGAGGATAAATGGCGTTATAAGGAATAGAGACCGCAAAGGGCCCGTGTGTGTTAATTTTGCCATAGTGGCCTCCAATAATTTACACTAATCTATCACAGCTTGCGGCAAAAATATGGCCCTAGCTGTATAAAGTTGCGATAGATGGACGATAATACAGGGGAGCCTAAGGCATAGTTAATATTTTATAACTAAGTCTTTCTTACACGCTGTTAATTAGCAATAGGCCGCGTTATGACCTTTAATCCATATGCGATTCATGATTGTCATATTCGCGCCACAATAGAGCTGAAAGACGACCTATGGTTATAATGTTAGATTTGATTATGCAGGCACCCACATTGAGCCCTGTGCATAGTGGAGATTTCTCTTTTCTCTCCTTGTTTTTACGAGCCGATTGGGTTGTCAAAGCGGTCATGATTATTTTGATGTTGGCATCCTTATGGTCATGGGCGATTGCTGTTGATAAATTTTTATCATTTCGGGTTCTTAAATCGCGAGCTGATAAATTTGAAGAAACCTTTTGGTCCGGCCGTACCTTGGATGAGCTTTCTACGGGGCTGACAAATGACACTAAAGATCCGATGGCGCGGGTTTTTGCCGCCGCTATGCGCGAATGGGACGAGAGCCGCAATACGCCGCGCAGTGATGCGGCGATCCTGTCAACCCGCGAACGGATTGACCGGGTGATGACCTTGGTGGTTAATCGTGAGCTTTCAAAAGCAGAGGGCGGTTTGTCGGTTCTAGCTACAGTAGGCTCTGCCTCTGTATTTATCGGCCTATTTGGAACGGTTTGGGGTATTATGAATGCGTTTCGGGCTATTGCTGTTTCGCAAAATACCAATCTTTCGGTTGTGGCTCCGGGTATTGCCGAAGCTTTATTTGCAACGGCATTGGGGCTGATTGCTGCGATTCCTGCCGTTATTTTTTATAATAAATTTTCGTCTGACTTGGATAAATATGCTGGCCGTCTCGAAGGCTATGCTGATGAGTTATCCGCTATTCTATCCCGTAAAATCAGCAAAGGAAGTTAGATATGGCTATGTCAATGGGATCAATGGCTGGACGGAATGGCAGGCGTCGCCGACGTCGTGGCCAATTAAATGCCGAGATTAATGTCACGCCTCTGGTTGATGTTATGTTAGTGCTTTTGATTGTCTTTATGATTGCGGCACCGTTGCTGTCAGTGGGCGTGCCTGTGGAACTTCCCAAAACAGATGCCAAATCCCTGCCATCGCAACAAGAACCGATCACAATTTCCGTTGATAAGGCCGGGCTGATTTATTTGCAGGATAATGCAATTACGCTGGATGATTTGGCTCCGCGCCTTATCGCGATTGCTGCGAATGGATATGATGAACGTATTTATTTGCGCGGGGACGAAGCCAGCGATTATGGGGCGGTGATGAAAGTCATGGCCCGGGTCAATGCTGCCGGGTTTTCTAACCTTGGCCTTGTAACGGATCCGGTGCAAAAATAGCGCGGGATAGATGAAATTCGGTTTACCCATATCCGCATTTTTGCATTCCGCCGCTCTTTTTGGCGGTCTTGTGCTATATTCAGGCCAGTTAAAACCGTTAAATGAAGGACGGATTATTCCTGTGGATATTATCTCTGTGGCAGAGCGAACCAATGTGCGCGCGGCTGTAAAGGTGCAAAAGCCGGAACAGATTAAGACTGAAGCAGAGCCGATGCGGCTTGAAAACCCGGCGGATAATGCAGAGGAGACAGTCTCTGATGATAGGCCCGAAACACCGTCTGACACGCCGCAGCCCCCTGAAAAAGTAGCTGAAATTCTAACGCCATCCGATACAGAGCCTGCCGTTAATAGTCCTGAAACAGAGAGCGCGCGCGCTCGCGAGCCTGACCGCCCGGCTTTCAGTCTCGATTCTGTCGCCGCTTTAATTGATAAATCCCGCAGCACAGCCGGTGATAAAAATCAGCAAGACACATTGCAATCAGAAAAAAACACCTATGAATTTGCAAAGAGCGCTCGCGCGGGCTCAGGCGAAGAAACGGCGCTGACCTTGTCGGAAATGGATGCGCTGCAATCGAAAATGTATCAATGTTGGCGGATGCCGGCTGATGCGCCTGATCCTGAAAAATTGGCTGTGCGGGTGAAAGTGGCGCTCTTGCCTGATGGTACGGTACAATCAGCAGAATTATTGGACAGAGTTAAAATAGCCGCCTCATCCAATGGATATTTAAAAGTTGCCGCCCAGCGCGCTGTTCGTGCCGTATCCAAATGTGCACCCTATGATTTTCTGCCTGTGGATAAATATAATACATGGAAACGCCTAGAGCTTAATTTCCGCCCGCCAGTGTAATATGTCCAGTATGTGTAATATGTAATGCGTAAGCTGCTTTGGAATTTCTCTACTTTAAGATATAGACCCGATATGACACGGTTTTTAACATTAGTATTTTTAGTGGTTTTCTGCCTCGGGGGCGCGGGAGTGCCGGCGCAGGCGCAATTAAAAATTGACATCACTCAGGGGAATATTGATCCATCCCCGATTGCCATACCCGATTTCATTGCCGCCGACAGCCGGGTTGCACAAATTGGCCGTGATCTGGCCGAGGTGGTTCGTGCCGACTTACAGCGCTCGGGCCTTTTCAAAGCGCTTGATCCAAATTCTTTTATCGAACGCCAAACCGATATTAATTATCAACCGACCTTTGCCGATTGGCGCGTGATTAAGGCTGAAGCTTTGGTTTCTGGGCGTATTGTGCAGGAAAGCCCGACACGGCTGAGGGTTGAATTTCGGCTTTGGGATATTTTTGGCAGCAAGCAATTGGCCGGACTGCGTTTTGCAACAACGCCGGATAATTGGCGACGTATCGCACATAAAGTGTCGGATTCCATTTATGAAAATTTGACAGGCGAAAAAGGATATTTTGATAGCCGGATTGTCTATGTGGATGAAAAGGGACCCAAAACAAACCGCAAGAAACGTTTGGCGATTATGGATCAAGATGGCGCTAATGCGCAGTTTTTGATCTCGGGTTCCGATACGGTAATTACGCCGCGTTTTTCGCCTAGCACGCAAAAAATCGCTTATATGTCTTATGAAAGCGGTATTGGACATGTCTATTTGCAAGATATTGAAACGGGTCGACGTGAGCTTTTAGGGGATTTTCCCGGTATGACATTTGCGCCGCATTTTTCGCCCAATGGACGCTCTGTTATTATGACCCTATCGCGGCGCGGCAATAGCGATATTTATGTCATGGATTTGGGATCGCGTTCGACAACCCGGCTTACTTCGGATCCGGCCATTGATGTCTCGGCCAGTTTTTCGCCTGATGGACGCAAAATTGTCTTTAATTCCGACCGGGGCGGAACACCGCAGCTATATACAATGAGCGCGAATGGCTCGGATGTGAAGCGTATTAGCTTTGGCTCTGGCCGCTATACAGCTCCGGTCTGGTCCCCGCGTGGTGATCTTATTGCCTTTGTGAAAAGCGATAAGGGTAAATTTTCAATTGGCGTGATGAAAACGGATGGGTCTGGCGAACGTCTTTTAACAACTAGCTATCTGGACGAAGGGCCGACATGGTCGCCCAATGGCCGTGTTATTCTCTTCTCGCGCGAAGGCCGCGGCAATCGGGGTCGTAACGAAATCTGGTCGATTGATTTGACCGGGCAGAATTTACGCAAAATGCCGACACCTGGCAGTGCATCAGATCCGGCTTGGTCTCCACTTCTGCCTTAATTTTGCCAGACTTGGGCGTAATTCATTCTAAATCTGTCATAATACTGCAAATTTTATATGGCAAATAAGATTTATGGCCAGATTTTAAGGTTAACGCGCGCAGTAAGGCTTGAAATAACCATCCAGCACCGCTTTACTGGGCCGTGAAAAGAATAAGAACAACTCTTAGAGGAGAGATGAATGACAATAAGAGCCCTTATAATGCGCGCATCTGTGATTGCGGTTCCGTTCATGCTGGGCGCGTGTGCGACCCAGACGAAAACCCTAGAACCTCTCGCAAAAGCTCCAGCCGTTCAGGAGCCCGCGCCTGTCTTTACCGATCCGGCCCCGGTCCAGTCCGTGACCCAGCAACCGGTGGCTCCGATTGTTCAAGCGCCTGTCGCTAATCTTCCGACGCCAGGTTCCGTAGAAGATTTCATTTATCAAGCCAGTGAAGACCGTATCTATTTCGATTATAATCAATATCAACTCACCGGACAGGCCCGCAGCGTTCTGGCCAGACAAGCCGCATGGTTGCAGCTATATCCTAATGTGACAGCCGTGGTGGCTGGGAATGCCGATGAACGCGGAACCCGGGAATATAACCTCGCTTTGGGCGCGCGTCGTGCGGACAGTGTCAAAGCCTATCTGGTATCCCAAGGTGTTGCGCCGTCGCGTTTGACAACCGTCTCTTATGGGAAAGAGCGCCCGATTGATGGCCGCTCGAATGAGTCCGGCTGGGCGCGCAACCGCAATGGCCATACGAATATTGTCTCTGGCGCTATTGGTTAGGGCCCGTATTGTTCACGGGTGTTTTATGTCTGTGTTAAGGACTTGTTTAAGACTTTAACAGGGTTTTAAGCATACAGAGCCTATTTGGCCCTTATAATCCTGTTGAAATGGGTAGTCAGGTTCAGTGGGCCTGACTTTTTTGATTGAGGAGCATTCCATGCGCGCCATCTTTTCTGTTGTCTTGACGAGTATAATTTTATTGGCGGTTCCCGCCAATGCCCAAAGTAAGAAAGAACTCGCAGCTCAAGATGCTATATTGGCGCAACGTTTGTCTGTCTTAGAGAGCAGGCTGTTAACGGGTGATCCGGCGGCAGAACGCCTTATGCAGCGTATGGACGGACTGGAGTCTGCCTTGCGTACAGCGCGGGGCGAGATTGAAACGTTGCGCTTTGAGCGCGATAGTTTACGCGGCGATCTGGCCGCTTTATCCGAAGACCTTCGCGAAATTCAGGATTATTCCAATCGCATGAAAATTCATCTGGATGCCGTTGATCTGGTGGCTCAGGAGACACAGGGGCGGACAGCTAGGTCCGGTGCGTCAATACCGGCGTATGAAGGTTCCAATAATTCGCGCACTTATGGCGGGGATACCGGGACATATCAAAGCGGCGATACTATACTGTCCCAACCGTCTCCTATACCCGGTCCGCCGAGTCTCAGCACGCAAACGATCGGCGTACAGCAAGATTATAATGATCTGGCCGATCTGCCGGATACGGGTAAGCGGAAACTGGCTGAGGGTGATTTTACTGGAGCGCAACAGGCATTTCGCCAATATCTTGATATTAACGGCGATGCGCCCAATGCCGGCGAGGTTCAATTTTGGCTGGGCGAGAGCTATTATGTCAAAGGCGGTTATACGGATGCAGCGGATGCCTATATTGCCTCTATGCGCCAAGATCCTAAAGGTATTGTTGCGCCTAATGCCATGGTGAAATTGGCCGCCACTTTGCGCGAGCTGGGCAATGTGACCGAAAGCTGCCAAGCGTTATCCAGCTTTCCCGTGCAATATCCTAATGCGCCGCAAGAGGTTCGTGATCAAGCGACAATTGAACGGGCGCGTTCGGGCTGCTAAGCGACGCGGGTGTTAAACCCGAAAGACTTTATTGCCCGTATTGATCTCCTGACTAAAGGGCAGGATTTTGCTATCGCTTTTTCGGGTGGCGGCGATAGTACGGCTTTGCTTCATCTATTGAAAGATCACCCGCGGGCTCGTACGGCTCTCATTGTCGACCATGGCTTGCGGCGCGGTTCACAGGATGAGGCGCAGCAGGCCAGAGCTTTTGCACAGGCCTGCGGTTATGAGGCCCACATTCTCGTATGGACCCCGCAAAAGAGCTTGGCGGCGCTTCAAGAGCGGGCCCGTATTGCGCGCTATGGCCTTATGGGTGAATTTTGCCGCAATAACTCTATCACGTCTCTGTTGACAGCCCATACGCAGGATGATCAAGCCGAGACATTGCTTATGCGCTATGAGCGTCAGACCGATTGGCGCGGGGCTGCCGGCATGGCTGAGAAAACCTATGCTCCTCTATGGCCAGAACTGGCATTGGTTAATCTGCTGCGGCCTTTATTGGATGTGCGCCGTCAGGATTTGCGTCTATATAATCAGGCTCGCCAGATCACATGGATTGATGATCCCAGTAATGAAAACCGGAACTTTGCCCGTATTCGGGCGCGGGATACCTTAATGACCACGCCTGCATTGCGGCGCTGTTTATTGGAACCTGTAAGCGATTTGCAAAGCGGTATAAGGGCTGAAAAAATACGGCTGCGGGAATGGGCTGCTGATAATCTTACACTAAATGATGTGGGTTATGCAGACTTAAAAGCCATTCCCCCGCCCCAACTTTTAGCCCATCTGTTGCGTATTGTCAGCGGCACAGGCGGCCCGATTGATCGTCAACGCCTCTCCAGGCTGCGCCGGTCTATGCGTGACCCGGATTTTAAAGCGGCGACTTTGGCAGGGGCACAAATTGTGAAATCCGCTCAAGCTTATGTAATTACGCGGGATCTGGCCATCGTTAAAGGTCGGGCCAATTCCAAGCGTCAATTACAGCCATTAACCCTGCGCAATGATACTATAATGTGGGATGGCCGTTTTATCATAACGGTTGGTGATATGCCGATAAGACTTATACCGGCTATGGGCATGGGTGCCCAGTTGCGCCGCCGGGATAAGGCCCGTTTTCAAGCCATCCCGCCTGCGGCCCGCCCGTCCACTCCGCTCGCTTTGGATGATCAGGGTGCGATAGTATTGATGGGCGGCGGTTTAACGCGGGCGGTTGAAATTAAGCCCGTCGCCGCTTTAAGGTTGGCCGCTTTATTGGCAGGGTAATATATATTCATCTTTTGCCCATTGAAATGGGATATTGAGAGCACAAGAACAGCTTTTGGGGGCTAAACTTATGAAAAATACACCTTAGCGGCTCTTATTATTTCGTTTAAGTGTCCTATATGGTATATTAAAGAGAACCCAAGATATCCAAAGGTTGAAGTTATGAATATGTCGATGAAGAACTTGGCGATGTGGGCTATGGTTATCACGTTGTTTATTGTCATGCTGACTGTGTCGAGCAATTCGATGCCGGCTGCGCAAAGTAACAAATTAACCTATTCGCAAATGGTTGATAAAGCCGAAGCCAAAGAAATTAAGTCAGCAATAATTGACATTTCACAGGCCGTTGTCAAAGGTGAGCTGAACGACGGCAAAAGTTTTGAGACGAATATTTCGCCGTATATGGACGAGCCCCAAGACATTTTTGAAGCCAATAATGTTCCGGTTGAATTTAAAGAGAGCAAGCGGCCAAGTCCTCTGGTTAATTTTCTGGCGAGTATGTTGCCAATGGTGCTGATCATCGGCATCGCGATTATGTTCATGCGCTCTATGCAAGGCGGCGGACGCGGCGGGGCGATGAGCTTTGGTAAATCACGTGCTAAATTACTGACCGAAACACAGGGCAAGGTGACATTTGAAGATGTCGCGGGCGTTAAAAGCGCCAAAGAAGATCTAAAGGAAGTCGTTGAATTTCTGCAAGACCCAACAAAATTCACCCGTCTGGGTGCAAAAATTCCAACCGGAGCTTTGCTCATAGGCCCGCCGGGAACCGGTAAGACATTATTGGCACGGGCCGTGGCGGGTGAAGCGGGCGTACCGTTTTTCACAATTTCCGGTTCTGATTTTGTCGAAATGTTTGTCGGGGTTGGCGCCTCTCGTGTGCGCGATATGTTTGCTGATGCGCGTAAAAATGCCCCCTGTATTATCTTTATTGACGAGATTGATGCGGTCGGCCGCCACCGCGGGGTGGGGACATCGGGCGGACATGAAGAACGCGAGCAAACCTTGAACCAATTGTTGGTCGAAATGGACGGCTTTGATGGCAAAGAAGGTATTATCATTATTGCGGCAACAAATCGTCCGGATGTGTTGGACAAAGCCTTATTGCGGCCGGGCCGGTTTGATCGCCAGATTGAAGTACCCTATCCTGATATTCAGGGACGCGAGAAAATTCTGAATGTCCATATGCGCGGCAAGCCGATTGCCGCTGATGTGGATGTGCAATATATTGCGCGCGGCACACCCGGGTTTTCGGGGGCTGATCTGGCTAACCTTGTCAATGAAGCGGCGTTGTTATCGGCGCGCCGGAATAAAACTAAAGTCACGCTACGCGAATTTGAAGATGCGCGCGATAAAGTTATGATGGGGGCCGAACGGCGCACACTGGCGATGACCGAAGATGAAAAAGCCATGACGGCCTATCATGAAGCCGGTCATGCGATTGTCGGTTTAAACATGCCCGGCAGTTTGCCGATACATAAGGCCACAATTATCCCGCGCGGGCGGGCGCTGGGTATGGTGCAATATATGCCTGAACGCGACCAGATTTCGCAATCTCGCGAAGAGATGATAGCCCGTATGGCTATGGCTATGGGGGGACGGGCCGCCGAGGAAATTAAATTTGGCTATGACAAGGTTACGTCAGGGGCCAGTTCGGATATCGAGCAAGTCACCCGTATCGCTACAGCCATGGTAACAGAATGGGGCCTATCCGACGAGGTCGGCCCTATAGCCTATAAGGAAACGGACCAAACCAGCTTTATGCCTGGTATTGGGCGCGGTTCAGCGATTTCGCCGGAAACAGCCAGTCTGATTGAAACCGAAATCAAGCGTTTTGTTACGGAAGCGCATGAAACGGCGTTAAAAATCCTTAAGAAGAAAAAGAAGGATTGGGTCGCATTAGCCGAGGCTTTGCTGGAATTTGAAACCTTATCGGGTGATGAGATTTCAAACCTGCTTTCTGACGGGATTAAGCCGAAACGCCCTGATGGTTCGGGCAAACCCTCGGTCTCTGCCGTACCAACAACGCGCGGGCCCGGCACGGTTGGCGGCGCGGCGAAAGCCTAGAGATACGCCCCGCCTTGTGCGGGGTTTTTCTATGACAACCTCTATATCCATCATGGGCATATTAAATGTCACCCCGGATAGTTTTTCCGATGGCGGGCGATATGATGACCTTGAAGGGGCGGTCAATCAAGCCCTGTCTATGATTGATGCCGGAGCCGATATTATCGATATTGGCGGCGAGAGTACGCGGCCGGGGGCCCAGCCAATATCGATTGAAGAGGAAATCCGGCGCACTGTGCCCGTTATTGCGGCTCTGCGTGCGCAAACCCGTAGCCATGACCACGATAGCCTTATTTCCATTGATACGCGAAAGCCGCAAGTCGCCGAGGCAGCGATCCATATGGGTGCCGATATCTGGAATGATGTCTCGGCGCTCACCTTTGATCCGGCTTCTGAAACCATGGCTGCTGATCTGGCCTGCCCGCTTATTCTGATGCATGCGCAGGGCGATCCTGAGACCATGCAAAACAATCCCTTTTATGATGATCCGGTGGCCGAGATTAAAGACTATCTCGCCAAGCGTCTTGATGCGCTGGTCTTTGCCGGTATTGACCATGGCCAGATTACTCTGGACCCGGGTTTGGGCTTTGGCAAACGGCATGAAGACAATCTGGCGATACTGGGCCGGCTATCGGAATTTAAAACGCTGGGCTGTCCTCTATTGATGGGAGCTTCGCGTAAAAGCTTTATCGGGAAAATTGACGGCTCGAGCGCTGACGACAGATTAGGCGGCAGTCTCGCGGCTGCTCTCTGGAGCGTGCAAGCCGGAGCCGATATTATCCGTGTACATGATGTGGCTGAAACCGTACAAGCCGTAAAAATCTGGGAGGCAATAGCCGGTGAGTCGGGCTGTGATTAATCTCCATAGGCACTATCGTGATTATAGCGTAAATCATTATCGTATGAGAGCGGGCTTATTTGATTTTCGTATGAAAGGGCCGGTTTGTTTAGCAGGAATTTTTTGTAACCTTATTCCTTTTTTAGCACATGGAACGATTTTGAAAAATACATCATCAACATCCCATTGTGGTCCAACAGCAAATCTAAATTTGTAAACTTTTCCCGGAACTAAACTGTTTCCATTTAAATAATCAGATATGAGCAGATAGGGCGGAATAGCGCAGTTCGTGCAAATCCAAGTCCCCGGGAATATAGTTGCCGTAACTTGCCATTGATTAAGGTCAAATTCTGTTAACCCAATAAAATAACTATCTGCATTTTTTGTTCCAGCGGTTGAAACCAGTATGGGATCATCTGCACAAAATTGGCATCCTTCAATCGAACCATATTTTTCTGAAACCAAATTTCCATCTTTACAAGGACATCCAGCCCCTAATGAAATTTCGGCTTTTGGCGTTAATTGACAATATTGCATACGCATGGATATGATCTCGGTATCATCTTGAACAACGACATCAATTACATTATCTCCGTTAGCGATATTGTTGATTATGGGGGCTGATAGATTCATAGAAATAGTGGTGTTTGCGCTGGCAGCGGTCAAATTACTATTTATTGCCGTTGGTCCTGAAAACGCTGTTCCGCCTGCATTCATTTCACCAATTACTATACTATCTGTTGTAACATCTGCTGCACCTGTAACTTGAACAACACCCGTGTTGATATGGACGGCCACAGGTTGGTTAGTATCAATAAGAGGCGGCAAATTCATACTGTCACAAAAGAACTCATTAAAGTTGGAATCATTATATCCTTGAAGCGTACGGTTTCCTGATGTGCAATAGGATTGCAGGTGAGGCGCTGGAGTCGCATTGTTTTTCCATGGTGTTGTGGTCAGGACCGTATCGCCTGTACAACTGAATTGCGCATATGTGGCCAAAGGGGCCAGTAAAATTATAATAGCCCATATATAAATTAGTTTTTTCATTGTTTGCCCCGTTGTTTATAATGCTAATTAAAGAAGGCAGAATTTTTTATGTCTGTGATAGACATCACATTCATTAAAAAAATGGAGATAACGTTGAAACAGAGCACTTTGCTTGACACTATCACTGTCCCCCGCGTTCTGATTATTGCTGGTTCAGACAGTTCTGGCGGGGCGGGTGTTCAGGCCGATATCAAAACCTGTGCCGCTTTTGGGGTTTACAGCCAAAGCGCGATAACGGCGATAACGGCGCAAAATACCCACGGTGTTCAGCAGGTTGAAGCCTGCTCACCAACTATGGTGCGGGCGCAAATCCGCAGCGCGATGGATGATATTGGTGCGGATATCATTAAAATCGGGATGTTGGCGACAGCGGATATTATAGATGTAGTGGCTGAAGAAATTAAAGACAGCGCAGCTCTTGTGGTATTGGATCCGGTTATGGTGGCTACATCCGGCGATAGCTTGCTGCAAGATGCGGCTGTTGTAGCACTAAAAGACAGGCTCATCCCGCATTGCGATATTATCACGCCCAATGTTCCCGAGGCGGAAATACTCACGGGGGTGAGTATAAAGGAGGCCAGTGATTTAGCCACAGCAGGGCGGCAGCTTTTGGAGATGGGGGCGTATGCCGCACTGATGAAAGGCGGGCATTTAACGGGGAAAACCGTGATCGACGTTCTGGTCTCCGATGAAGGTGCATCGATGATGACAGGACCGCGCATTCACTCGCGCCATACCCATGGGACAGGCTGCACATTGGCTAGCGCAGTAGCGGCGGGGTTAGCCTTGGGACATCCGCTTGAAGAAGCCGTTATGCGGGCGCGTGATTTTGTTTTTGAGGCTATCAACAATGCGCCGAAATTAGGTGCGGGGCAGGGCCCGCTTAATCATGGTTTGGTTTTAGAAGCGAATGATGCCGATGAAGCGGCGGGACAGTCCGCAAACCCCTTTGCTGCGCTTAAAGATTTTAAACCCTAGACGGCTTTATACGCGAAATCATAACGCCCAGTCCAATAACAATAAAGGCGAAGGCCGTGCGTCCCGTGAAAGGTTCATCCAATAACCAAACGCCAAAAATAACCGATGTGGCCGGCACAAAATAATTAATACGGGCGACCATGCTGGGCCCTGTTTTCTGGATAACATAGAGATAGAGAATTGTCGCGAGCGCTGTTGATCCAACTCCAAGCGCTATGGCAGATAATAGACCGGGTAAGGGCGTTGTTAGATCAGCAGGCTCAGTCAGGCAGGCCCATATAAACCCGACACAGGCGGCGCAAATCAACATCATTGCGGCCCCAACAGATGATTGGGTTTGCGGGGCACGTTTGGCGGCTACCGTGGTGACGGCATAACAGCCCGCGCCGCCAACAATCATAAGTTGGGATTTCCAGTTTTTGACAAGTTGTAAGGATAAATCATCCGGCAGAAATAATACTATGATGCCGCAAAACCCGATTATGAAGCCTAGGGATTTTTGCCAGTTTAATTTTTCCTGTGTGAAAAAATGGGCCAGTACAATAGTCATAAGTGGCATAGCCCCAACAATGATTGAGGTCAGCCCGCTATCCACATGGACTTGTCCGGTCGTGAGTAAAAAAAACGGGATGACAGAGCCGCTCATGCCAAGGCTGAAATACCATAGCCAGCGCCGGTCACTCAGTTTTGGCAGTTTTTCACCGCTGACAAGGACATAGGCTGTGACCAGAACGGCCCCGATAATTAAACGATAGGCTACCAGCCATATGGGCGTCATATAGCGCACGCCAACATCAACAATTGTATAGGCACTGCCCCATATTAAAACGAGGATTATGGCAATCCCCAAAAGATGGGATTGTTTTAAAGAATCATTGGGTGCCACCTGCATGAACCCGCTTGGCAGGGGGGCTGTTTGTCGTCAATAATATTTTAGAGTGAAGGCCGTTTGTTTGGGCTTATCGCATAATTGTGACTTGCAGGCGGTCTGTCGGGGGTTAAGCTACCCTATGAAATATTTTTCAATCCTTATTATGAGTTGTCTGGCGCTGATCTTTTCGTCCTGTAGCGCCGCGGGTACAGATGGACAAACGGCGGAACCCCAAACAGAGAGGCAGGCCGTACCCGATGATAGAAAATCGGCAGAACCGCCGTCCGAAGACCTCGCCCCGAATGATCTGGCCCCCGATGATCAAGCTCTGGAAGAGGGGAGCTTGGGATCCGATGCGATAATGACTCCGGAGACAATGACAACATTGATTCAGACAATTGACAAAACCGCGAAAGTTAACCCAAATAATATAACTTTCAAAATTCGGGATCGTGATATTATTCTGGTCTATGATACAAAGGCGCGCCGGATGCGCATTGTTGCTCCCATTATTTCAGAAGCCTCTGTTCCTCCTGAAATTATGACGCGTATGCTCAAGGCGAATTTCGATGCTGTGCTGGATGTGCGCTATGCCATTGCCAATACTGTGGTTTGGGCCGTGTTTATTCATCCTTTGGATAATTTGACCGAAAAGGAATTTTTATCAGGGATCGCCCAGACATTCACAGCGGCGGAAACCTTTGGCAGCAGCTATACCTCAGGGGCTATGGTATTTGGCGGCGGCGATTCCGGTGATCTGCATGAAGACCTTTTAAAACAGCTTGAAAAAGCCGCGCAGCCGAAACAAACCGATATTTAAATTTTCCGCCTTTCGGCATATGTTATAAGTGGTTTACCGTCTGTTTGGAAACCGCCCGCGGTCTTGTCCCCGCCCCGGGGCATCGCGAAATGTACGGGGCGGCGGGGGCGGTGCTTCGATGCGTTTAGGCATAGCAAAAACATGAATCAGTTCGGAAAAGGCTAACGCGCCATCACCATTTTTATCGGCCTTGCGAATAATGCGTTCAAAGGTTTGGTCAAATTCTTCGCGGCTGACAGTTTGATCAAAATTACGATCAAAGGAAATATTACCGGGCATAGCATCAAGAGATCCAAGTGCTTTTTCGCGCCAAGCCTCTAGTTCGAGGAAGTTCAAACTGCCGTTCTGGCTACGATCAGCCGCCTGAAAGGCTGCCGTTTGACCTGCCGTTATTTCCGACGGCGTGATTGTGTAATCAGCATTTTGATCAAAACTGGCCAATAGTAACCCTGCTGGATGAGTTGCACTAATGGGGCCATCAATATGTTCCCCGCGTTTTTTCAATTTTTTTGATGTCACCAATTCCGGTTCACTATCCAATAGATCAGGTAGTGGGTCAGATTGCGGGCCGGACTGCGCAATAGCGCCATTTGGCAAGGTCAATAATGCCGTGATAAAAAGCAGACGTAACAATCCCATAAATGTCCCTAGGTCAAAGCTCTCCGGATTGCAGCTTAAATTTTCGTCACGCCATTGGGTCTGTCAGGCTTTAAACGGATCACGCATTAAAATAACATCTTCGCGTTCGGGTGAAGTTGAAACCATAGAGACTGGGCAGCCGATAAGTTCTTCGACGCGGCGGACATATTTCACCGCCTCGGCGGGTAAATCCGCCCAAGAGCGGGCGCCGCGTGTACTGCCTTGCCACCCGGGCATAGCTTCGTAAATGGGTTCGATACCGGCTTGATTGGTTGCTCCCGCCGGCAACCGGCGCAAAAGTTTACCGTTTAGCTTATAGCCTGTGCAAATTTTCAGCTCATCCAGCCCATCCAGAACGTCTAGCTTGGTCAGGGCGATTCCGGATATCCCGCCCGTAATAATGGCTTGGCGAACCATAATGGCATCAAACCAGCCGCAGCGGCGTTGACGCCCTGTAACAGTACCAAATTCATGGCCGCGTTCCCCGAGGCGTTGACCGATAGCATCGGTTAATTCCGTCGGGAAAGGTCCTTCGCCAACACGGGTTGTATAGGCTTTGGTGATTCCCAGAACATAATTGAGCGCACGCGGGCCCATGCCGGAACCGGCTGCTGCTTGGCCAGCAATTGTATTGGAACTGGTGACAAAGGGATAGGTGCCGTGGTCAATATCGAGCATAGCGCCTTGCGCGCCTTCAAACAGGATACGTTTTTCCGTGCGTTGAGCTTCATCCAATACATGCCAAACTGGGGCCATAAAGGGAAGAATTTTGGGAGCAATCTCCAGCAAAGATTGATACAGCGCTTGGGCATCGGTTTCAGGGTGCCCAAGGCCGCGGCGCAGAGCATTATGGTGATGGAGCAGGTTTGTGACACGGGCCAGAAGATGATCTTCATCGGCGAGGTCACATACACGGATAGCACGCCGGGCAACTTTATCTTCATAAGCCGGGCCAATGCCGCGTTTGGTTGTGCCTATTTTTACGCCGTCAACACGGTTTTCGCGAATACCGTCCAGTTCTGAATGGATAGGCAAGATCAATGAGGTACTTTCCGAGATCATAAGATTTTCGGGTGATATTTTTACACCTTGTTTCTTTATACGTTCAGCCTCATCCAAAAAAGCCCATGGGTTTAGGACAACACCATTGCCTATGACCGATATTTTACCGCCGCGAACTACGCCGGATGGCAGTAGGGATAATTTATAAACTTCGCCGTCAACAACCAGCGTATGGCCAGCATTATGTCCCCCTTGAAACCGGACTACCACATCGGCGCGGTTTGAAAGCCAGTCAACAATTTTGCCTTTTCCTTCGTCGCCCCATTGGGAGCCGACAACGACAACATTGGCCATAATTCACCTCATAATAAAGGCGCAACCATTACAGGCTGCGCCTAAAGAATCTTATTCCCAGACTTTTTTAGTCTTTAGACAATTTTGGTAGCTATGGCGAGCTTAAATATGGAGTTTCTTAAAACCGCCGCGCGGCGCGTAAACCAAGATTATCAACGCCTTCATTGACAGAACCGAATATGGATCCGTTGGACAAATGTTCAAAAAACACCTCGCCCGCCCATTTCTCATTTATACGATAGCCCAGGGTTAAAGTGGGACGAAACAAAACACGCGATCCAAAGGAAATTTCTTCATTACTGCGCCGGATTAGCGTGTTAAAACTCTGGCGCGTTAAATTTTCACGTGAAAAGACAACCTTTGTTCCATCATGTATAACCAGCCCGATCCCGATATCGCCGTAAAATTTATCGCCGAGGTTTTGTCGCCACAAAAAACCAGCTCCGCCGTAAGAGGTGTTGCCTTCAAGGTTAAGTGTCCCGCCAATATAAGGCTTTGGAGCGAGCGCCCATTGCAGAAATACGGGCGTATCAAAAATAACTTCAGCATTAAGGCCGATGCTGTTTTCGCGGCCCCCGCCTCTACCCCATCCGACCTTGAGCGTGCGTTCATCAAATTCGGTTATGCCGGCCCGTATTTCCGTAAGTTGCGCATAGGCGGCCGTGGTAAATCCAAAAAACCAGACTATGGCAGATAACCAGAGTATGATCGCAGTCTTGAACTGATGTCTGATCGCCATAATATTTCCTATAACCTTATAATTTTAGGAAAACGGTACAGTCTTAATTTGTCAAATAAAGAACACAGTTAGAAACCGGATTATAATGGCATATTATTATCCCCAATCGAGCAGGCCCGATTGGGGATAATTTTACAATGTTACTAAATCAACGATTTTAACTTGGTCTATCGCTTCTATTTTCGCTATCACATCGGGCGAGACAAGACCGTCAACCGAGACAAGGCATACGGCTTCGCCGCGTTCTGAACGCCTGCCCATTGAAAATGTCGCGATGTTAATCTGCGCATCACCCAATAGATTTCCCAACTGTCCAACAAACCCCGGTTTATCATGGTTACGTACATAGATCATTGTTGGGTCAAAAGCGGCATCCATTTGTACGCCGAACAGGCGCACAATACGCGGCTCATCTCTGTATATTGTACCGACAATAGCAAATTTACGTTCATTGGTTGCAATTGTCAGACGGATGAGGCTTTCAGCCCGCTCGGCTTCGTCAATATAGGACTCGGTAATTTCAATACCGCGTTCTTTCGCCAGAACCGGCGCAGATACCATATTAACCTCGGGCATAGCAGATTTGAGCAATCCAGCGAGCGCGGCGGCTGACATAGGTTTGGTATTGAGCGCCGTTACGCTGCCTTTATAGGTGATTTCAACAGATTTCACCGGGCTGCGTAATAATTGGCCCATCATCGTGCCCAGCTTGTCAGCCAGTCCGACAAAAGGCTTGAGGCGGGGGGCCTCTTCGGCCGAGATAGACGGGGTGTTCAAGGCATTGGAAACCGCGCCGGTCAGCAGGTAATCGGCCATTTGTTCAGCGACCTGTACCGCCACATTTTCTTGGGCTTCTAATGTAGACGCGCCAAGGTGCGGCGTAGCGATGAAATTTGGAGTGCCAAATAGCGGATGGTCTTTAGCAGGCTCGACAGCAAAAACATCCAGCGCGGCTGCGCGAACATGGCCGCTATCCAAAGCGTCTTTTAGAGCCTCTTCATCGACAAGTCCGCCGCGGGCGCAATTAACAATAATGATTCCCTTTTTAGCCATTGCCAAACGGTCTTTGGAAACAATCCCGCGGGTGCTTTCCACTAAAGGTGTGTGCAAGGTAATGGCATCGGCGCGCCGGAACAGATCATCTAGTTCAACCTTTTCTACGCCCAGTTTTACAGCCCGTTCCGGCGTGAGATAAGGATCAAAGGCAATGACCTTCATCTTTAATCCCAAGGCCCGCTCAGCTACGAGGGCGCCAATATTGCCGCATCCTATTATGCCAAGTGTTTTGTTAAACAGTTCTACACCTTTGAAATCGGATTTTGGCCATTCCCCATTTTGTGTACGTGTGCTGGCCGCTGGAATTTGGCGCGCGGCGGAAAATAACATAGCAATGGCATGTTCGGCTGTTGTTATCGCATTACCAAAAGGGGTGTTCATAACGACAACGCCGCGGTCTGTGGCTGCCTTGATATCAATATTATCCACGCCAATTCCAGCGCGGCCAATGACTTTCAGTTGGGTTGCTGCCGCAATAATTTCAGCATCGGGACGCGATGAAGACCGCACGGCCAAACCGTCATATTCGGGTATGATTTTGATAAGCTCTTCTTTGGATAGACCCGTGATAACATCAACATCCACGCCGCGGTTTTTAAAAACTTCCGTAGCCGAAACGGACATTTTATCGGCAATAAGAACCTTAGGCATTATCCAGCTCCGCAATTTTGGTTTCAAAGGCCCAGTCGAGCCATGGGGTCAAAGCTTCGAGATCTGATTTTTCAATCAGACCCGAGGCCCAGATACGAAAACCAGCAGGGGCGGTTTTATAGGCCCCAAAATCAAGCGCGACATTTTCATCACCCAGAAGTGTGACAATTGATTTTGCAAAGGCGGCCTGTCCGTCCATATCCAGCGCTGTGATGCGCGGGTCGACGATTTTCATACAGACACCCGTGTTTGAGCGCTCTTCGGGGTTTTCCGCCAGATTAGCAATCCACGGCGTTCGCTCAATCCAATCCCATAGGACTTGGGCATTGGCATCGGCGCGCGCATGCATGGCGTGTAACCCGCCATTGGCTTTGACCCATTTGAGGGCATCTAAATGATCTTCGGTACATAAGAGCGATGGGGTGTTAATGGTTGCACCTTCAAATAAGGCTTCATTGAGTTTACCCTTGCTAGTCATACGGAAAATCTTGGGCAAAGGCCAAGGCGGGCTATAGCTCTCTAGCCGTTCAACGGCGCGCGGCGAGAGGATAAGCATACCATGGGCCGCTTCCCCGCCCATGTTTTTTTGCCAGCTATAAGTGACAACATCGCATTTATCCCAAGCGATCTCTTGGGCAAATACGGCGGATGTCGCATCGCAAATTGTTAGGCCTTCGCGGTCTGCGGGTATAAAATCGGCATTAGGGACACGCACGCCCGCCGTGGTGCCGTTCCATGTAAAGACAAGATCTCTATCGCCCGTATAGTCATTGAGCGGTGGTAGGTGCCCGTAATCAGCGGTTAATATACGTAGATCATCGAGCGGTAATTGTGATTGGGCATCGGTAATCCAAGCATTACCAAAGTTTTCCCAAGCGGCAACGTCGACGCCGCGCGGGCCGAGCAGGGACCACATGGCCATTTCAACGGCGCCGGTATCAGACGCTGGTACAATCGCGATACGGTAATCCGCAGGTACGCCCAGAACATCGCGGGTCAGGTCAATAACCTCTTTTAATTTCGCTTTGCCCAAAGCGGATCGGTGCGAGCGGCCGAGGGCGGCATCGCTCAGAGCATCAAGGCTCCATCCGGGGCGTTTTTTAGTGGGGCCCGCAGAAAAGCGCGGGTCAGCAGGTTTTGCGGTGGGACGAATCACCGCCGTAGTGGCTCTTGCCATAATATGTCTCCATCGCCTGCGTTTTTATACAGACTCTAAAGTGCGCTCCAGTGGGGGAGCGAGGCCCGTCCGCCTCTTGGAAAAAAATGGGTCTTGTGTCAAGGTAGCAATAAGGCAATTGTGAGGGTGATATGATAAAAGCTGTGATACTGGGGCTGTTGTGGGTTGGTTTAGGAACGTTAGCGCCGTTACAGCAAGCGGCAGCACAGGACAAAGCAGATGCGCCGGCTTATGCGCTCGAAGGGGAATATCTGTATAAGGTGACAACGCTGCGCGCAGAGCACGGCCAGTTTGAATCCTTGCTGGAAACCATCACGCTTTTGCAACAGGGCGATTATTATAAAGGCCGACCCGCTTCGCTGATTATGCGGCATAGCCAAGGGGATCAATGGGATATTATGGCGATGTTACCCATGGGAAGCTGGGCAGAGTATTATAAGCCCGAGACTCTGGCCATGCGCGCCGCTGCCGTTCAAAAAAACCGGTCTTTAATTACGCGGCTTTATAACGATATTGCTTTTGCCGAAGACGTTTTCGTGACCGGTCCCGATTATGAACAGCTCAAGGCTGCCTATATGGAGAAGGGACTATATCATATTGAAATGTTTCACGCCGTAGGCGGTAAACAGGCTCAACTTTATAAGCAACGACAAATGGAAAATAATTATCTCATTTCCACAGGCCAAACACCGAATATGATATTCAAACGTGTAGGCGGTTCCGATGTTGATGTTTTTACAATCGGGTTTCATGATGATTTCAAAAGCTTTGCCGCCGATGCACCTGTTAGCCTTGCGCAGAAAGAAAAGGCCGCGCGAGCTGCGGGATTTAAAGACCGTGCCGATTTGTCCTTTTATTTGCGGTCCTTATTGCATAGCCATCACGATACATTTGCAACCAAACCGTAGAATCACATAATAATTTCGCTGTTTACGCTGTTATTTTTATCTTATGTTGTCCGCGAAACAGGAGTAGACAATGACGCAAAGCTTTTCAGAATATGTCCCGCCAAATGTTTGGACATGGGAACAAAAGGATGATGGTAATCGTTTTGCCAATATTAATCGTCCGGTATCAGGCGCGACCCATGAAAAGGATTTACCGGTTGGAAAACATCCCTTGCAGCTTTATTCTCTGGGTACGCCCAATGGTGTTAAAGTCACGGTTATGCTCGAAGAATTATTGGCTGCGGGACACAGCGGCGCGGAATATGATGCGTGGCTAATTAATATTCTAGAGGGGGATCAGTTTTCTTCCGGATTTGTGGGGGCTAATCCTAATTCTAAAATTCCGGCCCTGATGGACCATTCGGGAGATAAGCCGCAAAGAGTGTTCGAAAGCGGCTCTATTCTCATGTATCTGGCCGAGAAATTTGATGCTTTTTTACCAAAAGAGAGCGGTGCGCGGGCTGAGACTGTGTCATGGCTTATGTGGCAAATGGGCAGCGCCCCTTATCTGGGTGGTGGATTTGGTCATTTTTATGCCTATGCGCCGATGAAAATAGAATATGCAATCAACCGGTTTGCTATGGAAGTGAAACGCCAGATGGATGTGCTGGACCAGCAACTTGCGCATAATGAATTTATAGCGGGCGATGTGCTGACAATTGCTGATTTTGCCATTTACCCATGGTATGGCGGTATGGCCCGGGGTCTATTATATGAAGCCAAAGATTTTCTTGATGTTGACAGCTATACCCATGTCTTGCGCTGGACCAAACAATTATCGGCCCGTCCGGCCTTTCGACGTGGGCAACGCGTGAACCGGACATGGGATGATAAGGGTTTGGCGGAACGCCATGATGCGTCTGATTTCGGTACGGATAGTTAAGTTTTATTCTGTTTAAATTTATCCATTATATTTAGATAATTATATCATTGGCCGTGTGCCAATTCGGAGAGTTTCATGTTAAGTTTATTCGAAATTGCGGCTTTATTACTGGTTTTATCGGGCCTGTTTTCATGGCTTAATCATGCCCTTTTTAAACTGCCCCATACAATTGGTTTATTAGTGATGGCGCTGGCTGCGTCTTTTATTCTCTTGGGGCTTGAAGCTGTTTTCCCCGTGTTGGGTTTGACAGATACGCTGCAAGGGGCCATTGGCCAAATTGATTTTAATGAAACGTTGATGAAAGGGATGCTCGGCTTTTTGCTTTTTGCCGGGGCTTTGCATGTTGATTTCGGGCGGCTGCGTGATGCCAAATGGGCGATTGGGTCTATGGCGACATTAGGGGTGTTATTATCAACCTTCATTGTCGGCGGCGGGTTTTATTATATCGCCAAGCTGTTTGGTGTTGACCTGCCGTTTATTTGGGCTTTGGTGTTTGGCTCCTTAATCAGCCCGACGGATCCGGTGGCTGTGCTCTCTATCCTCAAAACCGTGAAAATGCCTAAAAGTCTGGAGGCTAAAATTGCCGGCGAGAGCCTGTTTAATGATGGTGTGGGTGTTGTTGTTTTCACGATTATCCTTGCCATTGCCGTTGGCAGTGGTAATGGCGCTCATGCCGGATTACAGGGCGTGATGTTGGCCGGACCGGTTGATGCGGCGGCGGGGGCGCATGGCGGCGGTATTAATATTTTGGATATTGCAGAGCTGTTTTTAGTCGACGCGGTTGGCGGGGCGATATTGGGAATTATCGCGGGCTGGATTGCCTGCCGTATGATGGCCAAGATCGATGAACATTCCATTGAAATTCTAATCACACTCGGCATTGTTGCCGGCACTTATGCTGTTGCGCAGCGCATTGATATTCTAGGGCACCATTTATCGGGCCCGATTGCTGTTGTTGTGGCTGGGCTGATGATTGGCAATAAAGGCGCGGCCTATGCAATGAGCGAACAGACAAAAACCTATCTCTTCGGATTCTGGGAAATGGTCGATGAAATTTTAAACTCGGTTCTGTTTTTGCTCATCGGCCTTGAAATTCTAGTCTTGGGCCTATCGCCCGAATTCGCACTTATCTCTCTATTGGCCATCCCCCTTGTTTTGCTTGCCCGCTTTACGGCCGTGTCGATACCGATGCGCGTGTTAGGGACGTTCAAAAACTTCACCAAAGGCGCGATTCCTGTGCTGACATGGGGCGGTGTACGCGGTGGCATATCTGTGGCTCTGGCGCTATCCTTACCCGAGAGCGAATATAAACCCCTGATTTTGGCGGCGACCTATATCGTTGTTATCTTCTCGATTATTGTTCAGGGTTTAACAGTTAAAAAAGTGGTGCAGTCCCAAGTGAATCCGGCATTGTTCTAGGGTAGGCCCTTATTTAATCGTATCGATTTTCAGCGTATTGGTTGTACCCGGCTCGCCAAAAGGGACACCCGCAGAAATTATGATCCGGTCTCCGGGCTTTGCGCCGATAGCCTCTGTGGCTGTTTTCTGTACGCTGCTGAGCATATCGTCAAAATTGACAGGATCCGTTGTAACAATAGGGCGCACGCCCCAACATAACGCAAGCCGGCTGGCTGTGCGTTTATCAGGCGTTAAGCCAATGATAGGGCAGGGCGGTCGCTCGCGAGAAATGCGTTTTACCGTCGAACCTGTGGCTGTATAGCCAAAGACGGCTTTGCAGCCGAGCATCTCCACCATTTCCGGAATTGATTGGCTAATGGCGTCTTCTGATGTGGCTTCATGAGGCAGGGCAATCCGTTTGAAGTAAATCCAAAATTCGGGATCTGTTTCGGCAGATCCGATGATGCGGTCCATAATGGCTACGGCGGTTGCAGGGTGACGGCCAACCGCCGTTTCTGCTGATAACATTACGGCATCTGCACCTTGATAAATGGCGGTGGCGACATCCGAAGCTTCGGCCCGTGTCGGCGTTGGGGCATCAATCATGCTCTCTAGCATATGCGTGGCAACAATAACGGGTTTACCCATGCTGCGGGCCTTACGGATAATTTGCCGTTGCACAACAGGGACATGTTCCAGCGGCAGTTCCACCCCTAGATCTCCCCGGGCCACCATGGCTGCGTCGGCAAGGGCTAAAATAGGTTCAAGGTCTTCGACGGCCGAGGGTTTTTCGATTTTGACAATGATTCCGGCTTTATCACCAATAATGGCCCGCGCATCGCTGACGTCTTGGACCGTTTGAACAAAAGATAGCGCAATATAATCAACATTTTGTTCAAGCGCAAAAGCCATATCAATGCGGTCTTTATCCGTCATCGCTGATAGGGGTAATACAGCGCCAATGACATTGATTCCTTTTTTATTTTTCAAAACACCCGGAACATCAACGCGCGCTTTCATAAGGCTGCCGTCATTGGCTATTATTGTTACCATTAATTTGCCATCATCAAATTTGAGGACATTACCGGGCTTTAGAACATCGGCGAGCTCTTGGTGCGGTATTGGAATATGTCCGTCTTTCCCGCCGTCTTTGCCAATATAAAGTGTGACGGTTTCGCCGTATCGCAGCTCGATTTTACCGCCGTTAAATTCACCGCACCGAATTTTAGGCCCTTGCATGTCGGCAACAATTGCAATGGGAGTGCCGGTTGATTTTTCAATTGCACGAATGGCTTTGACAACATGGGCATGATCTGTGTGATTCCCGTGGGAAAAATTGAGGCGAAACGCATCAACGCCGACATCATGCAGCAAGCGTAGCGTGTCGGGCGCACTGCTGGCAGGGCCAACAGTTGCAAGAATTTTAGCAAGGCGGCGTCGCATAAAAAGCTCCGTAATTAACGGAGCTGGGCTTAGGTTATTTTAGGAGGCTTTGCACCTTTTATTTCAATGAAAATATTCGGGGAAAATATTCGGGGAAAATATTCAAAGGTCAAATTAGCATTGTGACGCTGGCAATGTGAGTGTTTGGCCGATACGGATACCGTAATCGCTGCCAAGGGCGTTTAATGTCCGAATATCATTAATGCCAATGCATCGTGTGCGGGCTAATGAATACACCGTGTCGCCATCTGTTACAATATGGCTGGATAGGGCTTCGGTTGAACGCTGGCTGTGATTTAATTGAACAGGGGAGGGCGTAGGGTTGGTTACTGGACTTTGCGCGGCAATGACTGTCGATGCGGTAGTTACGGTATTTTGGCTATAATCATACTCTACGGCCTCGGCTTGTACGGCATGATAGCCGGGGGTGCCTGTCGACCCCAAATTAATATCGGCCGTTTCTGTTACGTAAGGCTGGGACGCGGCGACGGAGCGGTGCGTGGTTGTAGGATGGGCCGCGTTTGCTGATTGGGCTTGAATGATAGTAGGCGCAGTTGGGTGTGCCTGCGGCGTATAAGCTGGCGTAATGACCGCTTGCTGTTGAGGCACAGCAACTTGAATAGGATCACAGCGGATAGATTTATCGCCAATGCCAAATCCTGCTGCCCCGCCAATCGCGGCTCCGATAACTGTCCCTTTTGTCCCGCCGATGAGTTTCTTGCCAGCAATAGCCCCAGCGGTACCGCCCAGTGCGCCGCCTAAAAGTTCTCGGTTGGTTTCTGCTCGCAAACATTCATGATTAACGCGGGTATAGCTGGCGTGTTGAGTCGTGCCCGCCGTGGATGCGGCGTAAACAGGGTGAGTTGAAGCCCTATGCTCTTGGGATGTTGTAACGGATTGCGACGCTACAGTGCTATAGGGACTATCGCCTTTATATTTGGTGCTATATTTATATTGCGGATTTTCTTGCGCTGTTGCGCAAGCCGATAAAAGAGCCGCGATGGCAATAAGAGACGGTATAAAATGATTGGGCATAAGGTACCTCTATATATAATGGGTTAAATCTTGCGCCGAATATGGCTAATATATTCTTAATTTTACCCAGAAGTTTCCAGCAGTTGACGCCGCGCAGGACTTGGTTACAACAACGATGATTAAGCGGAGAATGTTATGAATATTGTCACAAAACCCGTCGAATATATGGACGGAAAGCAAAAATGTATCGGCTATATGGCTTGGGACGAAAGTTTTGTTGATCCCAAACCCTGTGTTCTGATCAGCCATGCTTGGGGCGGGTTGGATGGTTTTGCCCAAGATAAAGCTATTGAAATGGCGGCTCAAGGTTGGGTTGGATTTGCGTTGGATAATTACGGAGATGGGGCTTTGCCCGAAACGACCGAAGATAAGCAAGCGATGATGATGCCGCTTAAAGAGGATCGCAAAGCGCTTTTAAAACGGCTGAAAGCGGGTATGAAAGCGGCGGCCTCTCGCCCCGAAATTGATGAAAAAGCGATGGCGGTGATGGGGTTTTGTTTTGGCGGATTATGCGCGCTGGATTTGGCCCGTTCAGGGGCAGATTTGATGGCAGCGATTAGTTTCCACGGTTTATTGGATGCTCCGGATTTGCCGAAGAGAAAAATTAAATCAAAAGTTCTGATTGCCCATGGCTGGGATGATCCCATGGCCCCGCCAGCCCATGTTACGGCATTAGGAGAGGAATTAACAAAAGCCAAATGTGATTGGCAGCTTCATGCCTATGGACAGACTACCCATGCCTTTATGGTGCCGGGCGCTGATAGCGGCGATGGTGTGTTAAAACATAATCCCGATAGTGCGCGCCGCGCATGGGTGGCGACTATTGATTTGCTCAATGAAGGATTTGCCCATCATGGCGTTGATCCAGTGGCATAACCCTTTAGACAAAGCGAACCGTAATCCGTTCAAGTCCTTCGATGCCACCGGATAACTCATCCCCAATCGCAACCGGGCCGACGCCTTCGGGCGTGCCCGTGTAAATTAGATCGCCGGGCTGTAAATCCATATCATCGCGCAGCACCCGGATTATTTCATCCACTGACCAGATCATATCCGATAATGCCGCTTGTTGAACAATATCGCCATTTTTGCGCAAAACAATATGGGCCTTGGATAGGTCCACATTTTCAGCAGGGGTGAGGGCCGAGCACGGCGCCGAGAGTGAGAAGTTTTTCGCCCGTGCCCACGGTCCGCCCTGTGCTTTGGCTTTGGTTTGTATATCGCGGCGGGTCATATCTATGCCAACACCATATCCGAAAATACCGCCATTTATATCTGACGGGCCAATGGCGACAACCAATTCGACTTCATGGTGCAAGTCGGCCGTATTGGGCGGATAGGGTATATTCGCGCCGGACTGGACAATGGTTTCAGCCGCTTTGGTAAAAAACACAGGTTCGGAGCGGGCCGCGTCCCCGCCCATCTCCGTGATATGTTTGGCATAATTTTTCCCCACGCAATAAATGCGTCTTACGGGAAAATACCGATCATGGCCTATAATAGGCAAGCTCACAGGGTCAGCGGGTGTAAAGGCAAATTTCATGACTCTCTTATTGCAGCCCGCGCGCGTGATGGCTAGGGTCTGTTGTAAAACAATGAAAGACTGTCTATGCGCGTTGTCGATATTCCCATCGATCAAATTTATTATCCGGCTGCTAAACGCGGAACCCTTGATGAGGATAAGGTCATGGTTTTAGCCGAAGACATTTTGGAAAATGGTCTACAACGTCCCATTTATGTGCGTGAAGGCAAGGGCCGTTATGTCTTGCAGGAAGGCCTGCACCGTGTCGAGGCAATGAAATTACTGGGTTCGGATATGATTGATGGCCATATCGTCAAAGCTCAACGCAATTAGGAGATAAGAATGGATATTTTACGCACGCCGGATGCACGGTTTGACAGGCTTCCTGATTATGATTTTGCTCCGCATTATATCACGCTCGGGAACGGCTTGCGTATACATTATGTTGATCATGGCCCCAAAGACGCCCGCCCCGTCTTAATGCTGCATGGCGAACCCAGTTGGTCCTTTCTTTATCGCCATATGATTACAGCGGTTGCAGCGGCGGGCTACCGAGTTATTGCGCCGGACCTTATCGGGTTTGGCCGGTCCGATAAGCTAGCTAAAACCGAAGATTATAGCTATAGCGGTCATGTTGACTGGATGAGTGAATGGTTAGAGCAGCTTGATTTAGACAATGCCGTTTTGTTTTGTCAGGATTGGGGTGGCCTCATTGGATTGCGCCTTGTCACGGCTTATCCAGATCGTTTTGCCGGCGTCATTGCGGGTAATACGGGATTGCCAATCGGTAAAGGTAAGCCATCAGAGGCGTTTGAAAAATGGATTGCTTTTTCCCAAACTGTTCCCGAATTCCCTGTCGGCAAGATTATTCAAGGGGCCACAGTCAATGACCTGCCGGATGATGTGGTCGCGGCGTATGATGCACCCTATCCGGATGAAAGCTTTAAGGCAGGCGCGCGCATTTTCCCATCCCTTGTTCCGATTAGCCCCGATATGGACGGCGTGGCCGATAATGTGAAAGCCTGGGGGGTTTTGGCCCAATGGACCAAACCTTTTCTGACAGCCTTTTCCGATCAAGACCCGATTACGGGCGGTGGGGAAAAACCGTTCATTAAAAATATACCGGGCGCCAAAGATCAACCCCATAAGATTGTCAAAGGTGGCGGGCATTTCCTGCAAGAAGATGTCTATGCCGAATTATCGGATATTATTATCGACTTTGCGGGTAAATTATAACGGTTCGATATTAGGCAGATCGTACAGTGTCGACGTCCATGCCGTGTTCGCGAACCTTCCGATAGAGTGTTGAGCGTCCAATGCCCAAACGGCGCGCCACTTCGGACATATGTCCACTATAGGTTTCAATCGCAAAACTGATAAGGTCGCGTTCAATGTCCTCTAATGTACGCAGATGCCCATCACGGTCAAATAAATCAACAGAATCGTCTTCTGTCTTGGCCTGTTTATCGGGGATTAATGATGATAAAACTTCGCCTGTTGCTAGCGTCGGTAAATTGGGCGTCAGGCCCGAAATTTGCGGGAAATCTTGAGGTAATAAGGTTACACCATTCGACAAAATCATGGCCCGGAAAATACTATTTTCTAATTGGCGAACATTGCCTGGCCAATCGTAGGATTTTAGCATATCAAGCGTATCGGGATTTGCACCTGTAACTGAGAGGCGTTCTTGGGCGTTAAACCGTTTGATAAAATGTTCTACAAGAGCCGGAATATCTTCGCACCGCTCGCGCAGTGACGGAACCTGTATGGGAAAAACATTCAGGCGGTAATACAAATCTTCGCGAAAGCGTCCGGCTTTAACAGCGTCGGCGAGGTCGCGGTTCGTTGCCGATAAAATACGGACATCGACTTTTACAGGCCGCTTGGAACCAATGGGGTCAACTTCACCTTCTTGCAACACCCGTAATAATTTAACTTGCATATCCAGCGGTAATTCCCCGACTTCATCAAGGAAAAGCGTGCCGCCGTTGGCTTCTTGGAACTTACCTAAATGTTTACTATTAGCGCCTGTAAAAGACCCTTTTTCGTGGCCAAATAGGATAGACTCGACAAGGTTTTCAGGAATCGCGCCGCAATTAACAGTAATAAAAGGGCTACCCGCCCGTTCGGAAGCCCCTTGGATGGCCCGCGCGATCACTTCCTTACCCACACCAGATTCGCCGGTAATAAGAATGGGAATACTGGCTTTTGCCCCGCGCTCGCCCATGGCAATAACACTGCGCATTGATGAAGCATTGCTTATAAGATCGGAAAATTGCAATCCACCCGATTTTGTTTTCTTAAGTCGGGTGACTTCTCCGGCCAATGTGTTGATTTCAAGGGCATTGCGAATAGACACGATAATGCGTTCCGGCGCAGCCGGTTTGACCACAAAATCACGCGCGCCAGTTTTCATTGCCTGAACAACTGTATCAATACTGCCCTTGCCCGTTAAAACAATGACAGGAAAGTCGGGACGTTTTTGCATAAGCTCGGTCAAGGTTTGCATACCGTCTTTGCCCGGCATGACAAGATCGAGCAACATAACATGGATATTTTGCCCATCAGCGCCCAAGGCGATATCCAGAGCTGCGTCACCGCCATCAGCTTGCAGGGTTGAAAACCCGCTTTTCTCGACAACCGCTTGTAACAACCGACGTTGGGTCGGGTCATCATCAACAATAAGTACCGTTTTTCCCATAACCATCACCTTTACCTTCGGGCCACACCCTGATCGCCCGATTTTCGGGTCGTTAGCGTTGCAATATGGGACAATCCAATGAATTTCCGTTTAAGAAACAGGCTTAATATTATATGAAATCAGGGCCTATTGGCGGTTTGGATGTTAACAGATATAACAATTTTTCATCTCTCTCAGTGACAGTATTCACAGCCATACGTCATCCTTATAGCAATCATATCAGATACATAATATTGCAAGGAACGCAGTGGCTAGGCGATGCAAAGCGCTTGAAGCCTATGGCGCAGCATGATAGCGAGGGCGATGTAAATTGCTTAAAAGGGTCCTAAACGATGGCATCTGGAAATTCGAATTATGTTCACGGCGAAATGGAAGTGAGCGGGCATAGAAAAACGTTCGGCGGTTTTATGGGGGTTACGACGTATGGCGGCGTAGCTTTGGTGTGTATATTGCTTTTTCCGATCCTTGTTTTTGGTGTGAATATGAGCTGGCTACCGGCGCTTATAACAACGGTTGTTGTGGGCATTATATTAGGTCTGGCGCTTAAACTTAAAGGCGGCTGGTACGCGGGTCTTGTTGGCGGGGCAATATTTGCGGCCATCATCAGTATTATTTTATCCGTCCTGTTTTAACCGGACATTTACAGAGAGGACGGATCGTTTGAAAATTTCCGTATTAAATGATGTATCCGGCGATGAGGCGCGCGTGAGTGCCACGCCCGATACGGTTAAAGGCTATGTCGCTGCCGGGCATGATGTCTCTGTTGTCAAAGGGGCCGGCAAAGCGGCTAATTTCTCTGACGCGGATTATAAAGCCGCAGGTGCCAGTCTGACGACAAGCAATGACGCGGCCGCCAAGACAGCTGATCTTGTTATGTCCATCACGGGCCGTGATGCTAAATTTGTTGCGGGTCTTAAAAAAGGGGCTGGTATTACCGGTTTGATGAACCCCACGGATAATCCAAAATATGCCGCGGCTTGTGCCAAGGCAGGGGTGACAGCTTTTGCACTGGAATATATTCCGCGCATTTCGCGCGCACAAAGCATGGATGTGCTCTCATCCCAATCCAATTTGGCGGGCTACCGCTCTGTGGTTGAGGGGGCTGGCCTTTATGGCCGCGCCATGCCGATGATGATGACGGCGGCGGGAACCGTTGCACCGGCTAAATGTTTCATTATGGGCGTGGGTGTTGCCGGTCTTCAGGCTATTGCTACGGCGCGGCGTTTGGGCGCGGTGACAACCGCAACCGATGTACGCCCAGCCACTAAAGAACAAGTGGCCTCTCTGGGCGCGAAATTCATCGCGGTAGAAAATGAAGAGTTTAAAGCCGCCGAAACCGCGGGCGGCTATGCCAAGCAAATGAGCCCTGAATATCAAAAGCTTCAAGCCGAATTGACAGCCTCCCATATAGCCAAACAGGATATTGTTATTACAACAGCGCTTATCCCCGGACGAGCAGCACCTATCCTTGTCACAAAGGCGATGCTGGGGACGATGCGTCCCGGGTCGGTTCTTGTAGATCTGGCGGCAGAACGCGGGGGAAATGTCGAAGGGGCGAAAGCGGGCGAAATTGTCACGACGAAAAACGGTGTGAAAATTGTTGGCCTGTTAAACTGGCCCAGCCGTATGGCCTCTGATGCGTCCAATATGTTTGCGCGGAATTTGAAAAATTTCCTTCCGCTCGTAACCGCCGAAGATGGTGCTTATGCCCCTGATTGGGATGATGACATTATCAAGGGCTGCGCACTGACGCGCGACGGGGCGGTCGTCCATGAGAGATTAAAAGGATAGGGTAATGATAACAGGACTGATCATGGCGGGCGGCGCGGCTGTCTCTCCCATTGTGTTTCAATTGACAATTTTCGTCTTGGCGATTTTTGTTGGCTATTATGTCGTTTGGTCCGTTACTCCTGCGTTGCATACACCGCTGATGGCTGTGACCAATGCGATTTCATCCGTAATTATTGTTGGCGCCCTTATTGCCGTAGCGGCGGGAACCCAAGGCGGGTCTTCGCTCTCGACATGGACAGGCGTTGTGGCTGTGGGGTTATGCGCGGTCAATATTTTTGGCGGCTTCCTTGTAACCCAGCGTATGCTGGCCATGTATAAGAAGAAGGCGAAATAGATGCCGCATTTATCTCCTAATCTTGCCGCTGTTTTTTATACTGTTTCTGCGGTTCTCTTTATTTTAGCTCTGCGGGGTCTCTCTTCACCTGAAAGCTCGCGGCGCGGGAATATGTTCGGGATGATCGGTATTGCGATTGCTATTGTGACAACGGTGCTTGTTGCCGGACTCGGCGGGCAAGGTTTGCTCCTTGCGGGCGGCGGTCTCGCGATTGGCGGTCTTCTCGGCGCTGTGATCGCCAAGAAAATCCCGATGACAGATATGCCCCAACTTGTTGCGGCTTTTCATTCTCTGGTTGGTCTTGCGGCGGTTCTCGTTGCTGTCGCCGCTTTTTCATCGCCGGATAGTTTTGGTATTGGGACGGTTGGTCATATTAAACCGGCCAGCCTGTTAGAGCTGGCTCTGGGGGCGGCCATTGGTGCCATTACATTTTCCGGCTCTGTTATCGCCTTTGCCAAGCTTAACGGCAATATGTCGGGTGCGCCGATTATGCTCCCTGCGCGTCACCTGATTAATATTGTTCTGGCACTCGCAATTGCAGCCGTTATTGGACTGATGATGCAATCCGGCGGCAGCGACCCTATGCTTCTGTGGATATTGCTGGGCCTGACCTTTGTCATCGGGTTTTTATTAATAATTCCTATCGGCGGGGCGGATATGCCCGTTGTTGTCTCTATGCTTAATTCCTATTCCGGCTGGGCCGCCGCCGCGCTGGGGTTCACACTGGGTAATCTTGCGCTTATTGTAACGGGTGCATTGGTTGGATCGTCTGGCGCGATTCTGTCCTATATTATGTGTAAAGCCATGAACCGCAGCTTTATCTCCGTTATTCTTGGTGGTTTTGGCGGCGATAGTGCCAGCGCTGGGGCAGGGGATAAAGAACAACGTCCGGTCAAACGCGGCTCTGCCGAGGATGCGGCCTTTATTATGAAAAATGCCTCTAAAGTTATTATCGTGCCGGGCTATGGCCTTGCCGTTGCCCAAGCCCAACATGCCGTGCGCGAAATGGCGGATAAGCTCAAAGAAGAAGGCGTTGATGTTGTTTACGCCATCCATCCTGTTGCAGGGCGTATGCCCGGCCATATGAATGTACTGCTGGCCGAAGCCAATGTACCCTATGACGAGGTGTTCGAGTTGGAAGATATTAATTCCGAATTTGCCAATGCCGATGTGGCCTTTGTCATTGGCGCGAATGATGTGACCAATCCGGCGGCTAAAACCGATCCTCAAAGCCCGATTGCCGGTATGCCGATCTTGGATGTTGATAAGGCTTCGACCGTGCTCTTTGTGAAGCGCTCGCTTAGCCCCGGTTATGCCGGTATCGATAATGATCTCTTTTATGAAGACCGGACCATGATGCTTTTGTCGGACGCTAAAAAGCTCGTCGAAGAGGTGATCAAGGCGCTTTGAGTTCGGATTATTAAGCTTAGGGTCATATAGCCAAACACAGCTTATAATTCCGCCGTTCCAGACGTGCGGGCAGTATAAAGCTTTTTATCCAATCCCCGCCAGTGGTTCGCCTGCATAATCTCCGCTTAACAAACGTTCGGTCCATGCGGCCACGCGGGGCGCTTTGGCTTTCATAATAGCGCCGCTTTCGGGATCACGATAAAGATGAGCATAAAGTGGGCCATAAAGGGTAAATTCGGCGAGGTTTGGCCGTGCGCCAAAGAGGAAATCATGGGTTTCCAAATGCCGGGAAACTCCCCGAGAAATTCTATGTAAGAGGCTTCAATGCCGGGTATGGTCTCTGGCGTAATCCCGAGCAGCGGGGCAGCGCCTTTGAATATTTGCGCGCGTTTTTTGCCCAAAGCATATTGTTCTTCAGCGGTGGCATCGGGTAGAGCAGTTCGGCCAAATTCGCCATAGATCCAGTCTTCATTATAACGCCAACGGTAATGCATGGCAGGCAGGGTTAACCATTGATCACCATAAAGATGCAGCAGGGCACAGACAAAGCGCTGCACGTCGCTGGCGGGCCAAACAGAGGTCTGGGAATGGGCTGTTTCTATGGCCTGAATAATATCGCCCGTATCTTGGATAAGGGATCCATCTGGCAGGCCAAGAACAGGAATAACCGGCCAGCCAATGACAGGCAGCAGGACGGTTTTCATGACCTGCGCCGTGGTTAGCACTTCGTTAAAAGCTATATTTTTCCAGCGTAGACAGGCGCGGGCTTTACCGGAATAAAGGCTGACAGGGGCATGGTATAATATATAATGATCCATATCATTTGTGACGCGCGGCAGAAGTTAAAACAAGGGTGGTGAAGTCACGATTTTGGCATAGGGCACTATGGGCTGGATTATTAAAATATTATTGGGGTTTGTGGCAATCTATGGGGTGATTGCGGCGGCGCTTTTTATTTTTCAGCGCCAATTCCTCTATTTTCCGCCTGATTTTTATTTGGCACCCGAGGCGGTTGGAGTGTCAGAAATGCAGGCAGTTTCTGTAGATGGGATAACAGGGTTTTGGTCACCGCCAATTGACGATAAGCCCGTTATTATGTTCTTTCATGGCAATGGCTCGGCTGTGTATTCCAATCACGATATTTTCCGCGATTTAATTGCGGGCGGATATGGTGTTTGGTCGGCTGGCTATCCCGGCTATCCGGGGAGTGCCGGACAGCCGAACCAATCCGCGATTATGCAGGCTGCACAGGCGCAATATGGCGCGCTTATTGCGCGCAATATTAAGCCAGAAGATATTATATTTTTTGGAACGTCTTTGGGCACAGGCATTGCCGCGCAATTGGCGCAAACCAACCCCCCCGCATTATTGATTATGGAAGCTCCGTTTAATTCTATGCTGGATATGGCGCGTGGCCATATGCCGATGTTGCCGGTGCGGGTTTTGCTTAAGGATCAATACCGCTCTGATACGGCGCTTGCCGGTCTGGATGTTCCGATGATCTGGCTTCACGGTACGGCCGATACAATTATTCCTCTGGCTCAGGGGCAAAAACTCTATGATGGATATAACGGTCCAAAGGCCGCCCATATTATTTCGGGCGGGCAGCATACAAACCTCTGGGGTTTGGGCGGCAAAGCCATTATTATGTCGGCATTGGCACGGATGCCAAGGACGATAAAGGGATAAAATCCAGTCCTGGTCGTGTCATTGTCAAAGCCTTACCCTGTGGTATAGGCTAATTGTAATTCGGTATAAGGGGGTAAAACATTGAGTGCAGGAACATATAGGTCTGATATAGATGGTTTGAGAGCTATTGCTGTTGTTAGTGTTGTATTATTTCATCTTGATATTGTACTTTTTAGCGGCGGTTTTGTCGGTGTTGATGTCTTTTTTGTTATTAGCGGTTTTCTCATCACCAATTTAATTGTTGCTGAATTAGAGCGGAGCGGGAGCTTTAGGTTTAAAAACTTTTACCTCCGGCGGATGCGCCGCCTAGCACCGGCTTTGTTATTTACCCTCTTTATCTCCACCATTGGGGCCGCGCTTGTGTTCTCGCCGGCAGATATGCAGCGCTATGGAGAAATGGTCACAACGTCTATATTCAGTGTGTCCAATATATATTTCTGGTCCCAGGCAGGATATTTTGATGCAGGTATAGAGTTTTTTGCTTTGCTGCATACATGGTCGCTGAGTGTCGAAGAACAATTTTATTTATTATGGCCGATAACGCTTGTGTTTGTTTTTCTAAAGAAGGGCAAAAAAGCGGCTTTTATTACAATCCTTATTCTGAGCCTTATAAGTTTTGGTCTTAATCTGATATTTGACGAGCGATTTTTATCCGCTTTTAATGACTCTCTGACACATGAAGATTTTGATAAATATAGAGCGGCGATGTTTTATTTGACGCCGTTTCGTATTTTTGAACTTGGCATTGGGGCGGCATTGGTTTTTTTAATAAAGCCTCGCGAATCTGAAACGCTCAGAGATAAACTTTTCTTTGTATCGGGATTGTTACTAATCGCTTATGCGATTTTCTTTTTTGACGAAGAGACTGTCTTCCCATCCTATAATGCTTTGATACCCTGTGTGGGAACGGCGCTCATAATTTATGCGCGTGTTACTAAAGGGATGGGTGTAGTTTTAAGTAATCGTCTTATGATTGGGTTGGGCTTGATTAGCTATTCATTCTATTTAATTCATTGGCCTTTCATCGTATTTACAAAATATTGGACGCTATCGGCATTGACGCTATGGCAGCAAATCGGATTGTTTATTGCGTCCGGCTTAGCGGCAACATTTATGTATTTTTTCATTGAACAGCCATTTCGCAGACCCCCTCAAACTGCCAACCCTTTGCAAAGCCATCGCCGCTATGTTTATTCTATTCTGGCCCTTGTGGCTATCTTTGTGATCAGTGTTGGCAACGGACTATCCAATAAAGGGTGGTTATGGCGACTGGATGATGAAAAACGCTCTATCATTGCCCAAATTGATAATCCGCGAGACTTTCATAGGAATTATTATGGCGGAAAGAATTGTGGTAATAAGGATGTTTGCCGGGTGAACATCGGGGCCGGAGATAATATTTATTTTATCGGTGATTCACATTCCAAAGCGTTGAGCGAAGGCCTAGCCTATAATTTTCCTCAGTATCAATTCACACATATTGATAATAGGTGCCGCTTTAATACTCTGGATATGTGTTATGTGGGTAAATGGGATGAAAAATCATATTTTAAACAAAAACGCGATTCACTTGATGAATTGAAAAAAAATACAGATAAGGTAATTATTAACCAAGCTTGGTTCAGGCGGCCTGTATATTTAGATGTTAATACCAATCAAGAAATATCGCTTAAAACCATTAATGACCATGTGGAATTTGTTGTAAAAGAAATGGTGAAAGTCGAAGAATTTTTAGGGCAAGGCCGCGTTATTGTTGTAGGGGAAGTGAATAGATTTGGCCGGTTTGGAAATCCGTTAACCTGTATAAGTCGCCCCTTTGGGTTTAATAAATGTGCTTTCAGAGAGCCAACATTTTCGGTCAAATTTAATGATAGGCTTGAGAAAGCTTTGGCCGAAAAAAACATTCCCTTTTTTAGCCCGACCAAAGCGTTATGTGATAAAAAACAATGTAAAAATTTTATCGACGGATTACCCGCATATTCCGACCCGGGACATTTATCAACATGGGGTTCGCGCCATGTTATCCAGTCTTTTAAACCTGAACTTGCCTCTTATCTGGAGCGGTAAACGGAGCCTATCAACGTCTATTGGACCAGAGCAGAGCCATCTGGCTTTGGAACGCCCTAATGGGCGCACTGAATGCAGAGCGGGACGGCCGGGTTAAGCGCAAGACGTTTCTCGCCAATTGGCTCGTCGCAGCTTACGCAATAACCGTAATCTCCGGCATCGAGTCGTGTAAGGGCTGCGTTAATCCGTAATATCTGTTTTTGCCGGGCGGCATCTTGGGCTTTGTCCATTGCTTGGACTTGCAGGCTATCCATACGCGAGAGGCGGCCAATACTTTGTTGATCCAATGCAACAGGGCGGCGGTTGTCTTTGGCAGCCTCGCAGAGCGCCTGAATGTCTGAGCGTTGTGAAAGCAATGTCTTTTTTATGCGGGCCGTGTCCATAGCCCAGCCTAACCTTTAATATAAAAATCACCAATAGGCGAGAATAGCTATTGTTTATCGGTAAACAAGGCGGCATATCAGATGGATGACTATGTCTCCTTTATCGCTTCACACCATTTCTAAAAGCTTTGCGGGTAAACAAGCGGTTAGCGATGTCAGCTTTACGGTTAACCCCGGTGAGATTATCGGATTTCTAGGCCCGAACGGGGCCGGAAAAACAACGACATTGCGTATGGCTTTGGGCTTGATAAAACCCGATCAGGGGTCGGTCGAACTGTTCGGGGAACCGCCCGGTGCGCAGGCTTTTGGCCGTATCGGATTTCTGCCCGAAGAACGCGGGCTTTATAAAAAGCAAACCGCCATAGAGAGTATTGCCCATATGGCACGGCTAAATGGCATGAAGAAAAAAGCCGCCTTTAAACTCGCGATTGATATGCTGGATCGTTATGGTCTTTCGGATGCCAAGCGGAAAAAAAACAAAGATATGTCCAAAGGCATGGCGCAAAAGGTACAGCTTTTAGGCGCGATTGCCCATGACCCGGAATTTTATATTTTGGACGAGCCGTTCTCCGGTCTTGACCCGGTCAATCAACAGGTTCTTGAGGCCATTGTGCGCGAGATCGCCGCGCGGGGTAAGACGATTATTTTCTCAACCCATGTGATGGAACATGCCGAACGTTTATGTGACCGGATTATCCTGATGTCGGGGGGACGCAAAGTGTTTGATGGCAAGACCGAAGCGGCATTGGCTAAAGCGCCGCGCCGCCTAGTTATCGCGTCTGATACGGATGGATATATTGACCGGATTAGCGGCTTTGCCACAGAGGTAATCCCTCGTGATGACGGGGCTTTGTCCCTGCATTTAAAAGAGAATGTAACCACACAGAATGTTCTGGAACATTGCGTAAAACAATCGATAAATCTGATCCGTTTCGAACCGAAATCAGCTAGCCTTCACGAAGCTTTTGTTGCCATGGTCGGCAGTGATATTGCGCAAACGGTTGATATGGAGTTGGAGTTGTGAGTGTCTTACCACAGATCAATTTGCGCCGGACCTATCTGATCGCGCGGCGTGATTTTTTAGGCTATGTAAAAACATGGGGGTTTTGGATATCATTCTTCTTACCGTTTATATTTGGGGCTTTGGCTTTTTTTGCCACGACATTGGATTTCAATGTCTCGCCAACCCGGTATGAAGCGATATTGGATGATACAGGCCGGTTTGGCGCACAGATTATCGAGTCTGAAAATCAATCTCGTAAAAAAGCCGAACGCGAGGTTTTAAAAACCATTGGTGCAGAGTTTCTATCACCTGATGAAAGCCAAGCCTTATTACAAGCCTATGATGATGAAGGTTTGGACGGTGCGGTTGAATTTGCCAATAAAAAATTTCCGAGCATAGCTGGTAAGAGCCTGACCAAGCAAATTGCGAAAACAGAAAGCAAGACTATATTTGTCGATCCGCCGGCTGCGACAATTGATGAGTTGCAGCCCTTTTTAAAGGGCGAAAAAACATTGATGTATAAAGGGCAAGAGGTGCAGCTTAATGGTGTTCTTCACCTGTATGAAAAAGACGGGATGAAAGCTGATTATTGGTCCGAAAATTTCAATAATCATACGGTCCGATCTATGGCGTCGAAGTTTTTTCGTAAACGTGCGACCGAGCGCTATCTCGCAACGGGTGATCTGACAATCAAAGGCTATAATGCAGCCCGGGCCCAACCCATTGATATCCAGTCTTATGACCCCACCAAGACAGCCTCCGATGATGGCAGCGGTCAGGCGGTAACAGCCGAGGACCGGATACCCTATTTTGTCGCGGCGATTTTATCTGTGATGCTATGGCTTATGGTTTTTTCTGGCTCATATATGTTACTGACATCTATGCTGGAGGAAAAGCTGAATAAACTCTTGGAAATGATGCTGGCCTCAACCCGTTTTTCCGAAATTATGTTTGGTAAATTATTGGGCGTTGCAGCGCTGACCTTTACAGCAATGCTGCCCTATATTCTTGTCGGCATCGGCTCTGCGGTGGCGGTTTATCTGACAGGGGATGCCGAAACGAGCCAAGGTATTAAAAATGCGCTTTCCTTTAAAATGCTATCGTTTTTCGCAATTTTTCTGGTGTTGGGATATGTTTTTTATGGGGCGTTTTTCATCGCCCTTGGTGCTCTTGCCGAGTCCATGCAAGATGCCCAGACATTGACAACCCCGATTATGCTGATCTTGACGGCGTGTATCTTTGTTGTGCCTTTAGGGTTGGGCAGTCCGGATTCTCCTCTGCTGACTTTTGCCTCATGGTTCCCGGTCTCCGCGCCCTTTGCCGCTATTGTCCGTTTGCCGTCCGATCCCCCGCTTTGGGAATTATGCCTATCGGCCTTTTTTGTCTTCCTTTGTGCCGTGATTGTTATCTGGCTCGCAGGGCGGATATTCCGGTTCGGCGTGTTGTCAGGATCGGGTATGCAAGGCGTAAAGCTGTGGTTTCTGCGCAGTGTGCTGCGGCGTAAAACCCTGTAATCAAAAGATGACGAACAGGCTGTCCTGTTCTATAAGGCTTTATGAGCAATCCATCCGATACTGCCCGCGAGGATCTTCTTTTTGCGATGTTGGCAGATGTCCCTTTCGAAGGCTGGAATAGCCGTACGCTTCAACGGGCGGCTAGGGCGTGTGATTTACCGGACGGGGCACCCGCACTTTATTTTCCTGGCGGAGCGCTTGACGTTATCCGGTTTTGGGCTGAACACTGTGATCGACAGGCTGCTGAGACGATAAAAGCGTTGGATTTGTCAACTCTGCGTATCCGCGATAAAGTCACTCAAGGCGTTTTGGCTCGTCTGGAAGCCATAGGCGAACATGAAGATGCCGCGCGCCGCGCGCTCTCGCGTCTTGCAATGCCTGATGCGGCTGGGCAAGGATTGGCTCAGCTTTGGGCCAGTGCTGATGTTATATGGCGCGGAATCGGGGATCAGAGTACAGATGGTAATTATTATTCCAAACGCACGATTTTATCGGGTGTGATTGGCAGTACCATGCTGTCGTGGCTGTCTGACCATAGTGATGATAAGACTGCGGCAAAAGCCTTTTTAGATGCCCGAATTGGCAATGTTATGCGGTTCGAGACGGCGAAGTTTAAATTTAAGTCACAGGCGCAATATTGGCCAAAACCTGCGGAAGTCTTGGGGCGCTTGCGTTATGGCGGTTATCGGAAACGCCGCAAATATTAGCCAAATTCGCATTATGGTATAATGCGGTTTACATGCCCCATTTTTCGTCCCTTGCGGGCTTCGGTTTTTCCGTAAAGATGAATATAGCTATTAGGTTCTTTGGCCAGCCGCTCCCAATCTTTGACACTATCGCCTAATAAATTCGTCATAAGGACATTATGTTTGGGCACAGTATCGCCCAATGGCCATCCGGCGATAGCGCGAATATGGAGTTCAAATTGATCTATACATCCAGCATTTTGTGTCCAATGTCCCGAATTATGAACCCGCGGCGCGATTTCGTTCACCAGTAAATCCCCATTTTCTAGTTCGAAAAACTCTGTGGCCATAACCCCGATATAGCCAAGACTGTCCAATATTTTAGTCGCTATTTTTGCGGCTTCACCATTATCGCGCAGGGCAGGGGCAAAACTGGTATGCAGAATATGATTACGGTGAATGTTCTCGATCAACGGATAGACGGCAACCTCGCCGGTCATATTGCGGGCTGCGATAATAGAGACTTCCCGGTCAAAGGGGATGAATTGTTCTAAAATGGCGGGCTGTTGCCCGATATCATTCCAAGCCTTGTCAATATCGGTTTCGGTTTGGATAATAGATTGGCCTTTTCCGTCATAGCCAAAGCGTCGGGTTTTGAGCACACATGGCAGTCCTAAAACCCGGACAGCCCGGCTAAGCTCGAATTTATTGTTGATAGGGCGAAAGTCGCCCACAGCTACGCCAGCGGTTTCGCGTAGAAATGTTTTTTCCTTCAGGCGGTTCTGAGCAATATCCAGCGCGCGGGCACCGGGACATAGCGGCGCGCCGCTAGCGGCACTGCGGGCGCTCATCACCGGTACATTTTCAAATTCATAGGTGACGACATCGCACTGGGCGGAAAAGGTGACAATGGCATTCAGATCATCATAGGGCGCATTGGTTTGGGCTTGGCTGACTCTGGCAGCAGGCCCGTTAGGAACAGGGTCATAAATATGACAGTTAAATCCCAAACGGCTAGCAGCCAGACTGAGCATCCGGCCTAATTGCCCGCCCCCCATAACGCCAATAACGGCGCCGGGCGGTAAGGGTTTATCAAGATAGCGCGCCATTGTTAAGCTTTGGGGTTATGGGCAACGGATTCTGTCTGAGTGGTCCGCCATGCCTCAAGTCGGTTAGCAATATTATCGTCAGATAATGCAAGAATTGAAGTGGCCAAAAGCGCGGCGTTTTTTGCGCCTGATGGGCCGATTGCCAGCGTGCCGACGGGCACACCGCCGGGCATTTGGGCAATTGATAAGAGGCTGTCCATACCTGACAAAGCTTTAGATTCGATAGGAACACCAAGGACGGGCAAGGGCGTCATAGCGGCTGTCATACCGGGTAAATGCGCCGCGCCGCCAGCGCCGGCAATGATGACTTTAAATCCGTTTTGTTTCGCGCCCGTGGCAAATCTATATAGGCGATCTGGCGTGCGGTGTGCTGATATAACCTTAGCCGTATAAGGAATATCTAATGTTTCAAGAATAGAGACGCAATGCTCCATAGTGGGCCAATCAGAGGTCGAACCCATTATAATGGCAATAGACGGTGATGATGTCATAGCTTTCAGTCGCAGCCCGTTTGGTGTTTCAGAAAGCAAGTGACATTAGAGCACAGATCGGCAGCGTCAAATGAAAAAAAGGCAGAAAATGATAGCTTTTTTGTGTTTGTTTAAAAGTCGTTAACGCGATTGCCGCAAAAGGGAGGAGAGGGCGTTAGGACAAAAAGGAAAGTCATGACTGCATCACGTATTTCAGCGTTGTTACAAGATGATGCACGCCGAGCTGGGGCTGTGCAATTTTCCGCAGATAAAACCGTTCGTATTGAAAATGACCGTTTATCGCTTGAAAATGCTAGATTGCGCCGTCAAATCATGGATCTTGAATGCGCCGCTGATACGGACCCGTTGGTATCTGTTTATAATCGCCGGGCCTTTATGCGCGAGTTATCCCGCGCGCAAGCCGTTCATATGCGCTATGATATTCCATCCAGTTTGATCTTTTTCGATTTGAACGGGTTCAAATCGATTAATGACCGGTTTGGTCATGCCATTGGGGACGAATTGCTGCAAAAGGTCGGACAGGCTCTATCACAGGGGGTGCGTGATTGTGATATGGTTGCCCGATTGGGGGGAGATGAATTTGGCGTCCTGCTCTTTAAAGCTGATGCCGCGATAGCCAAGGCGAAGGCGGCAACCTTATCATGCCGTATTTCCGAACAGGTCATTGAACATCCGACAGGTAATATTGGCATTTCTACGGCTTGGGGTGTTGCGCCTTGCGAGACAGGGAATACGCCGCGGCAAATTCTATCGCGTGCCGATCGGGCGATGTATTTCGCAAAGCAAAGCTATGCTGAATAATCACTAATATTCTGTCATAGTCCAGCGGGTATATGCCCCGGATTTGCGCGGTGTTTTAGGCAATTATATCGGGTGTTATCTGATTCTCGATGAATGTGATTTTATCTTTTAGTGTTAGTTTCAGTTTCTTCATACGCCGAATTTTCAGCATATCCACAGTCCCAATGTCATAAAGCGCATTGATTTCAGCATCGATTTGGCGATGGTCTTTCTTGAGCTTTGCTAGGGTATCGCGCATCATGTCTTTGCTCGGTTTATCCGGGCTGCTGGTTTCAAAATCATCATCCATAGAGCTCTATTCTATGGTCTTATATCATTGCGCGCAAAGGCAATTTTAACTCTATTTATAAAGCCGGATGACACAGAGGCGGTTTTATGGTATAGGATAAATATCACTAAAGAAGGAGAAGGGAATGGCATTATCAGCGCATCTGCAAGAGCTGACTAATAAACATGAAAATTTGGACCGGACAATTCAAAAAGAATTTAAACGGCCTGCGCCTGATACCCTTAAACTTTCCCAACTCAAAAAAGAAAAACTCCGAATAAAAGAACAAATTAGTCATTATCGATCGTGAAACGCGCGGTTTAGCCTCGATATCCCTGTTATAATCAGGGCGGGTGTTGCAATAATAGGACGATATAGGGTCTGTTATTTTAAAGATTGACTTGAGTTTACGGTTGATGGAAAGCATTGACAGGCACGGAAACTATATTGCGACAAGGCAGTATTAAGGGGAATATGTCTGATCGGGTTTTTATTATCACCGGAGCGGCCAAAGGGATTGGTCTGGCCTGTGCTCGCCGCTTTCTAGCGGATGGGCATCGTGTTGTTCTTGCGGATATGGATGAAAGCGCGGGCGTTCAAGCTGTTGAAGATTTAGGTGCTCATACTGAGCGGGCGACATTTGTCAGCTGTGATGTGTCAAAAATGCTTGATGTGCATAATCTTATTGCGGAAGCGCTCACGACATTTGGCCGGATTGACGGTCTCGTCAATAATGCTGGCATTGCGTTGAAAGGCGGCGCGTTGGATTTATCGGAAAATGATTTTGACCGGGTTTTGGCTGTTAATTTGCGGGGACCTTTTCTCATTTCTCAGGCTGTGGCGCGCTATATGGTCGATGAAATTGAAACCCGGGAAGACCGTTCCCGCCTGTCTGACCGTCCGTATTCCATTATCAATATGTCCTCGATTAATGATCGTGTCGCAATACCTGATTATCTGGCCTATACTGTGGCCAAAGGGGGGATGAAGCAAATGACCAAAGCGATGGCGCTGGAATTAGCGCCTTACGGGATTCGTGTAAACGCTATTGGTCCGGGCAGCGTTAAAACCAATATGTTGGCCAGTGTAGTCAATGATCCGGATGCTGTGAATAAAATTAAAGCCCGAACACCGCTTGGCCGTATCGCCAATCCGGATGAAATTGCCAGTGTGGCTTCTTTTCTGGCGTCGGAAGACGCCAGCTATATTACCGGCGAAACCATTTATGTCGATGGTGGCCGGCTGGCTCTAAATTACACAATGCCGGTTGGGGCATAGCCTTGAAAATTAAGGGACCGTTCCGTTTAGGGTTCGCTTTGTGTAGAGGGTTTAAATAAACTCTCTAGCGTGTGCTGTACCTTTGGCGCCTCGGCTTCGAGGTCCGGCTCAGGGACTGTATCCTCGACAGGCTTCAAGGTTTCGCCCGTTTCGGCAGCATGTTTGGCATCGGCTTTGGCCTTTTTCTCAGCGGCCATTTTCACAACCGCGTCCAAATCCATTTGCGAACACAGACCCAAAGAGACCGGATCTGTCGGCGTAATCGTCCCGATTTTCCAATGCGTGCGTTCGCGAATAGCATTAATAGTGGGTTTGGTTGTGCCAATTAATTTAGAGATTTTCGCATCCGATATTTCGGGATGATGGCGTACAATCCAGGCAATAGCATCAGGACGATCTTGGCGGCGCGATAGGGGTGTATAGCGCGGGCCTTTACGAGATTTTTTATTGTTGGGGACAGGGTTGTGATCAAAGGTCTCAGCTTTGAGAATATAGTTCGGATCCGCTTCGCCCTTTTCGATTTGCTCGCGAGCAAGCTGCCCATTGGCAATAGGGTCAGCACCCCGAATACCGCTGGCAACATCACCATCGGCTATGCCTTCGATTTCGATGATATGTAGATCACAAAATTCAGAAATTTGTTTAAACGTCAGCCCAGTATTATCGATAAGCCAGACAGCTGTGGCCTTTGGCATAAGAATACGTGTCATCTCATTCTCCAATCGAATGTCGCCCTAAATGTCAGGCATTAAAAAAACCCGGCTCAGCCGGGTTCCGCTAGCGATATTTCCGCCGAGCACTGGTTAAAATAAAGGAAATTTTGAAATTTGCAAGCCGTGATACCGAATTTGTTCTTTTCAGCTCTTGAAACTAATCATATGACAGATGTGGCACGCTCTGTGCGGCTATAATGGGGGTGTATGTGCATCAAAATAAACCAAATTTTCAATTGGGCGAAGATTTATATGGCGTTTCCATTGATGAATTACGCGAGAGAGTGACGGCTTTAACACAGGAAATAAGCCGAATCGACGCTGAAATTGACAAAAAAACCCGTGAACGGGCCTCGGCAGACAGTATTTTCGGGACGCGCCCGACCGAGACATGATTTTATTAAGACGACCGTTCTCTCTGGCCTAGGGTTTGCAAGACTAGGGCTGATTGAGACAGGTAATAAAACATAATAGACTCCTTCTTCTGAGGGAATCGTTTTCAAGGATATAAAAATGACAGATGCAGAAAACGCCATGCAACCCCGCAATACTATCGATACACTTAATCCGCAGGCCGAAGAGCGGCTGATTGAATTTACGCGCTCCGAATTATTCCTCAAAACCTTCCGCGAGGGCATGGATATGGTCGAGGAAACCGCGGCCTATCTGGATGGGCCGGGTCGTCATGAGAGCAAAAAACTGGGGCGAAATGATGCGCTAACCTATGCCTCCCAAAGTATGCGGTTGACCACACGGTTGATGCAAGTCGCCAGTTGGTTGCTGGTACAGCGTGCGCTCAAAGAAGGCGAAATGACAACAACAGAGGCTCGCCAAGATAAATACCGTCTTGTTGAAGAAGGTGAAAAAGAGTCAGGGTTAAGCTTTGCGGCGATTGCGAAAAACGCCAATGTCCTGCCTCCAATTCTGCTGGATCTTATGGCGCGTTCTGAAAGTTTGTATGAACGTATCGCCCGCCTTGACCGTAGTCTTTATGGCGCTATCTCCCAACAGGCTGGGAATACGGTGGCGGATCAAATCAACCGTTTGGAGGCCGTCTTTGGCCGTATGGACCTAGATTAAGCCGCCAGAATAACACCGC
>CAZZKV010000001.1:35796-202675 GCA_964654665.1 uncultured Caulobacterales bacterium | reverse complement strand
GCGGTGCATCAGACGTCACAGGGCCGTAATTACCATCAGCGTCAACCGTCGTTGTGGCCATTGTGCCGTCGGGGAACGTGACTTCCACGTCAGACCCGGGCTCGCCCATGCCGGACACAGATAAAGTACCATCGGCATTAGGCGCGGCAGAGACTGTCGGCGCCTGCGGAGCGGATGTATCGGTAAAGCTCTCTGTGACAGGATCAGAGACATTGCCGGCTGCATCTGTCTGGATGGCCGTAACATCACCCGATGTTTGCGGTGCATCAGACGTCACAGGGCCGTAATTACCATCAGCGTCAACCGTCGTTGTTCTACTTGATCCATCTGGGAAAGTAATAGTAACTTCTGCGCGAGGTTCACCCGTACCTGATACAGACAGCGTGTCATCAGTATTCGTAATTATAGTATCTATTGTTGGGGCAACCACATCTGTATCAATTACAACCGGAGGAAGCGAAGCTACGCTATTATCTGATCCTCCAGATAATACAGCAGCACCACTTGCCGCAGTGCCCCCAATCGCTGAAATTATACCTAATGGTGAAAGAATAGCAGCAACAGAACTATCCTGAAAAATAATCTCAGGTGTAAATTCAAGATCAATTGGCAAAACGGCTGTATCTAAATGGCTAAGATCAACGATTTCAATTTGATCAGATTCGCTTAAATAAAGGCGATTTTTTGAACCATCAGAATAATCTGTAAAAAATCTTTCCAGTATTATTACTTCGCCATTTGCGAGTGTAAGAATAAGGTCAGACCCTTCTCTAATCATATTGTGAACGTCAGAACTTGATAAATTTAAAGAAATATCTTGAGCATTTATATCAGAAATAACAATATCTTGAGCGTTAAGTTCAATAGCGTCGGCAATGGAATTTTGAAAAGCTAATTTAGCAAGGGTCGACATACATTCACCATTTGGTTTATTTGTTGAGCCCCAAAATTTTCATAGTGTAAAAATATAAAATAAACGTTAGTTTGACATTAGTCTGGCATTAAGGATAAATCGAAACCGCCTATTAATACTCACTCGTAAATCTACATTGCTAGATGTGTTTTATTGGTCTGCAAACACGCCGACAGATATGAAATGTGATAGATTGTCTTCGTTTGGTTTTGAACACTATAGCATTTAAATAACTTCAATAACGAAAACTGTTCGCAGGACTCGAAAAATTTCTCTGATAGAATTATCTATATTACACGGCATCTAATTCTTTTATAGGAGCCATCAAAACTCTAACCTACACGAGATCAGGCACCGTTATACGGAATACAAGACTCCAAGATTAATAATCAACATGAGTATAACCGGGTCACGATAATCTTTACACTTAAGTGTGTTGTATATTTTGCATAGAAAAAACTATATCACGGCATTAGAAGCCCGTTGGCTTTGCAACAATCCTACGCGCTCTTCAACTTTTTCAACAATGTCATTAATCATATCCGCATTATCAGTTTTACCTATTTTTTTACCCGCTGCATACATCATACCATAACCGGCTGAACCGCCAGTAAACCCAAGGTCGGTATACATAGCCTCGCCCGGACCATTCACAACACAGCCAATAATAGACAAGCTGATCGGTTCAGAAATATGTGCGAGCCGTTTTTCCAATATTTGTACGGTTTTAATCACATCAAAACCTTGTCGGGCACAGGACGGGCAAGAAATAATATTAACACCCCGCGTTCGCAACCCCAAAGATTTAAGCATATCAAAGCCAACGCGAATTTCTTCAGCGGGTTCCGCAGATAGACTCACTCGGATAGTATCGCCAATCCCAGCCCATAAAAGATTACCCATACCAATAGACGATTTTACCGTACCAATACGTGTACCACCCGCCTCTGTTATACCCAAATGCAGCGGGGCATCCGTCGCTTCAGCCAATTGATGATAGGCCGCCACAGTTAGAAACACATCCGAAGCTTTAACGCTGATTTTATAATTTTGGAAGTTTTCATCCTCCAGCATTCGAGCATGCATAAGGGCGCTCTCAACCATAGCATCAGGGCAAGGTTCCCCATATTTTTCTAATAATTCCTTTTCCAGCGACCCCCCATTCACGCCAATCCGGACCGAACAGCCATTGTCACGCGCAGCCGCAACGACCTCTTTAACCCGGTGCTGCCCACCAATGTTACCCGGATTAATGCGCAGACAAGCTGCGCCGTTTTTTGCCGCTTCTATCCCGCGTTTATAGTGAAAATGAATATCGGCGACGAGAGGAACCGAAACCTCAGGAACAATGTCTTTTAGCGCCGCACTACTATCAGGATCTGGAACAGAAACGCGAACAATATCCGCCCCAGCTTCTTCAAGCTCGTGAATCTGTGCCACAGTTGCTGCAACATCATGAGTTAGTGTATTCGTCATAGACTGTACGGCAATTGGCGCATCTCCTCCGACAGGGATGTTGCCCACCATAATTTGACGCGAACGGCGGCGTTCGATTGTACGCCATGGACGAATGGAATTAATGTCTTTTTGCATATCTTGCGCTCGGTGTAATACAGAATGACGTATGATTCATAGCAAGGGTGTGCCACGGTTCCATGTCAGTTTAAAGACGAAAAACGCCATAAGTCAGGCGTGTTTACCGTGGCATATCCACCATGGCTTTGCCAGCAAAACTGCCAACTGCGTTCAAACGTTCGTTCAAATTCACACCTTCGATCACTTCTCCTTGTCGGCCCAGCGTTCCAATCAATTTCTCGCCAACATAAACCTCAAGCGCCCCGCCATCACGCGCGGAAATCAAGGCCTCTGAACCCCGTCGGGATTGCCATGTCTGTCCCGGTGTAAATATCCGAGCGGGTGCTTGTTCTACGGCCGCCGGGTCAATAATTTTTACCCAGCTGGCTCTCACGGCCTTGATTGTTACAACATCATTACTCAGCACCTGTTTCACACCGGAAGTTGGCGGAGTTGAAGCAAAGACGGTTAATGGAATAGGTATCGTTTCAGATTGATCAGAGAACCAAATAACAAGAGCCGCGGCGCACCCTAATGTTAAAGCCGCACTGATCGAACCGCGCGGAAGACGCAACCGATTACGCGAAACATAAAGAACTCGTTCGCGTAACGCCATTTTACGCGGAGCCTCGGTAGCCTCGCGAAACGCTTGCATCGCATCAGGGCCGTCCATCCCGAGAGCCTGCGCATAGCTGCGTACATATCCCAATGTATAGCCAATTGCGGGAAGCGCCTGTAAATCCATCATCTCTATAGCATGTAAATACTGACAGCTAATTTTCAAATCTTTTGAATATTGGTTTATAGGGATGCCATTAGAGACACGCGCAGCCTTCATCATTTGACCAATTGAAGCCAAAGAGTTTTGCGAGCCGGTATCGAATTTTGTCACCATAATATGATATGGACCATTTTTTTCTAAGGTTTGGTAAACCATTTGACGAAAATAGCAAAAGCTTAACGCCTTTTAGGCGTATTTTTTAGCATATTTTCGCAAAAATTAACATGCACCCTCCCAGCTGATGTAAATTAGGGCAAAAAACACCAAATAAAGTATGGCATCAGCTTTGAAGTTTCCGTCATCAAATATCGGAAATAGTTTCGCTAAAGTACAAGCCCCTGCAAAGGCAAGAATTGCGATTTCCTTGATTGCATATTTGCTTAATTTACGAATAATCCATTCCATTCCTTTTATTACGACAAGAACGTTAGGAAGATATTGGCAAATAAAGTTAAGACGGCCTCTAGTCCCTAAGAGCTATCGCTTAAAAGTTTCAATCACGAAAACACAATTACATAATCAACCAATTGTGAAGAGGTCATAACAATAGGTGTGATATTGTCGTTTAAAAGGAATTATAGTGATGAGAAACTCTAACTTCGTATCAGAAAATTTAAATATCTTTTTTGATAATGCCGAGACGATGACTATAGCCCCTGCCTTACCCGAATATATCGCACTGGGAGACGATTTTTATGAAGCCATTGGCGAAATGGCTCCCTCTCTCTCATTCGCATCCGTTATTTTAGGCGAAGCGCCGCCGTTACAATTCAATAGCCTTATCGATGATCCAGACTCTGGCAATATGTTCGATTTTACAATTTCCGTTCTTAATGCAGCGGGTGATGAATTCGACTCCCTTATACCTTTAATTACAAATGTTACCCGTGCAGCCCTTTCGGAACTCGCACAATTCATCACCAGTGCAGCGGGCGCTGTTCTCGATGTCGAAGTCACTATTGATGATCAGGATGAAACCACCGTAGCCTCTGCTTCTTCTGGTGACTTGTTCATAGGAAATCAAAACACTTTCGGCGTGACAGAAATTTTAACGGGAACACAAATAGAATTTATTACAGGACGAGACCCTAACGACTTAGATCCTGATGTTGTCATTACAGTCAATTCTGATTTCTTAAACGATCCGCGGGCCTTTTTGGGAACGGCTGCAGATCGCAACGTACCAGCCAATGGGATAGATTATGTCTCGACCCTCGCTCATGAAATTCTCCATGGACTAGGCTTTTTTTCCTTTCGCGATAATACCGGAGCAGATTTTACCTTTGATGTCGATGGCAATGGAACTGAAGATTTAATTGAATCTACTTATGGACAATTTGTAAATTTTTCGCTTGAAAATGGTGCTCTTATTCCGCGCTATTTTGGAGATACAGCCACTGCGTTTTATGGCGACAGTATTCTACTTGAAAGCACATTCGACAATAGCGGGTCCGATGTATCCCATTTTGCTTTATTTAATCCAGATGGTAGCTTTGCTGATACAGCTCTTGCTTTGCAAAATCCACGTGTTGTCGGCGGGGACGTTACAACCATCGGTGCGTTAGAATTAGCTGTTTTGCGCGACATTGGTTATGATGTGATCATTCCCGATAGCCTCGGTCTCATCAACCAAAGAGATAACCTGCCTTTTTTACCAACAATTTCTATTGATGAAACTCTCATTTATGACAATGGTCAAGCCCGCCTTGTTTTACAACTTGATGGCCTACCGCAACGCTCAACGCTAGTTCCCATATCAACCGGGCTTGAATTTACGGCCCCTGATGGCACGCAACAAATTCTACGAGCACGGTTTGAAATAGGAGAGACACGGTTGGAAATCCCTGTCGATATTAATGTGGCAAATGCTCAGTTGGATAGTAATTCCAGTAACCTATCTGTAAGAATATTCAACCCGATACAAAGTCAATTGTTATCTCGCGAACAAAATGCTCAGATCGATATTGCTTTTGATGCCACACAAGTCATTCGTCAGGTTCAAGCCAGTGATGCTGATGACATATTAGAAGGCGATGAAACCAATAACGTAATCAATGGCCTTGGCGGTAATGATATTATTCGCGCTGGGGGAGGCGATGATCTAATCAATGGCGGTGCCGGCAATGACCAAATTTCTGGTGGCACCGGAGCAGATAGTATCGACGGCGGAACGGGTTTCGATACTGCACGATTTACCGAAAGCACGCAGGGTGTGAATGTTAATCTAGCCACAGGCATAGGCCAAAACGGCGATGCCGACGGTGATACATATAATTCCATTGAACGGGTCATCGGTTCGCGCCTACGCGATAATTTGACCGGTTCTGAAAATGCTGATGTGTTGTTTGGGCGCGGCGGGCGCGATATTATTGACGGCGGAAATGGTAATGACACGCTATCAGGTGAGTTTGGTCGCGACCTAATCACAGGTGGCGCAGGGGATGATACATTATCCGGGGGCGCAAATAATGATACATTTTTTGGCGGTCTCGGGTCTGATAGCCATGATGGCGGGGCAGGCAGTCGCGATACAGTGGATTATCGGGGTAGTTCAGCTATTACTATTAATCTAGATACGGGGTTAGGCTCAGGCGGTTTTGCCGAAGGCGACACCTTGATTAACATCGAACGTATTCAAGGATCATTTCGCGATGATAATATTATCGGTTCTGAGGGGCGGGATTTTCTCAATGGAGGTAGCGGCAACGACAATATCAATGGAAGCGGGGGTAATGATCGCCTATCAGGTGGCAACGGTACAGATGTCCTCATTGGCGGAACCGGTAATGATCTGCTGATTGGCGGAGATGGTGATGATATATTCACATTCTTTGACTCAGACACAGGTTCCGATATTATTCAGGATTTCGTATCCGGCGATACCATTGATTTACAGGGCTTTTCAAATCTATTCACTCTCGATGACATTTTGGATTTAGCGGCACAAATTGGGGATGATATTGTCATCACCTTCAATACGGATACAAGCTTGACCTTACAAAATATTCAACTGGCTGATTTAGAGGCTGCCGACTTTATATTTGGCTAACACAGATAGGCGGCTTCGTCGCATGACAAAATCGCTTATCTTATCTATATAGGCGTCATGAAAGCCCTAATTTTCATATTGGACACACGTCGTCTTCCGGTATTTGCACTTACCGTATCCGCTTCGCTGCTTGTCGGCGCCTGGATATTTCAATATGGTTTTGGCTACGCCCCTTGCCAAATGTGTTATTGGCAGCGCCATGCCCATAAGGTCGTCATCGGTCTGTCCCTAATAGCACTTCTGAAATTCCAATATCTTCCGACCCGCCTTTTATCATTTATGATTATTCTGGCTCTACTGATTAGCTTTAGCGTCGCATTCTGGCATGTCGGGGTTGAGTATAAATGGTGGGACGGTCCAAAAACCTGCACAGGCGGAGCCGCGGGCACAGTATTATCGGGTCAAGACCTATTGGACGCATTAGGCAGTAACATAAAACCACCTGCATGCAGCGAAGCCGTTTGGCATTTTGCCGGATTATCCATGGCGGCTTGGAATGCTCTTATTTCACTAGGTGCGGCTCTCTTGGGCCTACCAGCGCTTAAGAAAAGCCCATGAAAAAATCCTTTAAACGCCCTACTCCGTCACCGGTTCAAACCAATCCACGCATTGCCGAAATGCTTCGCGTGGATCATGCCGGAGAATATGGGGCTGTTGCTATTTACAAAGGACAAAGAGCCGTTTTTTCCAAAAGCCCCAAAACCCGCATCATCGCTGATCAAATTGCACAAATGGAACGCGAAGAACAAAAACATCTCGATGCATTTGACACATTATTGATTGAACGCGGCGTAAGGCCCACACTCATGGCTCCAGTCTGGAACGCTGCGGGCTATGGGCTGGGCGTCATCACAGCGCTTATGGGTGAAAAGGCAGCCCATGCTTGTACAGAGGCTGTCGAAAGCGTCATTGAACAACATTACGGGGCACAAGCCGAAGAGGTGGCCAATAGCGAACCTGAATTGGCAGCAACTTTTACCGAATTTCGCGAAGATGAATTACATCACCGCGACACTGCCATTGACGGAGGAGCCAGAGAAGCCAAAGGCTATCGCTTCTTGTCAACAGTCATCACAGCCGGGTGCCGGGCCGCGATAAAAATTACCGAAAAGATATAAGGCGAATAGCTCTTCGCTTACCCTGCATGCTTTACTGCGCCAAGAGCGCCTCTTGGATATTATCCAGTGTTGCCGCCTTAAAGGCTGAACAAAGCTCTATACGTTCCAAAGTTTGTGCCAGACTGCGCTCGTAGCCAGGGATAAGCGCAGCCTTGGACATAAAAAAGGCTTCTACTTCATTACGCTTAGCCTCCGAACACCCGCTAGCATAGCCGGGCATACCCGGCTTGCGTACATCAGCTACACGTTCCGTAACAAAAGCATCAAAATTGGTTTTAAGCCAATCCCATGTCTCATCGCCAAATTTTTCTGACCCGGTCAGTGTCCCAATCAGCGCACTAGCTTGGCGACCTGTCATAGCGGCTTTATCTGTTAATGCCAGCTCACGTAGGCGAACCACGGTAGCAGCATCGTCTGTCGATCCCAGCGCTACCACAGCCGCGCCTTTTTCAAAAGAACTTCCTTGAGAAACCATTGTCAATAAAGGCTGATACGCGGCTTCAGGTTGGGTTTTCATCACCATACGCAACGCTTGGCTCAGTTGATTCTGTGCTACAACAGTTTTATCCGGCGTACCGTCAAGGCCCAGATAGGCGGCACCTTTGGCAGAAAACTCTGCCCGCAATGCAGTATCTTCAACGCGAAAAAGTAGATTCGAGAGAAGTGTCGGGGTCAATAAATTACCTTCAACCGTATCACTATCTTTAATACGGTTATAGCGTTCTTCCATCATATCCCGAATAAGCGCTGCTTGTTTTGGGCGCGTCTCTTTTGGTAAATGCTCTCGCATCCAGCCAATCAACCCCCCGGCGCCGCTGGCCACATCATATTCGATATGGCGTGCAAATGTTTTCATACCCTGAAGATATACCGAGGCCTCAACTTTACCTGCTCGAAAAGCCGCTTCGAGACTATCCTGCACTGTCAAAACTTCGCGTGTGCTCAACTGATCCAAATTATTTAATAACGCCGACCAACCTTTGGTATCGAGAGAAAACCGGTAATAACCAGACCCATTTTCATTCGGGGCCATAGCTAGCGGGCATTGACCATCCGTACGTTCAAATGATGTCGGGCCTTTCTTTATCGGTGTTAAGTTTTTATCTTTTAATAAAACACAATGTTTTTGTGCACTACCATCAGCATAAATAAACCGCGCACAAACTGGAATTTGCCATATTTGTCCTTGTTTGGTTTTCGACCCCAAAGGCGCATAACGCGATTGTGCTAAACTATAACGCGTTACACTAGGTTCTCCGTCGTCTTTTATATCACAGACAAAAGACGCTTCGACCAAAGGCAAGCCCGGCTGATCAACAAAACTCTTCATAGCGTCAACAACCGTAGGATCTTTTGCTCCATCTGCAATCGATTGGAAAAAATTATCAGCCGTGGCGACATCATCAGCATAGCGTCCCATATGCAAACGCACACCATCTTGGAACCTGCCTTCACCAAGATAGCTCTCAAACATCGACAACACCCCGCCGCCCTTACGGTACGTAATACCATCAAATTGATCCATTACACTTTCGCTGCGCAGTAAAGGTTCACGCACTTTACGTGTCGACGACAGGCTATCAATACTCATCGCCCCCAAGGCTGATTTGAGTGTATTTCGATCAAAATTACCATCAGGGTTCCAAATATTAATACCCTTATTACCCATCCATGTGGCAAAGGCTTCATTGAGCCAAATATCTTCCCACCAAACTGGCGTAACCAAATTTCCAAACCATTGATGAGCAATTTCATGACTATGAACGCTAGCATAGGCCCGTTTTTGACGCAGTGCGGATTCCTCATTCAGTAACATCAGATATTCGCGGTAAACAATAGCGCCGGGATTTTCCATAGCGCCGAATGCATATTCAGGGGCTGCTATCAGATCTAGTTTTTCATAAGGATAGGGAATCCCGAAATAATTCTCAATCGCTTCCATAATTCCAGCTGTATTTTTCAATCCATATACAATCTCATCGCCTGACCCACGCGCCGTTAATCCGCGCAGTTCAATAGAGCGCGGGCGAACCTTTGTCGGTGGCAAAGGCTCATAATCCACAACATCATAAGGGCCAACTCCAAAAGCTATAAGATAGCTGGGCAATGGGCGGCTTGTTTGAAAATCATGACGGAGCCATGTCACATCGCTTTGATCAAACTGGACTTCAGCTAAATTGACTGTCGGCGTATTGGCATAAACAACATCATCTTTAGGGGCCGTAATTGATATGGTAAAAGGCACTTTAAATCGCGGCTCATCAAACCCGGGGAAAGCTTCGCGGGCCCCCAAGGGTTCGAATTGTGTGACAATATAGGCATCTTCACCACGTACAACCTTATAAGCAGAATTTAACGAAAGATTATAAGGCGTTACATACGGCAGTTTCAATATGGCTTGACCTGCTGGCAATGGCTTTTCCGAGGTAAGATGGGCAATACCGGAGGGAGCCTCATCATGCGACAATTCCGTAAATGTGAGCGGGTAAGACTTTTTACCTATAATCGCCTCAGCCCCTGTGACGGTCATATTTTTACCATGTAACCAGATTTTTGTAGTCGGTTGTATGATATCGACCATAATTTCCGAGGTGCCCGACATTGTATCAGCATCAGGATTAATCCGCATATCTAGTTTATAACTTTGCGGGATAACATTATCCCCCAACTGGGCATGGGGAACCATGTCATTGTGAATAATAACGGTACTATCAATGGTGGTTTTATCTTGGCACGCCTGTAATCCAATGGCAGAAAGGATTAACAAGCTCAAAATGAAAAAATGGCGAGACATGAAGGCTCCCTGTTTTTATCTGAAATTGGGTCTATACGCATTACGCCATTGTGCGAGGTAATTATACCTCTTTTTCCCACAGAAATTGACGATCATAAGGAATATCAAGGTGAATAGCGACAATCTGTGGCACACTCATTTCCTGCGCGATTTGAGACAGATGATCGGTCAGCTTTGAAATATCATGAGAAAACCCTTTAATAGGCCGTAACGCACCGGTTTCAATAGCCGCCCATAGTCGCCCCTGCGTCATCATGAAAGAGAGCGCAACACGTTGCCTGTCAAATTGTTTAGCCAAATCATCATGTAAATTTAAAAACCGCATGACACGATCCGGATCCAATACTCCATGCCCGGCTGTCTCATCATCGCATTTCACTGTGAACAATTTTTTGAACCGCGGGCTCGCAGGAGATATTTCATCAAGTTTTAAAGCTTTATCAAATTTACGGCGCATGAAAGGGCCGCGTGGTTTACGAATACGGCCCGTCGACAAAACAAGACGATTTGGCCCCGCCACATCTTCGAAGGGTAAGGATAATAACACGCCCTGAAAAACATTGATAATACGCCTGTCTTGTCGTGTACGCCCATGACTATCCGTTACCGTTCTCACTTCGGTTCGAGTTAAATGGGTATGCATAAAATGCCCCTTATTAAAGATTGCATCTACATCTATCTCTGCTTGCGGTGCAAAGGCTTTAAGGCTCTCAACCGTTTCGTATTCTCCGAAAAAACCTGCCGATTGGTATAAGTCTAAAATGTCACTCCGAAATGCACGCGGATCAAAAATATGAATACCCAACACGTCACGGTTTAGATAATCACTCAAAGCCAGTCGCGCTATTTTAAGGTGTTTTGCTTTTCCAACATATATCCGGCCTGTGAAAAATATCCCGATTAGGCCCACGATACCGCTGAGGCCCATTAAAAATTGGCTGGTTTTGGACAAAAAATAGACTGCTAATCCGCTAAAAAGCACTACGCCCATCACGATAAAGCTCCATGGGTGACGCCGGTCAGCCACTGTTTTTTGTAATGGCGCTATTTCGTGTTCAACCCGGCGACTTATATAAGCTGATATTTGCGTACCCACACGGTCGAAAACATTTTCCGGCCAATTCCCTTTCATAGACTGTCCTCCTTTACAACGACTATTGCTAAAATATACTTGACTAAAAAGCGAAATTCCGACTCGTCTTTACTCGTGTAATGCTATAACAAAACTTTCAATGTCAAAGCCCGATACTACAAAACCTGATAGCCGTATTTTGCGTGATCGTCCCGGACGGCTCGCTCCACAGGATGCGGGGCATGTCACACGCCGTATTACAACACTTGCAGTTTGTATCGGTATTTTCCTTGCCATAGGCAAATGGGTCGTCTGGGAGTCTAGCCATTCAGTCGGTATATTATCCTCTCTTGTCCATTCGGCATTGGATTTATTCGGTGCATTATCGACTTATTTTGCTGTACGCTATGCTGCCCGAACACCGAATGACGATTTTAGATTTGGTTTTGGTAAAGCCGAAAGTTTTTCTGCCGTCTTTCAAATCTGCCTTATTGTTTTTTCGGCCTTTCATTTATTTGAAGAAGCCATTGAACGAATAAACCATCCTGAACCCGTAGCCCAGAGCAGCTTTGCCATTGCAACCATGATTGTCTTTATTGCTGTGACACTGTGGTTATTAATTGCACAATCATGGGCCATCCGTGCAACAGGGTCTGTTGCAGTCAAAGGGGACCGGGCCCATTATTTTGCAGATATGTTAGGTAATATTTTTGTTATTATCGGCATTGCAGCAACCAGCTATACACCCTTTTTACGCGCCGATGCTATTGTCGGTGGCCTTATGGCCCTTTGGCTACTCTGGACCGCCTTTCGAATTACCCAGCTAGCCTGGGCCCAACTTATGGACCGCGAATTGCCCGAAGACCAGCGACACTATATCCGATCTCTAGCTGCGCAAGATCCGCGAGTTCATGGTGTCAGAGATTTACGCAGCCGTGCCTCTGGTCCCCATATTCATGTTCAAATGCGACTTGATCTGGATGATAGCCTCTCTCTATCCGAAGCACATGATATTATCATCGCTGCCGAAAAACGGATTATGGATGAATATAAAGCCGCCGATATTTTAATCCATCCCCACCCGGTTGGCTGTGACCATACACATGGCAACGCCCGGTTTCGTGACGATACTCTACTCGAATAAATCGCCTCAATTCAGACTCATTACGTTAATAATTTAATGGTCTATTATCTGTAAATATATAATGGCGCATTATGAGAACTTTATACCATTGGCCTTTGGACCCTGAATCCCGCCAAGCGCGTATTGCGCTGGGTGAAGCCAAACTCAAATTCAAACTGAAAACTATAAATCCTATTGAACCCGATGAAAGTTTCTTAACTTTATGTCCCGAAGGCGTCGCCCCGTTATTAGTGGATACAATTGCGGGCGGACAAGCGGTTATCGCCGGGGCAAGGGCTATTTGTGAATATGTCAATGACACAGCACCGAAACATAGTTTTCTACCAACCGACATCGTTGAACGCGCCGAGGCTCGACGTATTGCAGCTTGGTTTGATCGCAAATTTGCCGATGAAGTTAACGCTTTTCTCATGCATGAACGGGTCGAGAAAAGCCTCTTTTCAGGCGGAGCTCCCCATCCACCCTCCCTGCGTGAAGGGCGGGATCATCTGGCGTTCCATCTCGATTACTTAACATGGTTGTTGGAAAGGCGGGATTGGTTAGCAGGACGTTATTTCTCGGTCGCGGATATAGCAGCCGGAGCCAATATATCCTGTCTTGATTTTCTTGGAGAAATTCCTTGGAAAAATTATACAGTGCTCAAAGATTGGTATTTGAAATTCAAATGCCGTCCCGCTGTTCAGCCCTTATTGGGCGATCGTATCGCTGGCTTGCTGCCGCCCCGTCATTACCGTGATCTGGATTTCTAGACCTATGGTTAATACCCAACCATCAGGCCTATCAAAACGGGTGTTAAAACGAATCACAGCGCTTGGCTTTACGCCGCCCTATATTGTTGATCTCGCAGCTTTTGGTCACAAAGCCAGCAAAGACCTCGGACATTATATCGCTCAAGGCCATCACGCCACAATGGAATGGATGAAAGAAACCCAAGCTCGCAGAGGCCACCCTCAGACCCTCTGGCCAGACGCCAAATCAGCAATCGTCATGGGGATAAATTACGGCCCCTCAAGCGATCCGATGGCGAGCTTAACCCAAACAGAACGGGCAACAATATCTGTCTATGCCCGTAACCACGATTACCATGCGCTCATGAAAGGTCGACTCAAAGAAATCGCGGGTTTAATAGCCAGTGATACAGGCAACGCCGTTAAAGTTTTTGTTGATACTGCCCCGCTTATGGAAAAACCCCTAGCCGCTGCCGCCGGATTAGGTTGGCAAGGGAAACACACAAATTTAGTGAGCCGTGATTATGGTTCATGGCTATTTCTAGGGACAATTTTATCCGCCGTAGAACTGCTTCCAACGCTCCCCGAAACGGATCACTGTGGGCAATGTCGTGCGTGTCTGGACATTTGTCCGACCCAAGCCTTTCCGCACGCTTACCAGATTGATGCAAGGCGTTGTATTTCCTATCTTACAATTGAACATAAAGGGTCGATTTCAATAGAGTTACGTGAAAAAATGGGAAACCGAATTTATGGATGTGATGACTGCTTGGCCATCTGCCCTTGGAATAAATTCGCCCAACAATCCAGCGAGATAAAATTACAGGCCCGTGATGATTTAAACGCCCCAAAGCTTGCAGAACTCGCGGCATTAACAGAAGCAGAATTTCGGCAACATTTCGCCAAATCCCCGATCAAACGTATCGGGGCCGCGCGGTTTCTACGCAATGTTCTCTATGCTATAGGCAATAGCACTCAGCTTGATTTGGCTGGTTCCGCTCGGGCGCATCTTGCCCATAGTGACCCCATTGTACGTGACGCTGCCCAATGGGCTATAAACCAATTAGAAAGAAACCCATGAGTACATTTACCCTACATTCTGATCTTATACGGGACGGTATTATGATGGGCCATTTCCCGCTTTGCCAAGTCTTGATGATTAATGATGCGACCTACCCTTGGTTTGTTCTTGTACCTCGCCGCTCAGGCATCTCTGACATTATTGATTTACCATTAGATGACTATCAGCAACTCTGGACAGAATCGCGCGTTTTTAGCCAAGCTATTATGCAGGCTTTTATCGGCGAAAAATTAAATGTCGCGGCGCTTGGCAATATGACCCCGCAACTCCATATTCACCATATTATTCGTTATAAAACTGATCCAGCATGGCCCCGACCCATTTGGGGACACCAACCGCTTATTCCATATAATCCACAAACAATAGACGCTCACCGTAAAACGCTTAAAATCCAAAATATACCGCATTTTACAATACTTGGTTAAACGCGCACAAAAAAACCGCGCATAAGCGCGGTTCAAGAGTTTTATGGTAACGGATATTAAAGTCCGCCTGGCCCACAATCATTTTTGAGATAATCAAGCATGGCCGGATAAAACTTAATTTTATGATCATAAAAAAGCGTGTCTGAAAAATGATCAGCGTTTTTCAACTCCATATATTTATGAGGCTTACCCGCTTTTTTCAAAGCCGCTACATATTTTTTCGAATGTTTAGGAGGAACCCGTTGATCAATGGTTCCATGAATCACAAACAGAGGCACGTTTACCTTATCAACTTCTTTAATTGGGCTTATTGAATCGTCCCAAAAGTTTAACTGCTCTATAGCCGCCGCACCGGCTGTATCAATACGATCACGATAATAATTCACTTGCTGATTATTATCCGCAACAGCAGCCCCTGCAATAACACATTGATAGATATTAGGATCGCGCGAGGCTGCAATCAGAGCCGCATAACCGCCGTAAGACCACCCAAACATAGCTACACGATCTTTATCCACTAATCCTTTAGAGATAAGATACTGCGCTCCATCATCTTTATCATCCTGCATTTGCGCACCACCTTGACCACCATTAATGAACGCTGTCTGATAGAAGTTTTGTCCATAATTTTTTGAGCCGCGATATTGTGGTTGCAGTACCATATATCCATTATTAGCTAATAATTGAGCCCATTCATCAAAAATAATTGTTTCGCCAACGAAAGGCCCTCCATGTGGCATAACCACAAGGGGATGTGGTCCCGCGCCTTTTGGCTTAGTAATAAAACCTGGTATCGATTTCCCATCACGCGCGGTGTAGGTAATATATTCTACATCAGATAAACCTTCTGGCTTCAACAAACCATTAGTTGATCCCAATTTGGAAAACTTCCCATTATTAAACAAATAGAATGTTCCTGGGTCTTTAGGTCCTCTATTCCGTACAACCAATACATTCCCATCTCGTGACCGACTGGTTATCGAAACTAGATGGGCATTAGGCACCGCTTGTTCGAACTGCCGATAAACGGCTTCTTCTGATTTATCAAAAAACCGTCTGTGTAATTTATCTTTAAAATAAAAAGCACCTGTAACTTTACCAGGTTCTCCCCATCCATTACTATGTCGAAGGGTCCCAAGAAGATCAACATCATTACGACGATAGACGAGCTCTCCGAAAGACTTAGTACTCAGATTAAATTTCCAAAGTCCGGTTTTATCATGCCCATTATTTGCTAACACATAAATTTGATCAGGATTACCGTCTACAAGCCCACCATAATTAAATGTTTCAAAACTATCTTCGTGTTGCCTAAAATATTCCTTCCATCCCGTTCCTCCGGGTAAACGATATTTAAAAACTATTTCTTGCGAACCATTATCAAATTCCGTTGTAAAGCGTGGACGCCCCTCAGGATCAAACCTATACCCATTTTGATCCTGGTTTGCTTTTATAACCAATTCTTTGCTTCCGGTTTTCAGATTGACTTTGTAAAAAGTTGGAGCTCGGAAACTTTCACCTTCTTTAAAGTATATATATCGCATTAAAACACGGTCTGGATCAGATGGTAGAGCATTTACCATGGTCAATGCAAAATCATCATCCGTCAATTCTTCAAATTTTTTGCTATCCATGCTAAATAATGCCAATTTGCTTTTATAGGCACCTTGGTTAAACCCTTTGATTTTTTTACTGACTTGTCGACGAAATGACACGGTCATTTCTTCATTGGAAATCCAGTTAAATCCAGTGATTTCCATCGAATCAGCACCTACACGATAGGGTTTGGCCGAAAGATCATCGACTGTATATATTTCGATAATCGGGTTCCCTTTTTTTGAATTTATCTTGGTAAAAGCTACATAATTACCATCTGGAGAGACAGAGACATCATCCATAGCACTTCGCACGGCCCAATATTCAGTTGGAAAAGGTTGTATTTTGGCTTCGGCCACTGGGGCAACAGTTATATCCGTAGCAAACAACCCAAGCGTAGCAACTGCCCCTAATAGTATCTTTTTCATCCGATGCTCCTCAACGTATATATTTCTCTAATCATTATGATAAATTAATCAAAAATTAAGCCCTATGGCAACCACCATAGAGCTTAATTAAGCACTTATGTCGTAAATGTGAAGAGTTTAGAATGATTTCCGAACTTGCATAAACAATTTACGTCCATTGAAATCATATCCGGCACCAATGGGAGCATTGGAGATGGAAGTGACTTCTTGGCCATCAACAAGTGGCGGCTCTGTATCAAAAACATTAGATACAGCAAGAGTAAAGCCCCAATCCGTATCGTCATTGTTATAAGACAAACCAATATTATGAACAAAATAATCATCGGCAAAGCCAACGTCACGACAATTCACTTCACCGATAGCCGGACCACCACATGTATCACCAAATGTATCACCGAAACCATCGTTATCGGTATCAACGCCAAAGGCATTACCAAATTCATCAATACCATCTTCGTCTTGCTCTACAGAACCAACCCAACGGGTAAACCATGAAACTGTCCAATCGTCATAATTTAGGCGAGCCGTCGCAGAACCGGCCCATTCAGAAAAACCAAATTCGCCCTCATCCCGATCCGCTGTTTGCGTACCATCGTCATTAATAAACAGATTACTTCGTTCGATTAAATGATTAGCCCGGCCATCCAGTGTGAAAGTAAATGGGCGCTCAAAAGCTGTAAACTCTTTTGTGAAAGTTGCATTAAAATCGATTCCTCGAACAACATCCTCATTCAAGTTAATAAATCCAAGGCCTACAGAGTCAATAACACCATTTGCATCACGTGAGATACGATTACAAAAAGGGCTATCATCAGCACGTGGGTTGACAAAACAATCATTGATAATGAATTGCCCACCCGGAGAAACAACCGAATTTTCGACATCAATATCAAAATAAGTCGCTCCCAAATTCAAATCAAACGATTCTGTAAAAGGTTGCTCGAAAGCAAAACCAACTGTTACTGAACGAGATTCTTCCGGGTCTAAATCCAATGAACCTTCGTTAAAGACTTCAGTGGAATTAACATTATTACCCCCTCCGCCTAATGTGGTCGGGTCCACGCCACCAAGCCGTCGGCAACGATCAAGAACTGATATATCCCGACCGTCTTGAGATGGATCATAAACAGGTGCCCCGCCACCTGGCGGTGCAGAAAAAGCATTTTGCGGTACAAAACATGGGTCAGCAAGAGGCACAAAACCAGACTGCGGACGTAAGAAGTTTTCACGCAAATTTGGAGACCGGAATGATGTTCCCAAGCTACCCTTTAGCAATAAACTATCGAATGGACGCCATCCAAATTTCGCTGAGTAAGTTGCAGCCCCTCCGTAAAATTCATCTTCAACGATCCGACCAGATAAATCTAACTCAAGTTGACGGAAGAACGGTTGATCAGCCACAAGCGGGATATTAATCTCACCGAAAGCTGAGCGTACAAATTTTTCACCAACGGCACCTTGGTCAGAGAAAAACCCAAAGAACAAGCCTTGGGATGCAACATTATCAGGAATAGATTCGATTTGATCTGTTTGATACTCTAAACCAAAAGCTGCATTAATGTTGCCAGCTGATGTCTTGCCCAGTGTACCATTAACGACACCCGTCCACACCGTTTGCTTGTATTCCGTGTCAAAATCACGGCTATCAAACAAGAAATCCCGTTCGGCTTGCGTCGCAAAATCGCCAACAACACCAGCAAATAAGGACGGTGCAAAAAGATTTACAGGTACGCAACCATCCGACACATCAGCCTCAACTCTTTGTCCTGGATTTGGTGTACAAGGTGCAGCAAATCCATTACCAAGTGCAAAGTCTAAACGATCTTCACGAATACCCTCGCGGCTCGATGTACCTTTCGAAATAGAATGCGTTAATGATGTCTCAAAAGACCAATCAGATAAGCCACCTAAATTATTGAGGAAAGGCACATCACCTTTAAATCCACCGACAAGTCGTGTCTGTTCAATTGTAACATCGAAATTCTCACGATCGCCATCTACACCGACAACAGGTTGAACCGCAATTGGACCAACAGGTGTTGGAGTTATACCGAAAAGAGCCGGTGTACAAGCGGCCGTATCGAATGGCGCTGTTCCTAAAATCGGATTACCATTAGCATCTGTTTGAGCTCCGAATGTCGCACAAATGCGAGCATCACGTGTATCCCCATCACGGTTTGGATCCCGATCACGTTGGAATAAGTTAAACCGGCGTATAAATTCAGGGTCAGAGAGTGCCGTTAAAGCACCAGTACCACAATCACTGCCATTCACACCACAAGGGTTGAATGGGTTATTCGCTCCAACAACCGGGAATAATTGAAATGTTCCTTGGTCAGCCTCAATATCAGCCCGTGAATACAACACTTCAAAGAACGGAGTAATATTTGCTTCACCTTCGAGCGCATATTCACCCAAAGCCATCAAATTGACCCGTTTCTGTTCTGCGATCAAAGACGTTTCGTTATCATTCCCATTAATAGAAAACTGTTGAAAACCAAAGTCTTGGCGACCATCACCATCGGCATCAATTGGGATACCATTGAAGTTTTGATCAATAAAATTTGGAATACCGATATTGGTTTGTCCATCAACAAAATAAATTGATCCGAAATTTCCGCCTTGTTCTATAATACGCCCAGCAATACCATTAGATCGGCAGGGATTAACACCCAATTCTGCAGCATCTAGACCATAAAACTCCTGGAAACGGATTTGATCGCCACGGTCTTCTGTTCGAATATTCCCATTTTCATCAATTTCAACATGCGTTTCACAATCATTCAAAAAATCTCGATCTGCTAATGTTACTTCGTCGCGGAAATCATATTCCGCCCCAAAGCCGATAAACCCACGGTCAGTATTCCGTCCCCAAGATCCCGAGATATTATAATCATCGCCTGCTGCCTCAGGGTGGATATCAGCCGTTGCTTGAACGTCAAATCCTTCGAAATCTTTTCTCAATAAGACATTTACAACACCTGCAACCGCATCAGAACCATATACAGACGAAGCCCCTTCAAGAAGGATATCGACTCGTTCGATCAAAGAAGAAGGTATTAGATTGATGGAAGGCTGTGACGGCGCTCCTTCAACCCCAGCAGGAGCAATCCGGCGACTATTTAGAAGGACAAGTGTCCGACCCGCGCCCAAACCACGAATATCAATCGTCTCAGAACCAGGTCCATTATCTAGTACAAATCCCCCAAAGGATGAGTCAATTTGTTGCCCTTTTGCTGATTCAGTAGTTTGAAGAATTGTTACAGGGTCAATCAATCCAACATCACGTTTATCATCAAAATCAATTACTTGCAGAGGCGCGAGAGAGGAAAAAGTGTCCCGTTTGATCCGAGACCCTGTTACAATCACTTCGCCGCCGATATCCTCTTCAGCTGTCTCGTCTGCTTCAATAAGCTGTACATCTTGAACCCCTACAGGTTCTTCATCCGTTGTCTGCGCTAATGCAGTCCCGGTCAATCCTAATGTCAGGCCAGCCAATAGGCTTGTCCCGAGCAGGACTTTCTTCAAATTTAGATCTTCCATGTATCCCTCTTCGGTTTTTTTAATAGCAGTCTTGCTTCTGCCATAGATATATTTCTGCAAGTTATATTACGGAGTTTTAATGACCGACATTATAATTGGCAAGACAGGAGCATTACATCGGAGTAAATTTAATAATTCGTGATAAAAATAACACACCCTTCCCCTTAACGCTTCCTAAACCTCTGTTTTTCAAGGTAGCTTTTAAATTTTCCTTAGCCTTGCTAAGCGTTTAAATAAATGGGGTGATTCAAACTAAATGAAGCCTAAGGTAAATTATACCGCGACATCCAAAAATGAGGGAAATTATACCTCATCCCCTTTTATTGATATCCCTGGCGCTGATTCCATAAATTATAAAATCGCCACACTTTTTTTCTTCATTTTTTGTGGGGTATTATTCGCAATTACTATTGGAACCGGAGAATCGATCTATAATATTGGCCGTGTATTTCTAGCCATTACCTTTTTCACGGTCATAATTTCTGTGACAAGACTATGTGCTGCATTAACGCCGCGAAAAACTCCATCTCGTTTACCTGAAATTCCTGCTGAAAGTCATCTTTCATTTAGCCTTCTTATCGCAGTGCACGATGAAGCCCATATGATTCCAAAACTAACATCTTACTTACAAAAAATCGATTACCCAATAGACAAGTTAGAGATTTGCTTCATCGCTGAAGCCCATGACATCATGACAATAGACGCTATCCGCGCTGTCCTTGTCCCACCTTTCCGGCTTTTGATTGTTCCGCCTGGCGGACGACGAACAAAACCTAATGCCCTTAACTATGCACTACATTTAACGCATGGAGACATCATATCCATTTATGATGCTGAAGATCGACCAGCCCCCGAACAGATTAAGATTGCGGCTCAAATGTTTATAGAAAACCCCGATCAAGGAGCCTTGCAGGCGCCGTTAGTCTTCTTTAACGCAGATGATAATAGCTTAACCCGCCAATTTGCCATTGAATATGCCGCCCTGTTTTATACATGGCTTCCCTTTTTATGTCGTATCGACCTCCCGTTCCCTTTAGGCGGGACTAGCAATCATATCCGCCGCAGTGCATTAGAAACAGTTGACGGGTGGGATGCCGCCAATGTTACCGAAGATGCCGACCTTAGTTTCCGCCTCGCCGCTTCAGGCTGGAAATTTGGATATATCCACCCTGCAACGGATGAAGAAGTCGTAGATAATTGGACAGCTTGGTATAATCAGCGTACGCGGTGGATGAAAGGCTTTATGATGACATGGCTTGTTCATATGCGATCAATGCTTGTCTTCAATACAAAGCCTAAAGGCCATGCTATTTGGGGCCGAATGCTCGCATTGCAATTAACAGTGGGCGCTACATTACTGAGCGCTCTCTTTTATTTACCCTATATACTATTATCAACTATAACGCTCATCTGGCTCAGCGCCGGCGGCAAGGCTATAGCTTGGCCATCGATATTTTTCTTTTTCACGTTAATTTTAGGCTTTACTTCTGGCCTGTTTCTAGGTGCCGCTGGTATAATACGATCAAAACAATATAAATTATTTCTTAGCTTACCCTTGATACCGCTTTATTGGCTCGCCATGTTTTTTCCAGCCGTAAAAGCCATAGGAGAACTTCGCCGTGCACCGTTTTACTGGAACAAAACCCATCATGGTTTACGTCATCGTAATACAGACTAAACATTAGAGTGTAATGATGAGTATCCAGAACGATATTGCCCTAACATTTTTTGGACTAGTCATTTGCGCAGCTATCAGTATTTTTTGTTTTCGCCGAAATTTTGCGGAACATAATGAATTAGAACCCCGAATGGTACCCTGGATGGTCATTTGCCTCGCAGCACTTGCAACAGGGTTTATGTTGGTTGTACATCTGGTTAACTTATTGGGCATCACCACAGGACGATCCTGAATTGAGAATACGGCTCTGCTCCCTAATCAGATGATAGCGATACAATTAAGAAGAAGCATAGTGTATATTAGTCCCTCTTAGGCATAGTGACACACTTTAATAACATGGTATTGTGGTCAAAAGGGACGGATAAGCATGAACCATATAAAATATATAACAACAGCGTTGGTTATCATATTAAGTCAGGCGGGATGCAACCCTGAAAAGAATACAACCGCTTCGAAAACCACCTCAAAAACTGTCGAACAGACTCATATAAATACCACAATCGATAACCAGCATAATCCCAATAAAAATGCTTATTTTGGTGATCTACATATTCACACAAAAAATTCGTTCGATGCTTATATTTTCAATGTGCGCAGCACCCCTGATGATGTTTACCGTTTTGCCAAAGGCGAAGGAATTCGCCATCCCGCAGGATATGATATCACCTTGGACGGTCCACCGTTGGACTTTGTCGCAGCAACCGATCATGGTGCTTATATGGGCATTTTACCACAAATGCATAATCCCGACAGCCCCCTCTCCAAACTAGAAATAGCCCAAGATATGTTCAGTACAGCACCTGAAAAAATTGTTGCGGCCTTTGGTAAAATGGGCGGCTCGGTACGCAGCGGAGTGCCATATGTCGAAATTTATGACCGGGGGGTCATTGATAATACATGGCAAGCCACAATTGATGCCGCGAACCGTCATTACAAACCGGGCAAACTTACAACCTTTGCCGCTTATGAATATACTGCCGTGACTGTCGATACGCGCGGCGATGGTTTTGTTGGAGGCAATCTTCACCGAAATGTTGTGTTTAAAGACGCCGCACCGGACCGGCTCTTTGCTACGCTGGACTCGGTTAACCCTGAAGATTTATGGGATTGGATGGATGACCAACGTGAACAGGGGCGCGATGTTCTAGCCATTCCGCATAATTCTAATGTTTCGGATGGCAAAATGTTTGACCAAAAAACCTATGACGGTAAAGCCCTAACCGCTGATTATGCACGTCAGCGTATTCGTAATGAACCGATTGCCGAAATAACACAGGTCAAAGGCACATCGGAAACCCACCCGGGACTTTCCCCCAATGATGAATTTGCCAATTTCGAAATTTATGAATATTTGCTAAGCTCGCAGGTCAAATCAAAAATTAGAGGCAGCTATATTCGCGAAGCTCTCGCCAACGGCATGATGCTCGAAGAAAAACTGGGAGCAAATCCTTATAAATTTGGCCTGATCGGCAGCTCTGACACCCATGTTGCGGGCGGCGCTTTTACTGAAAAAAACTATTGGTCAAAGGTTGGCATTATAGATGGTACGCCCGAAGCGCGCGGCTCTGTTCCCCCGGGCGGTGCAAAAGCATGGGAAGGTGTTAAACGCGATGAAAATGCGGAATATTGGTTTTCACGATGGAGCGCTTCTGGCCTTGCCGCCGTTTGGGCAGAGCAAAACACACGCGAAGATATTTTCGCCGGCATGCAGGCCAAAGAAACCTATGCCACCTCAGGGCCTCGCATTAAACTACGGTTCTTTGCCGGTGATTATGACGAAAATATTTTAAGCGCCAACAATATGATAAGCCAAGCCTATGCCAAAGGTACGGCTATGGGGGGCGACATTGAGGGTCATAATCCACACTTTCTTGTCTGGGCCATGCGTGATCCTTTAGGCGCGCCGCTTGACCGTATACAAATTGTCAAAGCTTGGCACACAAATGGCAAAGCCATGGAAGCGGTTTATGATGTAACCTGTTCCGATGGCCGTATTCCTGATGCCAATAATCGCTGCTCAGCATCAACTGCCAGCGTTAATCTGGAGGATTGTTCTATAAGCCATGATACCGGAGCACCGGAACTTAAAGCTCTCTGGCAAGATCCGGACTTTAACCCCACTCAAAAAGCAAGTTATTATGTACGTGTATTAGAAAATCCAACCTGCCGCTGGTCGACATGGGATGCATTGCGCACAGGAACCGAACGTCACCCGGACCTAGCCGCAACTCTACAAGACCGAGCATGGTCATCACCGATATGGTATAATGGTCAATAAACACAGAACCTTTTTACGAGAGCCTTTTTTTCACTTCCTGATCTTCGGCATAGTTTTATTCGCCGGACATCAATTGTGGGAACAACGCCAAACGCGGCTGGATAAAACTATCCTTGTCTCGACTGCAGAAATTCAACGCCAAGCTGACGTTTTTGCAGGCGAGAACCAACGCATACCCAGTGATGATGACATTCAAGCTCTTATCTTTGCCTATATAGAACAAGAAGCGTTGGCTCGCGAAGCAACCCGCAGAGGATTGGCTGAAAACGATCTGATTATCCAACGGCGCCTCGCGCAAAAAATGCGATTTGTTCTCGAAAATAACGCACCGCGCGAGATTGATGATACTACATTAGAAAAATATTATACGGATAATCCTGATATATTTACAACGCCTGCCAACATCAGCTTTCGTCATATCTATCTTAGTCCCGAGAGTCGCAAGGGCACATTAGATGGCGATGCTGTAAAAATCTTGCAATCTGTCCAATCGGGTACAGATTGGGAAACACTGGGTGATCCCTTTATTATGCAGCGGCATTATAATAAATTGGCTGCTCCAGATCTGTCTCGCCTTTTCGGTGATGATTTTGCAAAAGCATTGTTCGAAAAAAAGAATACCGGCTGGCATGGCCCGGTTCAAAGCGCCTTCGGACTGCATATTGTCGCCATAGACAGCCATAGTCCCGCTGTATTGCCAAGGTTTCAAACCATTAAAGACCGCGTCAAAATCGAATGGGAGGATACAACCCGCCGGGCTGAAAACAGGACTGCCCTGAAACAGCTTATAGAGAGTTATACTGTTCAGGTGGAAGGCGAATGATCCGCTGGATTACCCTAATAGTCTTATTTATTTTTCCTATCATTGCACAGGCCCATGAAGTACGACCTGTCTTTCTCTCGCTCACCGAAACACAAAAAGGCGAATGGGATTTGCAATGGAAACAACCTGTTATTAACGGAAAACGGCTTAAAATAAAACCGATCCTCCCGGATGGTTGTAACGAAATCCACCCGCATGATTTACGTATCACTAGTGGTATTGCACTGGAGTATTGGAGTGTGCGCTGCCCGCTTTCCCAAGGTGAGATTTATCTAGAGGGGCTGGAGCGCACGCTAACAGATGGATACATACAAATAATCCCCTTAGCTGGACCAAGACTGTCAGCTTTACTCAAACCGGCCAATCCACGGTTTAACCTTGAAGCGGAAACAAATGCCTTACCTTTACTAGATTATTTGCGGTCCGGTATTGATCATATTCTGGGTGGATGGGATCATTTGCTATTCGTCATAGGTCTAGTTCTACTTGTGAAGCGTCGTCAGCTTATTGGAGTCGCTACCGCTTTCACCTTAGCCCATTCTATTACGTTAGCTCTGGCCGTTTTTGGCCTAATTTCGCTACCGGGACGACCGGTTGAAATTCTAATCGCTGCCAGTCTTGTCTTACTCGCTGTTGAAATCATTAAAAACAACAATGGTCACCATACATTATCTGCACAGCGACCTTATCTAATAAGTTTTGCTGTTGGCCTGATTCATGGTTGCGGGTTTGCCAGCGCACTGGCCGATGTTGGACTGCCAGATGGATTACAAGCCTATGCTCTCGCACTCTTTAACTTAGGTGTGGAATTAGGACAAATCAGCGTGATCGTCGTCATTATTTTAGGATTGTGGGGGATGTCAAAAATATCCCCTATACTTCCAGTTAAAACCCGCAAAATCATGACTTATATGATTGGCGGCATCGGTATGTTCTGGATGATCGAACGCCTGAGCATTTATGCCATTGTTTAGCCCTTAAATTAATCGGTATCGATCTGCGGGATAATGATGACACGCCCGGTCTTTATATCCACTTTCGGTGTAGCGGTTTTGGTAAAGGGGTGAAAAAAACTGGCTCGTTTTTCAGCAGTTTTTGGCGGCATTATTTCCAGCATGTCGCCAGCACCAAATTCATGGACAGCTATCACATGCCCCGCCCGCTTCCCATCTACTGTTTTCACCTCCAAACCGATCAAATCATCGAAATAGAATTCATCGTCATTGAGTTCTGGCAACACATCACGCGGAACATATAATTTTACAGATTTAAGCGCCTCGGCTTGCTCACGCGTGATCACTTCACTGGTACGCAAAGCAACGCCCCCTTTGATAGGTCGAGCCGAACGCGGCGTTAAAATTCTATCACCGCTCTCATTGAATAACGGGCCATAAGCGGCACAAGCCAGTGGATCCTCCGTAAAAGATTTTACTTTGATTTCACCCTTAATCCCAAAAGCTCCGGCAATAGCAGCCACACAAATCAGCGGCCTTTTTGTGGGTGTCTTATCCATTTGGGTTTCATTCATATTGGCTTTGCTAGAATAGAATGATCATAAAGTCATTGGCGATTTGCGATTTGTATTTTTGCACTGACTAAAAAGAAGGAACTTTTTATGTTGCGTACATCCATTATGTTTTTTGCAGCCCTTGCCTTATCATTCCCAGTCTTGGCCCATCCCGAACCGGATGCCTCCACGAAACAGTCTCCGAAAACCCTTACAGCCAAACCAACATTACCCAGTCAAGCTGAATTGCAAAAAGCTTTAGCAGAGTTGCCGGACATGAATGCAATCATGGGAGACATGCTCTCTATTGTAAAAGATGAAACGCTTCACAATCAAATGAAACGCACCGGCGAAACTTTCGCCAAACGCATTGAAAACTCCGGGGCCTTAGAAATGCGCGATGATAATGGTTTACCCGATTTCAATGCAGCCTTTGGCGTTATGATCTCCATGATTGGTGACGAAGACGGATTCGGTGCTATGCTAGACACTATGACTAGCATGGCTGCGCAAATGGAAAGGGTAACCGAAACCCATATTCCAAAAGCCAAGGAATAACCTGAGTAAGTATATTATAATAGCCTAAACCATCAATTACGCGGCTAAAACCAAACCGAAATATCTAACAAATTGCAGATCAGTCAAAACAATAAAGGCGGCGTCCTTATTCCGGCAGAACCGCCTTTTTCATCTTTAAAACCGCACGATTAAACTGCCGCTTTTATCTTATCCGCTAAATCTGTTTTTTCCCAAGAAAATCCACCATCTGCATCCGGCGTGCGGCCAAAATGACCATAGGCGGCTGTACGCGCATAGATCGCTTGGTTCAAATTAAGGTGCGAGCGAATGCCGCGTGGTGTCAAGCTCATCAAATTGGGCAAAACCTGTTCAAGCCGTTCAGCCAGAGCTGCGTGTTTTTCATCCAATTCAACATAGATAGATGTCGGTTCAGCCACGCCAATAGCGTAAGAGAGCTGGATATTCGCCCAATCTACAAGGCCAGACGCTACAATATTCTTCGCCAAATAACGCGATGCATAGGCTGCGCTGCGGTCAACTTTTGTTGGATCTTTTCCCGAAAATGCGCCACCGCCATGCGGAGCCATACCACCGTAAGTATCAACAATGATCTTACGTCCTGTAAGGCCTGCATCTCCGTCAGGGCCACCAATAACAAAATTGCCGGTCGGGTTAATGTGAAATACCGTCTTATCCGTGATCCAACCTTCGGGCATAACCTCATGAATATAAGGCTTTACAATATCGGAAATATCTGCCGGGGAGAGTCCATCCGCATGTTGTGTTGAAAGCACAATCGCAGACGCTTCAACAGGGCGTCCGTTCTCATAGCGTACAGAGACTTGTGATTTCGCGTCAGGTTCCAGACCTGTCGCCGCGTTTGAATGGCGAACCTGCGCCAAACGCTCAAGGATTTTGTGCGAGTAATATATCGGAGCTGGCATAAGCGCGCCTTCGACTTCATTAGACGCATATCCAAACATGATCCCTTGGTCGCCGGCGCCTTCTTCTTTATGCGTGCCCGTACCTTTATCAACACCCGCAGCAATATCTACAGATTGCGCGTGTAACAGTACATCAACTTCGGCATGAGCATGATGGAACCCCGATTGTTCATAGCCTATATCTTTAATCGCAGCACGGGCCACGGCTTCGACTTCAGCTTTAGAAACATCCATCCCCCGTGTTTCACCCGCAATAACAACGCGGTTTGTAGTCGTGAGTGTTTCCGCTGCAACACGTACATCCCAAGGCGACATACCGGCTGCAATGGAATTTCGGAAATAAAGGTCAACAATCTCATCCGAAATACGGTCAGAAACCTTATCTGGATGGCCTTCGGATACGGATTCGGACGTAAAATAATAAGTTTGGCGGCCCATGGCACACTCCTGATTTTAAGGCTCTTCGCTTTTTATAATGTTATAAAGAGGAGTTATAGCGCGCCACAAAATAGGCGCGCCTGAATTTTTAATAGCGGTAATGCTCTGGTTTATAAGGACCGGATTGATTAACACCAATATAGTCAGCTTGCTCTTTGCTCATCTCTGTTAGCTTCACACCAATTTTTTCAAGATGTAGGCGTGCGACTTTTTCATCAAGATGTTTTGGAAGCATATAAACTTTATTTTCATAGCGCGGCGTCGACGCTTTGGAGTCTTCCCAAAGTTCAATCTGCGCGAGGACTTGGTTTGTGAAAGATGCTGACATCACGAAAGACGGATGCCCGGTCGCATTACCCAAATTCAATAGGCGACCTTGGGAGAGCAAGATCATACGATTACCTTTCGGGAAAGTGACCATATCAACCTGATCTTTGATATTCGTCCATTCAAAGTTTTTGAGCGCAGCGACTTGGATTTCATTATCGAAATGGCCAATATTACCAACAATCGCCATGTCTTTCATCGCTCGCATATGCTCAAGGCGAATAACATCTTTATTCCCCGTTGTTGTCACAAAAATATCAGCTGTATCGAGCGTATCTTCAAGCGTTGTAACTTCAAAACCATCCATCGCGGCTTGCAAAGCGCAAATCGGATCAATCTCCGTTACTTTAACGCGCGCACCCGCGCCGCGAAGCGAGGCAGCAGAGCCTTTACCGACATCGCCATACCCCAGAACAACAGCGGTTTTGCCAGCCATCATTGTATCCGTTGCACGGCGGATACCGTCAACGAGCGATTCTTTACAGCCATATTTATTATCAAATTTGGATTTTGTAACACTATCATTCACATTGATAGCAGGGAAGGGCAGTTGTCCTTTTTCAACCAATTCATAAAGACGGTGAACCCCTGTTGTCGTTTCTTCAGAAACGCCAACGATCTGATCGCGCATTCTTGTAAACCAGCCCGGGCTAGCCGCCATACGCTTTTTGATTTGCGCGAAAATAGCCGCTTCTTCTTCAGATCCCGGTTCACCTTCGATAAGATCCTTTTCGCCCGCTTCAACACGCGCACCCAGTAAAATGTAAAGCGTCGCATCACCGCCATCATCAAGAATGATATTCGGACCCTCTTCAAACAAAAATGACTTATCAAGATAATCCCAGTGCTCTTCCAATGTTTGTCCTTTAACGGCAAAAACGGGTACACCTGCCGCGGCAATAGCCGCTGCCGCATGATCTTGCGTTGAATAAATATTACAAGAGGCCCAACGTACATCTGCGCCCAATGCTGTTAGAGTTTCAATCAGAACCGCTGTCTGAATTGTCATATGCAATGACCCAACAATACGCGCACCCTTTAAGGGTTTATTATCGCCAAACTCTTCACGCAAGGCCATAAGACCCGGCATTTCAGTTTCAGCAATATCAAGTTCTTTACGGCCATAATCGGCCAAAGCAATGTCTTTTACAATGTAATCATGAGCGCTCATATTAAGCTTTCCTTATATGTCAGGCGAATGAAAAGGCCTATACGCGAGGCGTGTTAAAATGCCCTTAAGCGCGAAGTTAAAGATCGTCAATAGCATATAACAATTTTATTATATCTTTATACATTCATTTCCATCTCAAGAAAGCACTCGTTACAGTTTGTGATTAATGCGTGACCCCTGAGGTTAAATTTGCCACATAGCCCTATGAACAGCGTGCCTGAAATTTCTATTATAATCGTCAATTACAATGGCGGCCAATGGCTCGCCCGTAGTATTGCCTCTGTCGCAGCGCAAACTCTAAAAAATTTCGAATGTTTTATTGTTGATAATGGATCAACAGATGGATCACTCGACACATTATCCAAACTAGACACACGTTTCAATATTATCAAATCTGAAACTAATCTCGGGTTTGCTGCAGGTAATAATCTAGCCGCTAAAAAATCCCGAGGTAACTGGCTGGCAATGCTCAATCCAGATGCTTTTGCCCGCGAAAATTGGCTGGAAAATCTGATTAAAGCGACAACACTCTCACCACAAGTCACTATGGTCGGCAGCACACAATTCATGGCATTAGATCCTAACACCTATGACGGGACCGGAGATTTTTACCATATCTCGGGCCTCGCATGGCGCGGAAAACATGGCCATATGGTAACATCAAGCGATAATAAATCCGACCTCAAGACAGCAGAGGTATTTGGCCCCTGTGCTGCGGCCGCGCTCTATCACCGCGAAACCTTTCTTTCGCTCGGCGGCTTTGATGAACGGTTTTTCTGCTATCATGAAGATGTTGACCTGGCCTTTCGGATGCGGCTGGCAGGCGGAATATGTATTCAAAGCCACACAGCCATTGTTGATCATGTCAGTAGTGGTATAACAGGCAAGGCCAGTACATTCGCTGTTTATCACGGTACACGAAACCGTATTTGGACATTCGTAAAGAACATGCCGGCTCTGGGTTTATGGATATTTGGCCCTCTCCATATCGTTCTCAATATTGCCTTTATGATATGGTCCCTTTTTCGACCGGGCAGGGCTCAGCCTACGTGGCGCGGCATTTGGCATGGCGTAAAAGCCATTCCCGACATCTGGCAGAGCCGCGCCAATATTCATCCAGCACGCAAACTAGGGTTATTTGCTTTAATGCGTGTTATGTCCATTTCCCCTCTTACCTTTCTACGTCGCGATCACGCCCCTGTTCCTATCCAGCAAAAAGACTGATAAACCTCTTTTATGACAAACCATATTAAAACGGGACGCCGTGTTCTTGAAACCGAAATTACGGCATTGCAATCTCTGGCTAAGGGATTGAATGACAGCTTTGCCAATTGTGTTGAGGCTCTGGCCATCATCAAGGGCCGTATTGTATTGTCCGGCGTCGGCAAATCCGGTCATGTTGCGCGCAAAATCGCAGCCACGCTGGCCAGCACCGGTTCGCCAGCCATTTATATTCACCCAACAGAAGCCAGCCACGGAGATATGGGAATGATAACGGTTGACGACGCTGTTATTGCCCTCTCCCGGTCCGGCGAAACACAGGAGTTAGCAGACCTAATCGGGTATTCTCGCCGCTTCTCTATTCCACTTATAGCTATGACGGCAAAGGCGAACAGCACTTTAGGCCGCGCAGCAGATCATGTGCTCAACTTGCCAAATGCACCTGAAGCCTGTGCAGAAACCCGCGCACCGACAACCTCGACCACATTACAAATAGCCTTGGGCGATGCATTAGCGGTTGCTTTACTCGAAGCCAAAGGCTTCACCGCAACAGATTTTAAAACCTTCCATCCCGGCGGCGCATTAGGGGCATCGCTAGCGACTGTTAGCGATCTAATGCATAGCGGTGAACATCTCCCTTTGGTACCGGCTGGAACCACCATATCAGAAGCCTTAATTACAATGAACACAAAAGGCTTCGGCTGTGTTGGCATTTTGGATAGCAGAGGCACCCTTTCTGGCCTCATCACAGATGGCGATATTCGCCGCCATCTTTCTTCTGATTTAACCCACCGGTCTGTGACCGATATTATGACAACATCTCCAAAATCTACCCACGCTGACGAGCTGGCTGCCAATGCTTTAAGGCGTATGACAAGTCAGCCCCCTAAAGTTATGCAAATGTTTGTACTCGAGAATAAAAAACCTATTGGTATTGTTCACATGCATGATTTTTTACGGGCTGGTCTTGCATAATTTTCAAAAAAAATGTTCGAATTCGAACATTTTCTATCATAAAAATTTAAACTCTATGATATAGTTGGGCACGTTCACACCCTATAAGGATTCGCCAGAATGACCCGCAAACCCCAACCGGCCCTATCGCCCAATACAATTGAATTTGAAACACAAGCACTTGTAAAGCCAACAGGGTTTCGTGAATATGATGCACGCTGGTATTTTGGCCTTCCGGGTGATGATAAGCCATCCGAGCTTAATCTATACGGTGTTCAGGCTTTGGGCGAAGGTTTGGGTACGTTAATGCATGAACGCGGCGTTGAGCCAAAAATGGTCGTGGGTCATGATTTCCGTCATTATTCTCTTGGGATTAAACAGGCGTTAATGCTGGGCCTTGTCAATGCGGGGATCGAGGTTTTGGATATAGGGCTGGCTCTATCCCCCACTGCGTATTTTGCACAATTCCATTTAAACTGTCCGGGTGTCGCTATGGTTACAGCCAGCCATAATTCAAATGGCTGGACGGGCGTAAAGATGGGCATAGAACCTCCGCTCACCTTTGGACCGGATGAAATGTCGCGCCTCAAGGAAATTGTGCTGCAAGCCCAAAGCCAGCATAAACCCGGCGGCGCTTACCGTTATGTAGAAGGTGTACGACAAGCCTTCATTGATGATCTTGTTGACGGTGTAAAACTTAAAAATAAAATCAAAGTCGTGGCCGCTTGTGGTAATGGCACAGCGGGTGCTTTTGCCGAAGAAGTTTTAACCCGCATTGGTGCGGATGTTGTCGCTGTCGAATGCGATCTCGATTACAGCTTTCCGAATTACAACCCAAACCCCGAAGATATGAAAATGTTGCATGCAATGCGGGATGCCTGCCTAGATAACAAAGCTGATGTCGCGCTTGGCTTTGACGGCGATGGGGATCGCTGCGGGGTCGTCGATAATGAAGGTGAAGAAATTTTTGCCGATAAAGTTGGAGTCATGCTAGCCAGGGACCTTTCGGCCTTATACCCGAACGCCCAATTCGTTGCCGATGTTAAATCAACGGGCCTGTTTGCAACCGACCCTGTCCTTCTGGCAAATGGGGCAAAAACGGATTATTATAAAACCGGCCATAGTTATATTAAGCGCCGGTCGAAAGAGCTTAACGCGCTTGTTGGTTTTGAAAAATCCGGTCATTATTTCTTTAACGCTCCTATCGGACGCGGCTATGATTGCGGCCTGACTTCTGCCATTGCTATCTTGCAGATGCTGGACCGCAACCCCGGTAAATCCATGGCAGATTTACGCCGGGCTTTACCCAAAACATGGGGCAGTCCAACCATGTCACCCTATTGTGCGGATGAAGAAAAATATGGCGTTGTCGATCGGATTATTAAAGATGTGCAATCGTCTGCCGATAATGGCGTGACGATTCTAGGCCAGAAAATCGTCGATGTGAATACGGTCAATGGCGTGCGCTTAACATTGGAAGATGGCACATGGGGCCTGATGCGGGCTAGCTCTAACACCCCTAACCTCGTCGTTGTTGTCGAAAGCCCAACTTCCGAAGCTAATATGATTGGTATGTTCCGCGAAATCGAAAAGCGACTCGCACAATATAACGAAATCGGAGAGTTTGACCAAAAAATATAAAGGGCAACTTATCCCCGCAACCATCCACAAGCTTCATAAATTACAGTTTTTTTGCGTATTCCTTAACCTAGTCGCATTGTGGCCATTGCTTTGCCTCAGTCTTTGTTTATCACAGGGCTATGGCATTTATTGCAGATAATGATACAGGACAGCCTGCTGCCCCGCTTGATACGACTCCGCATTCAATGGAGGCTGAGCAAGCCCTGTTGGGCATGTTAATGTATGATAATGAGATTTATCACCGGGTCAGCGGCATTGTGAAGCCGATACATTTTTACAACCCAATCCATGTTCGAATTTACGATAATATTGCCAAATTGATTGAAATTGGTCAGCTTGCTGACGCTATCGTCCTTAAAAACCGTTTCTCTCAGGATGAGACACTTGTTGATATTGGCGGAGTCGAATATCTAGCTTTATTACTAGAGAGCGCACCAGACAGCAGCGCCGCGGTTGATTATGCAAAGCTAATTTTCGACCTTGCCATGCGGCGGGAACTTATTCGTCTTGGCGAAGAAACTTCTCACGGTGCAAAGGATATGGAAAATGATCTTGATGCCTCTGCACAAATTACGGCCGCAGAAAGCAAGCTCTATAATCTTGCTGAAATTGGCGGTACGCAAAGCGGCTTTGAAAGTTTCGAAAATGCTCTGATTAAATCCATCCAGATGGCCGCCGCGGCTTTAGGGCGTGATGGTGGTCTATCCGGCATTTCATCCGGCTTGATTGATATGGATCGGCAATTAGGCGGCTTACACCGTTCCGACCTGATTATTCTGGCCGGACGTCCTTCAATGGGCAAGACATCACTCGCGACCAATATTGCCTTTGACGTTGCCAAAAAATACAAACAGGAAAAAGATGCCAATGGTGTCGACAAAACGGTTGAAGGCGGCGTAGTCGGCTTTTTCTCTTTGGAAATGTCTTCGGAACAATTGGCCACACGTCTGCTGGCTGAACAATCCGGTATTCCATCTCATAAAATCCGGCGCGGTGATATGAACGCACAAGAGTTTGAACACCTGCGAGACGCTGCCGATGAGGTCAATCGCATTCCGCTTTATATTGATGATACAGGCGGACTATCCATCGGGGCTCTTGCAGCACGGGCTCGCCGGCTTAAACGTATGGTCGGGCTTGATCTAATAGTTGTTGATTATCTTCAGCTTTTGACAGGGGGGCTGGCCATGAAACGATCCGATGGACGGGTCCAAGAAGTCAGTATGATTACGCAAGGCCTTAAAGCCTTGGCTAAAGAACTCGACATCCCTGTTCTTGCTCTGGCACAACTTTCACGCCAAGTAGAGCAACGCGACGATAAACGCCCTCAACTGGCTGATCTGCGCGAATCAGGGTCGATTGAACAAGATGCCGACGTGGTTATGTTTGTCTTCCGTGAAGAATATTATCTCTCCCGCACACAGCCTTCCGAAGGCACACCTGAATTTGCGGAATGGGAAGCTGCCATGGAACAATTGCATGGCAAAGCCGAAGTTATTATTGGCAAACAACGTCATGGTCCTATTGGAACTATTAAACTATCCTTTAACGCAAATTTGACAAAATTTGGCAATCTAGCCGAAGAGGGTTTCTATCAAGGCCAAACCCATTAGGCCGCCGCGAAAATCACATGGCGGAGGCCGTGATCGCCCCATTTCGCGTAAACAGTCCAGTACACATACCCGTCCTGTTCATAGAAACGCGCAACGACCGCAGGGTAAGACGGCCCCCGTTAAAACTAATACCAAGCGCGAAAAACATGGCGATCATCTAGCCACAATTGGGTATTCAACCCGCCCCACTCTGCGCGTTGATCTATCGGCTATTGCTGATAATTATAACACGCTGAAAATGAAAGTCGGCAAAGCCAAAATCGGGGCCAGTGTAAAAGCCGATGCTTATGGACTTGGTGCAGTGCCTATTGGACGTGCCCTTTATGGGGCGGGTTGTCGAATCTTTTTCGTAGCCACCGCAGGCGAAGGTAAAATATTACGCGACGGTGTTGGCCCGAATGCTAGTATTTATGTACTCAATGGCCCCTCACCGCGCGACAAAGGCGTTATTTTCGGCGCGAAATTAAAACCCGTTATTAATTCCCTCGCCCAAGCCGATTTCTGGGCCAGCGCTATCAAAGGAATGTTAGAGCCACCTTATACAGCCATTCATATTGACACGGGTATGAACCGGCTCGGCTTTAGTGCTGAAGAATTTGAAATATTCCGCAAACAGGAAAGGCTCTGGAAAACCCTGCATCCAGAATGGGTAATGAGTCATTTGGCCTGCGCGCCCGACAAATCCCATCCAAAGAATGCAGCCCAGCTCGCAAAATTTAAGAAAGCCGCAGCACAGCTTCCAATATCCCCCCTTAGCCTTGCCAATACGGCAGGTATCTATCTGGGCCAGGCCTATCATTTTCAAATGGTGCGCCCCGGCATTGGTCTTTACGGCGGCTATGCAACGACTGACCCGGCACAAGAAAATGTGCGCCCTGTCGCCACACTACTTGCCGCAATTTTGCAAATTCGAAATGTCAGCAAGGGTGATACGCTGGGATATAACGCCAGCTATACTGCACCGCGCAACATGCGCGTCGCTGTCGTTGGCGCGGGTTACGCTGATGGCATACCTGTCTCCGCCCAAGATCAGGCCTATGCCACTTTACATGACCAACGCGTCCCTATTGTTGGCCGTGTCAGCATGGATTTAACTATGCTGGATGTCACAGATGTTAATCTACCCTTCCAAGTCGGCGGCGTTGTAGCTTTTCGCGGCGATCAATTACAGGCGGATGCTGATAACATTGGTACCCTTAATTACGAGCTTTTGACCCGCCTGGGTCAAAGGTGCCGTCGGGATTATATATAGTTGTCGCTGTACGGGGCAGAGCATTCAACTCTTCAAGGGTTGGCATTATAGCCAGTTCATTAGCCCAGAAATCTATATAAAAATTATGACCCTTTAATAAATTCATCCCAACTATCATAAGCTGCTCATTAGCCCCGCCCAATATGTTAAGGGCATCAAAGTCCATCACGATAAATTCCTCGCCCTTCCATGTTTTTTGTCCCGCCCGAACATGGCTCAAATAAACACGGGCCACAGGGCTAAATTCGCCTACCGCGCCTTGTATTTGCCATTCATTAAACAGGCGGCGCCTTGCTGCCCGCAATTGCGGTACATCTGCAACAGCCCAATTGACAGCGCTAAAACCAGCGCCTGTATCCAGTAAAGCCGGAGTATAATTTCCCGCAATCAAGACCGTAATGAAATGTAACCGGCGATCCTTATCCGTAAAAGGGTTCGCAATAAGTGCAATTTTCCGCCAGCTTGACGGAATAAAAGGTCTTTCCAATTTTTGCGGAATAAAACTGACTTTGCTCGACTTTGCATCAACAAAAAGCCGGTAGTGCGAGAGAATATCCATTCCAATAAGTCCATCTATGGACATATGCGCAACATCGTTCTGTTTCGGGTTAGATAGAACGGCTACATTTAATCCGGTAAATATAGCACTGCCAAATTGGAGGCTAGGCAAAGTTATCGTTTCTGTTTCTTCCTTTTGTGTCATTCCATGTATCATAACACGCTGCGGCGCTGTTTCTATATCATCCATACGCATACGCAAATCCGAAAACACCGCTGTTTTCGTAGCCCCCGTATCAAGAACAAACCGTGCCTGACTTTGCTCATTAAGTGTGACATCAACAGCCATGAGCCCATCGGGTAAAACCCGCAACGGTATAGTTATAACGTCAGAATGTTGAATGACGTCTTTTAAGGTGGCCGGATGATCAGATTTTTCCGAATATATAGAGCTACAGGCCACTAAAATCGATAAGACCCATAATATAATTAAATGCCGCATGAACATCATGCTAAATTCTAGCATGTTCTCCTTTTATTCGAAAGTCATGGCAAAATATCAAATAATCATTGGCATAAATACAAATAAATACGCACAACAATAGATAAAAACTATCATAATTATTGATAGAAACGATTGTATATTTCAACCGTTTCCTTCTATCAAATTTCAGAATCCAAACCCGCATCTATGATGCCCGAATTATGGAAATGAACGGAGAGACAATGAGTACCCAAGGTAAATGTCCTGTTATGCATGGATCTAATAAAGCGGCTGCGTCTGGCAGTACATCCAACCAACATTGGTGGCCAGAGCAGCTGAATTTGAAAATTTTGAACCAAAATTCTGCCAATGTAAATCCGATGGATGGAAATTTTGACTATGCAACAGCCTTTAAAAGCCTTGATCTCCAAGCGCTGAAGGCTGATTTAACAACACTTATGACAGACTCTCAAGACTGGTGGCCGGCTGACTTCGGCCATTATGGCGGCTTGTTTGTTCGTATGGCTTGGCATAGTGCAGGAACCTACCGCACCTATGATGGCCGCGGCGGAGCCTCTACAGGATCTCAGCGGTTCGCCCCCCTGAACAGTTGGCCTGATAATGGTAATCTGGACAAGGCTCGCCGTCTGTTATGGCCAGTGAAACAAAAATATGGATCGAAAATTTCATGGGCTGATCTCATGATCCTCGCTGGCAATGTAGCCATGGAGTCAATGGGCTTTAAAACCTTTGGGTTTGGCGGTGGCCGCGAAGATATCTACGAACCTGAAGAAGATATTTATTGGGGGCCTGAAACCGAATGGCTCGATGATAAACGTTATACAGGCGAGCGCGATCTTGCTTCCCCGCTAGGCGCCGTACAAATGGGCCTAATATATGTGAATCCCGAAGGGCCGAATGGTAATCCTGATCCGCTTAAATCAGCTTTTGATATTCGCGATACATTTGGACGTATGGCCATGGATGATTACGAAACCGTCGCACTTATCGCAGGGGGCCATACATTTGGTAAAGGCCACGGGGCAGGCCCCGAAGATAAGGTCGGGGTGGAACCCGAAGGCGGAAAATTAGAAGCCCAAGGCTTTGGCTGGTTGAACAGTCATGGTACAGGCAAAGGTGGGGACACCACCACTGCCGGTTTTGAAGGCGCATGGACGGTTAACCCAACTCAATGGGACAATGGTTACTTCGATGTTCTCCTTGGATATGACTGGGAACAAACAACCAGTGCATCTGGTCATGTCCAGTGGACACCAACGGCCGCGTCCAATGCCGACCAACCGCCCGCGGCTCATGACTCGGCGCGCACAGAACCTTTAATGATGACAACAGCCGATATGGCCTTAAAACTCGATCCCGGTTTTGCAAAAATTTCCAAAAACTTTCACGAAAACCCTGATGAATTTGCGGATGCTTATGCCCGGGCATGGTTTAAATTGACACATCGGGATATGGGCCCCATCGCCTGTTATCTAGGTGAGGAAGTCCCCGCTGAAGAGCTGATTTGGCAAGATCCCGTACCCGCACATAAAGGCGCATTGATCAGTGATGCAGAAATTACCGAGCTGAAGAATACGATCTTGGCGTCTGGTCTCTCCAACTCGCAATTGGTTAATACAGCCTGGGCCTCAGCATCAACCTTCCGCGGTTCCGATAAACGCGGCGGCGCTAATGGTGCACGTATCCGCTTAGCTCCGCAAAAAGATTGGGAAATCAACACATCTTCGGGTGTTGGAGATGTCATAAAGATACTAGAAACTATACAAAATGATTTTTCTGGCACTGTCTCTCTGGCTGACTTGATCGTTTTGGGTGGCTGTGCGGCAATTGAAAAAGCATCCGGTGCATCTGTTCCTTTCACACCCGGACGGACGGACGCAGCGCAAGATCAAACAGATATTGACAGCTTTGCTGTACTTGAACCAACATTTGATGGGTTTCGGAATTATAAAAAAACCCAAGACCCTCGTCCAACGGAGGCCTTATTAGTCGACCGCGCTCAACTACTTTCACTGACAGCTCCGGAAATGACAGTCCTTATTGGCGGATTACGCTCATTAGGTGCCAATGCGGCCGGAGCAACGCACGGTGTTTTGACGGATAAAGCAGGGACACTTTCAAATGACTTCTTTGTTAATTTACTCGATATGTCCACAGAATGGAAAGCGACAGATAGCTCTGAAGAATTATTCGAAGGATGTGACCGCCAGAGCGGCGCAATAAAATGGACGGGAACACGAGCAGACCTTGTCTTTGGATCAAATTCGATTTTACGCGGACTGGCCGAAGTTTATGCAGAAACCGGAGCCGAAAATAAGTTCCGGGATGATTTTATTGCTGCATGGAATAAGGTGATGATGCTGGATCGTTTCGATCTTTCGAATAACTCAATAACATAATCAGTTAAACCTAAGACTGGTTTTTTATAATGCCCTCGGTCTCGAAGCCGTGCCGTGCCCCGCACAGCTTCATAAAACCGAGGGCATTTTTATAACAAATCCGTGATATTAAAAGTCGCGGCCCGGATGATAATCCCGCGTTGCATGAGGCAATACAGCATCTAATGTCATCGGAAAGTCTTTATATTCACCGCGCGCAAATAAGGGCGCCTGATCATTATAATGCGGGGAATTTTCATCCAATGTCGCTGCACCATATTGATGAATAGTCTGTAATTTCAAAACACCTTTCTCATCCCAATCGGCATACATAATATGAGTATCTCCCGCAAAAGCGTTCATAACGCCATCTTTTGCGATACCATCTCTATCGGCATAAATTGCCCGCAACACATCTGGTGCCCCATCTAATGGCATATCAATGTCACCACGTTGCAAGCGATTAATCGCGCCCCATTCAGGGTCTAATCGGCCAAAGCGCTCCATCAGATCATGCGCTGTCTCGCGCAATGTATCTACTGGATCACGTTCAGCCTCAATATATTCATAACCCAGCGCTCGCGTCCCTGTAATAATCGCCAAGGCCGCACCGCGGTTATTCTGATGTGTATCACCATCCCAATCTCGCAAAACATCTTGAGCCTGTTTAAGCAAAGGCTCATCAAAGTTTAAACTTACCAATTCTACAACCATCTGCATGATTTGTGATTGCGGATCATAGCGCGTATCCGCACGATAGCGTAACAATTCTTCCTCGCTTAAACTATCATCGGGCGAAAAGAGCGCAAGCGACCGCAATGCCCGATTAGTCATCCGGGTCTCAATACCAAAAGTGGATGAATAATCCGAACGTTCATTATTACACATATTATCAGTAATTCTAAACGGTGTTGAATTGGCTGAAAACAACCAGCCGCAATGCGGGTTCCAGATAACAGGTAAGTCAGAGGGATCTCGATAATCTGTCCAAATCAACCTTGATTGATCTCCAGGTAATATTGTGTCCCAGTCTGGCCCTTCAATGCGGTTGGGCATTTTAGCATTATAATGTTCACCAATATTTCCATGTTTATCAGCATAGGTAATATTGAAGCTCAGCACGCCGTTTTTGGCCATTGCTGCGCGCCACTCATCAAGGTTTTGCGCTTTGCTCATATCAATCCATTGCTCTAAGGCCCCAACCTCACCCAGACCGGCGAAGCGGATAGCGTAATGTCCAGAAGGCGTAGACAAAACAGGACCATGATCTGACCACAACACATCACGCTTGACTGGTAATGATAATGGCCCGTGTAATTTAACACGAAATTTCGAATGACTTCGCTCAAAGGCTTTCCATTTTCCATCAAGTTTATACTGGCGCGGTCTCTTTTCATTGTCGACTTCAAGCAAATAAACATCAGTCAAATCAGGCTGATTCACTGTATGTGCCCAGCCATGATGCGGTGTGACACCTTGAGTTAAAATCGGCGTACCGGGAAATCCAGCCCCAGCGAAGTTCAACCCGTCTTCAGAAACCACATGTGCCTCATACCACGCATAGGGTCCCTTCATCGGTTGATGGGAGTTTACAATAAGTCGGGTATGATGGTCTTCGGAACGTGCAGGCGCGATGGCAAATGCATTTGAGCCGCGTACAGCTTCAGGCAGGCCCAAGACCTTATGGTCAACTTCGCTAGTTTGCTGCCATGGTGACACTGCTGGTTTATCATCGGCTTTTAACAAATCTTCCAATTGCCCATCCAAACGGTAGAAAAAGGGCGTTGCCCAGCTAATCCCTTGAATAACATCCTGTTCACGCATAGGCAAAACCCCGGGCAAAACGACATCAGGGTGCTCAGCGGCATAAAGGCTCAACCCATCCGCATAAGCCCGCGCAATCGCCTTTACATAATCAGGAACTTCGGTTTCATATTTCTCTTCTACAAAGTCTTTTACCTTGAAGAGATCGAAAAGATAATCTGTTGGCGCTTTATCTTTACCAAAATATTGCCCACTCATACCGCGCGAAGCAATCACAACCTCTTGAATAGTCTTCCAATCATCCTCGGCATGAGCATAAGCTAGTCCAAAAGAACTATCGGCGTCAGTTTTACCAAAAATATGAGCAACGCCCCACTGATCTCGAATGATACGGACATTATAGTCCTGAACACGTTTCCGAAGGCTATTAGCATCATATTCCGGTACAGACGGAGTCCATAAATATAAAAGCGCTGTCATAAATATAAGCGCAAGTATCAACATCCCGTAAGGTATATATTTTTTCATGATTATATCATGTGAAGTTGAGCATTTAAAAGCAAGCACCGTAATGGTATAGAATCGTATAAATTGGTGGAGCTTATAATGACTGAAACAAATATAACCGCACAAGAATTAATAGAGCAAATTTTGGCGGCTGGAAAGAACTTGGCCCAAGACAGCAAAGGGCAAGCGCAAGCCTTAAGCAAAAAAGGACAAGAACTTGCTGCGAAAGGCGAAAATATTTTAATCGATAAATTAGGTATTGATGACAGCCCTGTTGCACGCGAAGCCTTGCGCAAAGGGGCTGCCACAGGGGCGGCAGCAGGAGCCCTCGCCCTTCTACTTTCATCTCGCTCTGCTCGCAAGGTTGCAACATTGGGCGGATTGGCCGGACTCGGTGTTTTAGCCTATCGCGCCCACAAAGACGGTAAAATGCCATCTACTCTGGACGATGTTATTGGTTTGATTAAAGGCCCCAAAGCCGAAGCCCGTGCCCAGACATTATTGCGCGCTATGGTCGCTGCTGCCAAAGCCGATGGCGATATTCACCCCGATGAGTTGGCCGCCATTCAAGCACAGGGCAAGGGCGGAGAATCTCTATTGACAGCCGCATTGCAACAAGCACCAGACGCCAGAGCCATTGCAGCTCTATCAGGAAGTTCTCAGGAAAGCCGCGAAATTTACGCGGCGTCCTGTCGAATTGCCGATGGATTAAATCCAAAAGAACGAGATTATCTGGATCGATTAGCTATGGCTCTAAGGCTGGATCCGGACGCCGCTGCAGCCATTGAAACACAGGTTCGTACAGGCTAAGGCGAGGCAACGCTAACTATAGATATGATACGCTAATGTTTCAAAGTTTTTTCACCGACCTACGTTCCGCCAAAATTCCCGTAACGATCCGCGAATATCTAACATTACTGGAAGGATTGGATAAAGGTATACCCGATGACAGTCTTGACGGGTTTTATTATCTATCGCGCACAGCATTGGTAAAAGATGAGCGGGATCTGGATAAATTTGATCAAGTCTTTGCCCATTGTTTTCGTGGTATGGATTACCTCTCGGATATATTTGGCGAAGACAGCCATGAAATTCCATCCGAATGGCTTAAAGCGCTTGCTGAAAAACATTTAACTCCCGAAGAAATGGCAGAGATTGAAGCCCTTGGTGATTTGGATAAAATCATGGAAGCCTTGAAAGAACGTCTTGAAAATCAAGATAAACGTCATGAAGGCGGCAATAAAAATATTGGTACGGCAGGCACATCACCCTTTGGCGCTTATGGATATAATCCCGAAGGGGTTAGGATTGGGCAAAATGAAAGTCGTCATAAAAAGGCGGTGAAAGTCTGGGACAAACGACATTTTAAAAATCTGGATGGAGACCGTGAAATTGGTACACGCAATATAAAAATTGCGCTACGCCGTTTACGCCGTTTTGCACGTGAAGGCGCGGCCGATGAATTGGATCTGGACAGCACAATTCGGGGTACCGCCAAACAAGGTTGGTTAGACATCCAAATGCGACCCGAACGCCGCAATGCCGTAAAAGTGCTTGCCTTTTTTGATATTGGTGGCTCAATGGATGCCTATGTTAAACAGGCTGAAGAGTTATTTTCTGCGGCACGCTCAGAATTTAAACGGCTCGAATATTTCTATTTCCATAATTGCGTTTACGAGCATTTATGGAAAGATAATATCCGCCGGATGACAGACGTGACACCAACATGGGACGTATTACATAAATTTGCATCTGACTACCGCGTTGTCATGGTTGGAGATGCTGCCATGAGCCCTTATGAAGTTGCCATGCGCGGCGGGTCGGTGGAACATTGGAATGAAGAAGCCGGAGCCACATGGCTTAAACGTCTAGTCGATGTCTATCCACATTTTATCTGGATTAACCCTACAGAGGAGAAATATTGGTCTTATTCGCAAAGCACAAAAATGATCCAAGACATTATTGGCGAGGACCGTATGTTCCCTATGACTTTGTCCGGCCTTGAAAATGCAATGAAAGAACTAGCCCGATAATATTGCAGGCTATAAGGCGCGCTTAATTTAATTAACGTGCAGATTTTTCCATCGCTTTAGCCAAAGCTATATCCTTTTCCGTCACACCGCCAGCATCATGTGTTGTCAATGTAACATCGACCCGGTTATAGACATTGAACCATTCAGGGTGGTGGTCCATTTTATCAGCAATAATCGCGATGCATGTCATAAAACCAAAAGCCTGCGCAAAATCTTCAAATTTGAAAATTTTGGTAATAAAATCATCTCCGCCCGTCCATCCTGGTAAATCTTGGACAACTACTTTTGGATTTAAAATTTCCATCTTTCTGCCTTTACATTGTGTGATTTACGCAACAGTAAGCTTCTAAAGCTGATGAAGGAAGACCTATTTTGTCAGTTTTGCCCCATTTCAGCCACAATTTCACTTTGAAATTAAATGTGGTGGACTGGGGTCCGCTCAGCATATTTTGCGGGAGTTAAAATAGGCACATGAGGGCTGTGATTATCAACGACATGAACTCTTATAGAACAGGGCTGCAACGCTATGTTCAGTCCAATGAAACCCGTCATTTTTCTACTATCCTGTCCTCCATAATGATCGCTTGTAATCTAGCTCTCATTCTTATCATTGCCATAGAGTCATTGGTACCAACGCAAAGTACGCAAAGCGTACCGCATTTAGATAAATTCGTACACTTTAGTGTATATTGCGGGTTAGCTATCATTACGACCTTAGCGTTTCCCCGTCTCGCCATAATACCAATTATCGGTTTATGCTCTGCCTATGGTATTACGATTGAAATTTTACAGGGCACAATGGCTATAGGCCGCACGGCGTCAATCGCTGATGGAATTGCTAACATTTTAGGCGCTATTGTCGGCGCGGTGATAACGCACATCATTTGCCGAAAAATTACCACCAACATCCAATCAAGACAAGAATAAAACTAATATGATCCGCCTTGGCATATTTTTTGCTTCGGCACGAACAATCAAATCAGACACTGCGGGTTGCCCGCAATGCGAAAGGTGAAGTTATGATATCGTTTATTAAAAACACCCGCACGTTCACACGCCTCATCCTGAGTGCGGCTACCGTCCCCCTTATGGCACCATTGGCCTTTGCGGGCGGCTCCGCATTACCTGGATATACACCCGACCTTTTACCCGCCAATCCCACAGCGGGTCTTTGCTATGCCCGAGTTGAAATTCCGGCCCAATATGAAACATCCTCAGAGAGTGTTCTTGTTGAAGAAGCCTATTCAACCATCGAGGTCGAACAACCACAACTGGCCACACGCGAAGAAAAAATCATGATAAAGGAAGCGAGTGTACGGTATCGTGTCCGCCAGCCAAGCTATCGCTCGGTTTCTGAAAAAGTCATGACACGGCCAGCCTATGATAAACTATCCGTATCTGCGCCGCAATTTTCATCTGTAACCGAAACGATGAAAGTCTCCGCGCCGCGCCTGGTGTGGAAAAAAGGTAATCCGGGTCAATTAGCCCGCCAAGGATATAAAATTCATTCAACCGCTGATGCAGGCCGCGGGGGCCAAGGCTATGCCTCAACCGTTCAATATGGCCAAACGGGGGGAGCAACCCATTGCGGTCCGACATGTGAAATCTGGTGCCTTGTTGAAGAACCAGGCGAGAGTGTATCTTATAATAAGAAAGTTATGACATCAGCAGGGCAAGTGCGCCGCACGCGCGTGCCTGCTAAATATCAAACCGTCTTGAAACAGGTTGTCTCTGACCCTGGCGGCGTCGAAGAAATTCCGGTTCCCGCAGAATATAGAACCCTGTTAGTCGAAGACCTTATCAGTGCCGGCGGTGAACGGACTGTTAATGTCCCCGCCAAATATGGCGAAGTCGCCAAAAAAGTACTGGTTACACCAGAACGCTACGAATGGCGTCAAGTTGTCTGCAAACCCGGCACAGGATCCATCCGGAGCAGCCAAAGTTATAGCCGTCATAAAAACACCGTTGTCACACCAACGCCAACATATACAGCCCCGCGTTATTCGGCACCGGCAGCCACATCGACATACACCGCCCCAGCTGCGGCAAAGCATCATACATCAAAAGATTGCGCGCTTCATGATAATTACGAGAGCTACATGGCCTGCCGGAAATCGCGTGACAGTGTAACCCATTATCAAAACTCGGGTACATCATATAATTCCAGCTCATCTTACGGGTCCGGAACCACACAGTCCAACCATTCACAGGGAACCAGCAAGAGCCATCAATCCATTACTTACGGCGGAAAGACCTCTAGCTATGGATCTGGATATACATCGGAAACACCCTCAGGCAACGCCTATGAAGGCGCGCCGGCCCGCAAACGTATGCAATGGCGCAAACGCAATTAAGTCTGACAATATGACAATCACAAGCCCTCCCTTTGCGGAGGGTTTTTTATCGCGCGGTGTTGAACGGTTAAATTGCCTAAAGCCCTAAAACCCTAAAACCCTAAAGCCGAATTGATACGCCTATATACAGCCAAGCAAAAGCCTTGGAGGACGCCCGCGCAAGGATGGAGCGCCAAGTAAAGCCTGCGTTGTCCCAAAAGGACAGCCCGCGAGAGCGTCACCCCGATGGATACCAAAGGCGTGATATGTTTTACGAGATGTCACTCTCGCGGCGATGATTGTTTAGCGGCGGTCTCATTGGGATTTCCCGCAGTTACGCCCGTACACGACCCAATTCCAAAGCCGCTAGGCGCAGCGGTCAAACTCCACCGCAAAGACCCGGCACCTCCAGAGCCGTAACCCTCTAGCGCTCAGTCTCATCGTCTTGCTGATAACAAACCTACGACGATTATTTGTCCACACAGCAAAAACCTATGTTTCAACCCATAGCTGACGCTGTCCACATAAATACAGATCAGAGCCAAACCCGCAGTTTCAACACCGATGACTATAAAGGCTTATGTGTGAGCGTGGATATATTCATCGGCTTATTTGCAAAGGATTGAAAAAATTAAGGAATGAAACGGAATGAATGCGGATAGAAACCTATTTTATAGCAACCAGACAGGCCCTAGCCATATCTATACGCCCCCGACCTTTTATAACAATCTTAGTGCAGAAATTGCGTTATCAATGGGACCTTTAACAATTTGGACCCTCTCACGGGCAGTGATATTAACCTCTATGAGACAGGTTTAAATCCGGGCTCAGGAAAATATCAAAACCGTTTTAACAATCTTTCGAGATAGTCACGTTCCGACGGAGCGCGGTCTTGTTCTGCGGCACGGCGGCGTAACTCTTCTAATAATTGCCGAGCCCGCTCAGCATTATCTATTCCGTCAATATCCGCATCAAAATTATCGTCATTTTGCCCGCCGTTTTCTGTGCCCAAGGGATTGTTGCCCTCCCCTTCACCAGCTTCGGCCTGTTGCGCATTACTCGGATTGCCTTGATCGGCCAAGGCCCGGGCCGCTTCGCGTAGCGCGTCAATCGCCTCGTCTTGCGCTTCATTAGCCGCCGCAAAATCTTCGCGGCGCAGGGCATCACGGCTGCTTTGCATAGCCCCCCGCGCTGCGCGTAAGGCCTCCTCAGGTGACAGGCCCACGCCGCCGCCTGTTTCGCCTTGCGAGCCGTCTGTCCCACCACCGGATTGTTCCCCTAAGTCTGACGGATCATCGTCACCGCCGCGGCCTTCTTGGTCTTCGCCCTGTCCAACGCCGCCCGTTTCGCCCTCTTCGCCGCTTCCGCCCGGCTGCCCCGTATCGGCCTGCGCGCTCAAATCCGGTACAGATTCTGCGAGAGCCTCTAACCCCTCTTGCAACGCCCGTTGACGTTCCGCCAACTCGCGCGGCGTTAAAACAGTTTCGCCGCGCTCGCCTTGTCCCGTTTCGCCCTCTTCATTACTATCCCCGCCTAGCCCGCTTCCAGCTCCTTGTAATTCACTTTCAGCTTGGCGGTCCTCAGCTTGTTCGGTCTCGTCTTTAAGCTCCCGTTGCTCGCCTAATAAATCCGCCATCTCTTCAAGGGCTTCGCGCATTTCCTCACTCATCTCCCCTTGCATGGACTCACCTCCGGCGCCGCCCTGACCCAATTGAATTTCTATTTGGGTGTTTTCTAAAAGCTCCGCTAGTTTAGCCAAAGCCTTACGCGCCCCTTCAACATCCCCTTGCCGGTTCGCCTCTTCAATCGCTTTGAGCAAAGCCTCGATTTCATCCATATTGCGACCGCCGCCTTGGCCGCCGCCATCGCCGCCTTCGGCAAAATTTCCATCTTCCAAAGCTTTGCGTCGCAACTCTTCCATATACCGTTCGACAGCCAGATCATACCGTTCAAACAGCGTATCAACTTCGCGCTGAGGGACCCTTCGCGCCAGTCCATCTCGTAAATTACGTTCCGCTTCGCGCATTTCTTCCAACGCTGTGCCCAATGTGCCAAATTCTGCGCGCAAAGCAATGGCCCAAAGATCATCCGCCAAGCCCAATAAATCATCTTGGGAACGGGCATAACGCAGCCGCCGTTCAGCCGCTTTTAATCCCATATAAACAGCAGGGTCTTCGTAAAGTCCCGCGGGCGCATCGGTAATCGCTTCAAGTAATTGTACCGCACGCTGTAGCTCTTGCGGAGCCCGGTTCAAGCGCACGTTAGGCTGGAACTGATCATATAATGGCAGTTTTGCCTTTTGCGCTTCGGTATATTGAGGCTCTGGGGCATATTCATCATCCCCCATAATAACAAGTGTCCGTTGTTCAACGATCGCTTTAGCCAAGGGTTCTATGAAAATTTTATCCGGTAGAGTGAAATATTTAATCGCGCTCATTCCCGATTGCCCACGCCCATCAGTTACACGCAGCCGCGCAGACACTTTTCGGCCTGTCCAGATATGTTTCGTCATATCGATCTGAGCCTGAGCAAAATCCTCTCGCTTTACCGATCGCCCCCGCAGCGGTAATTGAACAGAGCTTTCCGATGCACTATCGCCAAGCAACTGCATCACCAATTCGAAACCTTCAACACCATAATCATCTTCAAAAGAATATTTCAGCTCAAGCCGGTCGCGCTTATCCGCCTTTGGGTCTGCGTTGAAAGAAACTTGTGGGGCACGGTCCGGCAACACAATCAAATCCCAGCTTTGACGGCGAGCGCCAATACGCCAGCGGGCTGTACCACTATCCTTTAACAGAGTTCGCGTTTCAAAACTTTCTGGACCTAACCGGTTTAGTTTTAAATAACGCGAGTGTTTATCCGTCTTCAATCTCAGCCGCGTGGCATCTTTTGACCCCGAGATACGGGCAACCAATTCCGAGCCCTCAGGAACAGAGAGTGTTTTCTTGTTTTTAAAATAAACCGGTGGGCGGCCCGTATATTCCGGCGGATTAACCCAAGCATCAAAATGCGTATCATTCGCGCTAATCCCACTTTGCCATATAGGAGAAAAGGCTCGGCGCAGCCGCTCTAAATTATCGCCAAAACCAATAAAAAGTGCACAAATCACAATGACCGGCATGACAAAGCGTAAATAATACGGATCTTTAGGGGCAAGCGTGGGACGCAGACGTGTCCGCCGGAGAGATTCGGCCTGTTTCCGCGCATGATATAGGTGATTAGGCCACATATCTGAGCTAATAGCCGGCGTATCATGCAATACATCAATCGGACGATGGGCCTGTCCGGCATCAGTTTCTACGCGGCGACGTGCCGTTGAAATATCGGGCCGCCTTTGACGGCGTAATGTCAGGGTTGTTATACCGATAAAATAACTCGTTATGATCAACCCTATAAGGCGCCATGGATCGCCAAACCGTTCCCAGATTCCGCTAAAACTAGCGGCAAAATAAAGACCAATTGAGAATAATGCCGCCGCCATTAAGGGCACATAACGCTCTATATATAATTGCCCCAAAGCATATTGGGTCAATCTGTCGACGCGGTGCGTCAATGGATCTGTAGAACCGCGGTTAAACATAGTTTTCATTATAAGGAGCAATACACAAATTACAGGTTAAATTTGTGTGATATTCGGTGATGAGCTGACAGATAATTATAAAATTCAAAGCCAAGATGGTAAACGCTCTGTTTTAAGGATATCCTCAATCGCCGGACGTTCACGGATAACCTCATAGGCCCCGCCATGAACCAAGACCTCTGGAACAAGCGGACGTGTATTATATTGGCTGGCTTGCGCGGCCCCATAAGCGCCTGCGGAATGCATGACAACGAGATCGCCCGCAGCCATAATCGGCAAGCTACGACTTTTGGTGAATGTATCTCCGCTCTCACAGATAGGTCCAACAACATCATAGATAACGTCTTCATAATCTGGACCGGGCGCCATAACCGGTTCAATTTCGTGATAAGCATCATAAAGCGCAGGACGCAGCAAATCATTCATCGCCGCATCGACAATTAAAAAATTGCGATCCTCACCTTTTTTAACATAGAGCACTTGAGTCAATAATACACCGGCATTGCCCGAGATCATGCGCCCCGGTTCGAATATCATTTCAACATCCATATCCGCCGTTAACCGCTGCACCATTGCGCCATAATCGGCCGGATTGGGCGGAACTTTCATATTATCCCCATAAGGAATACCCAATCCCCCTCCAATATCGAAACTCCGGATATTATGGCCTTGAGCCCGCAAACGGGCGATTAGCTGCCCAACTTTCGCAATAGCGATTTCAAAGGGACCCAGTTGGTCTATCTGGCTGCCGATATGCACATCAACACCAACGATTTTTATATATGGTAATGTTTCAGCTTCGGCATAGGCTTGTTCAGCTTTTGACCAAGCAATTCCGAATTTATTTTCCTTTTTGCCTGTACTGATTTTCTCATGTCCCCCTGCGCTCACATCCGGATTGACCCGAAAGGCAATAGGAGCAACAAGGCCTAGCTCTCCTGCTATCTGATCAAGCTGGTAAAGCTCTGGCAGACTTTCGACATTAAAAACACGAATGCCGGCGCGCAACCCGGCGCGCATTTCATCAGCTGTCTTACCCACACCTGAAAACACTATTTTATGACCCGGAATACCAGCCGTCAGCGCCCGTGCGAGTTCCCCGCCGCTTACAACATCCGCCCCTGCGCCTAATTTGGCAAGCGTCGCCAATATCGCAATATTAGAATTGGCCTTAACTGAATAGGCCACAAGAGCCTCTATCCCGGAAAAACTATCCGCGAAAACTTTGTAATGCCGCTCAAATGTCGCTGTTGAATAAACATAACAAGGCGTACCAACACTTTGGGCAATGTCGCGCAAGGCTACATTTTCGGCAAACATTTCGCCGTTTTCAAAATCAAAATGACGCATAATCTTTAGCTGTTTTCACCAACAGGTTTTTCAGCCGTATCTTCAGCGTGTGGTTTTTTACCCCAGAGTGGGTCCGGCCGTTTCAAATCCCCACGAATGCCACAGGCAGCCAGAAAAAAGCTCGCAGCAAGACTTAAGGCAATAAGACGGCGATATTTAGCAGGTTTCATATCTAACGGCTCCATGAGTTCATAATGTCTTCTATGTGGGATAGGCCGCTAGGTCGAGTCAGAATTACGGCGATTTCATGAGCAATTTTTAACTGGTAAACATCACACAGATAGCCTTTCCTCTTTTGAAAATTCAATAGGGTTATCCATGAAACAATATTACGGGTTGATCGTGCTAATAGCATTACTGACACATCTGCCAGCTACAGCGAATGAGGCTTCCGATGACCCTGTGCGGTGTTTTCCTGCACAATCCCTCCGCAGTTTTTTCAAGAAATTTGATAATATAAAGACAGAAAAACGTGACACACTCCATGCTGTTATGGATATGAAATTTAGAACAGACGATAATTATCGACCGCCAGAGCGCTTTTTCATCAAGGACGGCACAATAGAGTTGGACCTAACAATAGCACCGGATGGAAAAATAACAGATTTTGATAAATTAGCATCCGTTTCTAAAGAGGCAAAGCTGTGCGGCGAGGATCACAACCGCAATGACAATACGCGATTCGGATTGTCAGGCGGGGCAGACATTTCTTTTAAAAACACGTCAGGTCGCTATTCTCTGGCGGAATTAACTGACGGTGTAAAAGACGGAAAAAGCTGGTATAAAAAACTCTTTAGCGGCCCAATGTCTATATTCGTACCCAAAATGACCCATATTATGATCGTCCCAGAGGATAAACAATCGCGCTTGTCTATTACGGTCACAAAAGACGGAAGCCCTACTGAGTTGCCCGCTATAGAGCACTTTGGCAGCGGACAGGTCATCGCTTTAAAAGACCTTGAAATAAGCGGTATGAAACATCTGAATGTAACGGGCGGAATTCATAAAATCATGCCTGTACCGAGCGTGAAAAAAATGAAGTCTCTTGGGCTGTCGGGAAATTAACCCCGTATCTGATATGACCCAAATCTGATATGTCCCTATCTCACATGTAATGTAAGGATGACGCTGTCGTGCAAACACTATATAGATTTTTCATGCGTATTATTTTTTTTATTATCGCTATAAATTTTGCGATTAGTTCTCCGGCCTTTGCAGCGGAAAAAAGCCGCGGCGACGTCTTTTGTTATCCGGCCAAAGGTGTTGTCAAAATGTTAGACAGAATGGCTCAAGTCAAAGATCAACATCGGGATATTGTCAATGTAACTATTGCCCCCCGGTTTTTAATAAAAGACGGCGGCCTTATGGCTGAACGTTTGTTTTTGAGAGATGGTAATAAGGAGATTGAAGTCCCTATATTACCCAGCGGCGAAACACCGGACTTTGAAAAAACGTTACGAACAGTACCACAATCTGACATATGCGTTACCGACCCATCGCGTGCTCATAAATCGCAATATGATGAAGGACTTTATTTCGAAATGGGCTTGTCTCCTTACTTTAATGACCGTGATGGCAGCTATACATTAACCCAACTGAAAGAAGGCGTAAAAGACGGTACAAAACATATCAAAAAAATGGTCCCCAGCGCCATATCTATGTTCATCGGAACCATGAACTATATCGCCCTGACCTATGAAGATAGGAAAACACCCGCCCAGATTACGGCCATTAAGGGTACTCAAAAATGGCAAATCCCTCTTGAGACCTATAAAGATATGCATATTTTTTCATTTGATAAATTAGAAAAAAAAGCCATCGACCGGATTGAAATTTCTGGTGGCCCTCATAAGCTATCGCCAACACCGAGCGTAAAAACGCTCAAACGCTTTAGTAAAGGGGCCGAGGATGAAAACGGTTAAATTACAGTTTTTTGTTTTATTGGCTGCTAGCCTCATAGCCTGCCAGCCTCAAACCAATAACACCCAAAAACCCTTAGATGCCATCACCGCTTTTGAATATCCGGATCAAATATCACCTGAACTGGCGAACCGGTTTTCCGCTCTAGCCCTAAGTTGTGCACACCAAGAATTTCCCAACAAAATATCACGCACCACACAATCAGCCGAAGCCATTGGGCGGCCCAAAGATATATTCCCGGTCTTTTACGGGTGTTTTGATTGGCATAGCGCCGTACACGGTCATTGGCTTTTAGTGCGCTTGTTACATAAGGGTCCGCAAAAGGCTGCATGGAGAGACAAAGCTATCGAGACATTGAATACAAGCTTTACATCGAAAAATATCGCAGGCGAAATTGCCAATTTTTCTCGCCCTGCACGCGGGTCATGGGAGCGCCCCTATGGTCTTGCATGGTTTTTACAATTAACGGCGGAATTGCGAGAGTTATCCGCAAGCGGCTCGCCAGATGCTGCGCAGGCGACACAATGGCTAGAAGATCTAAAGCCATTGGAAACCGATATTGCTGATAGCCTTAAGGCTTGGCTACCCAAACTAGCCTATCCCATACGTCTTGGAACCCATAATCAAAGCGCTTTTGCTTTTGGACTTATGTTGGATTGGGCCCGTATAGCAGGTGATTCAGACATGGAACGTCTTATAATTGAGCGCAGCTTGGCTTTCCATAAAACCGACATTAATTGTCCTCTCGAATATGAACCCAGTGGAGAAGATTTCCTCTCGCCTTGTCTCATGGAAGCGGATCTCATGCGCCGGATTATGAATGCCGAAGCCTTTTCAAACTGGTTAACGGCTTTCATGCCCGCCATACCGGTGGATGGGAGCGGTGATTGGTTATCCCCCGGCATTGTGACCGATGCCAGTGATGGCAAACTTGTTCATCTTGACGGCGTTAATTCTTCACGCGCCTGGAACCTTTATAATATTGCTCGCGCATTACCAGAGGGTGATCCGCGAGAAGCCTCTCTTGTAGCCGCGGCAAAAGTCCATGCCGATACAGGCGTAGCCGCCGTTTCTGCCGAGCATTATTCCGGTTCGCATTGGTTAGCCAGCTTTGCAACTTACCTCATGACGGACCGCGGGCATGCCCAAAACACTAAATGATCCCGAAACATCAAATGACCAAGGCTGAGTTATGTTATCTCAAACACCCGTGATTGAAAGTCCTTGCAAGCTTATTTGCGACTTGGACCTTAACCGGGGTCTTTGCAAAGGGTGTGGGCGTTCCCGTGATGAAATTGCGCAATGGATTAACTACAGTCCGGCAAAACGGGCCTTTATTATGACCGAACTTCCTAAACGGCTGGATATATTACGGACAGAATAAAGCTTATTGTCAGACTGCAAGAGGCTGGTTATCAACATATATGACATTAAAACATAAACTGACGGTCATTTTGACAAATACCTCCCTGGCTTCGGCGCTCCTGCTGGGTGGGTGTGAAAATAAAACCGATATCGAGAGTAAAAATAACAACGACCATACGGCAGCGTTTGCGTCTACCTATACCCCTTTACCGTCTGAGACGACATTCATTACCAATGCCCATATTTTTGATGGTCTTGGAGGTGAAATACAATCTGGGGCCATTTTGATAAGCGATGGGAAAATTAAAGCGATTGGTGCCGATATAGATGGAAAAGGCGCAGCTGTGACAATTGATGCAGGAGGGAAATATATTACCCCCGGCATAATCGATGTTCATTCGCATCTTGGCAATTACCCCGCCCCCGGCGTGCGCGCTCATGGCGACGGCAATGAAGCCACAAGCCCGAATACGGCCGAAGTATATGCAGAACATGGGGTTTGGCCTCAAGACCCCGGCTTTGATGAAGCACTAGCCGGCGGGATAACAACTCTGCATGTTTTACCCGGTTCAGCCAATCTGTTCGGTGGGCGTGGCGTAACCTTGCGCAACATACCATCGCGTACTGTTCAAGGCATGAAACATCCCGGGGCGCCTTACACGCTGAAAATGGCCTGCGGGGAAAACCCTAAACGTGTTTATGGGCAAAAGGGCGGGCCAGCATCACGCATGGGCAATGTCGCCGGTTATCGGAAACATTGGATCAAGGCCGCCGCCTATAAAAAGAAGCAGGATGCCGGTAAAGATGTAAAACGGGATTTACAACTGGAAACGTTAGCCGGCGTATTATCGGGTGATATTTTGGTACAAATGCATTGCTATCGTGCTGATGAAATGGCGCAAATTCTCGATTTAGCCAAAGAGTTCGATTATAAGGTCACAACTTTTCATCATGCGATAGAAGCCTATAAAATCGGCGACTTACTCAAAGATGCCGGAACCTGCGCTGCAATGTGGGCCGATTGGTGGGGCTTTAAAATGGAAGCCTATGACACTATTCGCGAAAACATTCCTTTTGTTCATGCGCAAGGCGCCTGTGCGATGATCCATTCAGATGACCCGCTGGGCGTACAACGGCTTAATCAGGAAACGGCCAAAGCGTGGTCGGATGGTAATAAGGCGGGTCTTGGGATTTCAAAAGCAGACGCTATGGCTTGGATGACCTCTAATCCCGCGAAAGCTTTAGGGTTATCCGACGAAATTGGAGCTTTAGAAATAGGTAAACGAGCCGATATTGTTTTATGGAATACAGACCCCTTTTCTGTCTATGCTCGGCCCGAAAAAGTGATGATTGACGGCGCAGTTGTCTTTGACCGTGCGGCCGGACTCAAACCAAAATCCGACTTTAAACTCGGCCAGATAGGCGATGAATAATGAAAAAATGGCTGCTGATTTTTGCCCTATGCTCTTTACCGCTTCCCGCGTATGCGCAAACCTTCTTCATTGATAATGCCAAGGTTGTTACCAATACAGCGTCCGGCACACTCGATAAAGCTGATATTATCATTCAAGATGGTAAAATTACGCGTATTGCTGCGCAATTGACGCCTCCTGATAACGCAACTCAAATTGACGGAACCAATCAATGGGTAACGCCCGGCCTTTTTCTGGCCTATTCTCAAATAGGTTTAGTTGACATTGGGCTGGAAAGCGCGACTAACGATATCCGGGCGGCTGAAGCAAACACATCCGTTTCTGATCTTGCCGCAGATAGTTTTAATCCAAAATCATCGGCAATCGCAGTCACTCGCATTGAAGGGATAACCCACGCCGCAATTATACCGGGGGCTGGTCATAATATTTTCGGCGGAACCGGAGCGATTGTAACCACATCAGGTCAATTTGATTCTATTATATCTTCAGAAAGTTTTGTTTTTGTCCAGTTGGGCGAACGCGGCACAGGCCTGGCAGGAGGATCACGCGCCGCTGCTCTTTCGCAATTACGGGCCGCATTAGATGATGCAAGTGCCTATCCTGCGCGCTTCAAATCGCCACGCGATGGTGATGCATTATCACGGCGTGATGCCGCGGCATTAGCCTCCGCTGCGCGCGGACAGATTCCACTTATTATCGCTGCTAACCGTGCTGCTGATATCATGAACATTATCCAATTAAAAAAAGATTATGGCAATCTGGATATTATCATTGCCGGCGGGGCTGAAGGCTGGTTGATTACCGATGCCCTTAAAGCCGCACAGATTAAAATTATGGTAGACCCGCATGAAAATCTACCTTCAAGCTTTGATCAGGCGGGAACACGGGCCGATAATATAATTCTTCTGGATGAAGCCGGTGTCGACTATGCAATTATGAATTGGACCCAAGACCCGGGTCATAATGGCCGTGTCCTGCCACAACATGCCGGTAATGCCGTTGCCAATGGACTATCATGGGACAAAGCCTTTAGAGCCATATCCCTTGTTCCGGCGACTTGGTTTAATCTTGATACAGCTACGCTAGCATCAGGCTCAGATACAGTCGTTATTTGGGACGGCGATCCACTTGAGATAACATCCTCTCCCCAATTCATCATGATTGAGGGGGTAATACAATCATTAGAAACCCGGCAAACAAAATTGCGAGACCGTTATAATCCGTTAAAAGCCGATATTTTACCTTTTAAATATCGCTAACACTATCCCGACAGTCTTATCCCTATACGGGTGAACACAAAATATAAATCACTGCTTAACCTCTCACTTTCAATAGAATTTATTCAGATTGAAAACGTGTGATTGGTATGAATAATAATGAAAAAAAACAATATACTTATCTTTTGCCCTATCAACCGTATTCCTATCCTCAGAGGCCTTTGGTTCCGTTATTGACCGTCCCTATTTTAAAGCCGGGTCCGTTATAATCGTTTCGCAGCCCGTGACTTTCTCGAAAATGGGTTTGAAGCCCCACTCGCACATGATTTCGTTCTACTGGACAATGTTAGTTCTGGTACAGCCGGAACAGATATCATTGCACAGGACGGTGTACCTGTTGTTTTCCCATTTGACGCCATTAGTGACGGCAGTACAGTCGGATTTCCCTTTGAGATAACGGGACAGACTTTTGGCGGGAATTATACTAATAACCCGACCTTTCAAGTGCTTGATGCAAATGACAGCTATACCGCATTTGGCATCGATGACGATACTAATATTGATCTTCTAAATACAGACAATCGATTTGACTTTTTTTGTCGCCTTCAATGCGCCTTTTGACATTTTTGGTGAAGCCACTAATTTAACGACAAGCGGTGATCTTTCGTCACTTGATTATCGTAATATCCGGTATAATTTTCTTGAGTTTCCACCAAATTCCGCAGCCCAACGGCCATCTATTGGCGGCAACGGCATAGTTTTAGGCGGGGCCGGATCCAATAATACTTTAGCAGACCTCGCATTAGGGCCCGTAAAAGTCTTTGATGGCGGCCAAAAAACAGCTCTCAATCCCGGAAATATCTTTTCACAATCGTCTCTTTTTGCATCCTTATATCGTTCGCAAGGGGCTAGTGTAACCGGCACGTCTTACGACTTTTCCATGGGCACTGGACATCTGGGTGCGGATGTTACCCATACAATTTATGCTCCTTAATAAGGCTTGAACCAAGCTATATTTCACGCTTAATGATGTCTATGACATCCACCTCACACTCTAAGCTGACTTATCGCAGCGATATAGATGGGTTACGGGCAATAGCCGTCCTGATTGTTGTCATCTTTCATCTACACATTGGTCATTTAACAGGCGGCTTTGTCGGCGTAGATGTGTTTTTTGTTATTAGTGGCTATTTAATAACACGTTTATTGATAACAGACATGAATGATGGCCGGTTTTCATTCCGGCATTTTTATGCGCGCCGCATTCGCCGCCTTGCTCCGGCATTATTATTTACCTTAGCCCTATCCACACTTGCAGCTTTCTTATTATATTCTGCGAAGGATTTCATGCGGTTTGGGAACTCCCTTCTTCATACAGTCGCAAGCCTCTCTAATATCTTCTTCTGGAATGAAGCCGGCTATTTCGATACCACGGCAATCAACAAACCCCTGCTGCACACATGGTCTCTCAGCATAGAAGAACAATTTTATATGTTCTGGCCTGCGATGTTATTATTTTTATATGCAATAAAGCTTCAACGCCTTATTCTTTGGATATTAATGGCCTTCATCGCAGTTGGATTTCCGCTCGCTCATTTTTGGTTTAGCAAAGACGCCAACGCCGCCTTTTACCTTCTCCCTTTCCGCCTTGGTGAATTTGCACTCGGGGCTATTCTGGCCGCGCCGAATATGCGGGCGGCTTCCAAAGGGCTTATAGCTGATATTATTTGCGGTCTGGGTCTTGGACTTATTATCATAAGCGCCCTTTTATTTACATCAGAAACACCCTTTCCCGGGCTTTGGGCTATCCCTCCTTGTCTTGGAACATCTTTACTCATTTGGGCTGGACCATCACCAATCATTGGCCGCATATTATCTATGCGCCCTTTCGTCTGGACGGGGTTAATCAGCTATTCCCTTTACCTTATCCATTGGCCACTTATTGTCTTTTGGCAGGCTTATACCTTCCGGCCACTCACTCTCGTCGATAGTATAATAATTATAATCATATCATTTGCGCTAGCGGGCCTGATGTACCGCTTTGTAGAGCAACCTTTCCGCCAGCCTAATAAAAGCAAGGTTTTAGCGGGTCAAAAATCCCCGTTTATACTGATATCCCTCTTAAGCCTAGCGTCCTTCGGCATGATAGCCTTATCTATTGTCAAATCCGGCGGATTTCCGTCACGTATCCCACAAATTAATGACACCCAGTCCACCAAACAGGTTAGGAGACATCAAAACGCTACAAATTTATCCCTAAAAAAAGCGCTACCCTATAGTTATAATTATACTGTTGGCCAAAGTCGTACACCCGAAAAACGATTTCTTGTTACGGGTGATAGTCATGCTGGACGGTTAGATGCTTTCACACAAAACATATCTGACGGGAAACAATGGCAATTTATCTTTTCTTGGCGAACAGGGTGTTTTCCATTATTAGATATGCGGGCAAGCGTTTCGCCTCAAGGGGATAACTCCATATCTTGCCGTACTATGCGCCGAGAATTATTATCCCTCATTAAAAATCAAAAAATTGATGGCGTTATTTTGACCGGACGATGGACCCAATATCTTGAACCATCCCCTTACGGCGACATAGACATTGAGCGCCGCTTTTTTATCAAACGGAAAAAAACGGTCATAGATCAAAATGCGGCCCGCGAATATTTTGAAACAAAAATACGTGATACCGTTAAAACCCTCACACGTCAGGGGGTAAAAATCATACTTATATCCCAACCCCCGCCTCCGCCGCACAATATGCGCGGATGCAGCGACCTTCCGCAGTGGTTTATATCTGCGAAAAACCAAGCTCTACGCTGCCAAGGCTCGCCAAGAGATATCGCGCGAGCCCGCACGGCTTTCACGGATCAACTTTTCCGCGAGATTGCTGATGATTATGGACAAATGGCGATTATTCCTTCTGATGTTTTCTGTCCTCCCAAAATGGATCGGTGTTTGGGTTTTCAGAATGGCGGCGCGCTTTATAGCGATACAAACCATCTCTCAGACTATGGGTCTGTCTTTCTGGCAAACCATGTTAAAAATGACATGCTCTCATTTTTGGATGAGATTACGCCTTGACTTGACCTTTGGACGCTTATCCGTATGTTGCGCGCAAATAAGTGCAACTGGTGCGCCCATTATCGTCCTTCGATTAAGGTCGGTGTTTGAAACGTCTGAAAGACATATTTTTGACCTCCCAATCCAACATAGATGAAATTCCAGCTGATGCGCCTGTCGATGTTAGCTTTAAGGATTTAGGCCTCGACCAAAAAATCCTCAAAGCCCTTGATGATTTGGGCTATGTTACGCCAACGCCAATTCAAGCGCGCGCTATTCCGCTGGCATTGCAACAACGGGATGTATTAGGCATTGCACAAACCGGCACAGGTAAAACAGGGGCCTTTACCCTGCCAACTATGCATAAATTAACCCAAGGTCGTGCCCGTGCCCGTATGCCCCGGTGCCTGATCATTTGTCCCACGCGCGAATTAGCGGCGCAAGTCGCGGAAAATGTCGAAAGCTATGGCAAATATCTTAAATTGGAAATGGCCTTGCTGATCGGCGGCGTTTCATTTGGTGATCAAGATAAGAAATTAATGAAGGGCGTCGATATTCTGATTGCGACACCGGGGCGTTTGCTTGATCAATTTGAACGCGGCAAAATTTTGATGACCGGAGTAACGACCCTCGTTGTGGACGAGGCCGATCGTATGTTGGATATGGGCTTTATTCCCGACATTGAACGTATATTCAAAATGACACCATTTACGCGGCAGGTTTTGTTTTTTTCAGCAACCATGCCACCTGAAATCAAGCGTCTTGTTGATCAATTTTTGCACCAGCCCGCTACCGTACAAGTGGCGCGTCAAGCCACCACAGCAGAAACCGTTACCCAGCGTATTGTCCGTATGCCAAGCTCTGACGCTAAACAAAAACGTACAGCCCTGCGTTGGGTCATAGACCGCGAAGATGTCGATAATGGCATAGTCTTTTGCAACCGCAAAAAAGACGTTGATATTGTGGCCAAATCGCTCAGTGTTCATGGATTTTCTGCGGCCCCTATTCATGGCGACCTCGCCCAATCCGAGCGCACAAAAACACTGGAAAAATTCAAAGGCGGAGATATCAAATTTCTAGTGGCCAGTGACGTCGCCGCTCGCGGCCTTGATGTGCCATCGGTTTCTCATGTGTTTAATTATGACGTACCACATCATTCCGAAGATTATGTTCACAGAATTGGACGGACGGGCCGGGCCGGGCGCGAGGGCGATGCAATCATGTTTGTAACCCGTCTGGATGATAAAAACTACAAAGCAATTCTACGGCTCATTAAACTTGACTCTATTGAAGAAATCGAGGTGCCCGGCATTGAAGATTTTCCAAAAACGCGCGATTCGGGACGGGGGAGACACCGTAACAAAAAACAAGGCAAAGATCGCGGGCAAGGCCGGCGGCGAAGCCAAAGTCGATCAAGTCAGAATACTCAATCCGAGAGCGAAACTCATCCCGCAGAAAAAACTACTGATGAAAAGCCGCGGTCTACGGCACGCCGATCCGCGCCTAAAAAGAAACCTGCAGAAAAAGAGACACAGAAATCATCCGCTAACCGCAGCAATCAAAACCGCCGCGAGGCAAAATCACCGAATAATGATAAACCGCGCGGGCGTTACAAAGACACATTGCCAGAAAATAACGTCGCAGGCTTTGGCGACTCAATGCCTGCATTTTTTGGCAGCACACCTAAATAATTACTGTGAGACCCTCGATACAGTCTCATCCAGTGCGTTCCAAATTTGATCCAAAACCCGATCACTTTCTTGCGTTAAACAATGCCCCGTTCCAGCGAGCAGCACTTCAACACATTGTCCTATAACCGTTTTACAGATATGACTATTCACCGCGGTATCCACAAATAAATCTAACTCTGCCGATATAATGCTCACAGGTGTAGTGACGTCTGCTAGACGGTTTCCATTTAAAAGATAGTCGCTACTCTCAAACATTTCAGCCCCCCATTGATTAGTTATACCGCCAACGCGCTGTTCAGGACGGCGGGCAAAAAGGGCATCCCGAGCATAAAGCCGCGACGGGTTAGAGCTACACCGCTCGATACTGGCTTCACTATAATCCAACCCAACCGGTTTCCAATGTCCTTCAAAGGGAACATAATGTTTAGCCTTCCCAAAAACCCGCGCAACATTCATCATCAACCGGGCTTGTTCAAAACTATAGTCCCCCGATAGTGGACGCAGAGCAGGTGCCATAAGAAAATACCCGTCAACAAGGTTAGGATGATCAACAGCCATTCGGGCCGCCACATGGCCGCCAAAAGAAATGGCTACAGGAATTAAAGGCTGTCCTTCACGGCGTGGGAGCGTTCGAATGAACCCTGCTAAATCATCAGAATAAACCGAAAAATCCTTTACCCAGAGTTTTTCGGGTTGTTTAGCCCGGTGACGATCAGACCCACCCTGCCCGCGCATATCAATACCAATAACATGATAGCCGCGACGCGCTAGCATATCGATTTGTTCGCCATACATATCTAATGTGGCCGTATATCCGGGGATAATAATAACACTAGCTTTGGCGGCTCCGCTATTTCCGGTTTGCCCCCAACGCAACTTGGTTCCATCGGCCGCACGATAGCTGTCCCATATCCAATCCGGCGGCATATCCCAAATCTTAAAAGCTTCTGCCTGCGCCATATAAGCCGCGTCAGGCTCATAAACCCGATAGCGTTTCTCAGGCCATATAATAAGGGCCAAAACACCCAGACAAAACAATATGAATATAGATTTGAATAATCGTTTCACAATTAAATTAGATATCCATAAGTGGCTTGATAATAGGGATCATCCGCAAAACCCTCGAACCATTTTGCAAGCTTTGGCGCGCGGGCTTGCCAATTTAAATGCCCCGCCCGGAATGACGCATAATCTAGCGCGCATATAATTGCGACATTACCATATGTCCAAGGATCGCCGAGCCAATCACTTATTCGTTCTAAGGTCTCAATAGCATTAACAATAGCCGTCTCATGACGTTTAATCATCTCGTCCCAATGGAGCGCTTCAGGGCGCACAATTTCATAACGATAATTATAAACAGCATCACTGATCCCATCCCCCAGCGCATGCTGCCATTTTTGCAAAAAATGAGTATGGGTATCTTTGGATAAAATTGGTGTTTCACCCAAACTATCCAGATATTCACAAATCACCGGACTATCGAATAAATATTGCCCCGGTTGCCATTCCAATGCGGGAATTTTTCCTAGCGGATTATCTCCAGCCACATATCCGTTCGTGCCATTTTTCTCAGGTTGGGATTCTTCAACCATAATATTATGCAATCGCGCCAATATCATAGTCTTACGAGCATAAGGGGAAATAGGATGGCAGATCAGTTTCATAACGCAAGACTAGCAAGTCAAAAAACTAGGTCAAGCCAAGTTCCGCCCGAACCCGTCTTGTCAAACGTTTGATTGCCATATGATAAGAAGCTTTGATATGTTCGCATAAAGCTATATCGTCCAGTCCGGGTGAACTGTAATGTTGAATCCATTTCATCCCGCGCGACGCTAAATACGGAGCAGGACGAAGGCCCGGCATATCGCGCATAATTTCATACCCTATTTCAGTGGTTTTAAAGGTAATCTGTAATATGCAGTCCTTTTCGTGCGCCAAAGCAAAAAGCTTTCCGCCAACTTTCCAAACATCGGATCCACCCCATTGCACGACATGTTGGGCTTGCGGTAAAGACGCACAAAAATCATTATATCCAATACGGTTCATTTCGTATCAATGACGGTGCTTATTTTTTATTATTTAACGCCTTAAGAGCTGCCGTATTTTCAGCTATTTCCAATCTGGCAGCGACAGCACGAGAGCGAAGCTCTAAAACTTTAACTCGCTTTTCAAGGGCTTTTAAATCTGTTGCCGACATATCTTCTACTGCCATGTTATATCCTTCTCATTATCAGGTCATAAAAACCTAATTATACAAATTAAATACGAGAATTATAGACAATATTTTGAGTATTTTTCCAAGCTCACCGGCTAAGGGGCGGCTGGTATAATTGTTACGCTCTCACCGCACCCACAGGCATCAGTCTGATTGGGATTATTGAAAGTGAATTTGGCCGATAATACGTCAACTTCATAATCAATAACCGACCCTAAAATAAATAAGACAGCTTTAGCATCGACAACAATTTGAACATCTTTATCATTAACAAGCTCGTCATATTTCTCAATATCGGAGACATAATCCATGACATATTCCATTCCCGCGCAACCGCCATTGGTTACACCGACACGTAAATAACCTTGCCCGCGTTCAGATAAAATTTCACTCACACGTGCAGCCGCAGCATCCGTCAAAGTGACGAGTTTGGGACGCGCACGGCGAGCACCTGCAGCTCCCGTACTCATAACATATTCAGCTCAAGGCGAGCTTCCTCTGACATACGATCTGGTGTCCAAGGGGGATCAAACGTCATATTCACTTCAACACGGCGCACGCCCGCGACAACGGCGCAAGCATCTTGCACCCATAACGGCATTTCGCCCGCCACTGGACACCCCGGAGCCGTAAGTGTCATATCAACCTTCAAAGTTCTATCATCCTCTAGCTCAACTTTGTAAATGAGCCCAAGTTCATAAATATCAACAGGGATTTCAGGATCATATACCGATTTTAATTGGCCTATCACATCAATAGTAATGCGTTCAACCTCACTGTCAGTTAGCGGTTCGGATGGCGCGACGGACACATCAATCACATCTCGCGCAGTTTCCATACCACCAAGAGTGGCTTCAGGCGACAATCCGGGTATTTGTGCATTCGCTAACGCCTCAGCTTGTCTTTGTCTGTCAGTCACATCATCCATAATAATCACTATATAGGCTTTCTTCCTTAAGATAGGAAGAGGCTAGCTTTTTTTACCGCCGTAATAAGTCGGTCGGCCTCATCTAATGTATTATAAATCCCAAAACTGGCCCGGGCCGTTGAATGAATCCCGAAACGGTTCATCAAAGGCTGAGTACAATGTTGCCCGGCGCGTATTGCCACACCATATTTGTCCAATATTTGGGCCACATCATGAGCATGCGCCCCTTCGAGGGTAAAGGATAGAACCGATCCCTTTTGCGGCGCATCTCCTATCAATTTGAACGCATTAATATCACGAAGCCCGTCCAAGGCATGATGATAAACGGCCATCTCATGACGGTGTATCTCGCCATGATCAAATTGAGACAACCAATCAATCGCAGCGCCGAGTCCGATTGCTTGTAAAATCGGCGGTGTTCCAGCCTCAAATTTATGCGGCGGGTCATTATAAGTAACGCGGTCTTCAAAGACATCTTCGATCATTTCTCCGCCACCATTAAAGGGCTGGAGCCGCTCCAGCATCTCTGCGGTGCCGTATAATGCGCCAATCCCCGTGGGGCCGTATAATTTATGCCCCGTCATACAGAAAAAATCTGCCCCCAAATCCAGCACATTCACCGGCAGGTGCACCGCGGCTTGCGTACCATCGACAACCATAACAGCGCCCGTCGCATGCGCCCAAGCTGTGATCTCTTTAACCGGATTTACCGTGCCAAGAACATTGGACATATGCACAATAGAAACGATTTTTGTCCGAGAGGATAACATGGATTTTAATGCATCCAAATCAAGCGAGCCCTCATCCCTTACAGGTATGAATTTCAGGATGGCTCCATATCGTTCGCGCAGAAAATGCCACGGCACAATATTGGAGTGATGCTCCATTTGGGACAATATAATTTCATCACCGGGCTTAATCATATGCGCCAAACCATAGGCCACAAGATTAAGCGCCTCTGTAGCGCCTTTAGTAAATACAATATTATTAGAACTTGGCGCTCCCAGAAAATCAGCTACGGTCTGGCGCGCATCTTCATAGGCCACAGTCGTCTCATTTGCCATTGTATGTAATCCGCGATGTACATTGGCATAAGCATGTCCCATCTGATGAGTCATCGCATCAATAACGGCCTGCGGTTTTTGCGCAGAGGCCGCATTATCCAAATAGGCCAGAGGATGATCATTGATAATGCGCGATAAAATAGGGAATTGCGCACGGATGGTCTTAATGTCAAAACTCATGACAAATCCGCCAACCAATCACGAATTATCGACAATAAGCTTTCTACCATGGCATCATCGGACATATCATCAAACACACCGCCAACAAAAGCTTCCGTCAATAAGGCCCGAGCTTGCTTTTTAGGAATGCCGCGCTGGCGCATATAAAACAATGCACTTTCATCCAATTGCCCAATAGTATTACCATGAGCACAGGCTACATCATCAGCGTAAATTTCCAGTTCTGGTTTTGAACGAATTTCGCATGTTTCCGACAACATCAACGCATCATGACGCATTTCAGCATCTGTGTGTTGCGCCGGACGGCGTACATGAAATTTGCCCTGAAACACACCGCGTGCCTTATCGGTTGCGACGCCTTTAACAGCTTGGCGAACCACGGCATTAGGAGCTGTTAAATCAATATAGCTCGTCATATCGCAATGCCGGTTTCCGCCCAATAAATAGGCCCCATTAATCATGGCCTCAACACCTATACCCATAATAGCCAATCGTGTTTCCAACCGCGACAGCGCACCTCCGGTAGACAGTGTAAATTGCGATATTTGGGCATTCGCCCACGCCGTAATATGGCTCGTCGCAATCCGTACCGCATCCGCAGTATCGTTCTGGATGATAACGCGCTCTACCTTCGCTCGCTCATCCAAATTCAGTGTTATATCTATATTAGAAAAATGCCCTGATCCGCCACTATGGTTTTCAATCATAGATAAATGCGCGCCTTTGGCCAAATTAAGGCGAATACGTGCATGGCCTTGGCCAAAATCTTCAATTATTAATGCCTCTTTGGAAGCAAAATTTTCAGGCACATTAAGCGTCCAAACCCCTCCCCCTAATTGGCGGGCTAGCTTGGCCATGGGCGTATCCGTATCCAGATCATCTGATGGATGTTCGGACACAGTGACACCATCTGGTACCGAAAACTTTGGCAAAGCTGTGCGGGAGAGCGCAGGGACGGGTTTTGATACCATCCCGCGTATATCTGTCCATTTCCAGGCCTCATCTCGGCGGCTCGGCAATCGGCCCCCTATAGCCTCTTCGGCTAATGTCAGCTTAGGTAACATAGCTGTCATAACCATCTTTTTCGAGGCGTTTAGCAAAATCAGCATCACCACTGGCTGCAATCTTGCCACTTGCGAGGACATGAACGCGGTCGGGGACAATATAATCGAGTAAACGTTGATAGTGAGTAATAATCAACATTCCACGGTCAGGGCTCCGCAATTTATTCACTCCGTCGGCCACAATACGCAAGGCATCAACGTCCAGACCTGAATCTGTTTCGTCCATGACAATGAATTCCGGCTCCAGCATCATCATCTGGAAAATTTCCATACGTTTTTTCTCACCGCCCGAAAATCCTACATTAAGAGGACGACGTAACATTTCCGGTTTGATTTTAAGATCAGCCGCAACAGCGCGTGCTTTTTTTAAGAAATCAGCGGCCGATAATTCTTCATCACCGCGGGCCTTAAGCTGAGCATTCAAGGCTGTACGCAGGAAAGTCATTGTCGGCACACCTGGAATTTCTAGCGGATATTGGAACGATAGGAACACACCCGCCGTCGCCCGCTCTTCTGGGGTCATTGCCAAAAGATCCGCGCCGTTTAACTGCGCAGAACCGCTCGCAACTTCATAACCATCCCGTCCTGTTAATACATAAGATAATGTCGATTTTCCGGCCCCATTAGGCCCCATAATTGCATGAACCTCGCCTGCAGGAATGGACAATGACAGATCAGATAAAATTATCTTTTGTCCATCATCAACTGTCGCAGAGAGGTCTTTAATATCAAGCATAACACGCGGGCCTTATAGATGCCGTTCAGGGCAATGCCCATATGGTCTTTAAGGGCCAATACTTCAATAGTTTTCTGCGTCAAGAACGACGCTCTCTATCACAATGCCGTGCTCTATCCACCATCAATCAATGTCTTGACAAAGGGACTCAGCCATAATTGACGTCGCCGCTTATGACGTTCAGCGGCCACAATAATCCGTAATTCGGCCAAGGCTTGGTCGATTTGGTCATTCACAATGACATAATCATACTCGGCCCAATGGCTGATTTCACTTTCAGATTTAGCCATACGCTTAGCAATGACCAAATCGCTATCTTGAGCCCGGCTTTTAAGCCGTTGTTCGAGCGTATGCATATTGGGGGGTAAGATAAAAATTTTTACAAGGTCTTCCCCTGCAGCTTGGGTTAATTGCTGTGCGCCCTGCCAATCAATATCAAAAACAATGTCTTTCCCATCCATCAACGCGGCCTCAACGGGACCACGCGGCGTACCGTAATAATTATCAAACACTTTCGCGGATTCGAGGAATTCACCAGCGTCTATCATATCCGTAAATTTGCTTTTACTGACAAAATAATAATCCGTTCCCTCTTCTTCTCCGGGACGCGGTTTACGCGTTGTCGCCGAAACAGACATAGACATTGTACTCATATTTTCCGCAAGCAGGCGGCGGGTCAATGTTGTTTTGCCTGCTCCTGAGGGCGAAGACAGTACAATCATTAACCCCCGTCTTTGTTCCCGCAGCATATCCATTTGATTTGAAAGTTTTCTGTCCCGCTGATCACTCGACATTGGCGGCTTGCTCCCGAAATTGCTCAATAGCCGTTTTCAGGGCCAGCCCTGTTTGTGTCAATTCAATATCAGCCGATTTTGAACAGAGCGTATTGGCTTCGCGGTTAAATTCCTGGGCAAGAAAATCAAGCTTGCGGCCAATAGGAGACCCCGTCGCCAGATGGGTGCGCGCTTGTTTGCAATGGGCTTTCAACCGATCCGTTTCTTCGCATACATCCGCTTTCATAGCCAATAAAGCGGCTTCTTGCGCCAAACGCTCATCACTAATTTCCCCGCCTATAAGCTCATCTAATTTGGTCAACAGGCGGGCCCGAATATGTTCCGGCTGTAAGGCGGCTAGAGCTTCTGCCTTATGTGTCAATGTTTCGATATCGCTCAAAGCATTATTCAAAAATGATTCAAGCGCTTTACCTTCAGCATCCCGGGCTATTTTCAGCGCATTAACCGCCTTTTCAAGACTGGCCAATATCGCAGCTCGAAGCTCTGTTTGCTCCGTTATGTTTCGCCCAACAGGCTGCTTGGTAACAACACCGTCTACCGTCAATAATGTCGCAACGGTCGTGGCATCTAACGGTTCAGACACTTCAGCTTTCAGCCGGTTGAGTAGAATTTCATTGACCTCATACTGCATATCATCGTCTGCGCTTTGCAGCGTCAAACCAAGCTGAATATTACCCCGCGCAAAATTTGCACTGACTAATTTCCGAGCAGACATTTCGATTGCCGTTAAATCATGCGGTAAACGCAATCGTATATCGAGTGTCTTACCATTGACGCTACGCAGTTCCCATGTCCAATGGCAATTATCATATTCCCCGCCAACTCGCGCAAACCCTGTCATGCCTGAAAGCTGGCTCACTGTTTTGCTCGCATAGCGCGCTCAATTTTTCGCCATTTGCGAACATTATTATTATGCTCGCGTAATGTACGGGCAAAGACATGACCACCTGTACCATCGGCGACAAAAAAGATCGCATCGGTTTTTGCCGGATTTAAAACTGCCGCAATTGCATCTTTCCCTGGATTACAGATCGGCGTTTTAGGCAAGCCATCAATTTGATAGGTATTCCAATCTGTTTTTCGGTCAATTTCAGAACGGCGCAAACCACGGCGTTTCCCTGACCGATTTCGTAAAACCTCTCCCTTTGAAACACCGTAAATAATGGTTGGATCGGACTCAAGACGCATCCCTTTATTCAATCTATTTATAAACACACCGGCGACCTTATCGCGCTCTGCGCCAATACCCGTCTCTTTTTCAACAACAGAAGCCAAAATGATTGCCTCGTGCTTTGTTTTAATTGGCAAACCCTCTTGGCGCGTTTCCCAGAGTTTATCTATGAGTGCCGTCTGAGCGTGCTGCATATTTGCAATCAAATCGGTTCGGCTCATCCCTCGGGGTGTCATATAAGTTTCCGGTAATAAGGATCCTTCAGGCGGTATCGCCGGATTATCATCGACCAAAGTCTCTATGCGCGCCATATCCCGCATAATCTGCGCACTTGTTCGCCCTTCAGGAACCGTGAAAGGATAAAGTATGGCTTTACCTTCAGATAAAGTATCATAAATTTTAGACATACTAGACGGAGAGGAAATAAGAAATTCCCCAGCCTTAAATCGCCCTTCATTGCCGCGCAATTTTGTTACAAGCTTAAAAATAAAAGCACTCTCTATTAGCTCGGCTTTTTCCAATTTTTCAGCTATAGATGATAACCCAGATCCACGCGGAACCGTGAAAACGGTTTCACTAGAGACCCCATTAGGCGCGCGCTCATATTGGTAATTCACAGCGGCATAAATAGCGATGATAACACCTATGCCTAAGGTTATCAAAGCGGCTAACGCAATAAGGGCTAGAGTTTTTTTCGGTAATTTTTCCTGCGATCGCGCAGCCGTCTCAGCGTCTTCTTGTAGCGTGTTAGACATCAGGAGCTTTGGCAAAAATTACAGCTGCGTTGGTGCCCCCAAAGCCAAAGCTGTTAGACATAGCCGCCGTCAATTTCACCGCTTTAGCTTTAAGCGGCACTAAATCTATCGGGGTTTCAAGAGACGGGTTTTCCAAATTCAATGTCGGCGGTACCATGCCATCTCGCACAGCTAAGATAGAAAAAATGGCTTCAATAGCGCCTGCTGCACCCAATAAATGTCCTGTCGACGATTTCGTCGATGACATATGTAAATTATCCGCATGTTTTCCAAACAAACGTTCAACAGCTTTGACTTCAATTTCATCGCCCATCGGCGTGGACGTCCCATGGGCATTGACATATCCAATATCAGAAACATCAAGGCCAGAATTACGCACAGCCGCTTTCATAGCCCGATATCCACCATCACCTTCAGGCGACGGGCTTGTAATATGGTAAGCATCACCCGAAAGGCCATAGCCTTTAAATTCTGCATAAATTTTTGCGCCGCGCGCTTTGGCATGTTCATATTCTTCCAAAACAACGGCGCCAGCACCCTCGCCCATTAAAAACCCGTCGCGGTCCTTATCATAAGGTCGAGACGCCTGTTCAGGGCGATCATTAAATCCCGTAGTCATAGCCCGGCAGGCCACAAAACTGGCGACGCCTAACCGGTTAATCGCCGCCTCCCCGCCGCCTGCTACCATGACATCCGCATCCCCGTGCATAATAAGGCGTGCCGCATCACCAATCGCATGAGCACCAGTCGCGCACGCCGTAACAACACTATGGTTTGGACCTTTAAACCCGTTCCGGATCGAAATTTGGCCTGAGGCAAGATTAATTAACATCGCCGGAATGACAAAAGGCGAGAGACGCCGTGGACCCCGCTCGTGCAACGTAATTGACGCATCATATGTTGTTTGCAAGCCGCCAATACCTGAGCCAAATAAAACGCCTGTACGCTCTTGGGCCTCAATATCCTCTGCGCTCGGAGCCCAGCCCGCATCTTTCAGGGCCTCGTCCGAAGCCGCTATAGAATAAAGTATAAAATCATCAATGCGTTTTCTATCGCGTGCACTCATCACGCTATCAGGATCAAAAACACCCGCCATATCAGCTGTGCCGCCGCCGCGGCCATCAATCCGGGGAACAATCGCAGCGACCTGGCACCCCAGATCGCTGACGTCAAAATGATCTATTTTTTTTGCACCGGATCGACCGGCAAGAATATTTGACCATGCAGAGTCAACTCCGCATCCGACGGGAGAAACGAGCCCTAGGCCTGTAACAACTACCCGCCGCATGTCAAAATTATCCTTTTAATTAGGCTGCTTTTTCAGAGATATATTTTACAGCATCGCCAACGGTTTGAATATGCTCGGCTGCATCATCTGGTATTTCAATATCAAATTCTTCTTCAAACGCCATGACTAATTCGACATTATCGAGGCTATCTGCACCTAAATCATCGATGAAGTGAGCTTTTTCAGTTACTTTATCTTCATCCACGTCAAGGTGTTCTACGACCATTTTTGTTACACGGGTCAATACATCAGACATAGGGTTTCCTTAATTCAAAGCCGAAACATCGGCGGTTAGTCAGTCTCAAATCTAGGGAGAAGTCTATAAAAAACAACCCCTCCCCAACGTCGCGCGGTGCCTAACACACAAAAAATCCTCTGACTAGGGTTTTAGCTTAGTCTTTTTTTGTATAAAAACCCAATACAAAAGGCTAAATCATTGCCATGCCGCCATTTACGTGCAGCGTTTGTCCCGTGACATACCCCGCTTCATGACTCGCCAGATAAAGTGCAGCCGCGGCAATATCGGCCCCATTACCTAATGCACCCGCCGGTATTTTTGTGAGAATAGCCTCTTTTTGCCCGTCATTAAGCGCATCTGTCATTGGTGAGGCTATAAAACCGGGAGCAATACAATTAACAGTGACGCCGCGCGAGGCAACTTCTTGAGCCAATGATTTGGAAAACCCGATCATACCGGCCTTAGACGCGGCATAATTCGTTTGCCCCGGATTACCTGTAACGCCAACAACTGAGGTTATCCCAATGATACGGCCAAACCGGGCCTTCATCATATTGCGTAGGCAGGCCTTAGCCAGCCTAAAATAAGCTTCTAGGTTTACTTTTTGCACAAGATCCCAATCCTCTTGTTTCATACGCATTAATAAACCATCACGTGTGATACCTGCATTGGCAATTAAAATATCAATAGTCCCGCCCAAGGCTTCGGCAGCCTGTTTAGGCAAGGCATTAACCGCCTCACCATCAGAGAGGTTACAAGGAACAACAGCGCAGCGCGCCCCAAGGTCAGCCGCCAAGGTTTCAAGTTTTTCGGCCCGTGTACCCGATAGTGCCACATGGGCCCCTTGAGCATGCAACATTCGAGCAATTTCACCGCCTAATCCGCCTGTAGCCCCTGTAACCAACGCAAATTTTCCGTCCAGATTAAACATATTCCTATCCCTTTAAACCTTCGGCAAAAGCACCAAGCTTTTCCGGTGTGTCAAGCGTTCCGCCTTTTATGTCTTTGACAATACGGCGGCGCATAACCGTCAGGACTTTACCGCACCCCGGTTCCTCCATATGAGTAACGCCGCCCTCGCCTGCCATCCATAATATGGACTCGCGCCATCGTACCCGCCCCGTCACTTGCGTAACTAAATCATCCCGAATGAGTTCAGGATCGACTACGGGTCGCGCGGTTACATTATTCACAACAGGAACCATGGGGGCCTGAACCGCCGTATCAGCCAAAGCATCACGCATTGCCGTGGCAGCAGGTGTCATCATATCGCAATGAAAAGGCGCTGATACGGGTAAAATCACAGCCTTTTTTACACCCAGTTCCCGTGCAGCGTCACATGCAACGTTCACCGCCGCTTTTTCACCCGACAAGACAATCTGGCCGATGGCATTGTCATTAGCAATCTGGCAAATACCGTGCTGACGACCCGTTAAAGCCGCGGCTTCTGCCACGTCAATCGACGCCCCTAATAGAGCGGCCATAGCCCCTGTACCGACAGGTACGGCCGCCTGCATCGCATTCCCGCGAATACGTAATAATCTAGCCGTATCAGACAATGAAATAGCGCCCGCAGCACATAATGCGGAATATTCACCTAAAGAATGCCCCGCCAGATAATCGGCAAGTGTTATATCGATATCGAAATCATCTTTAAGCGCAGCGATAGCCGCTAGAGAACAGGCCATTAAAGCCGGCTGTGTATTCGCCGTTAACGTCAACTCTTCCTGTTGCCCATGCCACATAAGTTTTGATAAATCTTGTGACAACGCATCATTGACCTCTTCAAAAACTGCCCGTGCAGACGGAAATGATTCGGCCAAGGCCTGCCCCATCCCAATAAACTGGCTTCCTTGACCCGGAAAAGTAAACGCAAGTCCCATATAATCCTCTTTGTTTCGGGTGTGATGGTCAAATTGGGAGAAAACGTCAACTCTTTAAGCATTTAATCTATGCTGCCTAAAGATTTTATTAACTATATCTTTAGATTAGTTAACTGCGCGGAATGGGATGAAAAAGGCAAAAATATGTCACTATTTAAGCGGCTAGGCGGCGATAAACCTAAAAAAAACAAATCAAAGTCTGGTAAAAACCAAACTTCAAAATCCGTTGCCCAAGACAAAGGTTCCGATGAGGCCAAAAATCCTCATACAACAACGGATCCCATCGCAGATGATAAAAAACCATTTGATACAGCCGCATTAGACGAGATCGATCGCCGGCTCGCCGCTAATTTAGCGCGCTATGAGGCTGAGGTTTCCGATGATGTTAAAAATCTTGTACGCAATGAAGACCCGTCTCAAAAAGGTGCAGAAATCAATCTGTTGGAAAATTCTCGTATAAAATCCGAAGATCATATAACACAAGAAGAGCTCGCAAACACAGAAACCGTTGCCGCTACATCGTCAGATATAGGCCATACATCATCCTCAAAACCCGATAACGGTATTGGCGGCATTAAATTTGTTGCCGATGATTTAGCAGGTTTTACCCCGCCTGAAGTGACCGCGAGGCTCACTCGCTCAGCTCCGCATATTGATGTATCGGGTTCTAATTATTCTCACGCACAGGCATATGATACGCCGTCGAACTCAGAAATGGCTGAAGTCCGGCTCGATATTGCCCGTATTAGCTCTGACATAGAAAGCGGCGAAGCGCTTTATCGCCGAGCCCAAACCCGAGTACAAAATTTACTCGGTTTCGTCGAGGAAGCCGAAGTTGGGTTTTCACAATTAAATCGTTTGGAACCTGAAAATCGCAGACTAAAAGCCAGAAACCTTACACTGGCTAAAGAGTTTGAAAGTAGCCAAGGTAAAATAGCCGTCCTGCAAACCAAATATGAAGAGGGCGAACGCCGCCTCTCCGAAGTACGGGCCACGCTAGAAAATACGCAATCCCGCCTGTCCCAAACATCGAACGAATTACGCAAACGCGACGAAGAGTTAAAGTCAATTTCCACCCGCGCTACAGAGTTAGAACTGCAATGGGAACGGACGAAGAACAATCATGATGTCGAAGCCCGGGAAAATGCTATACTTCGGCAGAAAATCACGGCTTTATCGGGCGCAGCTGAAGATGCCATGAATGAAAAAATTGCTTTTGCCAAAATGGTTGAATCGCTCAAAGTCGATTTCGAAGATCAACGCAATATCAAAGATGCCTCAGAACGTGAAGTTACCGATTTACGCCATGCCCTGCATAATGCGGAAACACAAAACGCGGAAATGAAAAGCCAACTTATGGCTGTACATGGAGAGATCAAAGCCTTTAAAACCGAGTATGAATTTAATATCATCACGCGTGATGATCGAATTTTTGCGCTCGAAGCACAAATCGAAGATTTATCCAAACAAATACGAATCAAGGACGAAATTGTCTCAAGCGCAGCCCAAGATGTTGCCCAATTACGCAAAGCCCGTACGGCTCAAGATTTGGAACGTGAACGTCTTGAAAAAGTTATTGAGAACCAGACCTATCAACTCGATAGCGCACAAGATCAACTTTTACGGTCCAAACAAAATATTGAAGAGTTAGATAACCGGTATCGTGATGCGGCATCAGCTTTAGCCATGACTCAACAAAGACGGTCCGTAAAAACACCCATTGAAAATCCGGATATTTACCCACAAATGCAAAACAACGCCACGACAGATAAATCGTCACTACATGATGATTTAACAAATAGCGAAGTAGAAGATCGCATTATGGACTTTAAACTCGGTTTAAGAGATTCAATTACTTAATATCTATTGGCAATCTGAATAACGAGTGGTCTTTCGCTAACAATCGCAAAATTCTTCCGATAGATAGGTCCGCGTTTTTGGCAAGACGGTCTCTGAGAACATATGGGCTACAGACCCGTTTTCTATGACCTCACCTTCACATAAAAATATAACGTGATCTGCGATACGCCGAGTTTGGCGAATATCATGAGTTACCATAATAATCGTATATTTGTCCTTAAGAGACACGATAAGATTTTCCAGTGCCCGGGCTGAAACAGGGTCTACGGAAGCCGTCGGTTCATCCAATAAAAGGATATCAGGTTTAACGGCAAGACTTCTTGCAATACACAAACGCTGTTGTTGCCCCAATGACAATGTGTGGGCTGGACTATCCAATCGATGTTCAACTTCTTTCCAAAGCGCGGCATCTTTTAAACTCGCTTCCACCAACGCAATACGGTCAAGTTTACTCATTTTTCTATCCCGTACACCAAAGAGAACATTATCTTTGATAGAACAGGGAAAAACACATGGTTTTTGAAAAACCATTCCGATTTTTGCACGCAATTGTGTGACATCCGGAAAATCAGTTTCAGAACACAGTCCATTGATCTGCACCTGCCCGCTCATTTCGCAGCCATCAACCGTATCATTAATACGGTTTAAACTTCGTAATATTGTCGATTTACCGCTGCCGGAAGGGCCGACAAGGCACGTCACGCCTTTGGCCGGAATATCCAATGTCACATTTTTGATAATGCGTGTGTCGCCAAACCGAACTTGCAAGTTTTTAAGCCTGACAGACGTGTCATCATTGGGCATATCTGCGACAAGTTTCAAATGTGTTTGAGACATTAGATAGGCCTTTGCGGTTGTAAATATTTACGCGTAATGAATGCCAGTAAACTCAATAAGATTACAAGTAACATAAGCGTTAGGCTTGCCCCCCAAGCATTTCGCAGTGCATCAGGGTTGGTCGCTTGCTGTGAGAGCGCCAGAATATGTGTCGGTAAGGTCGAAACAGGTTCATAAATCGTCCGCGGCCACGTTACGCCTGTAAAAGCCGTCGCCACAAACATGATAGGCGCTGTCTCGCCAATGGCTCGTGCCAGTCCAATCAATAAACCTGTTACAAGCCCATGCCAACTTTGCGGCAAAATGACTCTACGAATGACTGAGGATTTTGATAATCCAAGCCCCAATGCGTTTTCGCGGTAAATATCAGGAATTGCCCGCATCGCCTGATACGTAGATACACTGGTCGTTGGCAGGATCATAATAGCCAGAATAAGCGCCCCGACAAACCAAGATATTCCAAAGCCTAAAATATTCACAAACAGAATCAATCCAAATAAACCGTAAGTGATGGACGGAACGCCATTGAGGCTAAAAATTGCCAGATCAATCGCTTTGGCTCTTTTTCCGTTTTTCGCATATTCGCTGCGGTAAAGTGCTGTACCCAAAGCCAGTGGCACCACAATTAAGGCCGCCATAATTATCAATATAAGAGACCCAATAAGCTGGTAACGAATGCCGCCAGCGGCCCCAAAATCCTTAGCCGTAGACAAAAGGAAGTCAAAAGACATCACCTGTCCCCCTTGCCAGAGTATGGACCCTATAAGGAAAAATAAAATACCGAGACTTACACAAAGAGCGCCGCGCAAAGCCCCTGCAAAAACCTTATTATAAATATTACGGTTAAACACGGCGTATCTCATGGGAAAACAAGCGTTGTGAAATGGCCGTCAGTATAAGAGTAAAGCTCACCAAAATCAGGCTCATAAACACTAACACACTGAAATGAATGGACCCAAAAGCACTCTCGGCAATTTCTCGCCCAAGCTTTGATGTAATTGTCTGGCCAGAGGACAGGAGGTTATATAGCGGTGAAGGCAATCGGTCGAGCGACCCTATAACAAGCATAACGGCCATGGTTTCGCCCAAGGCCCGGCCAAGCGCAAGCAATGCCGCGCCAGCAATATCAGCCTTGCAAAGCGGCAGTATCACCTCACGGATGATTTCATAATGGTAAAGACCTAACGATGCCGCATTTTCACGATATTGGCGCGGTACACTTGAAATCGCATCTTCTGTCAGGGTAATAATCGTCGGCAAAATCATAACCGCCAGTAACAAACCCGCCGTTAAAATAACCCGGCCTGTTTGCAATTCAAAACCCTGAGCAACCCAAAGACTGACATAAGCCACACCAATGAGGCCATATACAATCGAAGGAATACCGGCCAATATCTCTAAGGTAGACTTCAGAAGGCGGCGCAAACGGTCTGACCGGGTTTCTGCAATATAAATAGCTGACAACACCCCCAAAGGTACAGCCATCACCATCGCAATGATCATGACTATCAATGTTCCATAGACCATTGGAATGATGCCATACTCACCCGCGGCTGGATTCCATGTTGTTGATAATAACGAGCTATTATTATAAAAAATGGCTGGACCGCTTTGGATCAGTAATGTCATCAAAATTAAAATTATGAGGCCAGAGGATAGCCAAGCAGACACTTGTGAAAACCGTTTTATATTGGGTAGATATCTGGCCGCCGAACGCGGCATATTCATTCCCCGAAACGTATAAGGCATTTTATGGATTTATCTTTATATAGCCCGACGCTTCAACAAAATTTTGCCCGTCAGCACCAAGCACATAATCAACAAAGGCCTGAGCCTCGGGTTTAATATCATTACGGACAACAATGACAATATCTCTGGTAATAGGATAATCCCCGCTAAGAATAGTTGACACATCTGGTCGAATTATACGGTCATTTTGTACAATACCAAGCCCGCGCACATCATTATTCATCCACGCTAGTGACAGCATAGTAATCGCTGAATCGCTTTGTGCCACGGCCGTTTGGGCTTCGTTATTAGCCCCTAAAACCAAGTCAGCCCCTGGTGCTTCCGGCTCAGAGGAGCCCAAGACCGCCTCCATAAAAACATGGCGCGTTCCACGGCTAGCCTCTTTATCAATCACTAGAATATTTTTATCAGGCCCGCCGAAATCAGACCAATTATCTATTTCACCTTTATAAATTGCAGCAATTTGGGGCAGTGTTAGCGCCGTCACACCGGCTTCATAAATTTCCGAGGACACAACAGGAACAACAGCGTCAACTCCAATAGAAATAGGTTTGAATACATAGTGACTAAAGTGTTGATGTTCTTCAACGGATATATCGCGGGACATCATACCAATATCTGTCTGCCCTTCCGCCAATTGATTAAACCCAGCACCCGATCCACCCGCATTAACAATAACAGATTGACCGGTTTTTACAGTATACGCTTCGGCCGCTTTTGCTATCACAGGCAGAACTGTTGTTGAGCCCGAAATGGATATTGTTTCAGGACGTGAACATGCCGCGGTGCATAACACCAATATCGCGATCATGCAGAGGCGAGTAATATACATTTAAATCCATTCAAATTGGGAGTTAGCAAGCACGCATTTTGCGGCTTTAGTCCTATATTGAAAGTCACAAATCTGTGACTTTTCTGACAGACACATCAGAGCCGTAAAATTAATATAATGTCGCAAGCGCCTTTCCGTCATAATCACGCAGATCATCCATACGTCCGTCTTTGACCTTCTGGGCCCACTCCGGGTCTTGCAACAAGGCTCGCCCAATAGCGACGAGATCAAATTCACCCGCTTCTATACGCCGGTCAATATCTTCAACCAAGTCTGTTAACGGCGCCGCCTCCGAATTTTGTCCGGCAAAAGCCCCAAAAAAATCAGATGATAGGCCTACAGACCCTACGGTGATAGTCGGCAGTCCCGTTAATTTTTTTGCCCAACCAGCAAAATTAAGATTTGAACCTTCAAATTCCGGTTCCCAATAACGGCGCTGCGAACAATGAAGCATATCAACACCCGCATCAACAAAAGCGTGTAAAAAGGCCTGAAGAGCATCCGGCGTTTTTGCCAGCCGCGCCGTATAATCCTGCTGTTTCCACTGCGAAATACGCAAAATAATTGGCATATCATCGCCCACGGCTTTCCGGCATTCTCGAATAATATCGCCCGCAAAACGCGTACGCTCTGTCAAATCTCCGCCGTATTTATCACTGCGATGATTCATCACCTCCCAAAAAAATTCATCGATCAAATAACCATGTGCGCCATGTATTTCTATCGCATCAAACCCTAAATTCGATGCATGTTTGGCCGAACGTGCAAAGGATGCAACCATATCTTCAACTTCTGTTTCACTCGGAACCGGTGCCACAAGCTTGCCATGATGTGTCAGACCCGACGGACTATCGGTTACAGCATCTGGATATTGCCCTGTCCCCGGTTTACGCATCATCCCTGTATGCCAGAGTTGCGGCGCGATTTTCCCGCCTTGCTTATGCACGCTTTTCAACACATTGTCCCATCCCGCCAAGGCTGGCTTACCATGAAACATAGGCACTCTATCATCATTGGATGCACCACCGCGATCAATGGTCGTCCCTTCTGTAATAATCAGGCCGACATCAGCCGCCGCGCGGCGCGTATAATAAGCCGCAACATCATCCCCGGGCACCCCCCCTGGTGAAAAACTCCGCGTCATGGGAGCCATAACAATACGGTTAGGCACTGTTAGCCCGCGACAAGAAAATGACGTAAAAAGGGTCATGCGTTACTCACTGTGAAAAATATATAATTACACAGACATATCACATGAATTGGCAAGGTCTATGACTTTATAAACCATACAGATGTGCACATTATCAATCAAAATTATACGTTTAACTTCCCTTGGCTATCGGTATAATCTGGGCAACAGATCGTATTATCGGAGACATCAATGAGCTTAGCCCTTGTTAGTCAAACCTATTCTGAAGACCGCGGAGACCTTAAACCAAGCCATACACCCATTTTCGACTTTAAGCCTCCGCTTGACCTCTCACGCGCCAAAAATTTTATCGCTGGCCAACCCTTCGAAGCCTTTAAAACCATGCGCGAAAATGCCCCCATTATGTGGCACCCTCTGACTGACGCAAAAATGGAAGGCTTTTGGGCGTTAACCTGCTATGATGACGTGAAAACGACTAACCTCAATGCTCAGGTATTTTCATCTCAAAGAGGCGGTATTATGATGGCCTATCCGCCTGCCTCGGACCCGCGAAACCATCCCAAACTTCACAGCGCGTCTCTGGATACAATGATTTGTCTCGACCCTCCACATCATATGCAATTACGCCGGGAACATATGGCCTATTTCACACCGGGTTACGTTCGAATTTTAAAAGAAAAAGTCGACTTAAAAGTCACCTCCCTGCTGGAGGAGTTATCAGACAAAGGCCCTATAGTGAATTTTGTTGAAGATTTTTCTTCACAACTTCCTCTTTTTACACTGTGCGAAATGCTCGGCATTCCCGAGGCTGACCGTCCAAAAATTCGGGAATGGATGGATATGCTGGAAATGGCACAATATGTTCTCGAAGATGCGGATATGAGCAAGCTTGATCCCGCTCTCGTCGCGACATTTTTAACCGGGGTTCAGGCTATGTTTGATTACGGCCGTCACATTCTAAAAGAACGGCGCAAAAACCCGCAACAAGATCTCTTATCTGCCATTGCCCATGTCGAAATCGACGGAGCAAAACTACCTGATGAATATCTTGATGGATCATGGCTGTTGATTATCATTGCAGGCAATGACACCACACGGAATTCCATGTCCGGTACAATGAAATTGCTCACACAATTTCAAGACCAGAAACAACTGCTCATTGCCAATCCCGATCTTATCCCGAATATGGTACATGAAGCGGTTCGTATGGTTTCGCCCGTAATGTATATGCGCCGCACAGCTGTACAGGATACAAATATACGCGGCCAAAAAATCGCTGAAGGCGAAAAAGTTATCCTGTATTACGGGGCAGCCAATCGCGACCCAGCCAAATTCGAAAACCCCGATATATTTGATATCCATCGTCATAATGCCAAAGACCATATCGCCTTTGGAACGGGGCCTCATGTGTGCTTAGGGCAGCGTGTGGCCAATATGCAAATCGAGAGCGCCTATCGACAAATTTTAGCACGGTTTCCAAATATTCAATGGACAGGGGAACAAGAAATTCTACCAAACGGGTTCACCCATTCTATCGGCGAATTGATAGTAGATTTAGGGTAATTTAACAGTCCCAAAAATAAGGCGCCTATCTTTCATAACGCCTTGTAAAATAAAAGTGGCTATGAGATTCGCGGGATGATGAATATGAATCTCATAGCCAAGGTAAGATACTACCAACCAATTCCATGGTAAGCTTTATCTGTGGGAGTTTCTTTATAGAGGCGAACCAAATCTATAACTGGTGTACCTGCGGGAATTGTAGTCATCAACCGAATGATTTCCGGGGTTTTTTGAGCTATAATAATACAATCAGATTGTTCAAGCATAGAGCTAGGATCATCGGTCATGATGCTATCCAAATTATCAATTAATCCCCGTAATTCAGGTTGGGCATGTTTAATATATTCAAATTGACCTTCGAGACGTTCATCCGTGACAACGCATTCGTCAAAAGCATTCACCGTGATCCCTTGTTCGATCAAATGATACATTACTTGCAGGATGGGACTCTCGCGTAGATCATCCGTATCTGGTTTGAACGCAACCCCAAGAACAGCAACATTTTCAGGCGCTTGTTGAAGGGTCATGTCAATGGCGTGTTCGATTTGCGTTAAATTAGAGGTCGTTAAACTTTCGATCAACGGGCAACTCACGCCCATATCACGAGCCATATGCTCGACAGCCCTTACTTCTTTGGGCAAGCACGACCCACCAAATGCAAATCCCGGTTTCAGATAATAAGACGATAAATTCAATTTTGTATCTTGAATAAAAATATCCATCACTGCATGGCTATCGACATCCAATGGCTTGCACAGCCGTCCGACTTCATTGGCAAAAGTTACCTTTGTAGCATGCCAAACATTATCAATATATTTGACCATCTCTGCATTAGGAATCGATGTAATAATTGGCTTGGAATCAACAGGATAATAAATTTCACTCAAAATATCACCTGTCCGTTCATCGCTCACACCAATCACAGTTTTAGGGGGTGTATGAAAATCTTCAATGGCTGTACCCTCGCGCAAAAACTCGGGATTAAAACTCAAGCCAAAATCGACTCCCATTGTTTTGCCCGATTCTGTTTCCAAAATTGTACGCATAAGACCTAATGTTGTTCCCGGAGGTACGGAACAGCGCATAACAATAACATGAAAATCTTTTTTGGCCTGCAAGGCCATTCCCATTTGGCGCGAAACAGAAATAACGGCTGACATATCACAACCACCGCCTTCTGCTGTTGGCGTACCAACGGAGACAAATGTGACATCCGTATCCCATATAGCGCGCATTAAACTACCGCTAACAGTCACTTTTTCCTTTTTGACACCGGTCGTCAATAAACGTGTCAACCCCGGTTCTGAAATAGGAGACTCGCCTGTTGAAACCATTTTCAATTTGCGTGGATCCGTATCCACGCCAATGACTTCATGACCTAAATCCGAAAGACATCCAGTGGTTACAATACCAACATATCCCAATCCACATACACTGATACGGGCTTTCTTTTTTTCAACAATTTGTGGGTAAAATTGACGATCATTAGCGATAGCTAAATTTTGTTCTATTGCGAGCATTATAATCTCCTAAGGTGAATGCTGTTGCAATAATCCTTTCAATGTTCATGCCAAGAAGATGATATTTTTTTGCATATAAAACAATAGCTTATATAATTAACACCGTCTTAATTTTTATTGAAATTGCAAAATGAAAATATAAATTTTCACTCTGCCATTCATAAAAAACCCGCCCTTCATTTGAAGGACGGGTCCTATCCGGCTTGGTCAATGTGGGGCAGGACCAATACCGAAATCTTGTTAGAACTGGAAATATATAAAGGGCTGTTGGGTCGCGGCAGTTAAAGCAATAAGTAAGGAAGCCATCGCACCCAGCCCAAAGCCATAAACAGGCCGTTTAATACGCCCTAAATATTTCGCAGGATGATCAACTGCATTATAGATATGAAACAAAATTGCACCGGTCAAAGTTGCTAAAAGAACCGGCCCCATTTCAATTGTCAAACCTGTTCTCCCAACAATAAGCCCTTGGATAAAATCGAAGCTTTGTGCAAAACTTTGTGCACGGAAGAATATCCACAAAAAACTAACGAAGATAAAGGTTAATATAATTCCGACACCATCCATAACAAATTGCGGGATATTTTCAAATTGGGGCAACCGTATAAACCGAGTCGCAATCAAAGCGGCTCCATGGAAAAAGCCCCAAATAATAAAATTCCAACCTGCTCCATGCCATAAGCCCCCCAAGACCATTGTTAGCATTAAATTACGGTACATATTAAATTTACCGCCCCGATTTCCGCCCATAGCAATGTAAAGGTAATCCCGCAACCAAGACGACAATGAGATATGCCAGCGGCGCCAAAATAATTGAATATTTTTTGAGAAATACGGGAACATAAAATTCAGACGCAGTCGAAAACCTAAAAGACCGGCCGATGCTATGGCCATATCCGTATATCCGGAGAAGTCGCAATAAATTTGAACAGAATACAAAAAGGCGGTGAGATAAAGCGTTGCGGTATTATAAATTTCAGGCGTAGCATAAACTGGGTCAATCAATATAGCGATGTTATCAGCTAGGCAGGCCTTCTTAAAATACCCAACCATAAACATAAATATGTAAGGACGCAGCATCTGCCAGTTAAACACTCGCGGCGTTGCTATTTGCGGCAAAAACGTCTGAGGCCGTACAACAGGACCAGCAACCAATTGCGGGAAAAACGCAACATAGGTCGCATAATCCAGCAAAGGTACATTGGGAGATAATTTCCGCTTATAAACATCAACCGTATAAGAAATAGCTTGAAAGGTATAAAAACTAATTCCGACGGGCAGCAGAATTTTAAGGGTTACAGACAGTGTTTCTTGGCCTGCTAAATTAAGAGCGGAATTGACGCTCTCCATAAAGAAGCCGAAATATTTAAAAACGGCCAGAACCCCTAATGCCGCGGTAATAGATAAGGTAGCCGCGAATTTCCGATGCACTTTATTCTCTGTTGTGCCCATGAATTTTGAGGCACTATAGGTTGTTCCAATAACAAAAATGATAAGCGCGAGAAACCGAACATCCCACCAAGCATAAAAAACAAGACTGCTAATAAGCAATGTGACTTTGCGCCAAAAGTGGGACTTTAATCCCCAAAACGTGCAAAAAACTATCGCAAAGAAAAGAAAATATATGGGTTGTGTGAAGACCATGACTAATTCACCTCACAATCAGATTTCGGAAGAATTTTCGCACTAAGCTGATCCGTAAGGTCAGTTTGCGCGATCAACGCGGGCTGGTTTTTTTGAGGCCGTTTAAAATGTCCTGCGAGTAAAGTTGAGAAGATTTTACTACCATTGACGTTTAAATGGCCATGATCCGCCCATAATGAGAGGTTTTTAAATGTTTCGCGATAGTTTTTAATGCGGAAATCATAAAGCGGAATATGCCTTAACCCAGCCTTTTTGGCATGAAGAAACTTATCATGCGTACGGGTCCATTCTGGCGATATTGTTGGCGGCAGGACAATATGTGTTTTTATTCCCTGTTTGGCCAGCTTATCTATCATAGTACGATAATGTTTGGTTTCCGCATAGGATAGCGGCGTCTTGCTCATATTTTTTAATGATAATCGCCCGTATTTTTCAGCTATATCCGAGCGCGCCTCATCTTTGATTTCACGGGTTTGACGACCATGTCCTTTAAACTTTATATGTGAAAAATCAGATTTCGCTTGCCGTATCGCTTTCTTAAGCGGCGAATTGCCTGGAAACACAATACCTTGGTTTTTCAATACATTCCTACGCGTATTAGCCCGCTTGATAATCGCTTCATAATCAAGTGATCGCGTATTAAAGTCATAGCGCTGAAATTTGGATATTGCCAAGAAATAAGACAGTCTTGGGCTCCATAATTTGAAATCGGCAACCGTAAACGGGACAGGGTTTTGCAAAGACCACCCGCGCCGGTCTGCGGATATCACAATACGATCTGTTTTAAGGTTTTTAACATTTATGGTTTGAAATCCTCGCCCTTCTAATATGACATGGCGTGTCCCAATACGGTTGGCATTTTTTGCAACAAGCGTAACCATATGATCCATTTCCGCAGCACTCATTCCATTGAATGATAAATTATACGCTGTCCGCCCCGTTAGAGTTTCAAATACAATCGGATCAAATCCGCGGTAAATATGACTGGTACCAATAGCGACAATTTCTGCTTCGCCATGCGAGAGCGCCGTAAAAGCATTTTTGGCTCGCATTATATCTTTAGGATTTTTAGGGGCATAATGCGGTGTCGCCGCATGAATAGCCCCCAACATAACAGAAAATCCTGCCAGAACAGAACCCCCTAACACAATTGTCTGTTTTAACTTTAATATTGTCATATCCTGCCTCCACAATAATTATACCCATTGCGTCGCAAGCCATATGCCAAGTTATAAAATTAACTATCCTATTAAAACAATGACTTAAATGATTAACAGGGTGTTAATTTCTACGCTGTTTTGCAAAAGGAAAATGTATTTTTGATATTGCAAATCAGCTTTTAACTACGCAACAATCTCAAACTATTCATATCAGGCAAACTAAAGAGATCAGCATATATAATTGTTCCCAAGGCTAAACAGGCCACGGAAAAGACTGTGCAGTAAAAGGCCATGCCATTACGGCATTTTTCAATAAGATCGGATCCATTCATACCTGCCGTTTGATTACCCCGGTTACTCCAGCGCTGTTTGGATAGACGCCAAATACAATAGACTTTAACTGAGGCATTAATCAGTTGGTTAAAATAGAGAATAGCCGGATATGCGATAGATACTTGTCGGGCATAGGCATAGAGAAAAACAGATAATGCGAGACGACTAACAGCAATAAACAAAATATAGGCAATGAAGAAAGACATGCCATATAAAAACGTTGAAATCAAAGCGAGCATAGGACTGACCAACATTGTCCACATAGAGAGACGTTGATCGACAAGACACCACCAAATAAAAAACGGCATTCGGCGCGGGCCATACTGAATGGCTCTCATACCATTGCGCAGCATATTACCGGACCACCGGCGAAAATTCTGCACCATACGGTCCATACCTGACCCGTCTATAACTTCGACTGTATAGCCCAAGGCATCTGGCACATAGAGCATCTCAGCCTCTTGGCCGAGCAAATAATACCAAGTGCTTTTATCATCACCGGATAAAAATCGAAAATTTCCCCATAACCAATGTGTGAGATGATCCGCTTCCAATGTTCTGATAAATTCGTTTTTCAAAAGATGTTTGGCTCGAAAAACGGACATGCGTCCGGTTAACGTTAGAACCCGTTTTGAAAGAGCATGGGATTGCATAGCCAATCGACGTTGCGAGAAGCGCATCTCAAGCCATGTACTAATCCATTTGGGCCCGATACAAATAACCTCTTCATCCGTTGTGCAGGCCTGAAGGCTGGGGCGGAGTTTGAACAGTGTCATGCATTTTTCAATAGCTCCAGGGGCAATTATAAAATCACCATCCATAAAGGTGATCAAATCATCATCTTGAACCGGTAAACGCGACATGGCCCGCAGGACTAACCCGATGGCCGCTCGTTTTCCCGAAACATTTTGCCGAATGATACGCAATGTAATATCAACATCGCGCGCTTCTAGTTTTAACTGGCGCATAACCACATCTTCATCAAATCTTACGCTAGATCCCAGCCAGATCGTGCCCGGAACACCCGAATTACGAATAGACGCGATAATCGAACGCACCACTTTTTGCGTGATGTCCGTATGTTCTTTATAAGTCGTCATCATGAAATGCAGATGGCGAGGTCGCCATCCTGATTGCCATATATCATCCGCTTGCCGGCGCATTTTCGGATAGATTATTTTACCATAAATCGCCGCGCGAATAGCGTGGGTTAACCACCAACCATAACGCCAAATACCTAACCCGCCCAGAACAAGTGTAACCTCTTGTAGATCATTATCCCAAAAACTATTGGGGACACTCAAGGCTAATATCATGCAAAGACCCGCATATAGCGAAAGTTGCATTAGAACGACGGGTGTCCATTTTTTAAACCCCTTAGGCCAATGGGTTGGATCATCAACGAAAATATTCTCATTGGCCATGATCATTACCTGTCAATATCGGCGTGTTATCGCGGCGACGTTTAAACATCACGGTTGCTGGTAAGCCCGCTGGCCAATTAACCGCTTGGTCCGACCCTGAAAGCTCTAAGATAACAGACGCCGTCTTTGCATGAGGGTCTTGCCAAAAATATCGGCTTGCAGCTTCATCCAAATTACGCGACGTGCGGTTAACCGAACGAATATTGGCTTCGGCTTTATACTTAAGAGAGGGCACGTAAATTAGTGCTTTATCATTAAGTCCGATTTTCATAATTTCGGCTTGCGTCAAAAAGGCCTCGATAAGCGGCTTACCCTGTTTTTCTAAAATCAACAGTGGTTCTTTATATATAACGGATGAACCTTCGGGTTTACGGATTTCTACAACCTTTCCATCAAAAGGGGCTTTCACATATAGCCGCTTCAAAGCGTTGGTTAGGTTTTTTTGGCGCATCAATGTGGCTTTTAATTCAGTTTCCTCTTTTGAAAGTTTTATACGAAGGGCTGATATTTTAAGCGTGGAGGCATTGGCCCGCTTGGCATCACCTAAAGTCTTTTTGGCGCGGGCCACAGAGTCTTCAAACCGCATAACCTGAACACGGGCCTCATCCATATCTTTTTCTAATTTGGGAATAGCCAGTTCGGTTATAAGTGCACCTTGTTTGACAGATTGCCCCGGCTGAAAATGATGTTTTGCCACGGTACCATCGGCCAAGGCTTTGGACACAATAACGGGACGGGTGATAATCGCTGAATCCACTTCCAGCCGAATAAAATTGGTAAAAATAAGCAAGGCGAGATAACTAAAAATAAGCAACCCCGCCATAATGTAAAACCCAGACATCATAATGGTCTTACGTGACCAACGTTTAACCGGAATAATAACGCCGGGATCAACATCCGGTTTTGTCGAAATGGGCGTAACTGGCGTATCAATACGCTGAATTGTATCCCGCGTTTCAGACATACATCCCCGAATAAGGTCTTCAATGAAATGCTCCATGAGGTCCCGCTCACGTTCACCCAAATCCATGAATTGTCCGGCGATCATAGATGTATTGTCATCGCGCCTTACCACCTTAAACGGGCATGAGAACCGAATATCAAATCCTTGAAACGGAAGTGTAATTTGTACGTCAATATCTTGGCCAAGCTCTGGTAAAACATCCGTGATCTTACTGATTTTTACACCGCCAATACTCCAGTCGTCTGCGCGAAGAGTTTCCCCTCCAAGCGTAACAAATAAAGGGGCTGATACGCGGTGATGGCGTCTTTGATCCGGGCGTTCTCTTAAAATTTTCATGACGCCTAATAACTCAGCCGAATATCTGAAAGCAGGACAATTCCATCTTGCCGGGTTCTATCTGATTTTACTGCACGAAAACCAACGGCATCAATCCGCAGTCTCATATGTTTATTGACTTTAATTTCAGCTCCAGCGCCAAGCGTATTACGCCGCTCTTTTGTGCTGGACAATCGGGCTGCAGATACACTCACACCCCATTTCTTTTTACGATAGCGCATACCGGCATTGAATTCCCTCTCATTCAAACCGGCGGAACTATCACTATCACCGCGCGAGACATAAGCCCCCGAAACAGTCCATTTTTTCGTCTTCTGAAATTCGAACCCCAAGGCCCATGATTGGATATCTTGACGATTATCCAACGCACTATCGGATGTCACATAGGCTGCGCTGGATTTGAGCGTCCAGTCATTATCCAGAGCAATTTTTCCTTGAGCCGCAAATTCAAAAGCGTCTCTTTGGCGAATTTGGCCTGTCGCGTTATTTTGGGTTTGGGGGGCATAGGATATGCCCAAAACAATCGGTTTATCAGAGGGCGTAACATAATCGAGTTTAAACGCATTTTGCGTATCATAAGCCGTCAGAAGGGCCGAACGCCCCATGTAGCGCGAAAAATCCCCTCTAATTTGCCCGGTTCCAATCCGCGGAGCATATAGTGACAAACGATCCGCTTGGCCGGCCATATTTCCGATAGACATTACCCCCCATTTACTCTTTGCATATCCAAATGTAAGGCGGCGATTAATACCGTCGCGGCGCATTGAGAATGCACTATCAACATCAAAATCCTGATCGAGCTTAATCACAAATCCAACGTCGATATCTTTTTCAATCTTATGGTTTATTTTTAGACGCGCGGCCCAGTCCATATTCTCTTGTACGGCTAAACTCATTTCAGAGGTTGACACTAAGGCTGCTTGCAAATCAATATTCACGCGAGCATCCACTGTGACAGAGCCAAGGTCAAATGTCTTCGCCAAAGCCATATCGGGGATAAAAAACCCAATAAATATAAATGGAATATATGTCGAAATTTTCATATCTGCCTCACTATGTCAGTGAGAGCATCGCAAGGGCTATGCCATTAAAAATATGCGGTTTTATGGGGGGTTTTCGTTCTATTTATTGCAAAGTGCAAAAAATGAATTGCAATATGAAATTATCCAGCTGCCGCGATATGTGGTTCCAGATCACCTGACCAAGATTCGCGTTTACGGTAAATTGTCGAAGGGCTCAGGCCTAAAATTTTAGAGGCCTGCGGCACACTTCCATCCTGCGATGCAATAACAGCCTCTATAACATCACGTTCTATCTCCGCCATTGGGCGCTCAATATCTACAGTTAACGGACATTTCACCTCATCGGTTTCGCCCCTCCCACCAACAAGCTCTATAAGGTGATGCGGGCCGGATGAGGATTGCCGTATTTTCATAACATAATCGAGCATATCCGCTGTCAATTCAGGTCCATCCTGCATAACAATAATTTTCCGAATTAAGTTTTGGATTTCACGAATATTGCCTGGCCATTTATGGCGTTTGAGCCTTGTTTTCGCTTCATGCGAAATCACATTAAATGATTTGCCTTCTTCTTTGGCATAACTTCGCATAAAAAATTCGGCTAACTCAAGAACATCATCTTGACGGTCACGCAGTGGCGGCAAATGAATGGACAAGACATCTAAGCGATAAAAAAGGTCTTCTCTAAACCGTTTTTCCCGCACTTCAGTCATCGGGTCCCGATTGGTCGCGCAAACCACACGCACATCATAATCTTCAGTATTGTCACTCCCCACACGTTTAACCTGCCCGGTTTGCAAAAATCGCAGCAACTTCGCCTGTAGATTAATATCCATTTCGCAAATTTCATCGAGAAATAATGTTCCGCCATGTGCTTTTTTCGCCGCGCCATCTCGCGCTTCAGATGCCCCCGTAAACGCACCTTTGACATGTCCAAATATCTCAGATTCTATTAAATTTTCAGGAATAGCTGCACAATTTAACGCCACAAAAGGATGTCTCGCGCGTTTGCCCGCGTGATGAACAGCCTGTGCGCATATTTCTTTACCTGTACCGGATTCACCCGTTATAAATACTGGAGCCTTCGACTGAGCAATACTGTCTATCATCTGGTAAACCGCTAACATTGCCGGTGAATTACCAATAAAGCCCTTTAACTTTTTAGGCTTCATATCTTTTTTGAGAATCTCAACGGTTTGCTGTAATGTTGATCGCTCTAACCCATTTTGAACACTGGTCACAAGACGTTGTGCGGCAACAGGTTTCACCAAGAAATCATAAGCGCCTTTTTTCATCGCATCAACAGCCGTATTAATGGACCCATTGGCTGTAATCACAATAAATGTCACTGGAAGCTTTTTCGCCCGGATATTTTTAATAATTTCAAGGCCGTTCATATCCGGCAATTGTAAATCTAATAAAGCCGTTGAAAACTCCCCCGATGACAGCATCGCAATGGCATTAACCCCTGTTTGGGTAATCTCAACACCAATACCTGAACGTTCCAAATGACGCTGATACGTAAGCGCCATAGACAATGTGTCTTCAATAATCAGTACATCAGCTTTATCGGTCTTGGACGCCATGCCACACTCCTAAGCAGCCGAAACCTCTATCTGGCTAAAGACTGCATCAATATCTTGGAGAGCGCGTTGTCCGATTTTTTCGACTCTTCGTCCCTCATTCACCCAGATCACATCCTTATCAGAGTTACAATGAGAATTCGTTAACGCAGCACTTTCACTTAATGCTGTAAACCCATAGGTGCCAGCCAACCCTTTAATAACATGGCTGGTACGCTCGGCCAATTCTCTATCTGATGCTGTCAAAGCTTTTGATAAGTCCCTTAAAGCAGAGGATAAGTCAGAATGAAATTGCGTTTTAAACATGTCGATTTCATCCATGGTCGCCCCTTCAAATAAATCATTGAGGATCGGATTATCGTGAGGCGTGGTTTTATCCTGCATAGGATCAACGGGACTTGCGCCCAAAACTGTATAAATTGAATGACTTAAATCGGTTTTACTGACCGGTTTTATCAAAACCTCATTCATTCCTGCATTTATAAATCTGATTATATCATCTTCATTCGCCATGGCTGTTAGCGCCAGAATGGGTATATTTTGATAAGGGCTGGGTTTCGAGCGAATATGTTTTGTTGCTGTAAGCCCTCCCATAACGGGCATAGAAATATCCATTAATATGATATCAAATGTGTTAGTCTCCAAATGATCTAAGGCGCTTTGACCATTATTGGCAATTGTCACCTTCGCTTTGAGGCTGTTCAACATTCTAGTAATAACCATTTGATTAGTTTTATTGTCTTCGGCCAAAAGAACATTAACCCCGGTGATATCGGCAGCGGAGCTAACAATTGGGGATATATTGACCGCCCTTTCCGATGTTTCTGTAAGAGGAACAGACATCCAGAATAAGGACCCTTTCTCTGGAACGCTTTTCACGCCGATTTCACCGCCCATCATTTGGATAAGCCGCCTGCAAATTGCCAAGCCAAGCCCCGTACCTTCATGTTCGCGCGTGTCTGTGGCATCCACCATATAAAACTCTCCAAAGAGAGCATCTTGTTTATCAATTGGGATACCAATACCCCGATCTTGAACGCCGCAAAATAAATCACATTGCCCATCTTTTCGGTAAGCTGTTTTAATAAGTAATTCAATTTCACCCGACGGTGTAAATTTGATCGCATTACTCACAAAATTCATCAAAACTTGTTTAATGCGTCCAGCATCGCCAATTAAAAAGGGTTGCGTGCCGAAATCTTGATCGATTTTTAGTGTTAAACCTTTTTCCTGAGCAACGGGGTCGAATAATGTTTTAACATCATCAAAAATATCTGATGCTTTAAAAGGCTTATCGATAACATCCACTGTACCCGAGGTTATTTTTGCATAATCCAAAGTATCATTAATAATTCGAAGAAGTGCGGTTGAGGACTTTCGAGCGGTTTCAACCAATTGAAATTGGTCAGGGTTAAGCTCTGATTCACTCAATATATCCAATATGCCTAAAACCGCATTAAATGGTGTCCTGATTTCATGACTCATAGCGGCTAAGAATTTGGATTTGACTTCACTCGCCTCCTCGGCTTTCAACTTAGCCTCTTTTAGGGCTTCTTCGGCGGCTTTGGCATCTGATATATCGCGAATAAAGGCGATGAATATATCCCCATCCGAACTTGGGCTTCGTGATATCGCAAGTTCAGACATGAATTCTTCGCCATTGTTCCGCATGGCTTCTATCTCAATCCGCTGTCCTAATATTTTTGCAACGCCTGTTTCACGCATGCGCTGCATACCCGTATCATGGGCTTCTCTATAGCGTTCGGGTACAATTAACTCAGACATTTTTTTACCTAAAATATCTATACGATTATATCCGAATATGCGCTCTGCCGCCTCACTGAATTCTAAAATTTCACCATCGGAATTAATGATAATAATCCCGTCTAATGACGCCGACACTGTAGCCCGTAACTGCTGCGAGGTTAAATTAGCCTTGGATTCATATTTTAAATTCAGGTAGCGAAAAATATAACCCAACACAAACGCTATAATCGCTAAAATTATTGTTAAGCCTGTATTCGTCATAAAACCTCACATCTCTTAGAGGGTTTACCGATGTTAAGTTAAATAACGATAAAATTGTAAAAGTGGTGGCGGGCTTCATCTATACCCCTGAGCCTTAACGCTCTTTATGGCTCAAAGACTTACGATCACCGACTATATCCATTGCAATACCTGATAAAAACATATCCATAGCAAGGTCACGTGTTTGATTAAGGCCCGGATCGATAAATTTAGAATCACGATAAAACATCCCTAATGATTTACCAAATAAGTAAACTGATTTATCCGAACTTATAGCCGTTTTTAAAAAACTTTCTTCTGCCCCATAGATAATACGGCCACTCCGGCAATCCGTTATTTTTGCCTTTAGGTCAAAACGGTCCGTGATTGCCCGATCTCCATTATCAATTTCTGCCTGTATATCTGCCGTATCGATATTTGGAAAAAACCCTTCGACCGTTCGGTTTAGATTTTCATCATAGTTCATTATAAAGCTACGCAGGACCCAATGATGGGCTGAATTATTTTCCATTCCGGCACAGGGCGGCACATGAAGCGGGTCAAGCGTTATTACATTGGAACCCTGCATAATTTTATGCATTTTAATGCCTGGGGCTGGTGATAGTTTGTCACCAAAGTTATTTGTATACACCCCATCAGCTAAATTATGCGAATCTGTTACCCATAATTTAATCGCTGATTTTTCACTTCGCGGAAAAGCCGCAACCATTAACTTATTCGCGGCTTCTATTTGATCGGCCGCTTCGGATAATGGCTGCCCGCGTTTATGTGTCTTATGATCATGGTGCGTAGATTTACTATAGGCAGAATTTTCCATCCAACTACCCGCGCTATGCGGCACCGTTGAACATCCACCAATTAAATGTCCCAATACAGTCAGGACGGCTAATAATTTAATTCCTTCTGTCATCGCAACGCGACCTCCAAATTAATATGTTTGGTCATTCTCGAGTCGATTGAAAATAGATTAACCCGCAAAGGGGCTGTAATGTGTTGACCATGAAAAACATAAATGTGAACCCAAATATTCATTGTTCGTCGATATTTTGGGATTTCCAAAACACCGGCATCAAACCCAGTTTTGCTCGAAATAAGTAAGCGAATAACCCGAGCATGGGTCGCCTCTTTTCCACCCAATACGGCAAGACGATAAGCCTGTATATGTTCGGCTTTAACGCCATTTCTCATATCAATAGTGACAATACGATCAGCCCACGCAGATACTGGTGCTAACGAAGAAAATAGCATAAGTCCGGTTAGGAAAAATCTGCGTGAGAGCAAAGACATGGACTATCGAATGTAAAGTTTGTTCAATTCGATATCCACACTCCGCAGAACCGTATTATCTAATGTCGCAGATTGCTTAATAGATGAAGAACTGAGCGTTCCACCATAAATGCGAATAGCATTAACCTCAACATGAGTGTCATAATAACTACCGCCTATCATGGCTGCACTCTGGGTGATGTCAAGACCATTGGCATCTCCGCCGTTAACATCAATCATATTAATACGGAGATCACTTTCCCGCGCATAAAGTCCAGAGCTGGAAGCATATTGAGCAATCGACACGGCTGTGACGCTCGATTCACGATCTTCATGCGGCGCTGTCGTATCTCCATGTGAATCCACAGGTGATGCAGTTTCTTCTGTTGGGCTATCTGTTGGTCCATGGCCTTCATCGGCATAGACAGGTGTCGCCAATAGGGCTACACTAAGGGCTATAAGATATGTTTTCATAGGAATGTCCTTTAATTGCTTGAGTGTATCCGGGTGACAAGAATTAGGGGCAGTTTATTCAAGTCACTACCGGATACGCTCTTAGCTGTTCAAACGACATGCCAAAGCAGGTTGAAATTTTATAACGCTATTTCAATAGCTTAAGTGATTAATTATCTGTGAGGAATATATATATTCCGATTATGAAAATAATATAATTGCAAATTGAGAACACCACGCGTTAACTGCCAATGTGATGACAACTCTTATAGAACACCAAAAGACATTTAACTGACTTTAGCTGTTAATGGTGTTTTACGAAGAGTCCAATAAGCCGCGATTAATCCCGATAAAATATTGGCTCCAGCTACCCCAAAAAATGCACCACGTAACCCATCAAGCTGAACACCTATATAAATCAGGAGGACATAGAACAACAAAGATCGAATAGCCGTATAGGTAAATCCGTATATCGGGCGGCCCAGTGCATTCAATCCAGCAGCGCTTACAAAGACAAACCCATAAGCAAAAACGGTAACAGGTACGATATAAAAATAAGGCATGGCCTTAGCCACGACAGACGCATCAGTTGTAAAGACTGATGCTAATGGGGCAGCTACTATAGCCAGTATAACTGTCATAATCAGACCCCAAACCAGACAAATAAAATAACAAAATTTAAAGGCTGCGCGGACTCTATCCGTCAATCCGGCTCCGCCATTTTGCCCTGTCACAGCGCCGATACACCCTGACAAGGCATATAGAACACCAATAGAAATCATCTCTATTCTACCCACAACAGTAAACGCAGCTACATCTTCTACCGTTAAAAACCGTGCGATAATTGTAACCGCTATTGTCGCGCCAACTGGAACAATAATATTTGTCCCTGCTGCGGGCAGCCCGACCCGTCCAACAACGCCCCATGCCCGTTTTATAGATCCAATCGTCATTTGAGAAAACGATATGGCCCGGCGATGGAAACAAACAATATAAAATCCAAACCCTGCACCAAAACTATATCCGATGACCGTTGCTAATGCAGCGCCTTGAACTTCAAGACGTGGAAACGGCCCAATTCCAAAAATCAGCAAAGGATCAACAATAATGTTTATTACGGCACCGATAATCATAAAAGAACTCGGCATTTTCGCCTCGCCCCGTCCTCTCAAGATATTGACACATAAAATCGAAATTGAAACAATTACTAATCCCGGCAAAGAAATAGCAAGATAATCCGAGGCCATTTCAAAAATTTGGCCTTTGGCTCCCATTGCCTTTAATATAAAAGGCATCCCTAACAGCATAAAACTGACCAAAAGCGACATGAAAACTATACCAAGGAGTATCGCTGACGCCCCATGGCGTTTTGCCCGATCTTCATCTTTCTGCCCCATAGCTCGGGAAATGGCCGATAGTGTTCCTGCACCTAATCCAATATTAGCGCTATTACCTATAAAGGTGAGCGGATAGGCGAAACCAACAGCTGCCAAGGCCATAACACCAAGATTGGGCACCTCTGGATCGCTAAGCCGTCCTAAATAAATCGTGTCAACGATGCCCGCTGATAATAATGCAAACATAGCCAAAGTTGCGGGACCCAGCATACGCATAACATGCGCCGAAATTTTACCCAGCGTTAGATCGGTAGACAGTGTTTTGGCCAAAATGATTCTCTTCCGTTCTCAACAGGAATAAGCCGATAAAATAGATAAGCATACTGATAAAATCATATCTCACTTGAACGTTATATTTTATTGGCATCACCGATCCGCCTTATCGCGCACCTCATATATCTATTCTTGATTTTTATCATCTGCCAAACCCATCTCAACCACTCACATTATGCAAACATTCCTGATTGGTCTCTGTAACCATAATGTCGACCAGAAAATGGCTTGGAAATTGCACTTACACAGGAAATTAACGATGCTTTAGGGATAAATATATGCGCCGGGACTTTATTGGCACACTGGGTCTATTACTGTCAGTTTCAATCCATGGACCGACTAATGCCTCGGCAATAGGTAATTATCTACGCCTTCTACCGCCTAATACCCTAACCGAAACCCATGGTTTTTCAACTGCGAAAACCGTCCATCTGCAAGATAGTATAAAATTAGCCTATGTGATTGGCGAGGACTCGCGCAAAAAAGGCGCGGCTTATCCTGTATCGTCCCGCTATTATAACTCGGTTTTGCAATCGAGTATGGCCAAAAATAATCTCGTACACTTACAATGCAAAAAAGGGGCGAGGTGGAATAAAAATACAACTAGCGGCTTTTTCATTGATGTTGAAGCTTATGCTAAAGATAATAATATCGCTGGCGACTTTTCATCCTGCCGTAATAAGCTCCTCCTCTCTGTCGCGCATTATATTGATGACCGCGGCGGAGAAAATGGTGCAGAATGTAAAATTAGAAAATCATTTGAAACACAGTTAGGCCCATCAGAATATGGCCTCGTTACGAATATACACACAGGCAAACCATCACCAAAGGAAACCTTATCTTCGTCAAAGAATTCAGATTTTGCTATTATTAAAATAGATGCAATCCGGTTTAGCCAAAATCCAAATTTTAAAACGCTTAAAATTTGCCCCGACTATAAAGCTAAGAGCAGTTTCTCGGGTAACAAATGCCGCAGAGATTTTGAAGACGAAATCATCATGCCTCAGCTTGCGTTATCACGACGTGATATATCTGCCCGTAAAAAAGGATTGAATTACAAAGCAAAAATATCGTCAGGCAAATGCTGTATATCAAAAAAAGATCCGCGATATAATTTGCTTCGCCACACATGCGACATGGAAGCAAGGTCTTCTGGATCACCCTTATTAAGAATATCAGGAACAGGTGAACCATGTGTTATAGGCATACAAAAAGGCAATTCATATGAAAAAATACCGGGCGTTAAATTAGAAAACAATCACACCAAAAAGAATTATGCGGTGTCGGTTATGGATACAGCATTTAAAACGCAATTAAGAGATTACATCCAAACGCAATGTTCGCCAGACGATCATTCGAAATAACAAGGGATACTTTATCAGATCTTTAGAAGCCATAGGCATCATTTGGCATATGTATAAACATTAACTGCTCACGCGCTCGTGATTATCAAATTATCTGTGGTGCCGTTAAGGTCTGACTATGAAATTACGACTAATATATATGGTACTCATCGCCGGATTAGCTCTGGGCAATCAACCAAGCGCGGCACAAACGCCGGATACCACAGTGCGCAATTGCACAAAAAACACGATTGCCACCGGCGATTTTGAAAAGAAACGCTATGCCATCAAAGGCAATTGGACTTTAACTGAGACCTGTGGTGAAATTGAAATCCAGTTTTCTGATACTTTTAAAACCAAAGGTGGACCAGATTTAAAAGTCTTTCTCTCCAAGACGCCTATTGCCGGTTTAACCAGTCAATCAGCGATCCAAGAGTCCATAAAATTGAGTGTTTTAAAAACCGCAAAAGGGGGGCAAAATTATAGCCTGCCCACCACTGTAAATTTGTCGGATTATAAAAGTGTTATCATTCATTGCGAAGCCTTTTCCGTTCTTTGGGGTGGGTTTGACCTGCCTTAACTCTCTGCTATGACCGCTTTATGGTCAATTTAGAACAGCTTATATCCCACCGCTTTCGCGGATTTGACCCACATGAAAATAGCTTAGCCGGTTTGCTAGGCGCATTGGATTTTGGTGTTCGGATAATCGAATTTGATATTCGTATCGCGCGCTGCGGAACCCCCATGGTTTATCACGATGAACAAGCGCCTGATAAAAACGGAACCCTTCATCATCTCGCTGATATTATGGCCCGCGATTTTGCAAATCTGGGCGGAGCTTTCAGCCATATGCCAATGGCAGAAACATTATTCCAGACAATCGCCAGCCATGAAAACAATAAATGCAAACTACTTGTTGATATTAAAGACGCCGGTTTTGAAGAAGAAATCAATGCCCTTATTCACATGAACCATTTACAAGACCGAACACTCTATGTGTCATGGCTGCCCGAAGTTCTCTATACAATGAAAACCATCGCTCCAGATATTGCCCTCTGCTTGTCGCATTGGTGCCAAAACCCCGATACTATGACGCGCGCAATCCATACAGTCTTTGAAAGTCCTGATGGGTATATCCATGAAAAAGATTTACGCTCGGTTCATGGACAGCGCTCAGGCTGGTTTATCGATGGACCGGTCCGCGGCACTATGCGGAAAATTATCAATTATATTTGTGTCCCGCAAAATATGATAAGCCGCGCCCTTGTTGCCGATTACCACAAAGATAATATCGCGGTCAGTACCTTTAGCTATCTCTCATGGGACCATATAAACCAACATAAAACTGATTTTGATATCGATCTGTTTTTTGTCGATAGTAAAGCAGTTTTCGAAGACCTATAAAGTTAATCATCCCTGAAACTAACGTCCGCATCCGGGTTTGTATCATTGGCCGGAACAACAGCCTCACCGTCTCGCCCCGCAATAGCATAAGCGCCTTTCAACCAACGTCCCAAATCAATATCGGCACAGCGTTTAGAACAAAACGGTTTATAGCTGGTCTGTTCAACCTTGGCGCATATGGGGCATTTATCCTGAGCCATTATCGATCGGCCTTTACATCTGTCATAATGCCCGGCTGTACAATAAAGCGGGCACCAATACGGTCTTTCATGGCTAAGCGCCAATCAATATGCTCAGCTTGCAACCAATCATAAGCTTCATGCGGCAGTGTTAAAGTCAATTGAGCACCTCCATTTTTCCGGGCTTCGCGTTCTAGCCGCCGCAATCCGCGTAGCGCCTGCGTCTGGGGCCAAGGGCGTCCATATTTATCATTTAAAACCTCATCAAGTGAAGCCCGGGGTTTTGAACGGGTAAGCTCAACAAGGCCAAATCGCGATAGTCCCCCAATTTTAACTGTATTGGGATCATCAGAAAAAGCCTCCTCAAGAGCCCGGATCAGCCCTTCGCGCTGCTTGGCTTGTCTGAGATTTGGAAAGTCAATAACGATAAGGCCGCCGATACCCCGTAACCGTAATTGTTGTGCAATTAATTGACTGGCAGACAAGCAGACGGCATATCCGCTTTGCGCCGCACCTTTATCGATATCAATAGCTACCAATGCCCGGGTGTGCTCTATCGCAATTGTGCCGCCGCCCGGGATAGCCAGTTCTGTTTCAACAGCATCGTCAATTGAAGACACCGCCGCCGTCTCAAATTTACAGCCTTTTCCAAATCGAGCCGTTATAAATTCGGTAAAATTCATACCGGATAATCGCCCTACTGGATCGCCTTCGCTCATACGGTTAAATTTTAAAACAGGACCTTTACCGGCTTCAGTTTCACGCGAGACAGAGACGATTAAATTTTGCCCTTCTTTAAACCGCGGTGCGCCCGGTGCATTGGCAAATTTCAACAATCCATCCGGGCCGCTGCCTAAATCGACAAAGGCGGCGGCTAATCCTTTATCAACCGCGCGAATACGTCCGCAAAAAACATCTCCGGCGCGAGGTTTTCCTGCATCGCTCCAGCGCTGTACATAAAGTTCGCAAAGCTGCCCGCCGACATAAATAGCGGCGCGGGTTTCACCTACGGCTTCTTCAATCACGCAGCGGCGTTTCACGCTTTATACCCCGCGCCGATAAGTAAATTACGCGTTTCAAATAGCGGTAAACCGACAACATTACTATAAGACCCAATCAGCGATGTTATATAGGCTCCAGCATAACCCTGAATGCCATAGCCACCCGCTTTACCGCGCCATTCGCCGCCATCAATATAATGTTGTATTTCATCCGGCGAGAACGATTTCATTTTCAGTCGCGTTTCTACGACACGTTTTCGCAAATATCCATCAGGATCAATGACTGCAATAGCTGTGAAAACGCGGTGCCCGCGCCCCGATAAAAGCGTGAGACATGACTGGGCTTCTTCCGGGGTTTCTGTTTTGGGTAAAATACGGCGGCCAACCCCCACAACCGTATCCGCGGCCAATATAAAATTATCCGGATTTTGCTCAGCCACTTTGACCGCTTTATCACACGCCAGCCTTTGGGCATGCGCTCTGGGCAATTCACCCGGTATGGGCGTTTCATTAACATCAGCCGGAATAATACGGTCTGGGGTAATGGCGATTTGAGCCAATAAATCACGTCGCCGAGGCGAAGCGCTGGCTAAAATCAAAATGGGAGGAGGCGCGCTCACGAGGCGGCCATCACATTATTTGAAACGATAGGTAATACGACCTTTGGACAAATCATAAGGCGTCATTTCGCATAAAACTTGATCCCCGGCGAGAACCCGAATTCGGTTTTTGCGCATCCGTCCTGCTGTATGGGCAATAATTTCATGGCCATTGGCCAATTTCACGCGGAATGTCGCATTGGGCAAAAGTTCCATAACTTCGCCTTCGAATTCTAATAATTCTTCTTTCAATCTTAATCCTCACAGGCTTAATAATATTAATAAATGGGATCGACGCCCTATTCTCACGCCCTATATAGGGTATTATTTTAAAAGAACAGCCCTTATCACAGAATTACCCGAAATGGCGATGTAGGCGTTGCAAAATTGTATCACGTACAGACCGATAATTATTGAGCAAAGCCCGGACATCCAAAGAACCATGCGTTGGCTCGGGGATCGGCCAAAACTCGACAATTATGTCTTGATCGGCAAAAACGGCCTTGGCCGCCGCCTCCGCTTCTGCGGTAAAAGCAATAATGCGGTCAAAAGTTTGATCTTGAAAATCAGCCAGACTTTGGGCTTTATGCCCGCTCATATCAACGCCCACATCGCGCATAACACTCACCATAAGCTCGTCGAGATCACCATAAGCAATACCGCAGGATTCAACACGGCGTATTTGCGGGTAATTTTTTTTGGTCAAACCTTCTGCAATTGGCGATCTGATAGAATTAAGATAGCAAACGAAAAGAACGGATGACGGCACGTTAGAATGGGTCATATTAAGGCCGCCGGTGCAATGAACAAATGAGGGTGAAAAGCCGCCGGGACGTATTAAAGTCGATCTCGGCATAATGACGCAAGCTATCTGTTAACATACGCGACCCCTCGTTATGCAAACCGCGGCGTCCCATATCAATGGCTTCAATTTGCGCGGATGTCGATGTACGGATCGCATTATGATAACTTTCGCAAATCATAAAATAATCTTTTACAATGCGCCGGAACGGCTTGAGTGATAGCGGAATACGCTGTTCATTACATAATTGCTCGTCTTGAACGCGGATAATAAGACGATCACCATCATCCAGTGATAGATTGACAATATATGGGCCGCGCTCTGTTGCTAAAACGCGAAAAGCATTGCCTTCCAACAAGTCAAAAATTGCGACGCGGCGCTCATGCCCCATCTCCGGACTTGTCGCAGGCAGGCTATCAGCATCAATATGCAGCTCCTGGATATGAAACTCATGAGCTTCAAAATCAGTTTCATTTATGTCGTCATCATCGTCCATTAAAAATCAATTATCAGGGTGCAAGGGTATTTTATCCGTTGTCCGGCGCTGCGCGGTATCAGCCATCAATATATCAATACATTCAAGATGGATAGATAGCTCACCATCACCTGCAAAAATAAGCCGCAATTGCCCTTCAGGGTTTGTTTTTCCGGCTTTAAATTCAACCGATAATAAAACCATCATGGCGTCTGGGTCTTCGCGCGCAATACCGCGGACCCGCATCGACAGAACACTATCAATACGTAATCCCGCCAACACGCGTTCTGCCCCGCCTTCATGGCGATAGCGCGACAAGCGCAAAGACACAAACCGCCCCTTTTTATCATAAGTGATATCTCCAATCCGCAAAATCGCATCTTGCAGCGCGGCAGAGAGTACGGGCACATCATCGGGTCTTTGTGCTGTTAGTTTTAATAAATCGCTCATTCAGGCATCCGTTTTATTTTTGCGCCGCATTGACCCAACTTTACTTCTATGTGTTCAAAGCCGCGGTCAAGGTGATAAACACGGCCAACATGCGTTTCTCCACGCGCGGCCAGACCAGCATTAATTAATGAGGCCGAGGCCCGCAAGTCTGTTGCCATGACAGGCGCCCCGCGTAATTCTTTGACACCGCGTACAATAGCTTCTCGGCCTGTCACAGTAATATCAGCCCCCATACGGGAGAGCTCGGGACAATGCATAAACCGGTTTTCAAAAATGTTCTCTCGAATAATAGACACCCCATCGGCCAAACACATTAAGGCCATGAATTGCGCCTGTAGATCTGTTGGAAATCCGGGATAGGCCTGCGTATCAACATCAACAGCTTTGAGCCGCCCACCCCCGCGCTCGATCAAAACTGTTGTTTCGTCAAGGCTGACTTTCGCTCCGGCCTGGGCGATAAGCGGCCAGAGTGACCCTAAATGGTCCGAGCGTATATTCGTTAGCCGCACAGATCCGCCCGCAATAGCCGCAGCCAAAGCATAGGTTCCGGCCTCAATCCGGTCCGGTACAACAGAATGGGAAACGCCGGAAAGTTTGGACACGCCTTTGATAGTAATTTCGGAACGTCCCGCACCGGAAATTTTCGCGCCCATGGCATTCAAACATTGCGCAAGGTCTTTAATTTCAGGTTCACGGGCCGCATTATATAAAATAGTTTCACCCTTTGCGAGCACCGCAGCCAGCATGGCATGTTCCGTAGCCCCAACGCTAATAAAAGGAAAAGTGATCTCAGCCCCTTTAAGGCCCTGTTTGGCTGTCGCGACCACATAGCCCTCTTCGAGTTTAATCTTTGCCCCTAAAGCTTCTAGCGCTTTGAGGTGCAAATCAACCGGACGTGCACCAATCGCACAGCCACCCGGCAAGGACACTCGCGCATGGCCTTCACGCGCCAGTGTCGGGCCCAGAACATTAAACGTAGCGCGCATTTTGCGTACCAAATCATACGGGGCCTCTGTCGAACTGAGCGCTTGAGCATGAAGAGACATTTTTGCCCCCGGGCCCTCTTCTACCTCAACGCCCATATGCGCCAAAAGCTGCCCCATAAACCGTGTATCGCGCAGTCGCGGCATATTCGTCAGCGTAATCGGCTCATCTGTTAATAAACACACGGCCATTAGTTTGATTGCAGAGTTTTTAGCCCCGCTAACCGCAATTTCGCCATTGAGCGGAAACCCGCCTTCGATAACAATTTTATCCATAATCAAGCCCTTAACGTCACATGTAATGCGCCGCGTTACAGAATCAATACGGTATTGTTTAGGCTGAATAAGGGCAAGAATTAAGCACCCTATTGAATATATTCATGTGCACAGAAAATATGCCATAGCCAAGCTCTTATGTTTTCCTTATGTTCCCGCCATGTCAGAACAAAATGATTCACATTGGACATCGCCTTCGCGTCCTCATCGTTCGCAGAAAGATTTTCAAGACAGCCAAAAAAATGATGCGAACTCTTTTCGCCCGGCCCCGCCGCGTCCCTCTGGAAATTCGATTTCTGCGCAGGCTATGGCCCGCCCCCAGATCACCGAAGGCGATTATTTACAGGGATTAAACCCTGAGCAGCGCGATGCAGTTCTACATACCGAAGGCCCTATCCTTGTCCTTGCCGGAGCCGGAACCGGAAAAACCAAAGTTCTAACCTGCCGCCTTGCGCATATTCTAACCAATCAAATGGCATATCCATCGCAAATTTTATCTGTGACTTTTACCAATAAAGCCGCCAGAGAAATGCGTGAACGGGTTGGTGACCTCATCGGCTCTGCGGTGGAGGGATTGCCATGGCTGGGAACATTTCACTCAATCGCTGCGAAAATTTTGCGCATTCATGCCGAGTTATTAGATTTGAAATCCAGCTTTACGATTTTGGATACGGATGATCAGATCCGTCTGCTTAAACAGGTTATTCAATCCGCCGGCATTGATGAAAAACGCTGGACTGCACGTTATATGGCGACACTTATTGATAATTGGAAAAACAAAGGTCTAACGCCTGATAAGATCAACACGAATGAAGCTTATAAATTTGCGGAGGGTAAAGGGGCGCTCATTTATAAAACCTATCAAACTCGCCTCACCACGCTCAATGCCTGTGACTTTGGCGACCTTTTACTCCATAATTTAACACTTTTCACCCGCCATCCCGATGTATTGCGGCGCTATAATGAAAAGTTTAAATATATCCTTGTTGATGAATATCAGGATACAAATGTGTGCCAATATCTCTGGCTACGGCTATTGGCACAAAATCCCGGTGGCGACAATGTGCAAAACATCTGCGTTGTCGGCGATGATGATCAATCTATTTACGGGTGGCGCGGGGCCGAAGTGGATAATATTCTGCGCTTCGAGAAAGACTTCCCCGGCGCAAAAGTTGTCAAATTAGAACGTAATTACCGCTCTACAGGACATATTCTGGGCGCTGCTTCCGGATTGATTGCCGCCAATGAAGACCGGCTGGGCAAAACCCTTTGGACGGAAGATGATGACGGCCATAAAGTCAGCGTTTCCGGCGTCTGGGATGCGCCGGCCGAAGCCCGCATTATATCCGGCGAAATTGAAAACTGGCACAGCAAGGGGCGAGCCTATAATGATATTGCCATTCTTGTGCGTGCCTCACGGCAAATGCGGAGCTTTGAAGAACGTTTTATACAATTGGGCCTGCCCTATAAAGTCATAGGCGGGCCGCGGTTTTTCGAACGTGCTGAAATCCGGGATGCTCATGCTTATCTCCGTGTATTGCGCTCTGACACAGATGATTTAGCTTTCGAACGTATTGTCAATGTACCCAAACGCGGCATTGGCCAAACAAGTGTGCAAAAATTGCAAATGGCGGCGCGGGCGCTCAATATAAGCCTTGAAGCCGCAACGCGCCAATTAATTAAGACAGATGAAATTCGCGGCAAAGCCCGCACATCCCTGACCACCTTTATTCGCGACATTGATCGCTGGCGCACAGAATCCGGCCTCATTTCCCACACAGATATCGCAGAACGCATTCTGGATGAATCCGGTTATACGCAAATGTGGAAAGATAATAAGGATGCTAAATCCGCTGGTCGTCTCGAAAATCTGAAAGAACTTATTCAAGCCATGGGCGAATTTGATACACTGGCCGCCTATATGGAACATGTCAGTCTTGTATTGGATGTTGAAACGGCCGGAGACGGAGACGAGATTTCTCTGATGACCCTCCATTCGGCTAAAGGCCTTGAATTTCCGCTGGTTTTTCTGCCCGGGTGGGAGGAAGGAATATTTCCAAGCCAAAAATCACTTGATGAGAGCGGCATGGCGGGTCTCGAAGAAGAACGCCGCCTTGCCTATGTCGGTATAACGCGGGCACGCGAACAAGCCAAAATATACTTCGCCGCTAATCGGCAAGTTTACGGCAGTTGGCAATCTAGCCTGCCATCACGCTTTATTGATGAATTACCACCAGAACATGTCGAAGCTCAATCTGATACCGGATATTATCAAAAGACTAACACCGCTTATACAGTCGGTGAGCGGTTTGCGTCCAGCTTTCACCATAATACGGACACTCGCAGTTCACCCGGTTGGCAACGCTATAAAGATAATGCGGGCAAAAGATATGGCCGTGCGCCGCGCGATATAGAAGGCCACGCCATCAAGCGCGCGCCCAAGACCAAAGCGGCCAAATTTAAAGCGGGAGACCGTATTTTTCATCAAAAATTCGGCTATGGCAATATCACCGCCGCTGATAGTAATAAGCTAACCGTCAATTTTGAAAAAGCCGGAGAGAAAAAAGTCTTAGACGGATTTGTCGAACGCGCTTAAATATTGCAGGCCTATAAAAATCTACAGGCAAAAAGATTATGTTAGAAAAAAGCCTGATGCCCTGTCTGCGCCCGGCCTAGAATCAAAGCATGAATATCATGGGTACCTTCATAGGTATTAACCGTTTCCAAATTCATGGCATGACGCAAAACATGGTAATCTTCGCTAATCCCGTTACCCCCGTGAATGTCGCGCGCCTCTCGCGCAATGGCTAAGGCTTTACCGCAATTATTGCGTTTCATAAGCGAGATCGACTCAGGACTATAAGCCCCATTATCAAGAGCCCGTCCCAGCGCTAGTGCTCCTTGCAAACCCAGCGTTATTTCTGTCTGCATATCAGCCAGCTTTTTCTGTACTAATTGTGTGGCCGCAATGGGCTTACCAAAAACTATACGATCCAGAGCGTAATCGCGCGCCGCATGCCAGCAAAATTCAGCCGCCCCCATCGCACCCCAGCTTATGCCGTAACGGGCCTTGTTAAGGCAGGAAAAAGGCCCCCGCAGGCCTTTGACATGCGGCAAGATATTATCTTCGGGCACAAAGACATCATCGAAAACCAGCTCGCCCGTAATAGATGCCCGCAAACTTTGTTTTCCTTTGATCTCCGGTGCCGTAAACCCCTGCATCCCGCGTTCGAGAATAAAGCCCCGTATAACGCCGTCCAGCTTGGCCCAGACCACTGCTATATCAGCCACTGGCGCATTGGTAATCCACATTTTAGCACCCTTGAGCACATAGCCGCCGGGCGCGGCAGCCGCTTGGCTACGCATTGCGCCGGGGTCTGACCCCCCATCTGTTTCTGTAAGGCCAAAACAGCCAATATGTTCACCGGATGCCAGTTTAGGCAGGTATTTTTGTTTTTGAGCTTCCGAGCCAAAGGCCTCAATCGGATACATTACCAGTGAAGATTGCACAGACATCATAGACCGATATCCGCTATCCACCCGTTCGACTTCTCGCGCGACAAGACCATAAACAACATGAGACGCCCCGATACCCCCATAAGCCTCATCAACCATAGCGCCAAGCATACCCAGCGCGCCCATTTCCGTAAATACATCACGGTCAAACCGTTCTTCGCGATTCGCCGAAATTACACGCGGCATAAGCTTATCGGTGCAATAGGCTCGCGCCATATCCCGGATCATCCGTTCATCGTCGCTCAATTGCTCTTCCAGAAACAAAGGATCATCCCAGCGGTGCAATAATTTTTCATCATTTTTTTCATGCGCAGCCATATGGCCCTCCTAGTGATTAAATTAGCGTTTTACGCTGCTCCGGTATACCCATAGATAGAATAATCGGATTTTCAGATTGTCGGGTTTTAAAGGCGGTTTTAGAACTCACACCTTGCCAGTTTTGGGCAATTAATGACTGGGCGACAGGTGCGCCCATTGTTGCACCCGGCCCCAGTACAATAAAGACATCTGGCGCAAATTCTTTGACAGCGACCTCAACCGCTTTGGAAAAATTATACGTCTCGTTGATCTGCCGCCCTAATGTGTAATCATAAAGTGCAGAGGCGTTGGTGCTATAGGGCGCCCAAATATTACCCACCCCGTCAATCATAGGTATCGAGGGAGATGTAAACATATCGGCAGCCAGCGCTGTACGGGCCAAAGGAACACAATGATCCAAATGGCCACTATGAAAAGCTGAATGTCCTCTTATGTGAAAGGGAAATCGTCCATCTCCAGGCAAGGTAGACAATGCCGTTTTAACACCAGCATCGTCACCGGCTATTATCGCCATACCGCCAAGATATATAGACATAGATAGGTTGAGGTTTTCCTTTAACAGCGTGTTGACGGCCTGTTGCTTATTTCTATCGGCTTGCCAATCATCATCAACCAAAGAATAAACCACCTGTCCGCCAGTGCTATTATCTGTCATAATTTGGCCCATTGTGTTGACCAATTTGGCTCCATTTTTCAATGACAAAGCTCCGCCAATAGCAAGCGAGAGATACCACCCCATCGAGTTTCCTGTCACGCCAATGATGTCATATGCGGCCCTGTCAATGGATTGAAAATCAGCTAATGCACAGGCATAAATCAAAAGCGAGGCATTATCACCGCGCCCATGCACAGAGGGTTTAAAGCTGTCCATTCCATCAATTTCAGAAATTGGCGTTTGCCCCGCATCTACGCGAATGTCGTCTATTAAAGAGATGAAATCAGATTTATCACGGTGATAGTGGTCAAGATAGCCCAATTCAGCCGTATTATAAGTACCGCGCCCCGGACATATAATAAAAGCTGTCCGGCGGGTCATAGCAAAGCCTTTACAGCGGCCCGAATATCATCTTCGCTGGGCAGTACAGTATAAGCGGCATTACCAAGCGGGATAAAACTATCGCGCGCCGTAACCCGTTTGATTGGCACCGTTATACCGCCCTCGGCTAATCGGCTCATTAATTCTTCGGATAGGCTGCCCGTTTCGCGGCACTCATCCACAATAAGGATATTGGCACAATCTTTAACAGATTTGAAAATAGCCTTCATCGGCAACGGGACAAGCCAGCGAATATCAATAATCCTTATGTCAGGATTACTCACGGCTTTTCGCGAGAGGTAATACCCATTACCATAGGTTAAAATGGCTAATTTGGTTCCTTCCCCATGTTGTCCTATATCACCATAAGCTACCGCTTTATCACTTTGTGGAGGCTTATATAGGCCAGCCCAAGCCTTATCCTCATTGTGCAAATCCAATGTTCCGTAAAGAGCAATAGGCTCAAGAAAAACTACAACCCGTCGTTCGTCATGGGCCAGGCGAACCGCTTCACGCAACATAAGCCGAGCATCATCAGCATGCGATGGACAGGCTAAAATAAGACCCGGAATATCGCGCAATACGGCAATAGAATTATCATTATGAAAATGCCCACCAAACCCGCGTTGATAGGCAAGTCCCGCAATACGAATAACCATCGGATTGGCAAATTGACCCTTTGAAAAGAAAGGTAATGTCGCCGCTTCGCCTCTGATCTGGTCTTCCGCATTATGCAAATATGCAAGAAATTGAATTTCAGGGATCGGTAAATATCCTGTCTGCGCGGCCCCAATGGCTAATCCCAATATTGTTTGTTCATCTAGCAATGTATCTTGCACACGGCGCGGCCCAAAATGTTTGAGCAAATCCATGGTCACGCCGTAAACACCGCCTTTTCGTGCAACATCTTCGCCCAATATTAATGCATTTTCATATCGCAACATAATTTCTGACAGGGTTTTATTGATCATTTTATTTAAAGGAAGCGCCCGCCCGTCATCTTGGCACCCCAATTTTTCAAGCGCTATTTTATCCGGCATAACGGGTCCGTTTATGCGCTCAGAACTCACTATCGGAGCCATAACTTGCTCTGCCGTTTCAAGCTTAGCTCTTTCAAAAGCTTGCCGGGCCGTTCTGTCCACACGGGTCCGCATTGTCTCATAAGCGGTTAATAGCTCATCAGGTTTCATTATCTTCTGAGCAATCATATGCGCGGCCGTTTTAAGTAAAGGGTCCTGGGCCTCGGCTCTGTGTACATCTTTTATAGGTGTATATTTGGCTTCAATATCCGCTCCGGCATGGCCCATGAGCCGAACGGTTTTAAAATGTAGAAAAACAGGGCGGCGGCGGCGGCGCGCAAACTCAACAGCCGCCCGGCAACCCCGTAGCGCATCGCTGATGTCAGTACCATCACAGGCAATATAATGTAGCCCCGGACGGTTTTTATAATTCGCTTCAATCCAGCCGGCTGGCGTGCGTACAGATATGCCAATATTATTATCCTCGCAAATCAACACAAGCGGGAGAGGCGAGCCTTGATAGGCTGCCCAAGCCGCTGCATTAATGGCTCCCTGCGCGGTAGAATGGTTAGAAGAGGCATCTCCGAAGGAACAGAGAATAACGCTATCTTCTGGCAATGTTGATTGCCCCAGACATAAAGCATGGGCCGCCCCGACGGCTTTAGGCAGATGGGAAGCAATGGTGCTGGTTTGCGGCGGCGCCATGATGTCATGTCCGCCCAAAACCTTATGCCGCCCGCCCGATACCGGATCGTCCCGGCTGGCTGTAAATGACAAGCACATATCCCAAAGTGGTGTTGACCCTTCGACAGCTTTACGCCGCTGAATACAAAAGGCAGCATCTCTATAATGCAAGAAAGCCATATCCGTTGGTCGGCTAGCAAGGGCCAGCGCAGCCAAGCCTTCATGACCCGAACTGCCGATTGTATAAAACGTTTGCCCTTTGGTGCGTCGGGCCATGAAATCCAGATGACGGTTCATGTTTTGCGTATCAAAAATATCTGCGAGTTCGCAAGGTTCAAGATTAGGCCCCGCAGCTATAGGTGGGAGCGTCTCCGTTTCAAGAGCCGTAATAAAGGCCTTATCAATCGCTGCAGCGCGGTTAAACATGGCAATGACCTAAGCTGTTGCGCGGATAGCGGCAATCGAAGTTTTCTGTATGGGGCGGGATATATTTATCCATGTCCGTACCTGTGTACCGAGCGGAGATTGCAAAGCGTGCAGAGCATCGGGCCGTAAAAACACCTGATCTTTTTGAATATCAATAGAGGTCAAAACAGCTCGAAAGTCAGAAACACCGCCAGTAGCAACAAGCCCTATTGGCCCGCAAGCTGCACTTGGCGAAGCCGAAAGAGACAGCTCTTGGCTGTTCATTATAGTCCGTATCGCACCACATCGCGCCGCCATAATCGGCCCGCCGTCAAACAAGTCTATTGTACCGGAAAATAAAAACCCTTCGGATTGTAATAGGCGCATCGCTGCCAAACCTGATCGATGCGGTTGACCGAGAGAGGCAACGACATCGAGCGGAAGATTAGAAACCGCAATATCTTGCAACGGGACAATATCACCAATTGTATCGGGATTACGGTCAAAATATTCGGCATCAGCTTGGAGAAAACTTTTTTCCAACTTATCTGCAAAAAGATAATCATAAAGTGGGCTACCATGTGCCCCACAATCTCCGCGCAGCTCCGCAATAATGGTCTCCCCGAACCGCCACGGCTCTGCCGCTATAAGCAAATATCGAGACCGGGCAAGATACCCGCCAAGGCCGCTGTCACGATAGGCTAAATCTAAAAAAAGAGATCCGACCTCGGTACATCCTGTAAAGCGGTGGCTTGCGCGCAAAACCTGTTCATCACCATCCCCTGCAATATCGAAATTTACAAAGGGTTGTTTTGTTCCGATATTGGTCTTCACTGCGGCACAACCAATCAATTTATCATGCTGTAAATCATGCAATGTCAGTAAATATTTATGCGGAGCATCAGGCGGAAGTATTTTTGCAAAACTGTCAATCGATACCGCTATATAATCCGTAAGGAAATCAAGACGAGGCTGCAAACTTGATAACCCGCCGGCCGATTGCGCAACAAGTGCTAGCAATGGCTCGGCATCGTGCATCCGGGCTGGGCGAATCAGGTAATCATTTGAAAGTCTAGTCATTATTGCGTGTTACCCAATCAACGGTTTATCCATATAAACTTATTCATGTTTTAGACATTTTGAAGGTTATAAATGCACTATTTCATGGTATAAATCATACAATTTGATAAACTACTTAAACAAATAGATAAAATATATGCGTATTACGTTTAAAGACCAACAACTCCTCGATGTTTTGCGGGGTAACGCACGGGCCAGCACGACGGAATTGGCTAAAATATTGGGCGTCTCACGGTCAACCGTGCAAAAACGGCTCGAACGTCTTGAAGAGCACGGTGTTATTGCGGGTTATACCATACAGCTATCCTCGCATTATTTAGATCAAGAAATCAAAGCCCATGTCATGGTAACAGTCAGCCCCCGCATGACCGCTGAAATTATCCGGCATATGCGTCTTTTTACCGGCATTAGGTCGATTTATTCCGTATCAGGCCCCTATGATTTAATCGTTGAAATCGCCGCCCCAACTGTCACAGATATGGATGAGCTTTTGGACAAACTTATCGCGATTGATGGCGTAGAGCGTACAGTCAGTTCGGTTATATTATCAACACGGCTAAAACGATAACCGCTCTTTGACTAAGATTTATCACTATGGCCATAGAGATTAGGATTAAATTTGACAGCGCTGTCTATTTATCAATATATTACAGAAATTACGCAATGGATGTCCCGTATGGCTTATAGAGAATCAACACATTACACCGCGTTAAAGCGGTTTTTGGGTCACATTATCGCCCCTGATTTTCATAACCTGCGTCCACTAGCCAAACATCCATTACGCGTTCATAAGACAAGATTATAAACATATGCAGCCAGATGATTACATATTAGTCGGTGATGTCGGCGGAACAAATGTGCGCCTTGGACTTGCGTCCCGAAAGACGTCTGGGCATATTAATATCGAACAATTTTTCAAAATACGCGGTGATGATGTGGATAGCCTTGAAGAGGCCATTTCCCAATTTTTTACGCAAACGGCCTATAAACCTAAACGGGCTTCTATTGCGATTGCCGGCCCTATTTCCAACCGTAAAGTACAATTGACGAACCGCCCTTGGGCCTTTTCAGAACAAAGCCTAGCCAAACAATTTGGCTTTCAATCTGTGCGGTTATTTAATGATTTTAGCGCTATGGCCCGATCAGTTCCAGAATTATCAAAAGAGGACTTACAGCCCATTAAAGCCGGAACCGCCCAAAGCGGCGAACCTATATTGGTCGCTGGCGCCGGTACTGGGTTTGGCGTGGCCAAATTAAGTCAATATGCTGGACGCTGGGCCGTATTTGGAAGCGAAGGTGGTCATATCGCCTATGCTCCGCAAACCTCGGAGGAACGTGAAATTTGTGCTATTCTTGAAAAAGATCACGATTTTATATCCCTAGAACTTATCAGTTCTGGCCAAGGCATGAATACGTTACACCGTGCAATATGCACACGTCACGGCCAAACCTATACACAACAAAAACCCGAAGATATTCGACAATTAGCAAATGCAGGCGATCCGGTCTGTCTTGAGCTTTGCAACATGCGTAGCGCAGCCATCATGGGCGCAATCGGCGATATGGCGCTTATTCTGGGCGCGCGAGGCGGCATTGTTTTGGCGGGGACTGTGAGCGAACGAATGGTTGAATTTATTACTCACCCCACGGCCCTAAAACGGTTTTCAAACCGCGGGGTTATGTCAAATTACATGACCGATATCCCGATCACTTTACTCAGCGACCCTATTGCCCCCTTAATCGGAGCTGCAGGATTATATCTGGATGCTATCACCTGAGTATCAATATCCCATTCGGCCAAAACCCACCCATTAAAAGCGCCTCTGTATAACCCGAAACACAATAATTGATCCGATCATCGATGTAATAAAAACCATCCCATTATACCCTGCAAAACTCAGGCTAGAAATCGCTGGCCCCGGACATAAACCCGACAGCCCCCACCCTATACCAAATAAGCCCGCTCCCATAATCAGGGGTGGATCAATATCCTTACGTGTTGGCAATCGGAAACTATCCGCAAATAGAGGCTGCGTAGCTTTGAGGACAAATTTATAACCCAAGAATGTTACAAAAAGCGCTCCGCCCATGACAAAGGCCAAACTGGGATCCCAATTCCCGGTTATATCCAGAAAGGAAACAATTTTAGCGGGGTTAACCATTTGTGAAATCGTGAGGCCAATTCCAAACAAAAGCCCGGCAAAAAATGTCGAAAGAGGTAATTTCATGTTAAACTCCGACACCCTGATGGACAATAAAAACTGTTATAATACCGGTAGCCATGAACGTTAATGTGGCCAAAATTGATCGTATCGATAATCGCGCATTTCCGCAAACCCCATGACCACTGGTGCATCCATTACCAAGCTGCGTTCCAATACCAACGCAGATACCGCCAGCAATAAGCCAAGCCCCTGTAATAGGGAATGTCACGTTCAATAAATCAGGCTTTATAAATCCCACGCATAAAGGTCCTATTAGTAATCCGGCCAAAAATGTCCACCGCCACAACCGATCATTTGATCCCGCTGATACAGTCCCGCCCAAAATACCACTCACACCTGCAATACGTCCGGCCGAAGCCATCAACCAAACAGCTGAAAGCCCTATGAAGGCGCCGCCGATCAACGCCGAAACCGGTGTAAAATTTTCCATATTTAACCCTTTAAACCCCGCCCTTTCAACAATCGAAAACCATCCCTCTTTAAGGGCAAGAAAGACACCAACTATAACCGGGCTTATTTCATATAAATCTCTTCTTACACATCATTATACATAAATCAATATATAATTGTTGATATTGTATAATGATGATATATAAGACTAAAACACTCTGGAGTTCACTGTGACAATAATAAACAATCAGCCCCCCCACCTCATCGACACCCATTTGCAAATTGATGCGCCCGCACCGCCTTTTGCAGCACAAACAACATTAGGGCGGCGCCGTCTTGAAGAGTATCGGGGACGATGGCTTATTCTATTTTCGCACCCCGGGGATTTCACACCTGTTTGTACCTCGGAATTTATCGCCTTTGAAAAAATGGCTCCCATCTTTAAAGCGCAAAATTGCGATCTTTTAGGCCTCTCAATAGACAGCCTGCACTCTCACCGCGCATGGATGCACAGTATTTACGAAAATTTCGGCATTCAAATTAGCTTTCCCGTTATTGATGATGTGTCCATGGCAATCGCCCATGCTTATGGAATGATACATGAGGGCTCTATCAGCACAGCCACTGTGCGGTCCGTATTTTTCATTGATCCTGAAGGTATTTTACGAGCCTTAGTCCATTACCCTTTAAATGTTGGCCGTTCAGTTAAAGAAATTCACCGTGTTTTGACAGCTTTGCAGCAATGTGAAGAAACACATGATTACGTTTTACCCGAAGGCTGGAAGCCGGGAGATAAAGTGTTACGAAGTCCCGTTATGGATTCCCCAAGCGCTACTATATCCGATCCGCTTTGGTATTATAAAGAAGTTGATCTCCCAACCGGACCGGAGACAGGGACATGATCAATTCTCCAGATATACGCGCGAAATCCGAAGAAATTGCCGCACGGTTGAAATTGATAGCCAATGCCAATCGGCTGCGGATTATTTGCCAATTGCGCGACGGTGAACTGTCTGTGGGTGATATTGAAACGGTTTTAAATATACGCCAACCTACGCTCTCGCGCGAAATTGCAAAATTGCGCGATGGCGGCATCATAACAGCCAGGCGGCAATCAAAAGTCGTGTTTTATACGCTTACAGACCCTGACATGAAGCGATTGATAGACGCTATCTGTATGGCCAGCTTTGGGTCTCCCGCACATCCGCAGCTATCAGACCAAAAAACGGATCGATCACATTTAGCACTTGACTTTAATCCGCGTCCAAAATTCATGCAAAAAAATGCCAAGACCTAATACCATGAATCACTCTTCTCCTTCGTCCCCGCAACAGTTCATCACACATGATTCTCACACATCTAAACTTAATATCATGTCTTTTTTTGACGAAGCCACACACACTGTCACCTATATTGTTCACGATATATCAACACGAAAATGCGCCATCATTGATTCTGTAATGGGATATAACTCCAGCACGGGCCAAACCAATAATACCGCGGCAGATAGACTAATCAACGTCATAGAAACTGAACAATTAGATGTGGAATGGATATTGGAAACCCATCTTCATGCTGATCATTTTTCAGCAGCCTCTTATCTGCAAGAACATCTCGGAGGCACAATTGCAATAGGTGAACATATTCCTGACACACAGAAAGTCTTTGGCGAATTACTTAATGCAGAAGAGGCGTTTAAAACGGATGGCAGTCAATTCGGCCGTCTCTTTAAGGATGGTGATCATTTCAAAATCGGCAATGTCGACGCTACTGTTATTGCAGTTCCCGGTCACACACCCGCCTGCATTGCCTATTATATTGATGATGCCCTGTTTGTTGGCGATACTTTCTTTATGCCCGATTATGGATCAGCTCGTTGCGATTTCCCCGGCGGGGATGCGGGTCTATTATATGATTCCATTCAAAAATTATATGCACTTCCCGGCAACACCCGCATGTTCATCTGTCATGATTATAAAGCAGAAAAACGTGACTATTATGCGTGGGAAACAACCATAGACGAACAAAAAGCAAACAATATTCACCTGCGGGATAATACAACTCGGCAAGAATTCGTTAAAATGCGGACAGCCCGCGATAAAACACTCCCTATGCCAAAGCTTATTTACCCATCCATACAGATTAACATGCGGGCAGGACAATTTCCTTCACCCGAAGATAATGGTCAGCGTTATCTCAAAATCCCCCTTAATTCTAATTAGGATATTATGATGGAAATCAAATCTCTCAATGAACGCCTATCTGTAACAGGACAAATATTTCTGTCCGACTTATCGCACATTAAAGCAGATGGATTTCAAACGATAATCAACAACCGCCCTGATAACGAAGCACCTGATCAACCCACTGGCGAAGCTTTATCAAAAGCCGCAGCACATCAGGGGTTAAACTATTATCATATCCCGGTAATACCAGAGCAAATAACGGCTCAGAATATCGCCGACTTCAAACACATTTTTGAAACAACGCCGGGTAAAATTTTAGCCTTTTGCCGATCAGGGGCGCGTTCAACAGCCTTATGGGAGAGAAGGTAAAATACGCCTTAATCCCTTCGAACTTTTATAGATTTCGAGACTGTCATGAAAGATAAAATTTCTCGCTATTTCCCAATCTTACAATGGGGCAGAACCTATAAAAGTGAAACATTCGTCAATGATGCGATTGCAGCAATCATTGTCACAATTATGCTTATCCCGCAATCATTAGCCTATGCTTTATTAGCCGGGTTACCCCCGCAAATTGGTTTATACGCCAGTATTCTGCCGCTCATTATTTATGCCATTTTCGGAACAAGCCGCAGCTTGGCCGTAGGACCTGTTGCGATCATTTCCCTAATGACGGCAGCCGCAGCCGGAAAATTTGCAGCCCAAGGGTCCGCTGAATATTTAACAATTGCCATTTTACTGGCTTTATTATCGGGCCTCATGCTCTGTCTTATGGGGATATTGAAATTTGGTTTCATTGCCAATTTTTTGAGCCACCCCGTTATTTCGGGTTTTATAACAGCATCCGGAATTTTGATCGCAGTCAGTCAGATCAAACATATAATAGGCGTTGATATTTCAGGTCAAACTTTACCAGACATAGGACAAGCCCTAATAATAGCCCTACCCCAAACCCATAGACCAACCCTTATGATTGGTGTGTTTTCTATACTTTTTCTATTTTTAATACGCCGTTATTTTAGCCGCTTCCTAACGACGATAGGGGTGTCTCAGGCCCGCGCTGCAGTTCTGTCACGCCTTGGTCCAATCCTTATTGTTATCCTATCCATTTTCGTCACCATAGCCCTCAAATTACCGGAAAAAGGCGTCAATATTATCGGCAGTATCCCCGCGGGAATACCCCCGCTAACGTTGCCAACATTTGACATAGCGCTTTGGTTTACTCTTTTAGGATCATCTTTTATGATTGCGCTTATTGGCTTTGTGGAATCTGTTTCGGTTGCACAAACCCTCGCCGCCCGGCAGCGGCAATCAATTGACCCCAATCAAGAACTTATCGGGTTAGGAGCATCCAATATTGCTGCAGCTTTTTCGGGCGGATATCCTGTCACAGGAGGATTTGCCCGGTCAGCTGTCAATTTCGATGCCGGAGCCCAAACTCCTGCCGCAGGAGCCTTGACAGCATTGGGTATCGCAATAACCACATTGTTTTTTACACCTCTGCTTTACGCGCTACCAATCGCAACTCTGGCCGCAACCATTATCATAGCCGTTCTATCACTCATTAATCTTAGCCATATCAAACATGCCTGGGTATATTCGAAATCAGATTTTATTGCCATGATCACAACAATTCTACTGACCCTTTGCATTGGTATAGAAATAGGCGTTATGTCCGGCGTTATACTCTCGGTTGGGTTATTTTTATTGCGATCATCGCGCCCACATTTCGCCGAGGTTGGACGCGTGAGAGATACAGAACATTTTCGCAATATTGATCGCCATGATGTGATTACAAACCCGCAACTTGTGACGTTGCGCATTGATGAATCCCTTTATTTTGCAAATACGCGCTATCTTGAAGACGTAATTTATAAACGCGTCATGCAAGATAACGCAGTCAAACATCTTATTCTGATGTGTCCCGCTGTTAATGATATTGACCTCTCGGCGCTCGAAAGCCTTGAAGCCATCAATGACCGGCTTCAGCTAGCCGGTATCACCTTTCACCTCTCCGAGGTTAAAGGTCCTGTCATGGATAAGCTTAAGCGATCAAACTTTCTCCACACACTCAGCGGCACCGTCTTTTTAACCCAATATAAAGCCGTAGAAACGCTCTTTGGAGAATCCTATGACACCGCCATAGACTATCATCTTTAAAGCCTATCTCTTCACTATAGATTACTTTTATTGACGTGGGTCTTCAAGCAACCAATATAACACATTATCTTCGAAAACAGGTTCACTCGTAATTTCCCTATGTTCAGAGAAAACAAACATCAGCGTAGTCCAATCCATTGATGTATTGACACTTGGCCCCCATTCGCCGCCCATACGGTCATCCAGCAACACACTGGAGCGCAAAACGGTTCCATCGCCAATACCATCCTGAATGATGCTCATAGCGCCCGTCGAAGCATCCACAGACGCTATTTCGGGCGTCGGCGTCGCATCCCCGGCAACTATCATAATATCTAGCCCTTGGGGCAAAGCGGCCTGTTGATCCATCGCCATTTGAAATTGCTTTGCATTATTAAGAGCTTTTCGCTGGAAATCACTTGCCAATTTAAACCGGGCTTTTTCACTCTTAACATCCGGCATAAGATTACGAAGAATGTCCCGCGTTTCATCATCGCGAGCGTTAAGGCCCCACTTCATTTTAGCCCAAAGTTCGGGAGATAAAATATCCTCAACGGGTTTATTTTTATCCTCGCCAAAAATAACAGCCTGATGTCTGGAGCGCGGCATTAATTGATAAATGGACGGAAATGTTCCCAACAAAGCCGGATGATAGAAAGGTAACAAGGGACGTCCTGTATTAAACCCATGCACTAGCTGGTCGAAGGCTTCCAAAGATCCAGCATTAGGCGGAGCCACCAGAACCACCCGCTCAATATCTTGAGCGCCCGCCCATGTCACGGGCGGCAAGCTGCCATCACCCGGTAACTCAGCGGCGCCAAATTGCAAGAAATAACGGGTTAACAAACTCCCCATTGAATGAGCGGCAATATCAAATTTAACCTCTGCATTTTTTATCCCGTAACGCTCTTCATGATTAGCTTGAACCTCCAAGCGTTTCTCATCAATGAAGGCTTTCAAAGCGGCGACATTCTCCGTGATATCTTTACGCCAATCATAATCAAATTGAAAACATGTATAATGGTCTGTGCCATAATCAACAGATGTCAATCCTAATAATTCGTCACGATAACCGCCGGCCCCTAAGGTTTCTAAAATACCCTTGTAAATCTGTACTCTTATTGGAAATCCAACAAAATCAAGCTCAAGACTATCCAGAACGCCGTCTGGCCTCACCTGACTGGCCAAACTCGATGCAGCATCAAAAGGCAATGCAATTAATCTGGAGCCATCAACCGTATTGGGATCTGCATAATCCCTGCGAAACGCCCCCCAAACTGTTGTCCCGCTGTTTTCATCCACCAACCGACTGCCTAATATTCCCGGAATGACGATAATAGGGTTGCGATCCGGCTTATGATATTGTGCCGATTTATCGTAAATTTTCTTTAGATTCGCCCGATGAGTCGGGCCTGTTTTACAGCCCTCTAAAAGCAACACAACAACCATAATCAAAGCGGTACGGCAAATTGCTTTATAACTCATAGATGCTCTCCTGTGCTTCCATTGCAGAAATAGTCTTTCCACGACAAAGCGTCAAATAACGGTGTTTATCTCAGCCATTGCTTATCATCAAATTGAAAATATGGGCTCCACACATCTAATTCAATATATGGCCTAATTTATATAGATATGGCGTTAAATTGAATGTCTAATAGGTCAATTAAATCTATGGGGATATTTGTAACATTGTTGTGAAACTATTTTAATTTTATACCCATAGCGCTTTCACAATCCATTAAACTTAAGGCATTGGAGCCGATAAGGGGTTGGTATCCAATTGTATTTTCACTGTATTTTTTTCTCAAACCTTCACAAAATCATCTAACCTAAGCGTGTTTAAACCTGGGGAGGTAATTATGAAAATATTTGTAGCAGAAGTAATTGGAACAGCCGCGCTCGTATTATTGGGGTGTGGAACAGCCGTATTGGCAGGCTCCGTCGTTGGCCATGCGGGCATCGCCGCGGCCTTTGGCCTTGCCATTGTCGCTATGGCCTATGGCATTGGCCAAATATCAGGCTGTCATATTAATCCGGCCGTCTCTTTCGGCGCCTTTGTATCCGGACGTATGAACGCCGGTGATATGATTAAATATTGGGTGGCTCAATTTATCGGTGCAACAATTGGGGCCAGCATACTTTATGGCATTGCAAGTGGCAAAGCCGATTATTCATTAGCCGAAAACGGATTAGGCCAAAATGGTTGGGGTGCGGGTTATCTGGGTGAATATTCTATGCAAGCCGCCTTTATCTTTGAGGTTGTTGCGACATTCCTCTTTGTTGTTGTTATATTAGGGGCTACGCAAAAAACAGCCCCTAAAGCCTTAGCCGGACTGGCCATTGGTCTGACATTATGGGCCATTCATTTACTCGGCATTCAGGTAACTGGCGTATCAGTGAACCCGGCCCGTAGCTTTGGCCCCGCACTCTTTACCGGCATGGGCCAATTATGGTTATTCATTATAGCCCCGATGATTGGCGCCGCAGCCGCAGGTCTACTTTTCCGCATCGGTATTATTGAAGAACGCTCAGAGGACACACAAGCATCTCTAGAAGTTTAATCATCAGTCATAAAAAATGCCGGAGCGTTGTTAAACGCTCCGGCTTATTATTAATTCAATATCAATCAGAATTTAGCTGTTTGGACTTTGGTAATTTCCTGTAATCATACATGTACCATCAGCCTGAGCCGTTGTACCCGTCGGGCAATTTACAGGTGTTGTCACTGTAGTCGTAGTCGGCACTGAATGAGTTGTTGTAGCGCTATCGCTGTGCTCTGCACCCGATTTACTACCGCTGCCATAGCTTTTCGCGCTTTTTCCACTGCCATAGCTTGACCCTGACGTAACGCCAGATACGGCCGATTTGGCTTTTTTCATCGCGGCATCCTTGGCTCTTTCTTTCGCAACAGCCATAGCAGCCTCTTCTTTAGAACCGCCTTTAGCCAAAACTTTTCCGGCTGTCATCGCATCGCCAGTCGACATTTTATCGATAGACATGCTCTCTTTCATCATACCTTCTGCACCAGATTTTCCAGCATCCATCATGGCTTCACCCGCTGATTTACCACTAACCATATCTGCACCAACATCAACGGCTTTTCCGGTTACGCCGCCATGGCTGCCAACGGCATCAATGGCTTTTTCTTTCGCAGCGGCTTTGACTTTACCAACGGCAATATCTTTAGCCTTATCAACCATTGCATCCTGTGCAAAAGATATGGCGGGTACGCTAGCCGTTCCCAAGGCAAGGCACGATGCAATAATTGTAGAACGTAAAATAGTCATAAAACTCTCCTTTTGACGAACCGATTCTATAATCGGCATAATTACACACCTTAACTAACGCCCAAATTAGGCGAGTTTATGGCAGATATCAGGAGTTTAATATGCTCTTTATGTTATGAGCAATAATAATTTACAGCTAAGCCGCGATAAGTTTATCAACCTCATTCACTAATTGGCGAAGATGAACAGGCTTGGATAGCACCGTATTTTCAGAAGCTTTGGCGTCTTTCATTGCCACGGCTGCAAAACCCGTAATAAACATAATCTTTATCCCCGGCGAAAGAATTTCGGCTTGTTTTGCTAGGTCAATCCCATCCATCCCCGGCATCATGATATCCGTCAATAAAAGGTCAAATGCCCCATCAGCAAATTTTAATGCCCGCAAAGCCCGTTCACCATCCGCACAGGCAATCACAGCATGACCGGCCTTTTCTAGCGCTTTTTCAAAAAATTTGCGCATTGCATCATCATCTTCGGCATAAAGAATGGTTGCCATAATTGTCCCTATCCGGTTCTTCCCGCCTAATTCAAACCTGAAGCTAGCGTATTCACCAGAAAGACTGGTATAAAGCCGCAACATGGCCTAATATGGCACGTATAATTGTTATGAGATACGTAATATGCACATACCCCGCCACTATAGTGGTTCTACAGGCAAAGGGCTTAACACTCTCTGACCAAAACCCGTTAAGCGTCAAAAAAATACGATAGGGTCTTTATGTCTTTCATAAACACACGCCGGCGCGAGACAGCTATCATTGCCAATATGGGCGCCCCTTATACCCATATCGATAATAAGGGTACGAGCCCTATCATTTTTTCATCTCCGCATTCCGGGCGTATTTACCCTGCCAATTTCATTAAACATTCTGCCCTCAGCGAAACCGCCCTGCGCCGCAATGAAGATTGTTATGTCGATCAATTATTCGACCACACTGGATCACAAGGCGCAGAATTTATATGTGCCCGCTTTCCGCGCTGCTATGTCGATTTGAACCGCGGCCCGCGTGAATTACCGGCCTATGCCCTAAACACCCATGAAACACCTTCGCCGCGGGCGCGGGCCGGTCTGGGCGCTATCCCCAGTATCATTGCGGAAAACATGCCTATTTATTCCAAACCGCTCAGCCGCGATGACATCATCTTACGGATGGATAGACTCTATCATCCTTATCACCGCGCTATCACGGGCCTTCTAGCCCGGTCAGTTCGTCTCCACGGCCACGCCCTATTGATTGATTGCCATTCTATGCCTCCCCTCTCGCCAAGTCGCACACGGCGTCCGGACATTATACTCGGGGACCGTTTCGGCGTATCTTGCACCCCGCAGTTAACAAATTTAATACAAACAGCTTTTGAACATCATGGATATTCAGTGTCCCGAAATTACCCTTATGCTGGCGGTTATGTAACGCAGCATTATGGACGCCCGCATGCCAATGTTGAAGCCATTCAAATCGAAATCAATCGTGACCTTTATATCAATAGTGTAACATTGCAGAAAACAAAAAACTTCGCATTATTAAAACAGTCACTCACGGCCATCACAGCCCATATCCTTGACGCCCATGATACATCCAGCGCCCAAGCTGCGGAATAAATATTAAAAAAAGGCCGCATATGCGGCCAAAGGTAGGGGGGAAGAAAACCGATCACTCGGTAGGCTCTACCTAGGTACTATCGTCCTAAAATCAAGGGCACGGGATAAATCACGTAAACTGTCCTAATTTAGCACAGATCCGCCAGACGCTCGCAAAAGGCGAGACAAATCATGCTATTTCCCTCGCTTTTTTGGAGAACAACCCGCGCATAAACTGGCACGGCTTTTGCTCCCCTCTTAAGCGAAACACTAATCGCCCGACTAACTCCCACGGGCCTATAGATAGAGGTAATAATGACCAATAATATCGACTTGCATGTTGGAAAACGTCTTCGCCGCCGCCGCCGTCTTCTAGGCTTAACCCAGCAAGTTCTCGGTGAACAGGTCGGGATTCGCTTTCAACAAATCCAGAAATATGAATGCGGAGCAAACCGAGTGAGCGCCGCTCGCCTATTTGAGCTTTCAGAAGCACTCTCCGTACCTGTGCAGTATTTTTATGAAGGGTTATCTGAACGCAATGGTATATTTGATGAACCAAATCCTGAAATATTAGCCCCTGATGTTTTATCCAAAAAAGAGACAATGGATCTTATTCGCGCCTATTATGCATTAGGCCCCGAACCTCGTAAACATTTGCTAGACCTCGCCAAATCTCTGGAAATAGCAAAAACAACACCTTTGCGCCTCGTCGCCCCTTAGGCGCTTTATAATGATCTAAAGGCTTTATGATAACAAGGCGGCGTGATAGGCCGCCTTCTATGTCTGTTACATCTCCGCACTTACCCCAAAACGACCTTGAAAGCCGCTTTGCCTTAATGGAACAACTACGGCTTGCTGCGCGAACCATTACCTTGCCCTTATTCGAAAAAGGAATGGTTATTGATAATAAAGCGAACACCGGATTTGATCCTGTCACTAATGCCGACACAGACGCCGAAAAAAATCTGCGCAAACTAATAACAACAGCCTTTCCTGACGATCACATCGAAGGCGAGGAATTTGACCCTATCATTGGTCAAAACGATTGGCTTTGGACCCTCGACCCTATTGATGGCACCCGCGGTTTCGTGGCTGGCGTCCCTGTTTGGTCAACCCTTATTGCTGTTAGTTTCAAAGGGAAACCTATATTGGGCCTGATGGATTTTCCCGCTATGGATCAAAGTTTTTGGGGACGTCCGGGTGAAGCTTATAGACTCGACGCTCAAGGTAAAATGACCCTATCATCGCGGCCCTGCCCGGCTCTGAGTCAGGCTGTTCTGGGATGCACCGAACCCTTATCCATGTTCGGCCCCGGCGAATTAGCTGCATATAACATCATTCGCAGCGGCACACAATTCTCTCGCCTTGGGCTGGACGCCTTTGGTTATGCACTTCTGGCCAGCGGACGGATGGATATTATTATTGAAGCCATGCTTAAACCCTGCGATGTCCGGGCCTTGTTACCGATTATCGAAGGCGCCGGCGGGGCGCTTACAAATTGGCATGGTAATCCGGCGATTAACGGCGGGCGCGTTGTTGCCGTCGGGGACGCAGGCTTATTACCCGAACTTTACACTTATCTTGGGCGGGCAATGACACCGTCTTAAAACTATCCTGAACGGCAATGGCCTATAACCCACTATCGTCCAGAAATTTGTCAATACGCGCAAAAAAACGATCTCGATATATATCTTGTTCCATAAAAAGTTCGTGGCGTGCACCCGCGACAACGTCAAATTCAATCCCCGCGGCCCGAGCAAAGGCTTTATTGGAAGCCGGATCAACAATTGGGTCGGCCCCTGCGGCAATGATCAATCCTGGAATTTTCAATTTTGAAGCATTCCGATTAACAAAAGCCATCGACCTAAGTGCGGCCGTGATCCAGCCATAAGTGGGTTGGCCAACGCGCAACTTCGGTATATTTAAAAAATATGAGGCCCATATGGCGTAGCGTTTAGGATCTGATGTCAATTTATTATTTTCAAACGGTATAGGAATACCTTGCTTTTGTGTTTGAAAGGGTAAGTTTTTTTTCTTAAATCCAAGATGGCTCATCAGGCGTATAAGCCATGATGTTACAGAGCTTTCCAGATCGAAAAGGCCTAACATCGGCGCACTACATATAACGGCACTTGGACTCATGGCCCCACTGATAACGGCCTGTAATACAATAGTTCCGCCCATAGAATGGCCAAAAAGCAAATGCGGCTTTGGTAATAACGGCGCAAATTGTTCCGCGGCAAAGGCCAAATCATCAGCATAGTCCTGAAAATCGCGGACATAGCTTTTTAACGGATCATCCGTCAACCGGTCTGATAGACCTTGCCCGCGCGGGTCCAATATCAAAATGTTAAATCCGCGCGCGGTCAAATCCGCTAAAGTTTCTAGATATTTTTCACTAAATTCTGTTCGTCCGGGGGAAAAGATTATGCTGCCCCGCGGCTCACTTTTAGCCGACGTTGCGAACATAACCCGCAGACATAAATCACCCCTGTTTATATAATAGGACCGCAAGCGCGGCGCGAGGTCTTCAGGGATAGCCCGGCCTAATGGACGCACAATCTCGGCTGTTTCAAAATTCAGCGTCTTTTTCAAGCCTGCCTATCCTTACAAAAACGGGCTGCAAAAGCAGCCCAGTTTAAACTTTATTTGACTATAACCCGTTTACATATTTGAAAAAATGCTCTGCAATCCCATCGCAACAGACATATCGCCAGCCACTTTCAATTTGCCGGACATAAAGGCCATCATCGGATCAAGATTCCCTTCGGCTAGTGATATAAAATCATCTTTGGATACTGAAATGGTGCAATCTGCATCATTGTCATCTGTTGTGGCCTCAGTACCTGAAGCGAAAATGACACCATCATCTCCAAAATCAAACTTCACCGATTTATCTGTGCCGCCTGCTTTTTCAAGCGCTTCGGTCATTTTTGCGGCGATTTCTGCATTTTCCATATTTAGGCCCTTTCTCCGGCAGTATTGCTGCGCTTTATGCGCAAAAACCCGCGCAAGCGCGAGTCCTTTTTTACACTACTTATAATGGTTTTCTAAATTTCAATGTCGCGCGGTCACTCTCGCCAATATTTTTATAAAGCTCGGCATCAAAGTCATCTTTATTGGGATCATCATCTTTTGGAAGACGTGAGCGCGGTGGTAAAGTCCAAACTCCATAAGGATGATCAGCCGTATCTTTGGGATTAGCATTAACTTCGCTACTCTCGACAAATTCAAATCCGGCTTTTTTTGCCAGAGCTTTCATATAGCTTTCCTGCACATAGCCTGTTTGTCCGCGTGGGTTTTGTACAGCAGACTCTGGCAATCGATGCTCTACAATACCGAGAGTTCCGCCCGGTTTAACTGCCGCATAAAACGCATTAAAGGCCTCTTGACCATATCCGCCGCCCATCCAGTTATGCACATTACGGAAAGACAGTAGGATATCGACACTATTTTCCGGTAGAATGTCATAATTATCCTTCAAAAACGCTCCGTATTGAATTGTTCCATAAACCGATTCATCGGCATATTTTTCCTTGTAAGCCGCCAAACGTTTATCAAGGCGTTCATTGATCCCTTCTTTATAAAGTACAGCCACATATTGGCCGTCATTGGCAGCCAAATATGGGGCAATAACATCTGTATACCAACCCGGCCAAATCTCGGCGACCGTCTTGCCGGGGCCAACACCAAAAAACTCCAAGGTTTCTTTCGGGTTACGATACTTATCGCGCACCGCATCTTTGGCGCGGCGCGGCGCGGCAATGACACTGGCTAGTGTGACAGCCGCAGGGGCTTGGGCTGTTGATTGAGCCTTTGTACTGGCTGTAGACGTGGCCGGCGTATCCCCGCCAGAACCACACGCGGTCAGGCCCAAAATAGCGGCCGATACAATACCTCTTGAAAGTGTTTTTAATACCATGCTGTTCTCTCCAACTGTAAATTCAGCCATAGTCCTAGCGTAAATCACGCGGCTGGCAAGCTCTTGAACTCCAAAAAAATCTTCCTACCTAGAACTATGCAAAGTGCCAAATTGGGCTTTGCTAAACCCGGGCGGCTCGTGGTGAGCGCCCAAATTTAACATTGCTTTTTAAAAGGATGATACAATGAGACATTATGATTTTACCCCCCTTTACCGCAGCTTCGTCGGTTTTGACCATATGGCCAATTTGATAGATGCCGCCAGTCAACAACTTGATACTGGATCGGCCTATCCCCCTTATAATATTGCCAAATTGGATGAAAATAACTACCGGATTGAACTCGCTGTTGCTGGGTTTTCCGAAGCCGACATCGACATAGAGAGCAATCAAAATGTACTGACAGTCACAGGCCGTAAAACGCCCGGTGAAAACGCAAATGACGATGGGCTAGACTATCTGCATCGCGGTATTGCTGAACGCGGATTTGAGCGCCGTTTCCAACTCGCCGATCACGTCATTGTGACCGCGGCCGGATTGAATAATGGCCTGCTCGTTATCACCTTAGTACGAGAATTGCCCGAAGCTTTGAAACCGCGCAAAATTGCAATTGGTAACACTGTAAAGGGTCAATCTGACGAAAAGTTAATTACGCGGAAAGCAAATCGCAAGACGAAAGCTGCGTAAAAGAGATCAGACGCGATTGATATCGTCCTCCCCCCTTTGGGACGCATCTCGCGAATGAAGCGGTCGCCGCCGGGGCACCCCCTCCCTAACCCCGCGGCGGCCGCACTTTTTAGCCGGGAAACCGATTAAAAAATTCCGCATTTATCTCAAGAGCTGTATCGCGCCCTTCCCCGATGACCGTATCTATACCGGCTTCTTGTAACAGGGCCGCTCCGCGCCAATGAACACGCGGGTCCGGATCAATTACAGCGATGACACAACGGGTAATTTCCGCTTCGATTAGGGCATTCGCACAAGGCGCGGTTTGACCGTAATGCGAACATGGCTCTAGGGTAACATAAGCGGTAGCCCCTTTGGCGGAGCGTCCGGCCACTTGCAAGGCATTGGTTTCGCCGTGCGGCCGCCCGCCGTCCGAGGTTACGCCTTGTCCAATAACACTTCCATCTTTAACAAGCACACATCCTACAGAAGGGTTTTCTGCTGTACGCCCTTTTTGCCCGCGCGCTAGCCTAAGGGCGATCGCCATATAATGTGCGTCATTAGGCAGTTTTTATCTCCGGCAAGTCTTTTGCCCGTTTCTTATCCAAATATTGCGCAGATTTTACAACCAAACTCCTGTCTTCCAAATCTATCAACAATGGATTGCCGGTTGGAAATTCAAACCCCGGAATATCAGTATCCGCAACATCAAAAATACGTTTCATCAAAGCCCGTAAAGAATTGCCATGAGCCGAAATAATAATATTCGAACCCGCCTTGATAAACGGCATAATTTGACCTTCAAAATAGGGCAGCACACGCTCTGTCGTTATTTTCAAGCTTTCGCCTGTAGGTAATTCGGCAGGGTCTATACCCTTATATTTATCATCTTTTGAGGGGTGAAATTCACTCTTTATATCAATTTGCGGCGGGGGAATATCAAAACTGCGTCGCCAGATATGTACTTGTTCATCCCCATGTTTATCCCGGGTTTCCTGTTTATTAAGCCCAGTTAAGCCGCCGTAATGGCGCTCATTAAGCCGCCAATCCTTGGTTACTGGAATATGAAATTGTTCAGCTTCTTCCAGAGCCAACCATAAGGTTTTAATCGCGCGCCGTTGATAGCTGGTAAAGGCAATATCAAAATCGATCGCTTCTTTGGCCAAAAGCTTACCAGCTTTTTTAGCCTCTTTCACACCGGCTGCGGTCAACCCGACATCTACCCATCCCGTAAACCGGTTTTCAAGGTTCCATTGGCTTTGCCCATGCCGGACAAGAACAAGTTTAGTCATAGTCATTACATCCTTTATGATTTATCGCGCTTATGAACAAAGCTAGTTAAAAAAGCGATGCTTATTACCACCGCGTTACTGACTAAACACAGCGATTTGTTCATTTCATCTTGCCTAATGCGCATCATTCCAATTTTTAGCCGCCTGCGCATCAACAACCAAGGGCACAGAAATATCAATAGCCGGAAGATGGGCTGTTTCCATTATCTTTTTCACGCGGTGAATAAGGGTATCAGCGTTATTTTCAGGCACTTCAAATACCAGTTCATCATGCACTTGCAACAACATTCGCGCACCGGCAATCGGAGCAATCGCCTCGGGCATTCGGATCATCGCGCGGCGAATTATATCGGCAGCCCCCCCTTGGATCGGTGCATTAATAGCCTGACGTTCCCCAAAGCCGCGCACAGCCTGATTACGGTCCTTAATCCCTTTGATATGACATTTACGGCCAAAGAGCGTTTTAACATAACCATACTCGCGGGCCTCAGCTTTAGCGGCGTCCATATAGGCTTTAATACCTGGAAATTTTTCAAAATAACTCTTAATATAATCCGAAGCCTCAGAGCGTGATATCCCCAGATTATTGGCCAGTCCAAATGCAGAAATCCCATAAATAATTCCAAAATTAATGGCTTTGGCTCGGCGGCGCGTCGCCGCATCCATGTCATCCAGACTCACCCCGAACATTTCAGACGCGGTTAAAGCATGAATATCCACCCCGTCAGCAAAAGCCTGTTTCATTGTCGGTAAATTAGCGACATGCGCCAACAGGCGCAGCTCAATCTGCGAGTAATCGGCCGCAACCAAAACATGGTCGGCCTCTGCTACAAATGCATCGCGAATTTTACGCCCGTCATCCGTTCGGATTGGAATATTTTGCAAATTAGGGTCAGAGGATGATAGCCGCCCAGTTGTTGTCGCCGCCAAAGAAAAACTTGTATGCACGCGCCCGGTATTCGGGTTTATTTGCGCAACCAAAGTATCGGTATAGGTGGATTTAAGCTTGGCGTAATGTCGCCAGTCCAAAATAACTTGCGGCAGTTTTTCGCCAGAGGCGGCCAAATCTTCCAAAACACCCGCGCCCGTCTGCCAGGCTCCGGTTTTCGTTTTTTTCCCGCCAGGCAAGGCCATTTTATCAAACAGGATTTCTCCGAGTTGTTTCGGACTCCCTAGGTTAAACGGCCCTGCAGCCAACTCATGGGCCTCAGCTTCCAGCCCTGCCATTTTCTGGGCAAAATCGGAGGACAACCGTGCCAGAACTGCGCGGTCAACTTTAATGCCTTGGTTTTCCATAGCCGCTATCACCGCTGGCAAGGGGCGCTCTAGCCTTTCGTAAACGCTCGCAACCTGTGAGAGACCTAATTTGGGCTTAAGGAATTTCCACAAACGCAAGGTAACATCCGCATCTTCGGCCGCATAGGGCGTAGCCTCTTCCAATGTGAGTTGATCAAATGTTTTTTGCTTTTTCCCTGTCCCGGCAATCTCTTTAAAACTGATCGGTTTATAGCCGAAAAATGTTTCCGCCAGATAATCCATACCATGACCATGCAGCCCGCCCGCCAAAGCGTAAGACATAAGCATAGTATCGTCATAAGGGGTGGGGCGCAGCGTTTGACCCTGTCCCTTATAACGCTGAAACACGCCGAGATCATATTTGAAATTTTGCCCGATTTTCAAAACACTTGCATCGTGCAACAAAGGTTCTAAAGCATCCAGCGCAGCCTGTATCGGAATTTGCACAGGTGCCCTTTCGCCAAACATATCCTCCCCACCCTTATGGGCCAAAGGAATATAACACGCTTCATTATCAGCCACGGCCAGACAAATGCCGACCATATTGGCCGCAGCGCTATCAAGACTATCGGTTTCCAGATCAAGGCCAATAACGCCGCTCTCATACCCACGGGCAATCCAATGGTTAAGCCGTTCAATTGTCGTTACACATTCATATTTATCTTTATCAAACAGTACATTATCCGGCAAAGACCGCTCACCGGGGCGTTCAAATACCGGACGAGTATCATCACGGCGTAATCCATCCGTGTCGCCTTCCCCAAGCGCGGCTCGCACACGGGCTGTCAATGTTCGAAATGTCATGGCTTCAAGAAAATCAAACAATACGTCAATATCAGGGTCAGATACGGCCAAATCTTCGAGAGCAACGTCAACATCGACATCTGTCTTAAGGGTTACAAGTTCACGTGAAATACGGGCATTATCGGCAAATTCCAGCAATTTTTCACGGCGCCCCTTCTGCGGTATTTCATCCGCACGGGCCAATAAATTATCCAAATCACCAAATTGATTAATAAGCAAAGCCGCAGTCTTAACACCAATCCCCGGAACACCGGGCACATTATCGACGCTATCGCCGGCGAGTGACTGAATATCAATAACTTTATCTGGACCCACGCCAAATTTAGCTTCGACTTCGGGAAAGCTCATGACCTTGTTTTTCATTGTATCAACCATGGTGATCCGGTTTGATATCAATTGCATCAAATCTTTATCCGAACTGATAATCGTCACCCGCGCACCCTTGGCTTCGGCTTGGCGGGCATAGGTCGCGATAAGGTCATCCGCTTCAAACCCTGTCATTTCAACCGCCGGCGCCCCAAAAGCCCGGGTCGCATCACGCGTTAACGGAAATTGAGGAATAAGGTCTTCGGGCGTTTCTGACCGGTTCATCTTATATTCCGGATAAATATCGCTGCGAAAGGTTTTACCACTGGCATCAAAAATAACCGCAAAATGCGTGGGCCGATCATCGTCATTTTGGTCGCGTAATAATTTAAACAGCATATTGGAAAACCCGGCAACGGCTCCGATAGGCAAGCCATCCGTCTTGCGGGTTAACGGGGGAAGCGCGTGATAGGCACGAAATATATAACCCGAGCCATCCACCAATACGACATGAGATTTGGAATTAACGGCTGCTGAAGTTGACATAAACGAATCCTTAGGCATTTCGGCTTTGCAATCTTAATCCCATGGTTTTGGTGTTTTGTCTTTGAGATTTTACGCAATATTTAGACTTTATCGTCTGGCTTGTGTATCGTAATGGACAGTCATGTATCAATCTGTTGATGATCCGCCATTTGAAGATGAAGACCTGCACGGTGACCGCCTCCGGCGAACACGGCCTTTGCTATGGGGTATCATGGTCATAACATCCGGGCTTTTAGCATTTGCCGGATTCACCTATTTGAACCATGATAACACCAATCTATCCGGTGATGACAGTTTACGGCGGGCAGAACTGGCTAGTTACCGTATTGCCTTGGTGGAACCGTCCCCTGCCTTACGCCGCGCACGATTAACCGATTTCATTCAAACCTATCCCGAAACAGACCGTCAAGACGCTGTGATGGCACAATTGGCTGTATTGGATACCGAGGAAAGTCATCACTGGGCGGCGCTCAGTGAAATTATATTTGACCCCAACCGGTCCAATAGCGATAAATTATATGCCCTTGATATTTACGAGCGCGAATGGGGGCCAAGCTATCTTGGCGGGCGGGATACCGAAATTGCTCAGCTCCGCACTGATCTGGCAACCGCGCCTGAACCTCAACCCAGCCGGAAACTCAAAGGCAATAAAAGCTCTATCCCGCAAACCACGCCGGATAATGCACTGGTTGGCGGCCCGGTTATCATAACACCGCCCCCGCCCTCTCCCGCGCCGCCGCCAATAGTAACCTCGCCAGTGACCTCCAACATTATCCCGCCCAAAGTCAGGCGCAATATCCGCCCCGAATATCCTAATAATGCCCGGCGTAAAAACATCGGTGCTATTGTCGAACTCAGTTTAAACATCGATGAGAAAGGCCGTGTTAAAATAGCTGAGGTTATCTCCGTTAAAGCCGAGCGATATGAAAAATCATTCGCCCGCGCTGCCCGTAGGGCGGCCCGCCGCACCCGTTATTTTCCGCAAACTGTCGATAATCAACCGCAAGCCGTCTCCGGCTTTCGCAAACGCTATGTTTTTCAAGCAGCCAAAAAAAACTAGAGCAGCCTAATGCTCGCTTTCGGGTAAAACCTTATCGGAATCACGTTTGAAAATCCGGTCACAATATTTACAGCGCACCTGTGTATCCTGCCCCATATCCAGCCATATTTTCGGATGGCCTAAAACCCCTCCGCCGCCATCGCAGGCTATTCTTGTTGTGGACACCATTATGATATCATCAGAGTTTGACATTAATTTGCCTCGGCCTATGAACAATGCAGATAGACTGCGTGATGTTCTCTTATGAGAGAGCGCTAACACAGTCAATCACGCGCAAGCGCCCAAATGAAAAAAGCGAGTTTTTAAATCATGGATATGTCTCCCGCGATTGAATTATACAGCTTGACCAAAACCTATAAAAAAACACGTAAAGCTCCGGAAAAACAAGCCCTCAAAAGTGTTGACCTTACCATCCCGCGTGGATCCATTTTTGGCTTATTAGGCCCGAACGGCGCCGGTAAATCAACTCTGATCAATATCCTGTCCGGCCTTGTTGTTAAATCATCCGGCAGCGCTAAAATCTGCGGCTTTGATATTGATAACCAGACCCGTCAGGCTCGGGCTTCAATCGGCGTTGTTCCGCAAGAAATCACCATGGATGTATTTTTCACGCCATTTCAAGCCTTAGAGCTGCAAGCCGGATATTACGGCGTTCCAAAATCCGAACGCCGCAGCGAAGACATATTAAACGCCTTGGGCCTATCCGATAAACGCGATGCCTATGTCCGCCAATTATCCGGCGGTATGAAGCGGCGCCTCTTAATTGGCAAAGCTTTAGTTCATAATCCGCCCGTCCTGATATTGGATGAGCCAACAGCCGGCGTTGATATTGAACTACGCCGTCAATTATGGGCCTATGTCGAAGAGCTTCATGCCCGCGGAACAACCATTATTTTAACCACCCATTATCTCGAAGAGGCCGAAGCGCTCTGTGACCGGATCGCCATTATCCATAATGGCACTATCGTCGCTAATGACGATAAAACCACCATGCTCTCTCGCCTTGACCAACGCCGCCTTGTTATCACCCCAGCACAACCTCTTACACGCCTGCCTGACACTCTGGCCCAAATGGATGCTGAATTAACCCGCGAAGGCCAGATTGCTATTACCTACCGCAGCGGAAAAGACTCCATTTCCGCCATGCTTGCCACGGTTAAGTCCGCCGGCCTGTCAATTGGCGACTTGCGAACCGAAGAACCTGATCTTGAAGATGTCTTCATGGCCCTAACCTATGGCCGCCAAGACGCGGATTCCGTTTGACCCATCCGTAAAAACGGCTTGATTTACACCCCCGCTCGTGTATGAGACCCCGCTTAGAGACGAGAGCGGTCTGACCTCTCCCTGTCGGCATGGGGTCGACATAGGGTTCAGAGCCATCGGTAACGGCCCCCTTCAAGGCCTGCATCGCCGCCCTCATATATGAAGGATAGAGCATGTCGCTTTACGAACATGTCATCATCGCCCGTCCGGATATTTCTCCGAACCAAGTCGAAGATATGATGAACAATATTTCTGATAAAATCACCAATATGGGCGGCTCTGTCGAGCGTGCTGAATATTGGGGTCTGCGTAACCTCGCATACCGCATGAATAAAAATCGCAAGGCCCATTACAGCCTGCTTAATATTAATGCCCCCGCCGCAGCCATTCATGAAATTGAACGCCAGCACCGGATTAACGAAGATATCTTGCGCTATATGAGCATTCGCGTCGATGAGTTTTCCGAAGACCCATCCCCCATTCTGGCCAAGCGCGAAGAGCGCAAGCGCCGCGATAAGAGAGATTAGTCATGTCTGCTAAAAACCAAATCAAAATTGAAAACCTGCCGTCGCGCACCTCGTTCCGCCGTCGCCGCAAGGTCTGTCCATTCTCTGGCGAAAATGGCCTGACAATCGATTATAAAGACCCGAAAATGCTGCAACGCTATATGTCTGAAAAAGGCAAAATCGTTCCCTCGCGTATTTCGGCTGTCTCTCATAAGAAACAGCGTGAATTGGCCAAAGCCATAAAACGCGCCCGCTTTTTGGGGCTATTGCCCTATGCAGCGAAATAAGGAGACTAGGCATGGAAATCATTCTTCTTGAACGCGTTGATAATCTGGGCGCTATGGGCGACGTTGTTAACGTCAAACCCGGCTTTGCCCGTAACTTCCTCTTGCCGCAGGAAAAAGCACTGCGAGCGACCAAAGCCAATCTGGCCCGTTTCGAAGCCGAACGCGAGTTTTTGGAAGCTCGCAATGCCGAAACCCGGGATCGAGCGGCTACAGACGGCGAAGGCCTTGATGGCAATAGCTATATTGTTATTCGCAAAGCAGGTGAAACCGGCATTCTTTACGGCTCTGTCAACTCGCGCGATGTGGCCGAAGTTGTCGCAAATAACGTCAAGCGTAATATGGTTGTTCTGGAACAACCTATTAAAGCTCTGGGGCTGCATGACGTTAAAATCAAGCTTCACCCCGAAGTCAGCATTACCGTAACCATCAATGTTGCCCGTTCTGAAGAAGAGGCCGAACGCCAAGCAAAAGGCGAAGATGTTATTGCCACGCAAATGGAAGCTGACCGGGCGGATGCTGAAGAAGCCGCAGCCGAGCGTGCCGAAATAGCTGCAGAAATGTTCGACGATGGCCGTACAGACGACGCTATTATGGATGTTGAGCCGTCTGCCGATGCCGGTGACGACGCGGCACCCGCAAGTGATGCCTCTGCCAGCGAATAATAAACCTATTCGGATAAAGATTAAAAACCGGGCCTTAAGGCCCGGTTTTTTTATAGGAATAAACGCAAATTAATATTGGATGCGCGGTATAGAAATATCCAGTTCATGGCGCAAAATCGACCATCGATAAATACCAATCGCGTTTCTCACGCTCGCTTTGTGCAGCCAATTGATTGACCTGATCAATAAGCCGTTGTTTAAACCGCGCCCGGTCTTCTGGACTAGGCGGGGGTAAATCTTCATAGCGTGTATAATGCGGCGCCGGTTTCTGAATGTCCGCTTCTAACTTGATCAATTTGGCGCGTTCAATCGCCAATCGGATTTGCAATAAATCATTATGCAGGGCCTTTGGCCGGGGATGATGACGCATGATTGTCCTTTCAGTTTAACGGCCTATGAACCGCAGAGAAATATTCAGCCATACGCCCAAGCGTCTGTCTCGCCGCGCCAATCCGTATAGAGGCGGCGTAAATGGATTGATGGCCGTTTAAGGACAGCCCGCAAGAGCAGTATCCCGATGGATACCAAAATCTATTTATTTTACGCGATATCACTCTCGCGGCGGCAATTTTAGAACCAGGGCACACTTAATCCCGAAGTTACAGCGGTACGACAGCTATCGCCGCCTGACTGCACCGGTTGGGCCAAACACCCGGCAATGGTCCGGCATCTTCACAAGACGTAACCTCATGACGCTCAACCTTACCGTCTTCTGATCCAGCTAGTAACGTCTCACCTGTCCTATGATCAGAAGAACAGTCTCAACATTAACCCTATCATTATCAGCGGGGATAGATTTTTGCAAAACCCCACAAAAGGTTCAGGCATTGGGCCTCTAACGCGCGGAGTAATGAAAAGCGGCGCATGGAAAGACGCCTGAAATTCTAACCTTTTTGTTCAGCAAAAGCATAAGAGAGCTTTACGGCATCCAGAGGCGGCGTTGGATATTCGGTGATAAAATTAGCCGCATCGCCGGGGGTTAAAGCATCTTTATCTATTTCAACAAACCATTCGGCCAGATGGGTTCCGTCAGACGCTTGTAATGAAAGTTTGATCAGCGGCACAGCAACGGATTTGGAAGCGATATTCCGCACTTGTCCATTCACGATTAAAACGGGTTTGCCGTCCACTAAAACAGTTTTGGGAACAGGTTGATCCAGAGCGAGGCCGGTTTTGGACACATTCACCCCCAACGCTTTATAGGCGGTAGCCGTTTTGGGTACACGATTTATAATATCTTGGCGAAAGATAAATGCGAGAAGCGCCGCAATGGCCAACAGTGCCAGACTTGTTCCCCATATCATTACCACCCCTTTGAGGCGTTGACGGCGACGGCGTTCATCAGCCTTGTCCCGCATCTTTACATGCGCGCCTGTATCGACCTTATGGGCCATCGCTTTAGTGGATGAGGCGGTTGATAGTGCGGCTGGCGCTACATTGTCGGGATGGGTCTCCCCCTCAGTGGTCGATATAATATCATTGGGACCCGAAGCGGGAACCGGGATAATTTCTGCAGCCGTTTTATTTTCACGCAACAGGATTTCATCCGGCTCGGCAGCGACAAACCAACTTTCATTGCAGTTTGAACACCGAACCGTCCGGCCATTCACACCAATCGCTTCATCTTTCGCTAAATAACGCGTGGCACATTGCGGACAGGTTAGTATCATGAGTTCCCTGATTCGTTTTTTTTAACAGAGTGCCCATTCTTTTTATGAAGTCTAGCCTTTCCCGAATAACTCCGCCAAATTTAGGCCATTATGACGAAGTATTACGTCTGGAACGTATCGGTATGCGCTATGGGCGAGGGCCTGAAATTTTACGGGATGTTGATTTAACCTTGCGGCCAGCCTCGTTCACATTTTTAACAGGCCCATCAGGGGCTGGAAAAACAAGCCTGTTGAACTTGATCTATATGGCCTTGCGGCCTTCGCGCGGATTGGTGCATTTATTCGGGGCCGAAAGCTCTGGTTTTGACAGTAATACAATACAACAGATTCGCCAGCGCATTGGAATTGTCTATCAAGAGTTTCAATTGATCGATCATTTAAATGTTTTTGAAAATGTGGCCTTACCGCTGCGCGTTGCCGGAATTACGCGGGCCGATTATCATCGCGATGTCTGTGAATTATTGCAATGGGTTGGTTTGGGCCGACGCATGATGGCCTATCCGTCAACATTATCGGGCGGGGAAAAACAACGCGCCGCCATTGCCCGGGCTGTCATTGCCAAGCCAGAGCTTTTAATCGCAGATGAACCTACAGGCAATGTCGACGATCGCAGCGCCGAACGTCTTTTACGCCTCTTTATGGAAATGAACCGTATGGGAACGGCTGTCCTGATCGCGACCCATGACCAAAAGCTGCTACGCGGTGTTGAGGCACGCATACTCCATATACGCGGCGGCCATCTGCGCGAGGAGAAAGGTCCATGACCTCCGCGCATGAGACCGATTTAAATACGCCCAATATCGATGGGAAATCCGAACCGCTTTTACCGCAAAATGGCCGATTGGATCACCCTATTCTGATGGTCATAAGTTTGATGACGCTCTTGACGGCGCTCTTTTTGATTTTCGGTCAAGCCGCAAACGATATTTCGGAACGCTGGCAAACCGATTTGGACGGGACAGCCAATGTTCTGATTTTCGGCGGTACGGATATGAGTCTGGACGCCGCCGTTACCAAAGCCGTGACTATTTTAACGGTGCAAGACGGGGTTATTGCCGCAACGCCAATCAGCGGCGCCCAGACCAAAGCCTTGCTAGAGCCTTGGCTGGGTGATCTGGTGTTGCCAGACGACATTCTTGTACCACAGCTTATCGCGCTGCAATTACGCCGGAAAAATCCGCCCGGCAAGCCTGCTCTGGAAAACGCACTTACGGGGCAAGGGCTTGAAATCAACCTTCAGATGAATAATGATGTGGCTATGCGCGGGCGCCGCGCGGCGAAAATGCTGCAACGCATTGCCAGCCTTCTGTCGCTTGTCAGCCTGATAGCCATTAGTGTGCTGTGTAGTTTTGCGACACAATCATCCCTCGCGGCCCATAGAAAAATTATGCGTGTTCTTACACAAGTTGGATCAAAAAACAGATTTATTGCCGCGCTTTTTGTGCGGCGGTTTTTCAAAATTGGATTGATCGCCAGCCTTATAGGCACAGCCGCCGCCGCCCTCTTAGCAGTGATCATAGGATGGATGGCCAACGCAATTTTACAAGACGGATTTACCGTCTTTACCCCCGCCTTTTGGCCTATTTTAATTGGATTGCCACTTTTTACCGCGAGCCTATGCGCCCTCTCGGCCGGATTGATCTGTCTCTCGACCTTGCATAATGAGCAAGACATATCATGACCCGCAAACGCATAATATCACGCAAAGCTCGCCTCTGGGCTTGGGCCCAATTTTTCGGCTTTCTGCTGATTTTGATCATCGGCATTTTAACGGTTGGCTTCATTGTTTTTTCAAATAATGTCACGCGCCATATTGCTCCGGCTATACCACCGCGCGCCGACGGTATTGTTGTACTAACCGGAGCCGGCGGTGGACGGCTAAAGGCCGGGGCGCAATTGCTCAAAGATAACAAAGGCGAGCGGCTGTTAATATCTGGCGTGAATGCACAATTAGGCCGCGAAGATTTGCTTAAACTGTTAGAATTGCCTCAAGCCCTATCTGATTGCTGCCTTGATTTTGACACGGCGGCGGACACAATTGAAAATGCTGCGCATACAGGCAGTTGGACCCAAGCCTTATCCTATGAGCATATTCTGCTGGTCACATCGGATTATCACATGCCCCGCGCCATATTGGAAATCAGTTCAGCCTCCGAAACTTTGCGGATTACCCCCTATCCGGTTTCTACCAGTAAAGATAAAGACTGGTGGCGCGATACAACGCAGCGCAACCGGTTATCGCAAGAATATGGAAAATTACTCCTAGCCTATATCCGCGGCACGAATGAACGAAAAGCCCGCCAACTACCCATTATCAGTCAGGATAAGTCGCCATGACAATCAAAGGGTTTGGCGCCGCCCTTATGGGCCTATCAATCAGTATTGCGGTATTTGTTGTCTATTGGACCATGACCCGTAATGCCCTTGCCGATCAATTCATGCAAAGGGTGAAACAAGCCGAATACCTAGGCTATGACATCCGTCACCGCGGATTATCGATCGCCGGGTTTCCATTTTCATTCGACACAAATCTGGGCAAATTAACCGTAAATTATACAGCATCGGATCACCCCTTTTCCTTTCGTGGAACAGATATTTATGCCCATGCCAGCGCCTTTATCCCCTTTAACTGGACGGTCATGCATCGGGGCGATGCCCGATTTGATCTACGCAGCCCCGCCGGGGCCCGATGGCTGTTTGATATACGTCCTTTTCAGCCCGAAGCCCTCATTAAAACTAAAATAAACGGACGCGTAAAAACAATAGAGCTTATGGCAACACGGCTCAGATTACATCCCGTTATTGGAACGCATCCACCGCTTAATGCCATTGAAAACTTCAATGCGGCCCTGACACAGCAACAGGCGGGCCTTCACCTATCCGCTGATGCAACTGATATTTTCCTGCCCCAAAAAACAGCCCCCCAACATCCCCTATCTGGCCTAATAACAACGCTTGGCCCCCATATTAACCAGATATATATTGAGGCAATGGCCGTAGATTTAGCTGGTCTTGAACGCCCTGATATCACATCATGGCAAACCACAGGCGAAATCGATATATCGCAATGGCGCCTGCATTGGGAGGCGTTAAATCTGCAAGGCCGCGCGAAACTTTTAATCTCTCAGCAAGGATTAAGCGGCACAATAAACGTTGAAGTGGGCAATATAAACACAGTAGTTGATATTCTTATTGCGGCCAAATTTATACCCGAAGCTGCCCGCGCGCAATTGCGCGGTCTTCTGACTTTCTTACCGGATAATCAGGCCGGACGCAAAAATATCACCCTGACACTCAAGGACGGTCAAATTTCAGTATTTGGGCAAACCCTTTACCGCTTTGCCCCTTAAGGCTCTAATGCCCATCGGACCCACGGCCAAAATCAGGGGCTTCGCTATCTTGGCCCGCATCAACAATACGTTTACGAATATCACGGGTCTTGGAAAAATGCTGAAAAAGCGTGTCACCATCATCCCACCGTATCGCGCGTTTTAAGGCGGATAAATCTTCGATAAAGCGATCTACAACATCTAACACGCTCTCGCGGTTAGCCAAAAATACATCGCGCCACATCACAGGGTCTGAGGCTGCAATCCGGGTGAAATCCCGAAATCCACCCGCACTGAATTTGACCACTTCCTTGCGCGTCACGGCTTCCATATCAACGGCGGTGCCGACCAATGTATAGGCAATAAGGTGAGGTAGATGGGAGGTTGTAGCCAATACAATATCATGGCGGTTTGCATCCATAATCGCAACATCACTGCCCATCGCTTCCCAAAAACTTTTAACGTTTTGCGTCGCCTCACTATCCTCATCTTGCGGAGTCAATATACACCATCGGTTTTTAAATAAATCGGCAAAACCAGCTTCAGGGCCATTAAATTCAGTACCCGCAATAGGATGCCCCGGTACAAAATCAATCGTCGGCGGTAAAAGGGGAGTGACCGCGTCTATAATATTTTTCTTAACCGACCCCACATCGGATAATATAGCCCAATCCCGCATAAAGGGCAGAGCCTCTTGCGCGGCTTGGGTAATACGAGCCGGTGGAACCGCTAAAATAACAATATCTGCAGCCGCCAATGCTGGCGATGGCGCTGCGAGCACCGCATCTGCAATACCAAGCCGGTCTATCGCGCCGCGCACAGAGTCTGACGTATCAATCATGGTGATCATTTTCACGCCAGCATAATCGCGCGCTGCCCGCGCAATAGAGGACCCAATAAGTCCCCCCCCGATAATCGCCACATGATTAAAAACAACGCTCATGAAAAAACATCCGGCTGAGTTAAGGGTTGGGATAAGGCACGCGGCAAACAACCAATAATTTTTGCATCTTGATCATGGGACTTCAGCACTGCAAAGGCATCACCGGCGCTATCCATATATCCAGATAGCAAGATTAATGTGGCTCCGCCGGCTTCGCCCAAAGCCGTAAAAGGATGGTGTATCAGGCTTGGGTCTGTAACCACAATCAACATATCATCAGCGCCCGACGGGGCAATATCGGCTGTCGCAACCGCCACAGCGCGCGGCCAGTGCCCATCGCTAACGCGCGGCAATCCAGCCAAAATATGCATATCCGGCATAGCCCCCGTATCGCGCAATGCTGTCCACCAACTATTCATACCGCCCGGCGGAGGAACTATCGCTACGCCCTCTTCATCACTATAGGCCGCAGCTAAGGCTGAACTGGTTGTCGGATAAGAAAGCGCCGGCAGTGCTGCGCCAAATCGGTCACGCACCAAAGTCCAGACATCAAGCATATCGCCTTCTAGTGCAATATGCAGACGCATCGCCCCTTGAACCGCCAAGCTTGCGCTCATCAATTCGGCCCAGACACGCGAAACAAGCAAAGCCGAAGCCCCGCCCGAGCCCTCCGATAGGTCGCGCACATGACTATCCTCGCGCGATGGTCGCCAAATACGCGATCCGCTTTTTGCACGCCGTACATCCGCAGAGAGTTGCAAGCGTTCCGCAATCAAGGATAAGAGCGCATTATCAACGCGGTCAATTTCCTTGCGTATAAAGTTAATATCAGGAACGGGTTTTTTATCACTCATAACACGCCTTATAGCTAATGCCGGGGCGCGGCTGTTTTGCCGATAGGATTCGGGGTAAGTCCGGGTAAGATAACATGTCGTTTTTCCGCTTCATGCGGTTCGGCATAAAGGCGCTTGACCGCTTCTACAAGCACCAGTCCTGAAAATCCGGGCCAAACTGTCTCGCCAAATTGCTCAAAACTCTGAATTATGGCCGGTTTACATAAAAACCGGATAGGTGGAACATAAAGCGCACCTGACCAAACCGTTGGGATAAAACCGGCCCGCGAGAGCGCAACGCGCAATTGCGTTCGTGAAAACGGACGGCCCGCGCCAAAGGGACCTTTATCAGAACGGGCCCAAAGACCCGCACGGTTTGCTGCAATAACCACAATACGCCCTTCGGGACGGGTAATGCGCCACAGCTCTTTTAACAGCTCGTCCAGATCAGCGGTTTCTTCCGCCCCGTGAGCCACCAAAACATTATCAAATTGACCATCGCTAAAGGGCAATATTCGCTCATGGGTTAAGCAGCTTATAACCCCGCCGCCCTCTGGCGCATCCGCTCTTTGAATACTGTCTCTTTGAGCAACAGCCCCTTGCCCGCCCGGCATGGCCAAGATCACCCGTTTGGCCGGATGGCTATGGCGGTTTAAATATGGCCAACAATAGCCAAAGCCCAAAAGGTCGCGCCCGCTCATATCCGGCCATACGCTTTGCAAGCGCCGCAGTGCCATGGATTGCGCAGCGCGCCCCAAACGGGAGGCATAAAATTTTTCAAGCTGAACAATATTTTGACGCATGACATCTAAGGCTTTATCAGAGCCAAACAGCCCTGCCTAGCACCGGATAAAGACCGAGCGCCCATAAACGATGAAGCCTGATATGACACAGACACCTGATATTGCTATTTTTCCTTGCCTATCCGATAATTATGGCCTGTTGATCCATGATCCTATTAGCGGCGAAACCGCCGCGATTGATACGCCCGATGCTAACGAAATTGCCCGTCAATGCGAGGCGCGCGGCTGGACACTTACCCATATTTGGAACACTCATCATCATCCCGATCATACTGGCGGCAACACGGCATTAAAACAGCGCTACGGTGTAAAAATTATTGGTCCCGCGAAAGATGCAGATCGCATAGACGGACTTGATGACGGTGTTGCCGAAGGCGATATTATAAATCTTGGCACCCATGCTGTGCAGGTTTTTGAAACCGATGGCCACACTATTGGCCATATTATCTTTTACGTGCCGAGTGCTCAAGCCGCTTTTGTCGGAGATACGGTTTTCTCTTTGGGTTGCGGACGTTTGTTTGAAGGCACCCCCGCGCAGATGTTTGACAGCTTGGCCAAAATCGCGGCTTTGCCTAGCGAAACCCGGCTGTATTGCGCCCATGAATATACACTATCCAATGCCCGGTTTGCCGTCACGGCCGAGCCCGACAATCAGGATTTACACCGCTATATCGAAGAGGCCAAAGCTTTGCGGTCTGCCGGTAAATTCACTGTGCCAACCAGTGTTGCACAAGAGCTGAAAACCAATCCCTTTATGCGCGCAAGCAGCGCCGAGCATCTCGGCGCTATCCGAGCGGCTAAAGACAATTTTCAGGGATAATATTTAACGAGAGCGTTATAACTCTTTCGGGTAGATGGGCCGGATATCATAGGGAATATCGGATAATTTACCGAGTACCGTCTTGGCTGCACCATCCTGTTTGACATATTGGTCCAAAAAAGCTTTGGCCGCCTCATAATCCCCATCGCCCTGTACGCGAATAACGATTCCAGTTAAATCCGTAATCGCGCTTTCCAGTGCGGCAAAATCAAGCCGGTATCGACCCTCGGCTTCCAGCCATTCGGCTGCGCCCGTTTCGCGAAAATAACTATATTGAAAAGCTGCACCCTTGCCATGGGCTGCATCGATGCCAAACCGCATAGAGCGAAATAATCCCGTAAAATAGGTCGCCAGAAATGCATTTTTTTCCGCAGCGGGCAACTCCCCGCGCGTCATCATATAGAGCACATTATACGCGCCCATGACATCAGCTTTCCCTTCTTCAATACCGGAATATAAATCTTTAAGCTCAGCACTAACCGTTGTCTCGCGGCCATCAACACTGATTGAACCGGGGCCCAGACTATGGGAAAGCTCATGGAATAATGTCGAATTGGACATATGAACCTTGGCCGTTAATTCTGCCTGTTCAGGCACCAAAACCCGCTCGCCAATCGGGGCTAAAATCCGGTCATATTTCGCGCCCAGAACATTATCGAGAATGACCTTTTTCGCACCTTTGGCTTCACGTACGCGCTCATCATTCGGCAGGTTAAAGGCAATGGTCTGAACGCCGGGGACATTATCCCCTCCGCCTTTCACTTGGTCAGCCACAACGATCGGACTTTCAAAACCACGTTTGAAATTCTTATAGCGATCCTCAACCGGCAGATTAGCTTCCATATCTTTGAGGTAGTTTTTATATTTCGCCAAATCAGCGGATTTTTGCGGGTCCTTGATTGTCAAAAACATCTCAAACGCGGTTTTATAACCAAAGAGCTTATCATCATAGACTTCGTAAGGGCCAATGGCGACTTCGATATTGCCGTTCAAATCCATCCACGCCATTTCCGAATCGAAATAATCATCTGATAAAAGCGAATCTGCACGCAATCGCAGGAAGTTTTTCAAAGACCGATTGCGCGAGATATCTGCCGCCTCGCGTAAAATCACTGCAATCGCCTCAAGCGAACGTGTATAGGCCAGCGAATACGGCACGGCGCGCAATCCGCCATCTTTTGACCGGCGAATAACCGTATAAGGTGAACGAAATGCCGCTTCTTGATCCGGATGATCCGTAATCCACTGCTCAAATTCGGCTTTCGTCATATCTTCGGGATAAAAACCACCGCCATCCGGACACGGTTCATCGCCGTAAAACACATATCCATCTTCCAGTGTATCGCAGCGCCCGTAATGCAGATTAAACATGCGACGTAAATCTTTGTTATTTTCCGTCTCAGATTCTTTAATGTCTCTGCGAGTTTTGGGATTATCAATATCAAGCTGGCGCAGATAAATCGCATTCAAATGGCGGGATGCTTCCATTAATTTATTGACAGTTCGCCGTTCTGATGGGCGCAGGAAACTTGTATCAGGCGTCATACGCACAGGGGCAAACTTTTTATATTGCGCCTTTAAGTCATAAGGCGCTTTTGGCGGCACAGGTTCCTCTTTCACAATTTCAGTTTCAGCCGGAGGAATATCAACGGTTTTATCTTTGGGCGAACAGGCACACAGTAATGTTGCCATGGCAACGCCAATGTAAAATTTATGCATCGATAGGCCCTTTAATTTTTGAGTGCCTGGCTTATAAGCGCAGCAACCGTGTTAAGCTCTTCCATATCCGCCATTTTACCGGCCGCATGGGGTTTGAATTCTGATGTTCCATACCGCGGAATGATATGAATATGAAGATGAAAAACCGTCTGTCCGGCTGCCGCACCATTAAATTGTGTTATGATTATCCCGTCAGGGTTTAAGGCAACCTCTACTGCGCGCGCAAGTTTTTGCGTTTGAACAATAACGCGCTGCAAAACATCAACATCCGTATCAAGCAGATTACGTGATCCGGTTTTGGGTATGACCAAGACATGTCCCCGTGATTGCGGAAAAACATCCATAAATGCCAAAATATCGGTATCTTCATAAACCTTGATGCATGGCATATCACCGCGCAAAATTTTCGCAAAAATATTATCCGGATCATAAGGGGCATGAAGTGTCATAATGTTGGATCTTTTTTATGATGGCCTTTTTTTGAACGGCGTGTGCTTCGCAAGAATATTAACTTCATGATCAACAGCACGGCGCTCTCTTGTCAAGTAGTCGTCCACTGCATGGCGCAGACCGGGATGCGCGAGATAATGGGCCGAACGCGTCACCACCGGTTCATAGCCGCGCGCCAATTTATGCTCCCCCTGCGCCCCGGCCTCGACCTTGGGGACTCCCAATTCAATACCGGCCTCTATTGCCTGATAATAACACAATTCGAAATGTAGAAAGGCTTTATGGGCCAAACTGCCCCAATTACGGCCATAAAGCGCGTCCGATCCAATAAAATTTAACGCTGCCGCTATGGGAGTGCCATCCATCCACGCCATGACCAATACAATATCATCACGCATAACCTGTTGCATAATATCGAAAAACTCTCGCGTCATATAAGGCCGTCCCCATTTACGGGCACCTGTATCCATGTAACATTGATAGAAAACATCCCAATGTTCAGGGTGTAAATCATCCCCTGTCAGCCGCTTGATGATGACTCCCTCTTGCGCGGCGCGGCGCTCTTTGCGGATATTCTTGCGTTTGCGAGAGGACAGTTTCGCCAGAAAATCATCAAACCCGCTATACCCACGATTAATAAAGTGAAATTGGCGATCTTCGCGCGCCATAAATCCGGCTGCATCAACAATTGTGCTATCCAGACTGTTCAAAAATGTCAGATGAACGCCCGAATACCCCCAATCATTACACGCCTGCACCATCGCCATCAGCAAAGCCTGTTTACCTTCATCGGTTTGTGATAAGAGTCGCGGTCCTGTCGCGGGAGTAAACGGAACACTGCACTGTAATTTGGGATAATAATCCCCGCCCGCACGATACAAAGCATCAGCCCAGCCCTGATCAAATACATATTCACCCTGACTATGGGTTTTCGCATATAACGGCGCTGCCCCGACCACCGCCCCCGCTTGATCCTCTAGCCAGATATGACGCGGGGCCCACCCTGTTTCCTCAGTAACACTGCCGCTTTGCTCTAGCGCGTTTAAAAACCGCCACGATAAAAACGGATGCGATCCAGTCGGATGCTGCGCATCCCAATCGGCCTCGGAAATATCATTAATCCGGGTTATAACTGTTGCTGAATAGGCCGGTTCGCTCATAGTTTACAGACAGGCAAAACGATCATTTATATATGTATTTCAACAATGGCATCAATCTCGACGGCTACATCCAAAGGCAGGCTGGGCGCGGATACGGCGAATCGGGCATGACGGCCCGCGTCGCCAAAAACGGCTACCATAAGATCCGAACATCCATTAATGACTTTAGGGATATCGGCCGCTGTTGCGCCCGGAAGGGCTTGGACAAAACCGCCCAATTTCACCACGCGTTTCACGCGCGATAAATCACCACCGCAAGCTGCCCGCATTTGCGCTAGCAGATTAAGACCCGAAAGCCGGGCTGCTGCTTGGCCTTGCTCAACGCTCAGTCCTTCGCCCAAACGCCCGCCAATGACCTGTTCGCCGATTTTGGAAATCTGGCCTGAAATAATAACCATCGACCCGCTAATCACATAGGGTACATAATTCGCTACAGGGGCCGATGGCTCTGGCAAAGTAATCCCAAGGTCTTTTAATGTATCATCGATAGAACTCATAAATACCTCATTCGGTCTGTGTAAGGGCCCTATTTATCTACTCATGGCCACAACTCGGGCTATCAGACCCTTGGGATTTGAACAAGCCGAATGGAGCCAAAACATCGGCAACATTATTACCCGTTAGATGGCCGATAATACCGCATGGGTAACTCTAATCATAGAGAGGTGGAAAATCCGTGCGGCCCGTAACGGTATCACCAGAAATGATAAAACATGGGGCAAACCAATTGCCCCATACAACCTATGCCGTCAGGCCTATACGCTTAGCCTTAAACCCTTATTTGATAGGCGATAAAAGTTCCGGTGCGGTCACAAGTTGACGCACTCCATGTGATTTCTTTTCTTCAAATACATTATCGCTTTTCGCCCATGCATTCAGCGAATTAATATCAAGCTTGGTACATTGTGGTCGCACGCTCCACGTCACTTTCACAGGTGAACATACGGACTGAGTATAATTCGGCCCTGTTGTCGACCCCCGAAAAACAACTGGTGTACCCGTGCCAGTAGGAAGCGCCTTTGATTGATGGAACCCGTTCACTTTATTTCCACCATAGACAAAATCCATAAAATTAGCCGCATCCGAGTCATTAACGACAAGGAAGGTCTGCGCTTCAACCCGCAGGAGCGGGTCTTGGCACGTGTCAGACAAACAGGCGCCTAAGCTAGGCCCGGGCATTATATCACAGCTAGTATGCACCCAATGTACTTCGATTGTATCACCCGGTTTAACATAACCAAAATCACTTGATGCCGGCGCAGCCAATTCAGCCTCTGTCAAGCTGTCACTATCGTTACAAGCATATCCTCCATGATCACTATCATTCACAAACACACTAAACCCAGGTCCTTTGTGCTCAGCATTTGTATGGGTGTGAATATTACAAAGATTGAGTTTAGAAGCCGTCGGGGCCATTGGAAAATCAGCCATATTCAAACCTGTAACACTGGAAATATCACGAGGGGTTTGCGGGCCGAATGTTGTGCATAATTCGCTATTGTCTGCTTGTTTGGAACTATGGTTTGCCTCATCGGATTTTACAACGTCTATTGTATTACTGGTTTCCTTACCGCCACATGCTGTCAGTAAAAGTGTTGTAATGAGGGTTCCAAGAATGTTTCTGTGTGTCATAATTCAATATCCTATGGTTATTTCGCTTATATAGCGATTAAAAATATTTTTGTCAGTCAAAATTAATTAAAATTACGTCCAAGAAATATTCCCAATTCTGCACGAGCTAACCTTCAAACAATCCGTACCGTTATGCTAACAATACCAAATAAAAAGATATAGTTATATTATCCGTATAAGACAGGTTTTCAAACTTGGTTATAAAAATAGCACCGTCCTCTGTTCTTTATAGCAAAACGCGAAGACTGCTCCACTCGATACATTATAACGTGAAATATCAGACTCAAATTAACTGGGGCTGCGACCGGGTTTTACGGCCTGTTTAGTGTCCGTGAATGCCTTAAAATGACAGTACAAACATATTATTAATCTGGCGTTCAACTTCAATGTTCTAACCTGTGTATGTTGTTAGCCAAAACTTACAACATGGATTCGGTCTCTACCAATGCGCCCCGTGTAGGGCCGGATCCGCTCTTCAAAAACCTATTGGAAAACCCCAATTCATAAAACGCCAGACCCTATAGAGAGCGTCGGGCCTTATAGGTAAATTGTCCAGCATCATTGAGCCGGCGCGTAATACGCCCCCGTCCCTTTAGACAATTCAAATGCGCTATCGACTCGCCGACCGCCATAATACGATTCCCATCATTAATCTGGCGACGAAATAAAACCGAATAAACCTCGGTAGCCAATCGCGGTTCATGGCAAAATTCATAGAGACGGTCCAGCGCTTTTTCATGATGGGAAATCAGCTTATCCAAGCGCTTATGTGCGCCGCGAAACGGGATACCATGCGCGGGGCAAATAAGCGTATCTTCGGGCAGGACAGCCTTAAGCTTATGGCAAGACCTTATCCAATCCTCAAGCGGATTACCCTCTGGTTCTGTAGGCCATACCGAGACATTGGAGCTAATATTAGGGAGTAGTTGATCGCCTGTCAGGCATAAGTTCAACTCGGGACACCACAGACAGGCATGTTCAGGCGAGTGGCCTGATCCGATAATCACGCGCCATTCCCGGCCATTAATCTGTCCAACCTCGCCTTCGACTAATCGATCATAGCTATTTGGCATAGGCGAAATCGCTTTGCCAAATCCGCCAAACCGCAATTTATAAAGTTCCAACTGGTCTTCGGTATACCCGGCCTTTTTATAAAAGCGCAGTCCTTCATCAGGCGCAGCTTTGCCCGTATCCGAAGCCAGAATTCGGCACAGAAAATATTCGCCCCGCGTCATTAAAAGCGGTGCGCCAAATCGGCGACACATCCATCCCGCCAAGCCGCAATGATCCGGATGCAGATGGGTGACGATCACCCGATTAACCGGACGCCCCCCCATAAAGGTTTCAAAATGCACGTCCCAAAACGCTTTGCTTTCGCGGTTACTAATGCCCGTATCAACAATGACCCAGCCATCCCCATCCCGCAGCGCCCAGAGATTAATATGGTCAAGCCCTTTCATAGGCAGGGCAAACCGGAGCCAATACACACCGTCTGCCACCTCGGTTGCGCTGCCGGGCAGCGGAGCCTCGTCGGTAATGAAATCAAGCATCAAAGGTGAATTATCTTTGGGCATAGCCAGACTTTCATCCGGCGCGCTGGGTGTGGGCGTCTTGCTCATGGGGATATTGTGCTCATATCGTTCCTATACCTCTGCGTATTAACCCAAACTGGCCTTAACCTAAACCGGCAAAAAGCGCGCGTTGTTTCAGGTTAAGCCCCTTGGGCGATACCGTTTTCAGGCTGCCTTTATCCTGCCGGACCGTAAATGCCGCGGCCTCAAAAGCCGAATAGCTCTGACTTTTTACTGTATCAACCGCTATACAGCGAGCTTTAGCCGTTTTGCGGCCTATCTCCAGATCAATATAGCCATTATAGAGCGCATTATAATAGCGTACATCAGCATTACTTTGCGTCATCAATAGAGCATAATCATTAACCGCATCGCCCATAAAGGCCTGTAAAGTTTCCGATGAAATCGACGTTGTGCCCAGTTCGACACCCATTTTCTCACCGGCTGCATTCGTTAAGTCATTAACCCAGAACTCATGCGCATCGCCGGTTACAACCAACATATCTGTCACGCCTTCAGCCTTCAATCGGGTATATAGCTTTTCGCGGGCCACTGGATATCCATCCCAACTATCAGGATAGACCGGCAACGCATATTTTGACAATTCGACAAAATCCCGAACCCCCGCCCAGGCCTTTTCAATATTTGCCATAGAGGTTTCATCAACATAGGGCGTCATATCCGGGGTGGAGAGCCGTCCCATAATCACTTGATTGGCGATAAGCCGCCACGGCACACCAGCCGCTTTCGAGTGTTTCAGACGAGTGGCTATAAAATCCAATTGCGCCGCGCCCAGCATATCGCGTTCGGGGTCCTGCATGACCTCGCGGCGAAAGCGCTCGGCCCCGTCTTTGCGCAACTCGGCAAAATAATCATCGATAATAATCGGTTCATCACGCGCCAAAAGCCGCGTTTCCAATGTAATCAATGTTAAAAGGTCGCCAAATTGATACGCCCTGAAAATACTCTCGCGCAATCGGCCCGGCGCGGGTTCGCGTATTGGCATCCATTCGTAATAGGCCCGCATAGCCGCTGCGCGCCGGTCATCCCATAATCCCTCACCATCATTATGGTTTTGAGCGCCCGTAGCCCAGCTATCATTGGATGTTTCATGATCATCCCATATAGTAATCAGCGGCATCTTTAGCGTGGCGGACTGCAAGGCGCCGTCGCTGCGATATTGGCGATGCCGGCCACGGTAATCATCCAGCGTCACAATTTCATGGGGCGGTTCATGTACCCGCCCCGCCTCAACCATGGCCGCATTTGAATAATATCCGGCCCCATATTCATAATAATAATCACCCAAATGCAGCAGGGCATCAAAATGATCTTGTCGCCCGATATGGTCATAGGCATTAAAATAGCCATGTTGCCAATTGGCACAGGATACAATGGCAAACCGCAGCTTATCCACGGGACCCTCTGGCAAAGTTTTGGTCAAACCCACCGGTGAAAGAATATCGCCCAATGCAAAACGGTAATAATACTGCTGCCCCGGCTCCAGCCCGCGGGCATCCACTTTTACTGTCCAATCACGGGTTTTACTGGTTCGGCTTTGTCCTGATGCAACAATATCAGTAAAAGCAGCATCGCGCGCGACGCTCCAGCTAACCAGAGCAAAATCCGAATTATCAACGCTTACATGCGTCCAGATAATAACAGCGCGTGTCGATGGATCACCAGACGCCACGCCGTAAAGGAAGACCCCATGAGTGGCTGGCTTGGCCGATTGCAAAACCGCCGACTTTTGCCCACTATCTTTGGGCGTGCAGGCCGCCGCAGTGCCCGCCAGTCCAGCCGCTAATAATCCGCGCCGTGTTACATAATCTCTCATAGGGACAGAGTACGCAAACCAGCCTCAGAATCCACCGATATTTTTATGTAATACCAAAGAGATGAAACAGTCTATTTAATGCGAACACTCGACATGAAATTACTATCCTTTTTTACCGTGTCAGGATTACCATAAACCTCGACATTGCCCATTCCAGCCGCATCTGCATCCACGGAATTACTGGCATAAACACTGGCTTGGCCCATACCGGCCAGATCGATATTTACATCTTCGCATTTCAAATCACTCGCATCCATTTGCCCCATACCGGCAATATCCGCGTCAAGATATCCGCAACGTCCCGATAACTCCATATCGCCAACGCCCGCAATTTCAATTGAAAACCGGTTTGAATCAATTCCCGTTATATGGCCTTGACCCACACCCGTAATTGCAAGCCCCTCGAGAGCCGGTAGGGTAATTTCAACATTTACGCCTTGGGTATTATTAGTTTTCAGGCCTTTTTTCTTCTTTTCATTTTGTGCCAAAATAAGTGTATCGCCATCGACATACACTTTCATCCATTGCACATCTTTGGCCCGGCCTGACGTAAACACGGAATAATCATTACCACCGACTTTTATATCCGCATCATATACGCCGGTAATAGAAATCTTATTAAAACCGGACAAATCATGGGTCTGTTCGACCTTATTACCATCTTTGACCTCATGGGCATTGACACTAACCGTTAAATGAAGCGACGCGATGAGCGCTCCAGCAATAACACTGCCTCGCAGTAATTTCTGTTTCATATGCTCTCTCCTTTTACTTATTGTTATTCAATAAGTAAACGCAAGAAAAGTCAAGATATTTATCGTTATTCGATAATTTTATTTTCATCACAAAAAAAACCCAGCCTCAACAAGCCGGGTTTTTATTCCGAAATCAAATCCGTTACGTTAGTTAGATGCCTCGGCTTCAACTTTCTCAGCCTCTTTCATTTTTTCAGCTTCTTCCATTTTGGCTTTTTCTTTTGCAATTGATGTTGCGTTACCGCGCAAAGAAACAGGGAACATGCAATATGTGCCATCGTTTAATTTATCGCCCGGACATTCAACAACACCCAACTGGTTTCCATCATATTCGGGGCCAGCATAAGCTTTGTCACGAATTGGTACGAGACAAAAATCGCTGCCCTTAACATTAACCATGGTTCCGCCCTCACTATTACAATCAGACGCTGACCCAATTGCAAAGGCCGGAGAGGCGAAAACCGCCAATGCTATACCGCCTGCCACTGCGCCCATACGAAACTTACCCATAATTCACTCCTTTGAATTCTATAAAGCCCTTTTAACAGAAGCTTTTTCGCCTAAAAAGCCTTTAACTGCAAAAAATGCAGGAATCAGGCCAAAAAACACACATGTCAAAATCAACGCCCAATTGGACTTATGAAGACCGCTTTCAAAACCCGCACTCCACAACCTGGATATGCGGCGTTGACGAAGCCGGGCGCGGCCCCCTTGCAGGACCTGTTGTCGCCGCAGCCGTCATCCTTGATCGGACTAACATGCCTGATGGGCTTAATGACAGTAAAACCTTGTCCAAAATAAGACGTGAACTGCTGCTGAATGCCCTCTTATGCAGTGCAAAAATTGGCATTGGCATAGCCGAACCCGAAGAAATTGACCGCGATAACATTTTATGGGCCTCTATGAGTGCTATGCGGCGAGCCGTAGAGGCCTTGCCTGTAACGCCTGATATCGCATTGATTGACGGAAACCGTTGCCCGCCAGAGTTGAAGACCGACAGCCATGCTATTATCAAAGGCGACGCCAAAAGCTTATCGATTGCTGCGGCCTCTATTGTCGCCAAAGTCACGCGTGACCGGATTATGCAAGAGGCTGACAAGCGATTCCCCCATTACGGTTTTGCCCGGCACAAAGGCTATCCAACGCGCGCCCACCGGGATGCAATCATCCAATATGGTCCCTGCCCTATTCACCGTCTTAGCTTTCGGCCTTGCCAACGTCCGCTTTTATAAACCTCAAACCTTTTGACATCCAAAGCGGCTTTGTTAGAACCGCGGCCAAAGATGGTTAAAGGCAAATCATGGCTCAGTATAAATCCCAATTGATGCAAACCCTAACTGAACGCGGGTTTCTCTATCAATGTACCGATGAGGCTGCGCTGGACGCCTGTGCCGCTGAGGCTCCTCTTACCGGTTATATCGGGTTTGATTGCACAGCGCCCAGCCTGCATGTCGGGTCCCTTGTTCAGATCATGATGTTACGACATCTGCAAAAATCCGGCGGACGTCCGATTGTTCTGATGGGCGGCGGGACGACTAAAATTGGCGACCCATCCGGCAAGGACAAATCTCGGCAAATGCTTACGCAAGATATAATCGATCGTAACAAGCAGGGCATTCAGCGGGTTTTTGCAAAATTTCTGGATTTCTCCGATAAGCCAAATGGCGCGATTATGGCAGATAATGCCGATTGGCTTGAAGGGCTCGGCTATATTGACTTTCTGCGCGATGTTGGCCCGCTCTTTACTGTCAACCGTATGGTAACAATGGATACGGTTAAGCGACGCCTTGAAACCGAACAACCTATGAGTTTTCTGGAATTCAATTACCCTTTGCTACAAAGCTATGATTTTGTCGAATTATACCGCCGCTATGGCTGCACACTGCAACTCGGCGGGTCTGATCAATGGGGCAATATTACAACCGGAGTCGATTTATCACGCCGTATGGAAGGTGCGCAAGTTTACGGCTTTACAACGCCGTTGATTACAACCGCGTCCGGCGGAAAAATGGGCAAGACAGCCGACGGCGCCATTTGGCTGAACGATGATGCGCAATGGGGGACGGAATTCATGCGCAGCCCCTATGAATATTGGCAGTTTTGGCGCAATACCGATGATGCCGATGTCGGACGGTTCCTAAAGCTTTTCACCGATTTACCACTCAGCGAGATTGCAGAACTGGACGCTTTGGACGGGGCGGATATTAATATTGCCAAAGTGCGCCTTGCCAATGAAGCCACAACCATGTTGCACGGCGCGCAAGCTGCCATTCAAGCCGAAGCGACAGCGCGCCAGACATTTGAACAGGGCGGAGCAGCCCAAGGCCTGCCGACAACGGATGTGCCTAAAAATGATATGACGGGTATGGGTATTTTGGCTGCAGCCGTGCGCGCAGGCTTGGCCGGCTCTAACGGTGAAGCGCGCCGCCACATCAAAGCTGGGGCGCTAAAGTTAAATGATACTAAAGTCGAGAACCATGATTATGTTTTAACTGAACCGGATATCGTGGACGGGGCCGTCAAAATTTCAGTAGGGAAAAAGCGGCACGCATTGCTGCGGGCGGTGTAACCAAAGCATCGTCATGAGCGCACCGGTTTGACACTAAACGCAGTAAAGGGATGGTCCATCTCTCCTTTTTGTTCGCGGTTAAAAGCCAAGCCCATTTGCAAACTTTTGCCAATACGTTCGGCCATAGCCTGCATAGCCTCAGCCTGATCCGGTTTTAAGTGGCGCTCTGATATGTCAGCAAACACTGCAAGCCAGCGTGTGAAATGCGCTGGTGTTATATCAGGCAAAGCTGCATGTTTAGACATAGGGTTTCCGTGAAACCGGCCCGTTTTTAAAAAGATAGACGACCAAAAATCGGCGATATGGGCCATGTGATGATCCCATTCATCCTCTTTGATTTTAGTTGCAAATACCGGGGCCAATAAAGGGTCAAGCCGTACAGCGGCGTAAAAATTCCTAACAAGCCGCTGAATATCAGCCTCGTTGATTTCAGGTACACTCACTATCCAGCCATAAAGGGCAGTACACATAAAAAGGCAATAAAACCCCAGACAATCATATTGATCAGTGACCGGAAAATCCCGCCATCATTTTCCACAGACACCCCTAATGCATTGAGCACCAAGGTCCCCGGCAAGAGTAAGAATTGAACAAGAGCTGACAAAAAGCGCATAACGCCCCTTAATACGTATTTTATTTACTTGTTATAAGCATATAGGATACAAAGGGTCAAGCGAGTCTCAATGGAATAAAGGTCTTATGAATATAACAAAGTTTTCGGATTATAGCCTTCGGATATTGATGTATTTAGCCACCCATAACAGCGAAAGAGTGACCGCTGAAACAATTGCTACGGCCTATGAGATTTCCTTTCATCATATCGCCAAAGCAGCACAATGGTTAGCCCGCAGCGGTTATATTCACACAGACCGGGGACGGGGCGGCGGGATGACGCTCCAAAAAGCGTCAACCGAAATTAATATCGGCAGGCTGCTAAAAGCCTCAGAGGCAGGCACCGTTCTGGTTGACTGTATGCATGCCGATGGCGGTCGGTGTTCTATCCGTCCTGCTTGCGGTTTGAAACTGGCTTTAATCGAGGCACAAACCGCATTTTACACAACATTAGAGCAATATACTCTGGCTGATATCACGGCCAATCATACAGCCTTGAGAGCCTTGTTAACGCCGTTCAAAGCCCATTCAGATTGAAAGCGGTACTCATAGAATAAGGCGCGTATCAAGAGGATTTCACTAATGCATCGTGCCTTTATCCTGTCTTTGACTATCGCTCTCATTAACGTAACCACCTTATCGGCCCTCGCCAATGACACGGACAATGCGGGTGTTTACGCCAATATCGGCATAACGCAATTATCGGCTGATTTAGATCTTAGCCAAACAGATATTAGCGGACAGAGTATCAATCTGGGTGAACAATCGCCCACGATAACAATGGCTACAGGTCGGTTGGGATATCGGTTGAATAATTATCTCGCTTTTGAAGGTGAACTGGGCTTTGGCCTTGGCGGTGACACGCTGAACCAAGCCGTACCCATCGTGGTTGGCGGCACAACTGTCAATGTCAACACAACGGCCACTCTGGATGTCGATAGCTATTATGCTGGCTTTGCCCGCGCGATTTATCCGGTCTCAAATCAATTCGATATTTTTATCCGCGCCGGATTTGGCCAAGCCACCGCCAATGCTGATATCACTGCTAGTCTGGCCGGGTTCGCTGCAGCCGGATCAGCATCGGATAAGGTTGACGGCTTTGCTTATGGTATTGGCGGCCAGTTTCATATCACGGCCAAAGACGGGATACGGGCGGATTATACCCAGCTTGCCGATGCCAATATTATCAGCTTATCTTACGCCCGCCGCTTTAGATAATGGGCAAAACAGCCCTAATAAAGGATTAGAGCCCTAACGTTTATTATGTTATAATGCCCGCATGGATGGTTTCGGGGCAGCACAATTATGACTAAACCTAAAAACATTGTCATCTGTCTGGATGGTACCGGCAATCAAATCGAAGAGAACCTATCTAATGTCTTGAAACTATACCGGACATTGGAAAAATCCGACACGCAGATTGTTTTTTACGATCAAGGCGTTGGCACATTAGGCTATCAATATACATGGGGCTGGCTAACGCAAAAAATCAAAAACGGCTTAGGCCTTGCCTTTGGCCTTGGACTGGACCGTAATGTTATCCAAGCCTATGAATTTATTATACGGCATCACAGAGAACATAAAGTCGCCGGACACAAAACGCCGCGCGGCGATAACATTTATATTTTCGGCTTTAGCCGCGGCGCCTATACCGCCCGCGTTTTAGCTGGACTTATTTATGAAATCGGTATCTTGGAGCCTGAGCAAATCCATCTGAGCGGGGCGGCACTGGCGGCCTATAAACAATCGCGCTTGACGTTAGCGGATACTGAATCTGGAACCGAACAAAGCTATGAAGGCGAAGGGGTTAATTTTCGGCGGGTGGCGGGCAGCAAAACTGGCGCGATCAAATTTTTAGGCTTATGGGATACGGTCAGTTCAGTCTTCATCCCCAACCCGAAAGGGTTTTTCCCGCCGATAACACGCGAAAACTTACCGCATACTTCCGTTAATCCGGCTGTGAAAACTGTCCGTCACGCCATAGCAATTGATGAATTTCGGCGCATGTTCCGTGTAGATCATTGGACAGCCGGGCAAGTTTACAAACCCAATATCCATTCAAAAACTGCGCCGGGTTTACAAGATAGCGCCGCGGTCTGGTTTGCCGGATGCCATAGTGATGTTGGCGGTGGATATAAAAGAGCCGACAGTGGCCTATCGCAATTTTCTCTGATTTGGATGTTGGCAGAGGCCAAAAAGGCCGGGCTTAAATTCCCTGACAGAATGGCAAAATATGTGACCGGTGTTAAACCATGGAGTACCGACACACATTATCTCTATCCTGAACCCGATGTTAAAGCCACGCTGCATAAATCCCTGACATCAAAATGGTGGCCGCTAGAAATATTCCCTAAATCGGCCAAACGCCGAGACTGGCCGCCGCGTAAAACCTTTTTGGGGGTTTATATACCGTGGGGCGAACCTCGCTTTATACCCAAAACGGCTGATATTCATGAATCTGTTACACGCCGAATGTCGCAATGTCCGGATTATAACCCTGTCAATATTCCGCCCCTGCAACACCGGAATCATAAACCCAAGGCCCGATAAGGTTGTCACAACCGCAAATGTCTGACTATAGTGCATTAAGGGCCGTAAGGCGCATCATAAATATAATATCATATAGGAAAAAGGATGAGCAGAACACTCGGGAAAACCTGTATCTTGATAGCGATAGGCTTGTTGTTCATCGCCTATAGTATTTTTATTCCTACAGCCTTTGCGAGCGAGACTATAGGCGATTATATAAAAAATCATTTTATCCGCGAAATCATATTTGGTTTAACACTTACCGGCTGGACTCTGTGGATCACCCTTAAGCATCGCCCGGGAAACCCCATAACATTCATCGCCCTCTTGGGTTCCGCGATTGTCCTGCCCTTTTGGATCGGCACCTTACTCGGATGGTCAACAGGCGATATGGCCGCCGTTTGGGAAGGGGCCATGACGCCGCAATCGGCCTATCTCTATCATAGCGGGCAAGTATTTTTATTTTACATCGGTCTCGCATTTTTATGGAAAAGCCAACCTCGCACTTAACGCCTGTTTCTCCATTATAAAACGCCTTTTGTGTTAAGCGAATTTCACCCTTACCAAAAAAGAACAAATCATAAACATTTATTGACATTTCTATGCGAGTCTGTTTGTGTACCCTGATAAAGGAACCCAATATGCCCAAAGCTGCCCGAATATTTGTCTGTCAATCTTGTGGCGGCGTTCACGGAAAATGGGCAGGACGCTGTGATGCCTGCGGTGAATGGAATACATTAGTTGAAGAGGCCACACAGCACGGGGCAAAACCCGCGCATAAGCGCAAGAAAACCCGCGGGCTTGATTTTGTTGATCTAGGCGGCGTGTCTGAAGACGTGCCTCGGCTAAAAACAGGGATTGATGAACTGGATCGCGTCACTGGCGGCGGGCTTGTCCCCGGCTCGGCCCTCTTAGTTGGGGGTGATCCGGGCATCGGTAAATCGACACTTTTATTACAAACAACAGGCGGGCTTGCCAAGGCGGGTCTGAAAACGGCTTATATTTCAGGCGAGGAATCCACGGGTCAGGTGCGGCGGCGGGCCAAACGACTGGGGCTTGGCGATGCGCCAGTCCAATTAGCCGCCGAAACATCTCTGGGGACAATTCTGGATGGGCTGATGGCAGAGCAGCCCGATGTTGTGATTATTGATTCCATTCAAACGCTCTGGTCCGACCAATTGGCCGCCGCGCCAGGAACGGTGGCACAGGTTCGGGCCTGCGCGCAAGAACTGACCCGGTTTGCTAAAAAACGCGGGGCCTGTGTTATCCTTGTTGGCCATGTCACCAAAGACGGACAAATTGCCGGACCGCGGGTTGTTGAACATATGGTCGATGCTGTGCTGTATTTCGAAGGTGATCGTGCCCATCAATTCCGGATTTTACGCGCCCATAAAAACCGTTTTGGGCCCACAGATGAAATTGGCGTGTTTGAAATGCGCGATTTTGGATTAGCCCAAGTCCCGAACCCCTCGGCCCTGTTTCTGGATGGACGCGGGCAAGACGGCACCGGCGCCGCCGTCTTTGCCGGTCTGGAAGGCACGCGCCCGGTTCTGACCGAAATACAAGCCCTTGTCGCCCCTGCTGCCTTTGGCACCCCTCGCCGCGCCGTTGTAGGCTGGGATAGCGGACGGCTCGCTATGGTCTTGGCCGTGCTCGAAGCGCGCTGCGGGGTCAGTTTTGCCGGTAAGGATGTTTACCTCAATGTTGCAGGCGGGCTACGGATTAATGAACCAGCTGCTGATCTGGCGGTTGCCGCCGCCATTGCCTCCTCTGCCTTTGATATGCCTCTGCCCGCGGATAGTGTCGTCTTTGGCGAAATTAGCCTCTCGGGCGATGTACGCCCCGTTGGGCGAACAGATGCGCGGCTCAAAGAAGCGGCCAAATTAGGCTTTTCGCGCGCCATTGCTCCAAAACCGATACGCAAAGAAGGCAAAAAATCTACCGAAGCACTGCCAATTATTGCAATCAAGGCTTTGCCAGACCTCATTCGCCGTGTAGAGGAAGCGACAGAAGGGACGCGTTCGCAAGAATCAGCGTGGGCGGCCTAGGGCCTTTTGGCCTTGTAATAACCAATGGTGGATCGCTGTCATGAGCATAGGCCCGTGGGATTTCAACGGCTTTGATATAGTCGTTCTCTTAATTATCATCATCTCTTTATTTATGGCGGCTTCGCGCGGGCTGTTTCGAGAACTGATTTCCGTCACCGCACTGATTATTGCCGGCGGTTTGGCGCTTTTTATCTTTGGCCGTTTTCGCTTTGCCGCTCAGGATTTCATCAGCCCCGCTTGGTTGGCAGATGGAGCACTGGGACTTGGTACCTTTGCCATTAGCTATATGGTCATTGTCTTTATCCTCTCGGGCGTAGGAAAATCCCTTAAAGGCAAGGATATCGGTTTTGTTGACCGCCTGCTGGGCGCGGGTTTTGGCGCGGGGCGCGGGCTAATTGTCGCCTCGCTTTTCGTTATGGTCTTAACCGCGCAATATCGGGCCAGCCAAGATGCTCAAGATTTTAAAGATTATATGGCTCAAAATCAGGCCGCTTTCCCGCCCGATGTCTTAGAGAAAATGCCAAAGTCTATGAAAGAGCAATTGGAGGCCCCGCCCGCACAATTGCCTGCTATGTTTGAAAAATCGATATTCTTTCCTATCTTAGATACGATCGGTGACGGGATTCGCAAACTACCCTTTGCCAAAGTCAAAACCATGGCTGAACGCCTGAAAGAGGGCGATATTGATGCCATTATTAAGGATGTAAGATAATGCCCCCGCTCTTACCGACACCGATGCATCCATCAACTGCCCCTCGCCCAGCCCATCCGGCCTGCTATTTCGACCCGAATGCTGATAAAATCAAAGAAGAATGCGGCGTCTTTGGTATTTTCGGCATGGATAATGCCGCCTCGCTCACCGCGCTAGGCCTCCATGCCCTGCAACACCGCGGCCAAGAGGCCTGCGGCATTGCCAGCTTTGATGGCAAGAAATTCCATACAGAACGCCATCTAGGCCTTGTCGGTGACAATTTCACAGGCCGCGACCCATCCGATCGTCTGCCCGGCCACATCTCCATTGGTCATAACCGCTATTCCACTGCAGGTCAGACTGTATTACGCAATGTGCAACCGCTATTTTCTGAGCTGCATAGCGGCGGGTTTGCCCTTGCCCATAATGGCCATATCACCAATGCCTATACCGTACGCGAGCAATTGGTCAAAGACGGAGCCTTGTTTCAAAGTACGTCTGATACCGAAGTCCTTATCCATTTAATCGCACGGGCCCGCAGCGGTGATTTTGTTGACCGCTTTATCGCTGCTGTTCGCCAAGTCGAAGGCGGATATGCCTTTGTCGGCATGACCAAAGACCATTTGATCGGCGCGCGTGACCGAATGGGTATTCGCCCGCTGCTCATTGGCCGCCTTGGCGATAGCTATATGCTGGCATCCGAGACCTGTGCCTTTGATATGATTGACGCCGAATTCATCCGAGAAGTTGAAGCCGGCGAAGTCGTGGTTATCAATAGCGATGGCATTCGCTCTTTCCGGGCGTTCCCCAAAGGCGGGGCGCGGCCCTGTATATTCGAATTTGTCTATTTCGCCCGCCCCGATAGTGTTGTCGGCGGCAAGAGTGTCTATCAGGTTCGTAAAAATATGGGTCGGCGTCTGGCTCAAGAAACTCCCGCCGATGTCGATGTAATTATTCCTGTACCCGATAGCGGTGTACCGGCAGCCATTGGCTTTGCTCAAGAAACCAATATTCCTTTCGAACTTGGCATTATCCGCAATCACTATGTCGGACGCACCTTTATTCAACCCACACAGCAAATCCGCGATATGGGGGTAAAACTGAAACATAGCGCGAATCGGGCGATGATCGACGGTAAGCGTGTGCTGCTTGTAGATGATTCTATTGTGCGCGGTACAACTTCGACCAAGATTGTACGTATGATAAAAGCAGCCGGCGCCAAAGAAGTGCACTTTCGCTCCGCCTCCCCGCCAATTAAATTCCCCGATCATTATGGTATTGATATGCCCACCAAAGAAAAATTGATCGCGGCCAATTATTCATTGGAAGAAATGACAGAAATGCTCGAAGTGGACAGCCTTGGCTTTCTCTCTATCGAGGGGTTATATTGGGCCATGGGCGAAGAATATCGTGCAGAAAATGCGCCGCAATATACGGACCACTGCTTTACCGGCCACTATCCAACACCGCTAGTTGACCGTGACCGCAAATTAACGGGCGGCAATCCACAGCTCTCTTTCCTTGTTGAGGTCGCATAGCTCGCCATGACTGATAAACCGCTTTCGGGTCGCGTCAGCCTTATCACCGGGGCCTCGCGCGGGATTGGATATCAGGCCGCGCTGGAACTAGCAGCGGCAGGCTCTCATATTATTGCTCTGGCGCGCACCCAAGGCGGGCTGGAAGATTTGGACGATGCGATCAAAGCGGCGGGCGGCGAGGCTACGCTGGTCCCTATGGATTTAAAACAGCCCGACGGGCTCGACCAACTGGCCTCTATTGTTCAGACACGCTGGGGGCGGCTGGATGCTCTATTTGGCAATGCCGGTATTTTGGGCGAAATCACCCCCGCCGCCCATACAGTACCCAAGACATTTGATGAGGTTATCGCGGTTAATCTGACAGCAAATATGCGCCTGATCCGCGCCTTTGACCCGCTGCTGCGCGCTGCGCCGTCAGCCCGCGCCCTGTTCCAAACATCAGGTGTGGCCGCCTCACGCCGCGCCTATTGGAGCAGCTATGCCGCCTCCAAAGCCGGGCTCGAAGCCCTTGTCCAAGCCTATGCCAAAGAGGTGGAAATATCAGGCGTTGGGGTTAATTTGCTCAATCCTGGGGCCACGCGCACCCAGATGCGCGCCAAAGCCATGCCCGGCGAAGATGCCAGCACTTTGCCCGATCCCAAAGACCTTGCCCCGCTTATCACCCATATGCTCTCGCCCGCTTATGATAAAACAGGTCAGATAGTCAGCTATCGCGATTGGGCAACCCAGAACAATTCGGCTTAACCCGCCTGCCTAACTCCAATCTGACGGATCAAATTGAAAAACCGCCTCTATAGGTTCGCCTAACACATGGGCAATACGAAACGCCAATTCGAGCGAGGGGGCGTATTTTTCGGCCTCTATTGCCAGAATTGTCTGGCGCGTAGCCCCGACTCGCGCGGCCAATTGTGCCTGCGTTAAATCCGTTCGGGCCAAGCGTATCCGCCGGATCTGGTTCTTAATGTGTGTCTTTTTCCCGCCCATATGCTAGCGGCGGTAATCTACAATCATACTGCCCTGTTTAACCAGATCAGCGATATAACTCAGCGCAGTAAGATAAAAAATAATCTGTACCGGCGTTTGCAGTTTAATCATACCCTCGAACCCGTCGCCCGCGGCATAGCCAACCAAAATACTGATAATGATAATCCCCAGACCGAATTGTAAGACCCCATAACCATTACGGCTTCCGCGGCGGGCAATAGCGATATCACGCTCATCCGTTTCATAAGGCTCTTGGCGTTTACGCAACGCAAAAACAGAGGCAATTCCCGCATGTAAAATGATTGTCACAATGACAAGGCCAATAAATATCTCGCCCAGAGCCGCAGGCTCATAATGATCCGGCACCCATATGGATCCCGTCGTCATCGCCCGGCAAAAATAAATCAAAACCGCTCCATCCGCCAAAAGCGTTATCCAACTCTGACGTTCAGCCTCACTCATATCCTCTATACGGGTCACACACCTCTCCGTTAAA
>CAZZKV010000001.1:33438-35696 GCA_964654665.1 uncultured Caulobacterales bacterium | reverse complement strand
CTGACGTTCAGCCTCACTCATATCCTCTATACGGGTCACACACCTCTCCGTTAAATGTAAAGTATTTTTTACATAACAGGATTGTAAGGTAATGTCTAGTATTTTTTACATTTAAAAGCCAACCTAAAAATTCAATATAACTAAACAGTGCATAAATAAGGGACAGGTCACGTCTGTGACAGGCCACGTCTGTCTTTTGAGGTGATATTGATGCTTTGCTTTCGCCCTAAACTTATGATTGCGTTGAAAGTATAATGCTTTGCCGTGACTGTGGTCACGTGAACTCCCACATTAAAATGATATGGCTTCATGATAAAAGAGGGCGACATGGCTGAAGATGATCAAAAAACAACATTGAATATCGTAACGGTTCACGGAACATTTGATGGGAAATATAATGAAAATCAGGAAATGAATAATTCCCATCGATGGTATTATGAAACATCTGAATTTTCGAAAACATTGCGCGAGAGCCTCGAAAGCTCTTATAAGATTCTTTGGACAAATTTCAACTGGAGTGGAAAAAACCAAGAGTCTGAACGCTTGAAGGCCAGCCGAAAGTTACGCGATTTTTTAATCGCATCACAAGATACGCATGTGAACACTCTGCTGTTGTCACACAGTCATGGCGGGAATGTAGTCTTAAAGCATCTCAAAGACTCTCCGCTGTTTCATAATACCAAAGCCATAACATTTGGCACTCCATTCGTTCATGTGAAATCTATACGGTCCATAGCGTTGTTGAAATCCATCGCTATATCTGCGTTTCTAATTTATGTTTGCATCAGTATACTTGTATTACTGTGGTATATTGCTTTGTTTATTTCGACAACGAAATTTGAAGACAGTTTAATTGTAATATTAGGCGCAATAATTTTATTGGCACCTGTGGTTCTCTTGTGTAGGCGATATTGGAGTCAAATAGAAAACCAAACCTGGGTGATTTGGTGGAGGGACCGAAAAAAATTAAAATCCCTAAAGAAGGTGATGAAAGAAAAAAAATACTTGCACCTAATTTACCATAATGAAGATGAGGCTATAGCCGCATTAACCAATGATTCTTTCATTGAGGTTCCATTCTTATTTTACAGAAAAACAGTGAACATTTTATCATGGATGTTGTTATTTGTGACCTATGGCTCATTATTTTATATACTAAGAGAGGCCATCGACGTTACACAAATTGCCGTTATCGCTGTAATCTTTACGCCAATTTTCATTGGTATTTCTTATTATTTATTCAAATTGCCATTGATATGGATTGGTAATATTTTAAATAAACCAGCCAAACGTATTGTTGGGAAAAATCTAACTAACAGATTACGCCGAATTGGCCGTGGTGCTGATACAGGAAGTGATATTTTTATGGACTCTCATCCTGACATTGCTCCATCAAATTACATAGACCTTAGCTCGCGAGAAGAGTTGAAAAAAGTATTTGTGGATATAAAAAACAATGCAGATATTAATCTTATCAATAGAAAATCTATTTTAATTGAGAGATTGATGCAATCGCGAGGAAATTTATTGGAAGTAATTTCTCCGCCTGCAGGTGGGTCGAAATACCCTGAGGATAAGTTAACGGATGCGCTTATTCACTGTAATTACTTTACGTCTAGCATGGGTAACTATCTGGCTAAATATATTAAAACGCTTTATTGATTTACAAACCTTAATAATTTCAGACGCGTTGTCGGGCTTCAGCTGATGTGCCCCAGCTTTCGTTGGCACCTTGTAACTCCACTTTTGTTATCTCTTCACCGTCAATGAATAATGTTTGCATCAATCTCTTAACATGCACCCACCCATGCCAAAGGCCCTATATCACCGACTATAGACTATATAAGTGACAAGAACACTCACGTACATCATCCTATGAGAGAACAGCGTTCTTCACGAATCTGTGTTGCTCTGTTAGCAGGTCGTGACGCCGCGCGGGGCCTGTCTTTGTTAAGTTATCCGTATCGCAAGCTAACTAAAGAGATGATTATGACCCGTTTAAGCACAATTTTAATTCTATCCACCGCCGCGGCTGGCCTGATGGCGACCCCGAGCTTTGCCCAATCTTATGGCAGCGGCAGTAATTATGGAAATACAGCCCCGCAAAGAGCGCAAACACCCCGTAAAGTTGACAACACATCAAGCGCCACACGTGAGTTGGAACGCCGGGCCAAAGCTCTCCGTAAGAAAGAAGCGATGGAAGCCGAGTTGGCCATGAAAGAAAAAGAGGCCATGATGAAAGAAAAAGAGGCCATGAT
>CAZZKV010000001.1:0-33338 GCA_964654665.1 uncultured Caulobacterales bacterium | reverse complement strand
ATGAAAGAAAAAGAGGCCATGATGAAAGAAAAAGAGGCCATGATAGAAAAGGCCGCTATGAAAGACGGTGCCATGATGGAAAAAGATGCCATGATGGAAAAAGAGCACATGATGGCCAAAGAGAAGATGATGGCCAAAGAGAAAATGATGAAAGAAGGCGCACATTCCGGTCTGCCAACTAATTGCCCTGCCGGTACAGACCCGCAGCCTAATGGTACATGTATGCTGCGCAGTAGCTAGGCATTTCAGCGTTTAAAATTTAGCAGTAATCATCCATAAGTATTTTATGAGAGCGATATCTGTTTTAATCTGTCAAGCAGCCCTTATCGGGGCTGTTTTATTCTATGTGCGGTTGTTAACGCCTAGCTTTCGCTTGGGAACGACCACGGCTGACCATCCTTATATTGCCTTTACCGCAGCGATGATGATCGCCGGCACAATATGGATTGCTCTTATACCGGTGATCCGAGCGCTCCTCCGTCGCCGCCCGTCTCCCCGTCATGTAAAACGTATCATTATCACAGGCGCAACCTTTGGCCTATTACTACGCGCGATGTTTTTTAACTCGGTGCCAATTTATGAAGATGATTGGAACCGCTATCTGTGGGACGGCGCGGTTATCACACAGGGCATAAACCCCTATCTTTACAGCCCTGACACCGTTCTACGCCCCAGCGACAATCCCGATATTATCCGGCTGCGCGCATTGTCGGATAATAACGACGATATCGCCCACCGCATTAATAACCCGAAACTCACCACGCTTTATCCCCCCGCCGCCCAAGCCGTATTTGCCGGAGCGGCGCTCATCAAACCCTTTGATCTGGATGTGTTGCGGACCCTGTTTCTGGCCGCGGAAGCGCTCTCATTTATCTTGCTGCTCAAAGCTTTATCTCTTTATAATCGCTCACCTCTCTGGGGGCTGCTATATGCGCTCAACCCGCTATTGATTTATGCCGGAATTAATGTGGCCCATATGGATGTATTGATCGTACCCTGTGTATTGGCTACCCTCATCTGGATCCGCACACGCCCCTTTTGGGCCGGCGCAGCGCTAGCGGGGGCAGGGGCCGTCAAGCTCTGGCCTTTATTATTAGCCCCGGTATTTTATCGTAACTATCGCACCCAGCCCGTCCTATATGCCAGCTGTGCCGCATTTATAACCGCGCTGTCGCTCGCCGCTTTCACGCCGTTATTTCTCAGCCTTGGGGAGAGCAGCGGTCTGGCCGCCTATTCAAGCGGATGGACACGCACCAGTTTCCTCTTTCCATGGCTTGAAAAAATCATAACCCCTATCGCGAGCAATCCCGGCATGGCGGCGCGTCTATCTATTGCGGCCCTTTTGACGCTCTTGTCGCTCTGGTTCGGATTTCGCCGACGTGATATTGATCTACCGCACGCATTATTATTGTTATCTCTGGCCTTGTTTTTTCTCTCGCCAGCCGGTTTCCCGTGGTATGTAATCTGGGTTTTACCCTTTTTATCCTTTACCCCATTTTACGGCGCCGCATTGCTTATGGCCTCTTTACCGCTATATTATATCCGCTTTGCCCTTGGCGAACAGGGACACTATCATCTTTATACAAATATTGCAGTTCCGGTGCAATTTGGCCTGCCTCTATTGGTCTTGATCTATGAGCTGTGGCGCAGCAGAAAGCTAGATTATGCCCGATAAAGCCCTCGACATGCCCGTTATCAAAGTCGTTATTCCTGCCCGGAACGAGGCTGAAGCCATAACCAAGGTCATCACAGCTATCCCGGAAAATGTCAGCGATATTATTGTTGTCGACAATGGCTCTTCTGACGGAACCGGAGATCTCGCCTCAGCAGCAGGCGCGCAGGTTATATCCGTGCCTCAGCCCGGATATGGCCGGGCGTGTCTTGCGGGTATCGCAGCCGCGGGGAATTATGACATTCTGGTTTTTCTAGATGGGGACGCCTCTGATTTCCCCGAAGATATGACCTCAATTATAACTCCGATTATAGCCGGCGAAGCAGATCTTGTCATTGGCTCACGGTTGACCGGACACCGTGAACGCGGGGCGTTAACGCCCCAACAAGCTTTTGGCAATCGGCTCGCCTGTTTCTTAATGCGTCTATTCTGGGGAAGCCGCTTTACAGACCTTGGTCCATTTCGGGCTATCACCCGTCCAGCACTACAACAGCTTAACATGCAAGCCCCTACATTTGGCTGGACAGTTGAAATGCAGGTTCGCGCCTTAAAACAAGGTTTATCCTATGCCGAAGTGCCTGTACGTTACCGCAAGCGTATCGGAACATCCAAAATTTCTGGTACGGTGTCAGGCGTTATTCTGGCAGGCTATTATATTTTATCGACCATTTTCAAAGAAGCGCTACGCAAACCATAAAGGAACTCCAGCCTATAACGTATTTTTTAATGTTAAAAGCGCGCCCGAAAGCTCTGCGCTAATAGCGAGATCGACATGATAGGTTTTGAAATGTTCAATATAGTGATCCACAGAGAGAGCAGGGTTTTGAGACTGTAACTGCTGGAATGCTGCTTGCGCCTCATCTATACGTTTGAGCTGAACCAAGGCAATGACGCGGCATATAGCATTATATTCTGACGGTGGATTATCATGCAAATTAGCAACGCGAGCATAATTCCGCTCGCACAATTCAATATACCCTAATGCAACACGGGACCATATGCGTCCCATATCATCACTAGGAAATTTTAGTTCAAAAGCCTCAACGCACGCAATCGCCCGCTCATAATTGCCTGCTTGGCCATAAGCGATCCCCATAATCGGCAAAGCGACAGGCCATGGTGTAAATATATCAGGGTCCCGTTTGAGCATTGCGTCATAAAAATCTACCGCAGCCCGGGGACCTTTTAACATGCGGTAACAATCACCAACTGCAGACAGAATTTCGGCGTCCTGATCAGATAAGGCCAAGGCTGTTTCAATATGTTCTCTTGAAAGCATGCGTTCTGTTACCGGATCAGACGTCCAACCTTGCGCAATACGCCATGCCAAGAAAAAGGCTAAATAGGCATGGGCATGGGCATAATTTGCATCCAGTTCAATCGCGCGAGTGCAATCATGGATACTATTGGCCAGAGTTTCGGGACGCCAATCCATAGCCGCTGTCAACGCCCGGCGCGACAACTCCCACGCGCGCAAGTTTTCCGGTTTCTGACGGGACGCCCGTATAGCTTCGATCTGCGCGATTTTCCCGCCCAAAGCCCCGACAACGCCATGCGCCACTTCATCCTCAATAGCAAAAATATTAGACATATCACTATCAAATTTCTGCGCCCAGACTTGGCGGCCATCTATCATATTAGTTAGCACCGCCCGTACCCGCAGCTTTTGACTTTCACGGCGTACGTTACCCGTTACAATATAATGCGCACCAATTTTTGCAGCTATCGCCATCGGGTCTTCGCGGGGGGCTAGCGATATTCCCGCTACGAATCGCGGGATAACATTAAGCCCGCGCATACCGGATAAAAGAATTGAAATTTCATCCACCAATGCATCTGCCGTAAATAGTTCCATCTCGTCATGAGGACGCGCCCGAAACGGTAAAACAAGAATAGACGGGTTCTCATTTCCGGCTATGGATGTGTCGAGACTCGTTACATGAGGGGCAAGAAAAGACGCCGCTCTATTATCTGCTTTTTTAAGTTCGGGAACAGCCATAAAACGCAAGCCCTTATTATGGCTCGTTTTAATCAGACGCTGTGCACGCCCATTATCCCCTAAAACTCGCCTAGCTGAACTAATACGACTGCTGATCGCAGCATCGGAAATCGCTCGGCCCTTCCAGATTTTTTCAACTATTTCATCTTTGGTGACAAGACGATCATGATTTGAGACTAGCAATATCAACAAATCAAAAACTTGGGGTTCAACATCAATCTCAATGCCTTCGCGCCGAAGTACATGCTGGATTGAATCGAGTTCAAAATCTTCAAAACTATAGATCATGCCAAGGCAAGCCCCCGCATGCCGATGTGCATGCCAAGTAATGCTAACGCCTTATGACCGACCTTACCAGAAAAATGTGTATAAGCAATTATCACGAAAAAACGATTAAGTATTTTTCGTGGCACCCAAAGATCAGTTACCGTATCGCCCCACGGGTACGGTAACTGATAATGCCCACATCTGATCTTTGGGGATTATGCGTGCCTCTACTCTATAGACCAACTGCAATTTTCATGCTTGAAGGAAACCTTTAGAAAACCTGTAGATTTCTCTATTTTTTCACTTTTTCATCCATATTTCATAAAAAAAACCGGCCCAAGAGCCGGCTTAATAAAATATTAACCATAGTTGAAACTTAAAATGGAATTTCATCATCAAGGTCAAAATTTTCTTTCGGCCCATCCATTGTGCTAGCGGATCGTTGCCCCCCGCCCTGTTGACCTTGATTACCATAAGCCACGCTGTCTTGATTATATCCACCGCCACTACTGCGCGAGGCCCCGCCGCCGGCACTATCTAATAAAGTCAAATTACCGCCAAAGCCTTGCAGGACAACTTCTGTTGTGTATTTATCATTACCGTCGCGATCCGTCCATTTGCGCGTTTGCAACTTACCTTCAATGTAAAGTTTAGAACCTTTTTTAACATAACGCTCAACCACACCAACAAGCCCATCTTGGAAAATAGCAACCCGGTGCCATTCCGTTTTCTCGCGTTTTTCGCCTGATTGCTTATCGCGCCAACTCTCTGATGTCGCGAGGCTAAAATTAGCCACTTTACCGCCATTGTTAAAACTGCGGATTTCGGGATCATTTCCGACATTGCCGACTAAAATAACTTTATTAACTGAGCCCGCCATAATTCACCTCTTGACGTATTTGTTCTTATTATGTTCTATATCATCCACACAAGCCTTGCAAGTGTGTTAACCACCCACTTGTTTTGACGGCATTGCCCGCTTAAGTCCATCGGACGAACACTAAAAAATCGATATAATCCACAGACGAATAAATAGATCAATATTTCATGACTACATTGAAAACGATAAAAATACGCGGGGCACGCGAACATAACCTCAAAGGGGTCAATGTTGATCTACCGCGTGATAAGCTGATTGTTATAACAGGATTATCAGGATCTGGGAAATCCTCCCTCGCCTTTGACACAATCTATGCCGAGGGACAGCGCCGTTATGTTGAAAGCCTCTCGGCCTATGCCCGCCAATTTCTAGAACTGCAAGGTAAGCCCGATGTTGACAGTATCGAAGGTCTCTCGCCCGCTATTTCCATCGAACAAAAAACAACATCGCGCAATCCGCGCTCAACCGTAGGCACCGTAACAGAAATTTATGACTATATGCGTCTTTTATGGGCGCGTGTGGGCGTGCCTTTTTCTCCAGCAACCGGCCTGCCGATTGAAAGTCAATCAGTCTCGCAAATGGTGGACCGGATTATGGCGCTGCCCAACGATACAAAGCTCTATATTCTCGCACCGATCGTGCGCGGGCGAAAAGGCGAATACCGCAAGGAATTTGCCGATTTGATGAAACAAGGATATCAGCGCGCCAAAATTGACGGCGAATTTTACCGTATCGAAGATGCCCCTGCGCTCGATAAAAAGTTTAAACATGATATTGACATCGTTGTGGACCGGATTGTTGTCAGAGAGGACATCGAGACCCGGCTGGCCGATAGTCTGGAACAGGCCTTGCGCCTTGCCGACGGCCTTGCCATTGCTGAACTGGCTGATGATGGCGAAAGAATTTTATTCTCCCAAAAATTTGCCTGCCCTGTCTCTGGCTTTACCATTTCTGAAATTGAACCCCGGCTGTTTTCATTCAACAGCCCGCACGGAGCCTGCCCTGTGTGCGATGGCTTGGGCAAAGAGCTACAATTTGATCCCGGCCTTGTTGTCCCTGACACGGATAAATCCTTGGCCAGCGGCGCCATCGCACCATGGAGTAAAACGCCGTCCAGTCTTTATATGCAAACGCTAAATGCTCTGGCCAAACATTATGGATTTAAAACAGAGACCCCTTTCACGGCCCTCGCAGACGGCGCAAAAGATGTTGTTCTATATGGCACTAAAGGTACAAAAATAAAATTTGTCTATCAGGATGATGGACGCCGTTATGAAACCACCAAACCCTTTGAAGGTGTTATCCCAAATTTGGAGCGCCGGTATCGCGAGACGGAAAGCACATGGATGCGTGAAGAACTGGGTAAATATATGTCCGATGCCCGGTGCGAAACCTGTCATGGTAAGCGCCTGAAACCCGAAGCACTCTGTGTCAAAATCGACGGGATGGATATTTCCGTAACTGGAGAAATGTCAATTAAAGATGCTCTGGCACGGTTCGAAAAACTGAAAACGGACCTCTCGCCAAAAGATATGGAAATTGCTGACCGTATTTTAAAAGAAATCTCTGACCGGCTGGTTTTCCTCAACGCTGTAGGGCTGGACTATCTTACGCTAGGACGCGGATCAGGTTCGCTTTCGGGCGGAGAGAGTCAGCGTATTCGCCTTGCATCCCAAATCGGCTCGGGTCTTACGGGCGTATTATATGTTTTGGATGAACCGTCCATCGGGCTGCATCAACGCGATAATGCGCGCCTATTGGAAACGCTGCAAAATCTGCGCGATCTTGGCAATACGGTTCTGGTCGTCGAACATGATGAAGACGCGATTTTGACCGCTGATTATGTTGTCGATATGGGCCCGCTCGCGGGGGTACATGGCGGCGAGATTGTGGCCCAAGGCACGCCTGAGAAAATCAAAAAATCGCGCAAATCCCTCACCGGAAAATATCTTACCGGCAAAAAAGAGGTCACAATTCCCGAAACACGCCGCGAAGCCAAACCGCATAAATTTGTCCGCTTGACGGGCGCGCGCGGAAACAACCTTAAAAATGTCACAGCAGAATTTCCATTAGGCCTCATGTGCTGCGTCACCGGTGTGTCAGGTGGCGGGAAATCCACATTAACGATTGAAACACTTTACAAGGCCGCGGCGCGAAAACTCAATAAATCCTCGATCCAGCCTATGCCCTATGACACCGCAGAAGGGTTTGAACATTTAGACAAAGTTATTGATATTAACCAAAGCCCGATCGGGCGCACACCGCGCTCTAACCCGGCGACCTATACCGGTGCTTTCACTCCGATCCGGGACTGGTTTTCCGGACTACCCGAGGCCAAAGCCCGCGGCTATAAACCGGGACGGTTTAGTTTTAATGTCAAGGGCGGGCGCTGCGAGGCCTGCCAAGGCGGGGGTGTCATCAAAATTGAAATGCATTTCCTACCCGATGTCTATGTCACCTGCGATACCTGTAAAGGCGCGCGCTATAACCGCGAGACATTGGAGATCAAATTTAAAGGTAAATCCATTGCCGATATTCTGGATATGACTGTCGAGGATGCTGCTGAATTTTTCAAAGCCGTACCCAGCATTCGCGATAAAATGGTGACTCTTTTGCGCGTTGGCCTTGGTTATCTGAAAGTCGGCCAGCAAGCCACAACCTTATCGGGCGGCGAAGCCCAGCGGGTGAAACTGGCCAAGGAACTGGCCAAGCGCGCAACGGGACGCACGCTTTATATTTTGGATGAGCCAACGACAGGCTTGCATTTCGAAGATGTCAATAAACTTTTAGGCGTTTTGCAAGAATTGGTCGATACGGGCAATACCATGATTATTATCGAGCATAATCTCGATGTTATTAAAACGGCTGACTGGATTATCGACCTTGGTCCCGAAGGCGGAGACGGCGGCGGGGAGATCGTGGCTGTCGGGACACCTGAAACTATCGCCCGCTCAAAAACCAGTTGGACAGGACGTTATCTCAAACCGATGCTGGAGCGTGATAAAGCTCGAAAAGCGTAAGCCGTAAAGACGGTAAGGCCTTATTCAATGATATTGCCATATCTGTCTCGTAAAACATAACGGACCGTCGTGATAATATCTGTCCGGTCTGCATCGGTTTCTCCGGCTGTTCGCGGTGAGTATTTCCATTGCCGAACGGCCTTTTCCGATGCTTTTTCAAAAATATGTTCCGGCCAACTTTCCGCAATACGAATATTAGTCGTCGACCCATCATCCTTAATATCAAATTCGACAATAGAAAATCCGGATTGATAGGCATTGCGCGGCATAATTGGCGGAATCCGCTTAATCGGCTGAACCGCTTCATTCCGCTCTTTGTCATAAGGCCAGCATTCACACAGGCCTTTCTCTTCGGCCTCATCCAACAATCCTTCGCGCACAACGCGGTTACGCATGGTCATCCAGCGTCCCAAAGCGCGCATAACCAAGGGATGATCGCGCGGCAGGACATTATCGACATTTTGCATGACCTCTTGATATTCAAGCGCGGCCGGCACAATTTTTTCTTCAGCTTCTTTGCCATACCCCGAATAAAGCGTCGCCAAAACCGGATGATAGCTTACATAACCATCATCGGCTTTAGCAAAAACCGCTTTGGCTTTTTCGGCATAGTCTTCAACTTTTTGCCCTTTGCGTTCTTTAATATAACTTTGCGATAAAAGCGTATAAATTTCACCCAGCAAGGTTGATTTTTCCAAGCCTTTTTCTTGGGCAAAAGCTTCTCCCGCCAAAAGGTCTTTACGTATACGGCCGATCCGTCCGGTCTGTGCACCAAATTCGCCAATCGCAACAATACGCTGCAAATAAACATCGGCGCTATTATCATCATAAAATTTAGACAACTCTATAGCCCGGCGATAGCCCCGCAATATCGGTTTTGATTTTTGATCTTTACCATAGGTCTTACGGGCAATATCTGCAAAGTTTTGTGCTAAATCGCCTGTTGTTTTATGATCACCCAGCGTTGTTTCCGCAACCTCCCAAGCTTTAAACGCTTCTGCCTTCGCTGTTTTATAATCCTCCGCCTTTAAAGCCTTTCGATACGCTTTATAAGGCGCTAAAACTTCCGGCGAGATTTGGGCGATTGCAGGCACCGCGCTTCCCGCTAATATGGCGGTAATAGATATAAAACTCGTTAGAAAAATATGGCGCGTGATAACTCCTAAAGTGGATCCAGATTACTCGATAAATAAAAACTGAACGGCTGTATAATACCCGTTCGAAAATCATCGGGCTCACCCTCAGTTTTGGCCGGATATTGCCATTGCTCAATCGCTTTAATCGAGGCCTTATCATAGACATCGTCGGGAAAACTTTGAACAATATGAATATTTTCGGTTTTCCCTGCATCCGTGACATCGAATTTTACAATGGCAAAGCCTGATGTTGTATTTAGCCCCCGGTAAGGAAAATTAACTTTTACAGTTTTGCTTGGCTGTACCGTGCGACGCCTATCAGAATAAGGCCAACACTGACACAAACCGTCCGCTTCCGCTTTTTCGAGTTTGTCCAGCCGCTCCAAATAATTGCGTGCGTTAATCCAGCGGCCAATCGCATTCGCCGCAACAGGATGATCGCGCGGATAAATATCTTCAACCGCCTTGCGCGCCTTTTGATAACGCATCGCGGCGCCGAACCAGTCTTTTTGTAATTCCAGAGAATAACCCACCATTGTATTGGCTCCTGAAATATAACTGGGCCGAGCCTCAGTGGGGGTACTATCAAAAATATCCGCAGCGCGCAGCGCCATACGTTCACATTTTTTTTGTCCGTCCCTTATTCCTTTTTCAGACCCGCCCGTATTAATCAAAGATCCAATTTGTTTTTTCCCGCTATTCACTTTACGGTTCAGCAAAATATTACAATGGCTGGCATTATGCATATGCAGCTCACCAGCAAAAACATTCTGGCTCAATCCATTCGCTCCGGCAAATTTAAGCGCCGCATCTATACGGTTTTTCGCATCCCCATATTTTTTCGCCGCTTCAAGACTGGACACCGCTTCTACTTCGCGTTCCAACCGGACAAGACCAGCATCTTCATTTTTTAAATGCGCCAATTCCGCTGACCGGACCAAGGCCTTGACTGCCTTTGCACTATCACCGCGGTTTTTCTCTATAAATCCATAATTATAGGCCAAATCGCCCGTATTGCGGTGATCGCCTAATTGCTTTTCAGCTTCATCCCATGCTTTTTTGGCATGTTGAATAGCCGCCGGGAAATCTTCTATTTCCATCGCGGCATTATAAGCCCGATAAGCTGTCATAATCTCTTGCGGGGTTTGAGCATAAATAGTCGAGTTCACAGTTAAAACCGCTATAAAACTCAATAATCTAAACCGCATAAACTGCTCCCCAATTGCAACATATTCATACTATCAAAGATAAAAAAGCCGCTCAAGGTTGTAAATCATGACAAATTATCAATCAAATGGCGAGGCTTCATCATCGTCAAAATACCACCGGGCGGCATAGCTGGCGATCCCTGATATGATCAGGCCCCAAATTGCCGTAACAGTCGCATAAAGAATAATCCCTAAGACGGCAATCAACATAAAAACCGGATTTTTTAGCCGCCTTGAAATACCGTTAAGCTGCTCGGATGGCAAAGTGTCTCCCAGCCCATATAGTGATATAACCGCAGACATATCGCCCATGATGAGGCCCATAACCATATAAGCGACCAAAACAAGAACAACATACCCGCCCAGAAACACGGTCAAATATGCCACAAAAAGATTCCAAAACCGGTGTTTCGTCAAAATCTTGGCCGACCACAGGCGTAGCTCTCCCTGCTTTATGGACAAAGCGGCAGCCGGAGCAAATCGGATCGGAATCAGGAACAACACTCCAATCAAAACAATGATACCAATGAAAGCAATTATAACGCCTAACGCGCCTAACGCGCCTGAAATTGTTAAAAAGAATATCCCCGCAAAATAAGCCAAACACCACAATCCCCAAACGCCAATTTGCGAGAGCATCACGCGCCCTGTATCGCGATTAAGCTTTAACAAAACACCTGGCGTATCGCGGCCTAACAAGACTTTACGGTGCAGCGCCGCCTCGCCCGAGGCTGCCGAAAACCACATCCCAACTATCATAACCATATAACCGGGAACTAACCCGCCCAAAGCCGAGAGCAGAGCGCCGGTTTCTTCCGGCGATGGTACCGAGCCCAAATTTTGCAAATTTCGCCAATTGGCATCCAGATAAGGACCAAAATTATTAGCCATAAGCAAAAATGCGATCAACATCGTGACCGAATATCCAGCCGCCACCCAAAACAAAAGGCGTTTGGCAAAACCCGTCCCGCCCGACGTTTGAAAAACTTGGCCTACGGCCTGCGTAAAATCAAAAGATGTGCGTGGTTTACGTGGTTGCATTTTAATCGTCCCCTTTTGCTAAATCATGGCGAGAGTTTCGCAAAACTGCAAGGGAATTAATATTAGAATATAAAAGGCTAATCATGCCGCTTGCACCCACGCAAAGCTTGCTTTATTGGCGCGAAGCTATGAGCCTAAACCCCGTTCACATTATCGGCGCCGGCATGGCTGGATCAGAAGCAGCGTGGCAATGTGTTCGCCGCGGCGTACCCGTTGTTTTACATGAAATGCGGCCGCAACGTATGACGGCTGCCCATGAAACCGGCGGTTTTGCCGAACTTGTCTGCTCCAACTCTTTTCGCTCAGATGATAAATATGGCAATGCCGTTGGCGTATTGCATGAAGAAATGCGTCTCTCTGGCTCGCTCATCATGGGTATGGGCGATATGACTAAATTACCCGCTGGCGGGGCGCTGGCTGTTGACCGCAATGCCTTTTCAGAAGCTGTAACCACAATCTTGCAACAACATCCGCTTGTCACACTGAATTACGGCGAAGTGAAAGCTCTCCCGCCCGTCGCATGGGGGAATACTATTATAGCTACAGGCCCACTCACGGCACCACCCCTTGCTAAAGCCATTCAAAAACTAACTGGCGAAAACAGTCTCGCCTTTTTCGATGCTATTGCGCCGATTGTGTATAAAGAATCAATAAACTTCGATATCGCCTGGATGCAGTCCCGCTATGATAAAAAAGGACCTGGCGGGGACGGAGCTGATTACATTAACTGCCCGCTCGATAAAGACCAATATGAACGGTTTATAGAGGCTCTTGTAACATCGGAACAAACCGAATTTAAAGCGTTTGAAAAAGACACACCCTATTTTGAATCCTGCCTGCCAATTGAGGTTATGGCTGCGCGCGGAGCCGAGACATTGCGCTGGGGCCCGATGAAACCTGTTGGATTGACCAACCCGCATGACCCGCTAGTAAAATCCCATGCTATTGTACAGCTACGCCAAGATAATGCGTTGGGTACGCTTTATAACATGGTTGGTTTTCAGACTAAAATGAAATACGGAGCACAGGCCGATATTTTTAAAACCATCCCCGGATTAGAAAAAGCCGTCTTTGCCCGTCTCGGCGGCATTCACCGCAATACCTTTATTAACGCCCCCAAGCTTTTGAATAAACAATTGCAATTAACCCGCCGTCCCGATTTGCGCTTTGCAGGACAAATTATGGGTGTTGAAGGCTATGTTGAAAGCGCAGCATTAGGCCTGATAACGGGCCGTATGGCTGCGGCCCAAGCGCTGGGTACACACTGCGAAACGCCGCCGCTGACCACAGCCTTAGGCGCACTCGTCGAACATGTCACCGGCGGTTATATGGATGGACCCAAAGCCAAATTTCAACCAATGAATATTAATTTCGGATTATTCCCTCCAATTGAAGGACTGGAATATAAATCCAATGACGGCAAACGCATTCGCGGCAAAGATAAAACCCGGTTCCGAAAACGGCACCTGGCCATGCGTGCGCTTAAGGATATTACCCCTTGGGCACAGCACATATAATCAACGTATTATCGAGCCTTGGTCCGTGTTTGTCTGACGTCTCTATCTCAGCAAAGATATTATCTATCGGGGCCAAGATTGAGAATAAAGACAGGACCAATCCGCACAACCTGTTTAGCCCCCGCAAGCTGAATTGTATAACCCGCTTCGGACTGGCCATAATCTTGCTGCGCTGTTGCTGTGATAAAAAACTGCTGCCACTGCGGCCCAACATTTGCTGGCTCCAGCGTCATCGCGGTATAGGGCGCGCTATTTAATTGTAGCCCAGCATTAGCAATCAGACCCTCTCCTTTTACGGTTTTAGCCCAATAGGACATGATGAGCTTATCCCCTTTTTCAATCGCACCGGGGATAGCCCCCGACAAACCACCGTCCCACGGATTTTGTCCTTTACGGCTAACCTTTACTTCTGTGGCTTTGCCATCCGGTACGCCGCTATCTTTCACAACTTTCGTTTTGACTACTCCATATTTACCTAATTGGTCAGCAAAAGGCGGCATGATAAGATCCCCATCTCGGCCAATTTTCCGGCGAAGCGCATTAAAAGCATAATCGATGCTTTGCCCTGCATAAGGCGAGCCTCCAGCCTTTGCAGTCCTATATTTAGAGATTTGTTTCGCCACCTTCAGGTTCGGCGATAAGTCTAAAGCCGCCAGCTTATTAACATCCCATTGTTTTGAAGTGGAATTATAAAAGGGAAAGGTTGCAGTAAAATTCCAAACACACCAACTAATCCCCGCGGCTTCAAACGCTTCCCGTGTCTCGCGCGTGTAATTAACGACATCGCGATATGGCGCTTTTTCATAAGCCCCAATCTCGCCTAAAAATATCGGAATACCTGTGTCTTTTTGCACTTGGCCTGCATATTGCGCTGCAGCCCTCAATTCAGCCCTATCGGCTGAACTCCCCCATTTTTCCTTTCCGCTATTTTTTAAATCTGTCCATCCGGCTTTTTGGTGGGTAAATTTAAAGGGATCATAATAATGGAACGTATAAACCTGATTAGGGTCAACAATCGCGGGAATGGTTGGCAAGCTTTTAATACCCGACCAATTATCTCCGCCCATGATAAGGATGCGCGTGGGATTACTTTCGCGAATTTTTTTAAAACCCTGCGCTACAATTTTGCGCATCAATCCGCCTTCAAAATTGCCATTCGGTTCATTTATAATTTCGAAATACACACTTTCCGGCAAATCTTTATACCGCGTAGCAATCTGCCCCCATAGCGCGATAAATTTCGCGTAATTTTCTTCCGGAGCTTCATTAAGCGCTTCAAAATGATGTATGTTCAAAATAACCTGTAAATCCTGCGCAAGCGCTTGATCAATCACCTCCGAGACTCGCCGAAAAAACCTGTCCTTAATTTTATAATCTGGCGCACCCCCCGTATGAGCACTCCATCGTACAGGAATACGAACCGTATCAAATCCGGCCTGTGCGATAGTTTTGAACGATTGGGCTTCAATGACATGTCCCCATGCCCCTTCAGCCGGAGCATCCAAAGCATTTCCCATATTCATACAGCGCTTGGTTTTAAACGTATCGGCTTGTGCAGATAGAGGTATGGTTAATAAAATTGAAGCCGTTAGGCTGGCTATCAGACAGGATTTCATAATGAGACTCCACACTATAATTCCGTTCTTTTAATAATGACATCGTTGTCATAAAATTTCAATATATAATTTAAATCCTTTATCAGAAGGCCATCTCATATCCTTTGATCCAGAGCCTAAAGCGCCTAGCGAATGACTAAACCCATTCCCCTATCGGAGCCTCATAAATGGCATCAACAGCGGCATTACCATTATTTTTAACCCCTGCAGGTTCAATCAGAAAAATATGGCATTCCTTTTCTGCGCGCGGGCGGTGAACAACCCCTTTGGGTACAACAATTGCCTCGCCCTCTCGAACCGTCACACTCTCTTGGCCTTCAAAATCAAGAATGAATTCACCTTTCCAGCAAAAGAACATTTCATCTTCATGTTCATGGGCGTGAAAGGGATAGTCTCCTTTGATCTTGGCCAGCTTAAAATCCTGCCCATTGAGTTGGGTAATAATTTTAGGTCGCCAATATTCGGAAAATTTTGAGAATTTTTCCTCGATATTGATTTTATCAACCACGGAACGCTGTCACTTCGATTTCGATTTTCATTTTCGGGTCAACCATACCGGCAACAACCATTGTGGCAGCTGGCAGAATATTACCAAAATGCTGGTTTACAACCGGCAGAACTTCTTTGACATATTTCCGGTCAGACACCGTATATTGCACGCGGATTGTATGCCCCAGTTCAAACCCGGCGGCTTCGAGCGCTGTCATAATATTCGTAAATGTATTTTGGGCTTGCTGCGCTGCGCTGTCTGGCAAGGTACCTTTATTATAATCATATCCAACGGTACCGGAAACAAAACACCAGTCACCTTGTACTACAGCGCGGGACATAGAGAATTTTTTCTCCCCCTCGGACAGTGTAATCAATGTGCGTTTCGGCTGAGATTTCTTAGCCATAAGACAGGCTCCTATATAAATTAAATCTGTTTATAAATAAGACCTACACACTGCAAAACAAAGGCCAATTGTCTGTCAGGGACATAAATCTACGATCCAAACATCAGAACGATCACCGCGCCAACATTTAACTTTCATTCCGTAAGTAATCAGGCTGTCATCGCGAAACACGGCATATAATTCACGGGCCTTTACGCTGTCATCAGCCAGCCCGTCCGCACTAGCGATAATAACTGTGCCGCCCAGACCGCCTAATTCCAGAAAGGTATAAGCCGCCTGACCTTTCGCCCCTTTTTCCGGTTTAAAAAATGCATGAATAGCCTCTATGGCTGCCGCTTTATTATCCCCTTTGTTCAAGCCCGAGAACCGAGCCAAATCAGTAGAATAGCTGGCAAAGTCAATATCCTCAATTCTTTGCGGAATATCCGGCGCTTCGGGCAGCGGGGCGGAGGATAGAGCCTGCGATACGTCTGCAACGGGCGATACAGAGGAGATCTCAGAGACAGGCGCAGCCTTATTCTTGCTCGGTGGAGAGTTCCACATCCAAAGCGCAACTGCAATAAGAGTCACAGCCATTAATAGAAAAGAGACACCCCAACCTCTCTTTACAAACTGCGGCATCACCCCACACTGCCTTCAAGGCTTATCGCCACTAATTTTTGCGCTTCAACAGCAAATTCCATCGGGAGTTTTTGCAAGACATCGCGGCAAAACCCGTTCACCAATAAAGCAACAGCATCTTCTTCGGATAGGCCGCGTTGACGGCAATAAAACAGCTGGTCATCAGAAAGTTTGGATGTTGTCGCCTCATGCTCAAATTGCGCGGTTGGTGTATTGCTTTCAATATAGGGCACCGTATGCGCACCACATTGATCGCCGATCAACAGACTATCGCATTGGGTGAAATTACGCGAGCCCTCCGCTTTTTTATGCGCCGAGACAAGCCCTCGATATGTCGAATTGGATTTTCCCGCGCTAATCCCTTTGGAAATAACCCGCGATTTCGTATTTTTACCCAAATGGATCATCTTGGTCCCTGTATCGGCTTGCTGATGACCATTAGTAATCGCGATTGAATAAAATTCACCTTGGGAATTATCACCGCGCAAAATACAGCTAGGATATTTCCATGTCACAGCCGAACCGGTTTCAACCTGCGTCCAGGACACTTTGGAATTATCGCCCCGACAGTCAGCCCGTTTCGTCACAAAATTATAAACGCCGCCATTGCCGTCTTTATCGCCGGGCCACCAATTTTGGACCGTAGAATATTTCACTTCGGCATCTTCATGAACGATGATTTCAACAATCGCCGCATGCAACTGGTTTTCATCCCGCATCGGGGCCGTGCAGCCTTCCAGATAGGACACATAAGAGCCCTTATCAGCAATAATTAGTGTGCGTTCGAACTGGCCCGTTCCCTGAGCATTCATCCGAAAATAAGTCGATAGTTCCATAGGGCAACGAACGCCCGGCGGAATATAGACAAAAGATCCATCAGAAAAGACGGCATTATTCAACGTGGCATAATAATTATCTGTCAGCGGAACAACACTACCCATATATTGGCGCACCAGATCGGGATGCTCTTTGACAGCTTCCGAGAAAGAACAAAAGATAACCCCTTTTTCAGCCAGCTCTTTTTTAAAAGTCGTCACAACAGAAACCGAGTCCAGAACCGCATCCACCGCAACTTTAGGGGCGCCCTTAACACCAGCCAGCACTTCTTGTTCTTTTAGCGATATGCCGAGCTTATCATAAATGGCTAAAATTTCCGGATCAACCTCGTCTAGAGACTGGGGCTTGTCGTCATCAGATTTTGGCGCGGCATAGTAATAGGCATCCTGATAATCAATATTGGGAAAATCAACCATCGCCCATTCGGGTGCCTCCAATGTTAACCAGCGGGCATAGGCCTCAAGCCTCCAGTCCAAAAGCCATTGCGGCTCATCCTTTTTGGCAGAAATAAAGCGGACGATATCTTCATTCAGTCCCTTGGGGGCAAATTCCTGTTCAATATCACTATCAAAGCCATATTTATATTTATCCGCTTCGAGCGAGCGCACATCTTCAACGGTGCTATCGTCAATACTGTCTTTCGCGGTTTTGGTCTCTTCGCGCATATATATATCCGTTCATCCCCGCCTATAGGGGATATCATATTATCACACCGAGGCTTTCGCAGAAAGAGACGAAAAGGTCGAGCCTTTTCGGCATCATTTTTCCAGTCCCGTTCTACGGTTTTAGACGGCCACCCTAGACTACCTCGGGCATTTGGGCTGAATTGCCCGTAAAAGATTTGCGGCGCATTTTTGCCCAAGCCTGCAAAAACATATCCGCATCATCCGGCGTGCTATTATAGCCCAGGCTAATCCGAATAGCCCCTTTTGGCGCGCGCTCTAAAAGCCCCATCGCTTTTACAGCGCGACTCTCGCCGGTTTTGCCTGACGAGCAGGCCGTACCCGTCGAAACAGAAATACCGCCCAAATCCAGTGCCATCATCGCCGTCATAGCATTAACATCAGGCACGGCAAAAAAACTGGTATTAGGCACTCTGTTAGCCTTTTCGCCAAAAATCGTCACCTCGGGCTCCAACACCTTAAGGCCAGCCTCTATTGTATCCCGGATCATAGACGTATGATCCAAACCGTCTAGATCCGATACCGCAGCGCCAAAACCGGCAATACCTGCAACATTCATCGTACCGGCACGGCGGCGGCGTTCCTGTCCGCCCCCTTGCAATAAGGCTGAATAGGGCGCACCGGGAGCAACATAGAGCGCGCCCACCCCTTGCGGCCCCCCTATTTTATGAGCTGAAACAGAGAGATAATCCGCTACAAATGTCATCGGAATTTTCCCCAGTGCCTGTACGGCATCAATTAAAAGCAAACCGCCTGCTTGCTGGGTTAATGCCGCCGCAGGTTCACAGGGCTGGATAACGCCGGTTTCACTGTTCACGGCAACCATAGAAACAAAAGGACGGCCATCTTCCTTCGTATTCCAGCCCTCAAGCCTGTCTTTAAGCCATGACATATCCGTCACGCCGTTTATATCGGCTGGTATAAGCTCGGCGACTATCCCCTCATAACGTTCTGCCGATAGAATGGTCGCCGGGTGATCCATAGCCGAGATCAATAATTTTTTACACCCCGCCTGCACAGCTGAATGAATGGCCGTATTATCACCCTCTGTGCCTCCGCCGTTAAAGATAATATCTTGCGCACAAACCCCCATAGTCAGCCCCAAAGCGTCGCGCGCATCAGAAATCACTTTATTCGCTTTGCGCCCATCTGCATGTTGGGCAGACGGGTTGCCCGCAATTGCCATAGCCCGAGCCACAGCCTTAATAACACCGGGACGAATAGGGCTGGTTGCATTATGATCAAGATAGCATGTCATATTTTTGTGATGATTGCATAAAACCTATACTATGTCGTCTTCACCCGCCAATAACACATCATGAACAGGAGACAAAAAACAGTACTGTACTAAGGCTTTATTGATCGTTCTTTTTCCTCGCTTTTCGGCCCAGAGCTTGGTAAAGGCGCACAAAATTACTTGGCATGGATGTATGTATTCACTGTGCCTTAGTCAAGAATAGCCGCCCGCGTATTCGTTAATGACGCGCCGCACACAATTAAGGGGCTTTTATGCCAGAAGTTATTTTCGCCGGTCCAGAGGGCCGTCTTGAAGGTCGTTACCACCCATCCGATGATCCCCAAGCGCCGTGCGCGCTCATTTTATCGCCCCACCCCAAAGCGGGCGGGCATATGGATCATCGTATTCCCGTTGCTATGTATGAACAATATAAACACCGGGGGTTTTCTGTGCTGCGGTTTAATTTTCGTGGTGTTGGACGTTCTATGGGCGTATATGACAATGGCCAAGGCGAATTACAGGATGCCGCCTATGCGCTGGACTGGATACAAAGCTTTAACCAAAACGCGCCTTTTAGCTGGGTTTCGGGATATAGCTTTGGGGCATGGATTGGAATGCAGCTTTTAATGCGCCGTCCAGAAATCGCCGGTTTTATTTCTATGAGTCTGCCTACAAACACCTATGACTTTGCCTTTTTGGCCCCCTGCCCCGCATCTGGCCTTGTCACATATGGCAGTCATGACACGATTGTACCGGCCGAAGATGTAGACAGAGTTGTCGAAAAAATTCGGGTTCAAAAAGGTACAGAAATTTCAACACATCTCATTGAAGGGGCGGATCATTTTTATAGCAACCACCTAGAACATACTATGGATGTCATTGATGACTATCTGGATGAGCATTTGGATCCACGCTATTGTCCGCCGCGCGAATTACACCATCTCGAAAACGGTTAAGTAAAACTGTAACGAGATAGTAGGTTGGAGGTTTAAGAGGCCGTAACGGGTAACTGGCCCGAGGCGTTATCTGACCGAACGCGAACTCCAAAGTCATCCGTAACACCGCGCAAACGGCTAACGGCTTCGGTAAATGCCGCCATATCCTGAGAGGGCACGCCAGCTGTTTTAATCAAAGCCTCTTTAAAGACCGATTGCGCATCGCGCGAAGCCACCAAAGCCCGTTCGAGGTTCTTCAATTCTTTGCGCAAATCACTTTCAGATGGGGCAATAGCAAGAAACACTTCTGCCGCTTTTGCCGTTTGCTCAACATGGGATTTCGCCAAAGCGATATCAGCTCGCACAATAACAACATCATTAGCATTGATGACATAACCTTCTGGACTCGCGGCCGTTGTTTTGAGCCCTGTCAATAATATACTGGCCGCTGACTGAACCCGTTTTTGCGATGTCTTAGGGACAAAGCCTTTCGAAGCAAATACGCTAAAAAGCCGATTCACAGCCCGTTCCACAACATTGGTCGGCGCTGCATTGGATTTAACAGCCGCAGGTCGCGGGGTCATTTCCGCCAAATTAACAGTCGTACAACCGGATAAACCCATAATCGTTATGGCGATAGCCACGCGGGTAGATGTGGTAAGCATAAAATTCATACATTGAAATGCCCGTGTAGGACCCCTTTATAATATTACCCAAGCCATGACCCGCTTACCCACATATAATCACAACATACTGAATATTATCTGAATGGACGTTGTTAAGATATCCTTATTGCGACCAATCAATCCTCGCAAGACATGAATCGCAGTTTAACATTTTGTAATGTGATTAAATTCAACCGTTCTACTCAGACGTTTTAGACTGACCCATTACATTGTATATTTTATTGAGTTGTCCGATGATAATAGCCAGTAAAATAAACACGATAATATTTGTTCTGACCTGCTCTTTGATAAAGACCTCATATTTATCCCAAATCCCGAGTATCAAAACAAGTCCCATAAAGACAGGGGCAACCCATTTCACAAAAAACATAATAAAGCGGCCAAGCGCTTCGCCGTTACCGCCAATTTCATCATTGACAATTTTTTCATTTAAACGCCAGCCTGTGAATAAAACAATCAACAAAGCCGAAAGCGGCGCAAGAATCGGTCCAGCCAGTCCGGTATCGATAAAGTCGAAAAAGGCGGGAGACATCAACGATCCAAAACCTACTGTCGTTATAGCTCCACCGGTTAACCAAGCTGCCCGCGCTTTACTGAGATTGAACTTTTCAGCCACATAAGCCACCGAAGGCTCTAGCAATGATACGGATGATGTAATCGCCGCGAAAAAAGCCAGAAAAAAGAAAGCCGCACCAATATACCAATATTCTGCCAAGGCTGTTGGCAATGTAATAAAGAAAATGCCGGCACCCGCACTAAAATCGAGATTATTGGCAAAGACAATCGGGAAGATCGCAAGGCCAGCCGTAATCGCAACCAACGTATCAACAAGGCTGATCGTCACAGCCGCTTTAGGAATACTGACCGTCCGTGGCAAATAAGAGCCATAGGTAATCATAATCGCATTACCAATACCAATAGAGAAACAGGCTTGCCCCAGAGCCGATGTCGCCACCTGCGGGGTTATTTTAGAAAAATCAGGCGTAAACATAAAGGCAACGGCTTTGGCTGTACCGCCAGATTTCATTCCGCTCATGATGGAATAAAGCGCCAGACCCACAAGCAAAACAAAGAATAATGGCATTAAAAGCCGCGCCGCCGTTTCAATACCTTTATTCACACCACGCGCTACAAGCCAACTGGTCAATGCGCCGAAAATCAAGAAATAAGGCAGAACCGATTCTTTTAAATTTCCAAAATTAAGCGGATTCTCAAGCATGGCCGGAAATTTCGCGGCAATTTGTTCCGCCGGGAGTCCCGAGAAGGAATTGCCTAGAAAACGGACAAGATAATTAAGGACCCAAGCCGCTACAACGCAATAAAAACTGACAATCAAAAATGAGGCAACCATACCAAACCAAGCACCGCCGCTCCAACGCGTAGATACGCCGCTGCGCGTTGCCAGATCATTGGACGATCCAACCGCACTCGCAGCTTGGCCAGCGCGCCCGATCATAAATTCACTCATCAGAACCGGAATGCCGACAAAGAAAATACAGGCAATATAGACTATCAGGAAAGCCGCGCCGCCATTGGTGCCCAATTCTGCTGAAAACCGCCAAAGATTTCCAAGACCAACAGAAGAGCCAACAGCGGCCATTATAAAGGCGAAACGTGAAGACCACTGCGCCGTAGGTGCGGACGGTAAAGATGCCATAAAAGACCCCAAATATTATTTTATTTATGCCGACTGTCCCTAAAAAATGCATCTACGTCAAGACATGCTCTCCTTAAAACCTATCAAAGCTGTGTATTTACCCTCTATTTATAACTCTTCTATAAGTTGTATTATATAAAGGCGCACTTATGTTATCATCAACTTCTCATATACAGTCCAGCACTCCATATCCAGACATGAAGTCTCTGCATATTTTGGTCGCTGATGATCATGCAGCCAATCGCTTATTTGCCGAAAATTTATTACAACGGCAGGGACATAAGGTTATGCTGGCTGTTAATGGCCGTACAGCACTGGACCTTGCACTGGAACAAAGCTTTGGCCTTATTCTTCTAGATATTCAAATGCCAATCATGGATGGATTAACGGCCTTTAATCAAATAAGAGCCCGCAAAGGACCAAACCAGAATACCCCTATTTTTGCCCTAACGGCCTATGCGTCAAAACCTGAACAAGCACAGTATCGGGCAGCGGGTCTGACAATTATTTTAACCAAACCATTGCGCTCAGGAGATATAACGAAGGCTTGGATTGATTATCATGGAGCGCAACACAAAAAACTCTATGTCCCTATGCAAGAAGAAGAGAGTGATAACCCCGTCCGCCTTTCATTGATTGACGAAGTACTCTTTGGTCGTCTTTTAGATGCCACCTCCATGGATACAATGTGGCAATTGGCACAATCGACCCTAAGCTGTTGTCACACATTATCTATGGAAATAAAAACCCTCCAGCACGATGCCATGAATGAAGATCTTGATGCTTTGGACCAATTGCGAAAAGCCGCCCATGGTATAAAAGGGGCCGCGATCAATTTGGGTATATTACGCCTGAGCCGCTTGGCCGCTAAATTGCAAAATGCTCCGCCAGGCCAGATAACCTATTGGGCCGGACTCATGCATATGACATTTATACAATCAGAAAAAGCTATAGAACACAGATTATCATCGTCCGCCGCCGCGTGGCAGTTCACTCGCCCGGTGAAGATGCGCGGATAGAATAAGTCCAAATCCCAACATCACGGTTAAAATGACTGTCCCGCCATAGGATATAAGCGGAAGCGGCACACCGACAACCGGTATAAGCCCAGTCACCATGCCAATGTTAATAAAAACATAGAGTGCAAACGTAGCCGTAAGACCTAAAATCAAAAGCTGGGAAAAAAGGTTCTTACATTGCAACGCCATCCACACACACAAGGCACATAACCCAGCATAAAGCCCCATTGCTGCCACGCAACCAATCAAACCAAACTCTTCACCTATCACGGTAAAGATAAAATCAGTTCGATTTTCCGGCACATAATCGAGCTGTCGCTGCGTACCATTCATAAAGCCTTTACCGGCCATACCGCCGCTACCCAGTGCAATTTTCGACTGAGTAATATGATAACTGGCCCCTGTCGGGTCACGCGAGGGGTCAAAAAATGTCATAATTCGGGCGCGTTGATACTCTTTCAATCCAAACCGGATAAAAAGCGGAACCAGAACAACCGCTGAAAGCAGAGCTGATATGATAACGCGCCAATTGACCCCTGCCAGGAAAATCATAATCAGGCCCGTCGCAGCCAATAATAAGGTTGTGCCCAAGTCAGGTTGACGTAAGATAAATTGCACCGGCAAGGCCACTAATAATAAAGCGCCTGCCAATCCTATTATATGCGATACTTTCTTCGGAGGCAGATCATGGTAATATCTCGCCAAAGCCAAAACGATGGCCGGCTTCATAATCTCCGAGGGCTGTAAACGCATAAACCCAAAATCTAGCCATCGCTGTGAGCCGTTGACCGTTAAACCAAAAAAATCAACCGCTAATAAAAGGACCAGAGCCGTGAAAAATATAGGGTAAGCTAAGAAATACCAGACCTTAATATCTATCACAGCAATCGCCAACAAAAGCCCGCCAGCCAGTAATAAACGGATCAAATGTTGAACAGCTCCGCGGCCCCATACGCCATCCGTAGCCGCAAAAATCATCACAACACCCACAGCACCGATCAGATAAATCAAGGTTACAAGCAACCAATTTATGTCGTAAAACTTGCCAAAGAGCGAACGGTGTGAACGGGAGAAATTTGCCATATTACAAGCTTGCCTTTGGCCCTGTTTCCGAGGGCTCAATACCTGCACCCAACCCATCCCGGCGCAAAGCATAGGCCATAAGTTTACGGCTAATATCGGCTGCACGTTTAGCCCCTGACCCGCCATGTTCAACAAGGACGGCGCTAGCGAACCGCGGGGAGTCAAAAGGCGCGAACCCGACAAAAACCGAATGGTCACGCAAATGCCACGGTAATTTTTTATTTTTACGAACACCGCCCCGGCGTTCTAATTTTGTAATACCAAAAACCTGCCCCGTACCTGTTTTACCCGCTAATTCGACCCCTTGGATACCTAAACCATTTTCACGATAAGCCGTTCCGCCGGGCTGTTCCGTCACCATCCACATAGCTTGACGCACAACATCAAGATGTAGCGGGTCGAAATCCAGCTTAGAAAATTCAGATATTTTATCGCTAATAATCAATGTAGGCATTACAGCCTCTCGCGCATTGGCCAGCCGAGCGGCCATTACCGCGAGTTGCAAAGGCGTCGTCAAGACAAACCCTTGTCCGATACTGGCATTAAAAGTGTCGCCCATGCGCCAGCTATGACCTTTTTCTCTTTCTTTCCATACCTCATCTGGAACAATACCAGGCGTCTGACCGCCTATATCGATGTCATAGATTTGTCCCAACCCCAGACGGCGCGCGACATCGGCTATTTTCGCAATGCCGACCCTTTGACCGAGTTCATAAAAATAACTATCGCATGAGACCTGCAACGCTTGTTGCATTGCTACAGCGCCATGACCCTTGCGTTCCCAGCAATGGAAGGTCCGGTTTCCAAGACGGGTTTTTCCGGAACAAAAAACAGTCTCAGACAATCCAATCAAACCGGTTTCTAGGCCCGCCAACATAACAGCCATTTTAAACGTCGAGGCAGGCGGATAACCACCGCCGATCACCTTATTAAATTGCGGACGTTTTTCATCGCTATTGAGCCGGCGCATATCTGCATTTGACAATCCGGAAACAAACATATTGGCGTCAAAACTGGGCATGGATAAAAGCGTCCGCAACTCCCCTGTTATGACATCTATAACCACGGCGCCGCCGCTATCGTCTTCAAACAAAGCCGCGGCCCTGCGCTGCAAATCCGCATCTAATGTCAAGAACACGTCGGCTCCGGGCTTTGCAGCATCTTCCGCTTCGGGCCATTCTCGGACAATACGTCCAAAAGCATTTACTTCGACCTTAAGCCGCCCGGACTCACCGCGTAATTTTTTATCAACAGCGGCTTCAACGCCGGTTTTGCCAATACGGAAAGTGGGTTGAAGCAGCAGACGATCATCATCACGGGCAACATCGGATGGGCTGGCTTTACCAACATATCCTAATACATGTGAAAATACCCCATCTTTAGGATAAGCGCGCCCTTCGCCCGCTTCGGGAACAATGCCCGCCAAATGCGGGGTTTTCAAATTAAGTGCTGCAAAACTTTGCCAATCTAGGTGGTCTTTTACTAAGACTGGAATAAAGCGCGGGTTTTTACGAATATCCTTTTTAATACGCCTACGCATTTGCGAGCTAATAGGTAAAATAGGCGAAATTTTATCAAGCGTTTCATCCAGATTTTTGACTTGTTCTGGAATAAGCATCAATCGGTAATCTTGGCGATTTTGCGCTAAGGCTTCGCCGTTACGGTCCCGAATTGTCCCGCGCGCCGGTATAACCATATTATAATTAAACCGGTTATCATCAGACAGTGATCTGTAATCTTCGGCTCGAATAACTTGCAAATAATAAAGCCGAGCTGTCAGAACGCCAAAGACGCCGGCACCGCCCACTCCTAACACTAGAGATCGACGGGAAAGCGTAAAACTATCTATCGTATCAGACGTTTTCTTTTTCATGACCGCCTTACGGTTCGCGGATTGACCACCAAATTACGGCCAATATTACGTAACAGAAAAATAATCGGAAATAATGCTGCTGCCAAGCTTGCCTGTTGTATAAGCCCTATTTGCCGAATACCATCCCGTCCCGCAAATTGATTAAGGCCGTAAATAAGAAAAAAGGCTATAAAAACCACAGCGGAAAAATATATCCAATGACCAATAAACCGCCTTTCTGCATTACGGGCATAAGGCCGCAAAACGCCAAAGGTTATTAAAAAAACCAGAACCCATTGTCCCGCGGGGCTAGCACTGACAAAATCCAAAAATAACCCGCTGACAGCAATCATGGCTGTAGACACTAACGGGTCAGATCCTCGCGGCCACAGATAAATAGCCGCTAATGGTAAGCCCAGAAAACTGAATCGCATAAAAGATGTATTGAATGTCAGTAGTCCGAAATAAATCAGTATCCAAAGAAACAGCACGCCATGAATAACCGTGCCTTGCGCACGCGGATATCGACGGGTAAATATATTCATTGCGGCACCCCCGCATCAGCATCCCTATCTTGGATTTCTGCAGGCGTTTCAGGCGGAACGACCGGACTAAAGGGATAAATTAAAACCCAATCGGCCCGGCCTGAACTTGCAAAGGGTTTCACCTTTAACAGTCCATCAGCGGTTTTAAAAACAGTGCCAATAGGCAGGCCAAATGGCATGACACCATCATCACCAGAGGTCACAATACGATCACCGACCAAAAAACCGGTATCGTCAGATAAAAAATCAAGGCGGGGGGTATCGGCATTATCACCGATCATTATCGCCGTACCCTTGCTACGCTCTGACATCACAGCAATTCGGCTGTTCAAATCCGTAATCAACAATATACGAGCCGATATACGACCCACCCTAACAATGTGTCCATAAAGACCATCGGTTGTCATTACGGCATTCCCAAGCGTTACATTTTTATTATATCCGGCATTGACCAGAGCAGACCGTACAAAAGGCCCACTGCTTTCAGAAACATTACGGGCAGCAATCGGATTTGCCGAAATATCGGAACCCGTATCGACATTAAGGATAGTTTCGAACCGGCCCAATTTTTGCGACAACGCTATAGCACGCGCTTCAAGATCACGCATCCGGGCCAACTCTGACTTAAGACGGATATTCTCTTCAAAGGCCCGATTGCGGGCTTTATAGCTTTCTGTGAAATTTTTTGCGGCTAGCACAGGCGCAGTCACAACTTGCATAACCGGCGCGGTTATATCATCGCTCATGGATTTAAGGTTACTAAAACGGCTATCTTCATGACGCGCTTGCAAAAATATTATGAAAGCAACCATGCATAACACAACGATGAGTATCCGCGAAAAAATCCGGCGGCGCGCTACGCGATTTTTATAACTCTTGGCCATAAGGCCTCATTAAACGCCGCTGGTCAGGACGCTCTTCCATTTGTTGAGATTCTCAACAACAGTTCCAGACCCTCGCACAACACAAGCCAGCGGGTCTTCAGCGATAGAAACAGGCAAGCCTGTTTTTTCGCGTAGAACAATATCAAGATTCCGAAGTAATGCACCCCCACCTGTTAGCATAATACCCTTGTCCACAATATCCGCTGCCAATTCCGGCGGCGTAGCTTCCAGAGCATTTTTCACCGCTTCGACAATCTGTTCAACAGGTTCGGTCAGACTTTCGGCAATCATTGCTTCGGTCACACGAATTTCACGCGGAACACCGTTCATCAAATCACGCCCCTTGATTGTAACAGACATCCCCACATCATCTGCCGGAGCTTTAGCTGATCCAATTTCCTTCTTAACACGTTCAGCACTAATTTCACCTAAAAGCAAAGAGGTTGTCCGGCGAATATATTGGACAATCGCATCATCCATCTTATCACCACCGACCCGAACAGAGCGCGAATAGACAATACCATCAAGCGAAAGCACGGCAACTTCGGTCGTTCCTCCGCCAATATCTACCACCATAGAGCCAGAAGGTTGATCAATCGGCAGACCCGCACCCAATGCCGCAGCCATAGGTTCTTCAATCAGATAGACTTTATTCGCACCTGCCTGTAGCGCACTTTGGTGGATGGCTCGGCGTTCGACGGCTGTGGCCCCTGACGGCACACATATCACGACCTTCGGATTCACAAAGCGCGAACGATTATGCACCTTCTTGATAAAATGTTCGATCATTTGTTCCGCAACATCAAAATCAGCAATCACTCCGTCTTTCATGGGGCGGATCGCTTCGATATTCCCGGGTGTGCGGCCTAACATGACGCTGGCATCTTGCCCAACGGCGTGAACTTCTCTGCGGCCATCTTTGACCGAATATGCCACGACCGAAGGCTCGTTTAAAATCACGTCCTTACCTTTCATATAAATAAGCGTATTGGCCGTACCTAAATCAATAGCAATATCGGATGAAAAAAGCCCAAATAATCCCGCAAACATGTCGGAGTCCTAATTAGTTCTGCAACGACACTCCAAAGAAAAGTTCGCGCTGAATCGTGTTGTTCCTGATTTCGCTCTTTAATGCGCGGTCAAGAGATTTTTTGCAAGTATTGCAACACTAATTATAAGGGTTTTTCTAGAATTTATGACTCTATATCGTCTTTTAAGGCCAAACGCATGGCCAGTTTATGGCGTACATAAAGCATAATAAGAATTGTGACCACAGCGCCCACAAAACAGATAACGATAAAACTCTCATTATTTCCTGCAAAAGACTGGATCATCCCCTGCCCTACAAAAGCGACAATTAGGATCTTGGGCAAGATTCCAAGCCCTGTACCGGCTATGAATGATAGAAACTTCATACGCGAGACACCGGCAGCCATATTAACAATAACAAAGGGGCCCGTCGGAACCAAACGAACAAGAAAACTGGTTACAAACCCCTTACGCCGCACCAGTTCTGAAATACGATTCACTAGTTCTCCGCCAAATCGACGTAACCGCTCTGCGCCAACCTTACGACCCACATAAAAATCCAGCACAGCAGAGATCATCGTCGCCATCCATGAATAGGCTGCGCCATAAAAAGGGCCGAAAGCAATTACCGCTCCAGTAATCAGGACCCATTGCGGCATACCGATGAAGGCCGCCAGACAAAATACACTAATAGTCAATGGCAAGGCCCAAACCGTGCCCCGAACGCCTTCGAACCACCCTTGCACATCAGTTTCGTTAAACGGCAAATAAGCCCGCCCATAGCCTATAAGCGTAAAGACCAAGAAAAACATGGCCACCATAATAACAACGGCGCGAGCCGCCTGTTTGTCCATTTGGGTGAAAAAATTAATCAGGCTTTGCATCGCTCCAACCTAACGCTGCTCCCGCCGCACGCAAAGAGCTTTAAACGGCTTTGGCATGAATTGTCGCGCGATGTGATGATCGGGTTTTAACAGTTCATACCTTTTAGTGTCGTAATAGTCCGAGAATTATCCGTCCATATCCAATCAGGATGGTCTTCGCCAATTTGGCCCCGCAGCCATGTAAATTGGCGTTTGGCAAACCGGCGTGTGTCACGCTTGCATAAAGCAATTGCCTCTGCTTCGCTTTGAAGACCCTGCAATAGCGGTAATAATTGCCGCACACCAATCGCGCGCATAACCGGTAGGTCAGACGTCAGCCCGCGCATAGCCAATACCCGTAGCTCTTCCAGCCCTCCGGCTGAAATCATGGCATCAAACCGGGTTTCGATTTTAGCATATAGTTCGTCGCGCGGCGGCGCGATAATCATGCCATGCCAATATCCGCGCGGAATAACAGGCTGGGTCATCGCTTGCCAAGCCGATAACCGTTTCTGCGTTCCGTGCGCAACTGCTACAATGCGCAATAAGCGATGGGGATCATTACCAAGCACGCGAGCAGCCGCAACCGGATCAACCCGTTCCGCCTCACGACGCAGCGCGGCAATCCCTTTCTGCTCCAACAGTGTTTTACTCTGGGTTTTCGCCGTACTATTAGGCTCGGGCACATGGGCGAGACCTTCGGTTAAGGCTTTGAAATACAATCCCGTACCACCAACAATGATCGGGACATGGCCGCGGGCTAGAACATCCTGAATGACCGGTACGGCCTCGCGCAACCATTGCCCGACGGAATAACGCTGGGCCCCATCAATATGGCCAAAAAGGTGGTGTGGCACCCCGTCCATCTCGGCCTGAGTTGGACGCGCTGACAAAATATGCAAATCCTTATAAACTTGCAGCGCATCGGCATTAATGATTTCCCCGCCCACAGATTTTGCCAGTCGCACCGCCGCACCGCTCTTGCCGCTGGCGGTTGGGCCTGTCATACAACGCACGCATTTCATATTCTCTGCCGGAGCCATCATGACATCGCCTTTATCCCAAGCTACGCCCTGTGTCGCTACATTTGTCTTGCCCGAACGAAATGACGCACGATTATCGGCCATCCGCGCGGCCAGCGGAGCCACAAGCGGAGCTATCCTATCTGCGGGTAAAGCCTTTGATTATCAGCTTAACTGCAGCGATATCCAAGGCGAACAAGCTCGGTTGATTAAACTTTTCCCCGATATCGATATTTGCGTGCAACCCGCTGCCGGGCGCAAAAAGACACTGCTAATTTGTGATATGGATAGCACGTTGATTGGGCAAGAATGCATAGATGAACTAGCGGATTTCGCCGGCGTTAAATCCCGCGTATCAGACATTACGGAGCGGGCGATGCGCGGAGAACTTAATTTTGAAACCGCGCTTAAAGAGCGCGTGAGCTTGTTAAAGGATCTACCGCTTAGCGCCTTGCAACGTTGTTTTGATGAGCGCATTCACCTGAATACAGGCGCAAAAACCCTCGCGCGCACCATGAAAACCCATGGCGCAAAAACCGTTATTGTATCGGGCGGCTTTACATTTTTTACATCGCGCATCGCGCAAATGGCTGGATTTGACGCCCATCAGGCTAATATTTTATTGGAAAACGGGGCGGCGCTATCCGGCGAAGTCGGCTTACCAATTTTGGGCCGCGAAGCCAAACTAACCGCTTTAATGGATCATTCCAATACAAAGCCTCTTACAGCCATCGCCATTGGCGACGGGGCGAATGATCTGGCTATGATTACGGCGGCTGGCTTAGGTATTGCCTATTACGCCAAACCATTGGTTGCCAGTGAAGCGCATTGCGCCATTAATCATACGGATTTAACCACTGCACTTTATTACCAAGGCTATTCAGACACAGACTTTACGCTTTAACAGCATAGATCACATAATTTGAGCCGCGGCGTACCAAAAGCTGTACAGGGATGTCCTGTTTTTCAGCCGCTTCAACAGCTTTGGCAAAGTCTTCTGGCGTTTCAACCGGCGTAAATCCAACTTCTTCGATGATATCACCCTTTTGCACCTTACCGCCCGCATCGCTGCGTGTGTTAACATCGACAACCCGCACACCCTTTATTTCTGGTTTGATTTTATATTTGCGGCGCACCGCCTCTGTCAGAGCCTCAACGGAAATCCCCATGGCCACGCGGTCCGCTTCGGCTTTGTCTTTATCAGCTTTATCCTGATCGGCTTTGGTGACTTTTTCTTTAAGGCGTTCGATTGTAACCATCGCCGTTTTCTTGCGCCGTTTCCGAATATATGTCATTTCCAAATCTTTACCGATATCAGCCTCGGCAATAATCCGAAAGAGGCGGCGTTGATCCGGCAATTCAATCCCGCCCGCAATAGTGATTAAATCCCCGACTTTCAAGCCAGCCCGCTCCGCAGGGCTATCTTTTTGTACGCGCGTAATCAGCGCGCCTTGCGCCTTTGACAGACCATAACTTTTAGCAAGTTCCGCGCTGACTTCTTGAACACTGGCTCCCAAACGCCCGCGCCGCGTCTCGCCGTATTTTTGCAATTGCGTCACAACCGATTGCGCCAATTCCGCGGGAACTGCAAAACTAATCCCGACACTGCCGCCTGTTGGCGAGAGAATAGCCGTATTTACCCCGATCACCTCGCCTTCCATATTAAAGAGCGGTCCGCCGGAATTCCCTTTATTAATAGCAACATCGGACTGGATAAAATCATCATAAGCGCCGTGGTCGATATTACGGTTTCGCGCCGATATAATACCCGCCGCAACCGAACCGCCATACCCAAAAGGATTACCAATGGCGATAACCCATTCCCCCACTTCGCCCGAATCCGGTCCACTAAAGTTTACAAATGGGAAGGCGTCTTTCCCTTCAATTTTCATCAAGGCAATATCAGTTGCCGGGTCGCGCCCCAATAATTCAGCTTGATAAATCTCGCCGTTTGGAAAAATCACCTCGATCACATCCGCATCTTCAATGACGTGGTTATTCGTGACAATCAGCCCGGAGGGATCAATGACAAAACCGGAACCTAACGATTTCGCGACAGAACCGCCGCGCGGCCCTCCCCGGCCAAAAAAATCATTAAACCGTTCCAAAGGCGAGCCTTCGGGGAAAGCATCGGGTTCATCCTCTAGCTCTATTGTTTGCGCTGTTGAAATGTTAACAACAGCAGGCGAGAGGCGTTTGGTCAATTCGACAAATCCGTTAGGCCCTACTTGGGCCAAGGCCGGACCCGCGGCAGACCCAATTGTCAACGTCGCAGCAGCAAAAAAACTATAAAGAGCCGATTTTAAAATATTCATACCCTATCCTAACCAATTGCGCGCATTTGCCAAGCGCGGCATACGGCCCCGTGTATGAAATATTTGTTACTTAACAGCCATTAAACCTCAGTCTTGGCTTTCAACTTCAAACTCCATAATCACGGCATCCACTGCCAGATTATCACCCGCTTTGGCATTGATTGATTTGATCACGCATTTCTTTTCCGCACGCAATGTATTTTCCATTTTCATGGCTTCAATCACAGCAAGAGCTTGACCATCTTGTACCTCTTGACCCGCTTCGGCCAAAATACTCACAATCACGCCAGGCATCGGACAAAGCAAAAGATTAGATGTGTCAGGCGCGACTTTGACCGGCATAAGCTTAGCGAGTTCCGCCCCGCGCGGAGTGCGCACGGCGACTTTAAACTCACAGCCTCTATGCCAAACACGATATCCTTCAGAGCACTTTCTAGCTTTGAAATTAAAACCGCTATTATCGATAAAGGCACGCACCAACTCTTGCCCCGGCGTCCAATTGATCAGCACTTCCATCTCGATAGCCGCCTTATCCTCATCAGGATTATCCATGACAATGGTGCGCAATCCGGTCTCCCCGTTAATATCGGCTGTGAAATTGGTCTCCCCGATATTAACGGCCCATTTATCCGGCACATGACGAGCATGATTGGGCAGAGAACCTGAAATTTCCGCCGCACGGTGCTCGGCGATATCCTGCATCAACGCGCAGGTGGCCGCGATTTTTCGCATATGGCCCGCATTAACCTCCGCCCCTTCAAACCCATCAGGATATTCATCGGCGATAAAGGCCGTGGTAATATCGCCGCGTTCAAAGC